>JANNPW010000086.1:0-146040 GCA_031400405.1 Mariniblastus sp.
TCCGCAAGAGCACCTTGTTCGTCCGAGCACCTTGTTCGACCGAGCAGCAATTCGACCGAGCAGCAATTCGACCGAGCAACAGTTCGACCGAGCAAGAATGCGACCGAGCAACCGATAAGACCGAGCAATAGTCAGTGACAAAGTTCAGGGCGTATGTCAATTACAACGCATGAGCGCAAGAGTCGATGAACGTTAACGATCAGCCCGTGGCCACGGTCGATTTGATCGTGAAAGAAAAGGAATGCCGCCACTGGGTTGCATCGTATTGTTCATCGCGACGTTGCATCATTCAGCGGACGCTCAGCCACGTGCCGAGTGCTGGAGCCAGTATACCGGATTGGGCGGGACCGAGCAATCTTCGGCAGTCGAAGTCACCATTCCGTAGAGTCAAGATGTCAAGCGGTTACATAGGCGGTGGCGGAGTCGACCGAGAAAGATCCACGCGCCAGTCGACCGAGAATAGTCAGCGTACGAATCGACCGAGCAAAGTCATTGCATCAATCGACCGCGCAACTTTCTGCAATGGAAGTCAACCCTCAACACTGCCGACGATTCTTTGATTTGTCGTCGATGAACAATTATTATACGGAACGCTGTATATACCCGAACGCCGGGTTTGAATTCCCTGCAAGGAAGATAACCGTTTTTTCGTAGATTGTCAATTTTTTTCTCTATTACGGTGCATAACGAGTTTAGCGTTTGAGAAATATACGGAATTCCGTATAATCCGGGATTATACGGACGTCTGTATATAACCCTTAATTTGACAAGGATAGGAACAATGGCCAGTTCACCCAAACTTCTCGACGGCGTTCGGGACGCCCTGCGACTTCGGCATTATTCGATTCGGACCGAGGAGGCGTACCTGCGCTGGATTACCGAGTTTCTCAAATTTCACCACGAGAAAACCGGCCAGTGGCAACATCCCAGTGCTCTTGCCAGCCCCGCTGTTAATGAATTCCTCACCCATTTGGCGGTCAGTCGCAAAGTTGCGGCCAGCACGCAGAACCAAGCCCTTTCGGCACTCCTGTTTCTTTACAAACAGGTACTCCAGCTCGAAATCACTTTCGATGCTGTATGGGCGAAGAAACCGGAACGGCTGCCGGTGGTCCTTTCGATCGATGAGGTGCGGCGAGTTTTATGTGCCATTCCGGAAGGTCCGTTTCAAATCATGGCTGGGTTGATGTATGGATCCGGCATGCGATTAATGGAGGCGTGCCGAATGCGAGTCAAGGACTTGGATTTCGAGCGGCAGCAGATCATGATTCGGGACGGCAAAGGAGAAAAGGACCGCCTGGTGCCGCTGCCCAAAAAACTGGCCCCGCATCTTACGAATCAAGTGGAGTTCGTGCGACAGCAACATGCCAATGATCTGGTGATGGGGGCCGGCTGGGTTTGGCTGCCCTATGCGATGAATGAGAAAGATCATTCGGCCGGTCGTCAACTGGCTTGGCAGTACCTGTTTCCGGCAAACCGATTGTCGCGTGACCAGCGACCTCGGGAAGCCGATGGCGATTTAAGGGACGATACGAATCAGCTTCGTCGGCATCATGTCCACGACAGTTCGGTCCAAAAGGGAGTCACGTCGGCCGTACGCGCGGCCGGAATCAACAAGCGCGCCAGTTGCCATGCGCTGCGTCATAGTTTTGCCACGCATTTGCTGGAATCCGGCAAGGACATTCGCACGATCCAGGAATTGCTCGGACATACCGATGTCAGAACGACGATGATCTACACCCATGTCAGTACGTTAGGCGTGACGGGGGTGCAGAGTCCGCTGGACACGTTGTGATTACGTGGTGTGATTGGCCGGAGGGAGTGGGATCGGACTTTTGCCAGTCGGCGGGTGTTGATCGACTTCGGTCGGGTGCAGCGGCGATTGTGGCTGGCTGATAAATTTTCTGTTGTGAACTCGCCTGCGGCTGGCCGTTAAACGTTTGTTGAGCCTGCGGCTTTTGAGTTCGCCTGCGGCTTGCCGTTAAACGTTTTGTTGAGCCTGCGGCTGTTGGGGTCGCTTGCGGCTGGCCGGTAAACATAAAACCTTTAGAGACTCGCGTTTGTGGGCGGGTCTGGAATGGCGCGTTCTTTATGGCGCTTTCTTTATGGCGCGTTCTTTTTCAATTTTCGCTGCAAGGTTCGGCGGGGAATGTCCAAGCGGCGGGCGGCTTCGGAAATGTTGCCGCTGGCGTCGGCGAGGACTCGCTGAATGTGGTCCCATTGCGCGACGGCTAACGACGGAGGGGGGAAGTCCGGTGTCGCAGTTCCGCTGCCGTGTTCTTCAAACGCCGACAACACCTGATCGGCATCGGCGGGCTTGGTAACATAGCCTACCGCACCCAACTTCACCGCTTCGACCGCGTTGGTAATGCTACCATAGCCGGTCAAAATCACGCATTTCGTGCCCGGAGAGACGGCGCGCACTTCGCGCAACACATCCAAGCCAGTGAGTCCTGGCATTTTTAGATCCAGGACCGCGCGATCGGGTTGATGTGTTTGCGCCTGTTCGATGGCTGTTTGGTAACCGTTGGCGACAAAAACTTGCCAACCGCGTTTGGTAAACGCTTTCTCCAATCGATTGCGGAGGATGTCATCGTCATCGACGACCAGAATCGTTTTAGCCTGAATCATTACGACACTCGTTGGAGATAAGTTGGTCTCGGTACATTGTGTCACTTTTGAACCGCCACAACAATCGACCGTTAACTTTATTGGTCCACAAAAACGATTCTTTTCTGGGCCAGGATTTCAGCGTATTTCCTGGTTCGTCGAAACGAATTCAATTTCCGCTCGAGCCAATCCCGATCCACGGTCCGGTATTCTCGGGCCAGCCACGCCAAAGCAAAAGCGTCGTCTTCGCCGTACCGATTTGTCGAAAAACCAATGCCACCTTTCAGCGGGCAGCCCGGCCAACGACTGCCCCAGCGGCAATAATCGATCGTGGCAATGGCACTTTGAAAGCGATCAATGCGGGGGAAAATACCGACAATTCCGGATTGATTACGTTTGCTCATCCGCCCCACAGGATCAGCGGAGGGAGGGAGTTCCCGTTTAATCTGTTTCAACCATTTCTGAGCGGCGGCCTCGGCGGCTGGCCAGGTTTTGAATTTGCCCAAGCCAAAATTTTTTTGATACGTTACGCGTTGTCGCATGATGCGCGCCATGACACAGCGAGAGGTCTTGTTTCGGGTTGTATTGGCCATGAATTTTTTTGGTAGAGTTAAGCTGGTAGCCATCGCACGGATCGGCAACGGACGGATTCACCGGTCTCCTTCGCGGTACCGATCACTTGATAATTTAGTTGCAACCTGTTGTTATTTCAACTCCCTATAGTCGGCTCGACCCATGTCATTGTTTGAAAAATCTGAAGCGCTCAATCGCGAATCTGCCAAACCCCTGGCGGCTCGTCTGCGCCCGCGCAATTTGAACGAGTTTGTCGGGCAACAACATTTTCTGGGAGCAGGCAAACTATTACGGCAGTTAGTCGAGGCCGACCGATTGGGTTCGGTCATTTTTTTCGGTCCGCCAGGCACCGGAAAAACTACTTTGGCGCAGCTGCTGGCCACGGAAACCAAACGCGAGTTCGCTCAATTGAGTGCCATCATGCACGGCGTGAAAGAGCTCCGCGAAGTTTTGCAAATCGCCCGCGAGACGTTGGCCGCGACAGGGCAGGGGACCGTGTTATTCATCGACGAGATTCATCGCTTTAACCGGGCCCAACAAGACGCACTTCTCGACGACGTTGAGAACGGAGTCGTCGTGCTGATTGGAGCGACCACTTCGAATCCCTCGTTTTCCGTCAATGGCGCGCTCGTCAGCCGCAGTCATCTGTTTCAGTTCGTGCCCTTGGAACGCGCCGAGCTGGAAACCGTCATTCACCGCGCTCTGGCGGATCGTGAACGTGGTTTGGGCAAGCACTCCATCTCGGTGACTTCCGAGGGACTTGATTTTCTGTCTGCTGCATCCGATGGGGATGCACGCAAAGCACTATCGATTCTGGAAACGGCTGTGATCGTCGCCGGTGCGTCAAGTGCTGGACTTACCTTGGACGCCAATTCATTTCGCGCCGCGGCCGGCAGTCGAGCGTTTCAATACGACGGAACCGGCGAAGAACATTACGATTGTGTGAGTGCGTTGATCAAAAGCATTCGAGGAAGTGATCCCGATGCCGGACTTTATTGGCTGGCCCGCATGTTGGAAGGAGGCGAAGATGTGCGGTTCCTCTGCCGGCGGCTGATTATTCTGGCCAGTGAAGACGTCGGCAATGCTGACCCGCAGGCGCTGCTCTTGGCCGTCGCTTGCTCAGCAGCCTGTGAACAGATCGGGTTGCCGGAATGTCAATTGACGCTGTCGCAAACCGTGACCTATTTGGCTTGTGCGCCCAAATCCAATGCCGCGACGATGGCGATCTCGGCCGCCCGCCACGACGTGCGCGAGCAACGGGTGTTGCCGGTCCCCAAACATCTCCGCGACAGCCACTACCGCGAGGCCGGTAGGCTCGGTGCCGGAACTGGCTATCAGTATTCCCACGAAGAAGCCGATGGCGTCGCCAGCCAAGACTACCTCGGTGTGGACCGCGAGTATTACCAGCCAGTCAATCGAGGTTTCGAAAGCGAACTTCAAGAGCGTCTGAAATCCATTCGCCAAAAATTGAAAGCCAATCCCATTGGCAGCCAGGGCGAGCGACAATAGACAATAGACAATAAGCCCGGAGATTTCGGATTAGCCGGAACGCGCCATCGTCCGGTTACTTTGAAAAAACCGGGGGCGATCGCTGGGCTGCTAAAAATTTGGGGTCGGCTGATGGTTTCGAGATTTCCATTCGTTCAAAAATTGTGCCGCAAGATTTGAGTTTCATCCCGAAAGGGATTGCAGCCATTAGCTGGAGGTCGCAGCAAAGCTGCGCACCTCCGGTAGGCTGCAATCGCCCCGTCGACACGGAAAGGGTCGCAGAGCTGCGACCCTTTCCGGGTCGATGCGCAATCTTCGAAGCGGTTCCGGTGGTGTCACTGCGCTCAACCACCGTCTAATCGCTTGAATCCCTATCGGGATAAAACCTGCGCAATCCAATCTCGCTACAACCCCAGATGTTTAACAGCCCAGGCGATCGCCCGGCGGCTGATTTCTCCAACTCGAAATTTATTATGTAGCAGAGCGTTGGTGAATCTCCTTCTGCGGCTTGTCTAAATAGATAGGCCCACTCGGCAAATTCGTGTGCTTAAACCGCTCAACTCGTCCCCAGCGGTTTTGCCGGCCAGCACTAGCTAGCTATCGGGCGGAGCGATCGCGGATTGATCTACGCCAACTGGGAAAATACTGATAGTCTCCCCGAAATGTCGGATCATTCGGTGGTCAGAGATTTCCACAAAACCAATAAAAACGGCAGTAACATCGCGAGAATCAGAACGATCACGACCCCGCGAAACCAGACTGGGAATCGGGAACGATCCGCAGCGGTTGGATAATGTCCACAATGAGGGCAGCTGGGCGAGTCATCGTAAAACGATTCGCCACATTGCGAACACTCGATCGTGTCATCGTCAAATTCGTCGTTCATGTTACTCGGCGGTTGGTTAGAGGGTGGTCCGTGATATTGGATGGTGGAGTTTTTGATCGCTTCGGCAAGCCTGAGGTTTGTCTTACGTTTGGGCAGGGAAGACTGAAATGCACTCATTGAAAAATACCGCAATCGCCGTGATCTTGCTCGGGCTCTCGTTCGGGCTGTATCAAATTTCTTTAACGCCTGCTCCGGAAATTGACCCCAGTCAAATTCCGGATATCAATATCTCGGAGGGTCTGAGCCAACTCAGCGTCCCGCCACTCGGTGAACTTCCCTCGAAATTGGACGTCCCGTTACTCTCTGGAACAAGCCCTGGTTCGGTTCCTGCTGCCAACCCCAAACTACCCGGCGCAGGAAGTCTCGACATTGCCAGCCATTTTCCAACCGCGCCCTCCGCTCCAGCCATCCAGCCGCCAAAATTTCCATCAACACCGAGCACTGCACCTCCAGGCACGCCAAATAATGATCGACTTCCGGTAGTTGCCACCACGCAAAATAACATTCAATCGATCCAGTACCCTTCAAACCAAACAGCCGGCAATGAGTTTGCCGGGGGTACCAACCCTCCGGTTCAGCCGTTGGTCAACAGCCCGCTGAACGGCGGCCCGGCGTCGTCCGGATCCGGTTCCCAAATTGCTCAGCGGGAGCTGGTTAATCCCTCCCGCGATCAAGGCCTGATCAACGCATTGCAGACTCAACCCCAGGCACCGGACAATTCATTTGTCGCTGGAGGGAATTCGTTCGTCGCCAACCCTTCGACACTCCGCCCCGACACTAATGTTCCTGTATCCACGACACTCCCTCCCTCAGCGCCGGCCAAAGCCGCTCCGATTGGAACCTCGACTTCCGACTTCGGTCCGTCAGTCAACAAATTGGCCGGTGCCGACACCCCGGATCAAAAGAAGACCATGGACGGCGGCAAGGGTTTTGATGCTCAATTCGATTCGTCCGTGCGAACCGCCAGTCCGCAACCCAATTTCGACCAATTGACCATTAAAACTGTGTGGCCCAAAGCCGATCAATTAATTGAAGCGGAGGAATTCCGCACGGCGTTGCAGTTATTGACGCGATTTTATCGCGACGAAACACTGACCGGTCCTCAACGTCAACGATTGATTGGCTACCTCGATGCGTTGGCGGGCAAAGTCATTTTTTCGGAAGAAGATCAACTCGTCTCGCAACCCTATACACTCAACGCCAACGAGTCGTTGACTGACGTAGCTGCCAAATGGAACGTGCCGGCGCAACTGATCTTCAATGTCAATCAAAGCCGACTGCCGAATCCGATTCAAGTACCACCGGGCACCACGTTGAAACAGATTAACGGCCCCTTCCAGGCTGAAATCAAACTCAGTTCGCGGGTGTTGACCTTGTTCCTGGATGATATGTACGCCGGACGGTTTTCGATTCGAGTCGGTATTTCCGGCGAGCCCAAACCGGGGACTTTTGAAGTCCTGCTCAAGTCCGAAACCGGCCACGCGTGGCGCGATTCCAACGGAGTCGATTATCCACCGGGCACAAAGGAAAACGGATATGGTCCGCACTGGATTGGCCTCTCGGGATCGCTGTGTATCCACGCAGTTACCGATGAGACGGTCGATGGCCACGCGGGTTGTATCGGCTTGTCGGCCACCGATGCTGTCGATCTATTTGCGATTCTGTCGGAAGGCTCACAGTTGAAAATCTTCCCCTAAACCGCGCTTCACGCGTGGGCGGGCAATTCTCGGGTCAGTCTTCGGTAGATTGTACCGCCGGTGGCGATGGCTATGAAAGTTGGCTGCGCCGTGGTTAAAATCCAGTTTGTTCAAACATGACAACTGGAAATCAATCATGCGAAATACCACTGATAGGCTTGTCGTCCGGACCGTTGCCTGCGGACTTTTTTGTGCGATCGCACTCCTCGGCTCATTGGCCGCCAAAGCGCAACAGCTGCCGCCGAATTTCATTCCTGAAAACTATCAGAAGACCATCGCCTTGATTCCCATGCGGGATGGGATCAAGCTGCATACGACCATTTATGCACCGCGCGATACCGCGGAAACCTATCCGTTTCTGATGAACCGGACTCCCTACAGCACTCAACCCTATGCTGCCGACCAATACGACAATCGGATCGGGCCATCACCGACGATGGAAGCCGAAAAATATATCTTTGTCCATCAAGACGTGCGGGGTCGCTGGATGTCGGAAGGCAAGTACGACAACATGCGCCCGCATGTGGCCGGCGCATTGCCAATCGATGAGAGCTCGGACACGTATGACACGATTGATTGGCTGTTGAAAAACGTGCCGAACAATAATGGCAAGGCTGGTATTTGGGGAATTTCCTATCCCGGTTTCTATTCGGCCGCTGCGCTCGCGGAACACCATCCTGCGCTGGTAGCTGCCTCGCCTCAGGCCCCGATCTCGGATTTCTTTTTTGATGACTTTCACCACCACGGTGCCTACCTGCAATCCTATTTCATCGCTACCTCCACGTTTGGCTATCAACACAATGGCCCGACGTCGAAACAGTGGTATCGCTCCCTGAATCCCACGTCGCAGGATGGCTGGAATTTTAATATGAGCCTCGGACCGATGAGCCAGGCCGGCAAGTTGTTCGACAAAGACAATTTCTTTTGGCAGGAGTTGGTCGAACATTGCAACTACGACGAGTTCTGGCAAAAACGGAGTATCTTACCGCATCTGAAAAACGTAAAAACCAACGTGATGACGGTCGGAGGTTTTTTTGATGCCGAAGATCTGTACGGACCGCTGAACATTTATCGGACGCTGGAAAAGAACAATCCCGACATGTTCAACATCATCGTCATGGGCCCCTGGAGTCACGGCGATTGGGCCTATATTGCCGGAGCCAATCAAGTTGTCGGGAAAGTCTCATTTGGCGAAAACGTTTCCGGATTCTATCAACGTGAGGTTGAAGCCCCGTTTTTTCGGTATTTCCTCAAAGGACTCGGCGAGCTGCCAAAATATGAAGCGCTGATGTTCGACACCGGCATTCATAAATGGCGCGGTTTCGAAAAGTGGCCGCCCGCCGAAGCTCAAACCGTCCGACATTATTTGCGCGATGGAAAACAGCTTTCGATTCAACCCCCGGTCGAAAACGAAAAACCGTTTACGGAATTCGTCAGCGATCCTGCCGATCCAGTTCCCTATCGCAAACGGGAAGACATACGCCTGCAATTCACGCCGCGCGAATATATGTCCGATGACCAACGATTTGCCGCGGAACGAGACGATGTATTGGTGTTCCAAAGCGAACCGCTTACAGCCGAATGGCTATTAACCGGTGATCTGTTGGCCCACTTGGCGGTTTCGACGAGCGAATCCGATGCCGACTGGGTAGTCAAATTAATCGATGTCTTTCCGGCTGACCATCCGTTTGTCGAAGGTTCAGAACCTGGTCTGGATTTTGGCGGATTTCAACTGATGGTTCGCAGTGAAGTGATGCGCGGCCGGTTCCGTAACAGTTATGAAAAGCCCGCGCCCTTCGTACCGGGCGAAGTCACGGACGTTAATTTACCGCTGCAGGATATCTGCCATACTTTTAAACCCGGCCATCGCGTCATGGTGCAGATTCAAAGCACCTGGTTTCCGTTGATCGATCGCAATCCACAAAAATATGTCGACAACATCTTCAAAGCGACCGCGGAAGATTTCAAACCGGCCACGCATCGGGTGTTCCACCAACCGAACGCTGCCAGTTGGATCGAAGTGAAACAACTGGAAGGGATCAAGTAGTCGAAGGATCCGGCGAGAATGTTGTGTGAACTGGCTGCGCCAGTTTACTTCGCCTGCGGCTTGCCGTTAAACGTTGTGATCGAACGTTTTGATTGAAGATTGGTTTAGTGCGTCTGCGGCTGGCCGTTAAACGGAAAACCGCTATACGTTTTTGATCGAAGGCTAATTTTCAAAACTTGCTAACAGCCGGTCAGTGGAAAAAAATTTCTCACCGGTTGAGGGGGTCAACAGCGATAACTTCATTCGCATCGCCCAGCGGCCTTGTTCATCGGCTTGGATTGTCCAATGGGGCTCAACGGCCACGGACTGATGAACGAGTTCGAAACCGGATTCCGATTGGGAAACCGTTTGCACTGGATAGGCAAAGATTCCGCTGGGTTGGTCGGTTTCCAATTCCACGGCCAGCCCCAACCAGCCATCCGTCAGTCGCAGCCGCTGCGTATTTTCCAAGTTCAAAATTGCGCCCAACTGACCCAATTTGTTGCCGTCCGCGTCGCTGAAAAACCGGTCTTCCTGTCCATCCGGCAAGCCGGCGAAATTGAACTCCACTCCAAAATGGAATGTTCGGTCGGTGGGCAAATTCTCGATCAGGTAGGCGATCTCCAACGACTCACTGCCAGCGTTGAGAGTGATTCCTTTGGTGATTTTTAGCGGGATTCCCCAGGCGTTTCCCGATCGCACCAACATCGCCTGGACCCGATTGGGTTTCCGCCGAACCGTTGGGAAATAGGCCCCATCGGCGAAATCGCCGCGTTCTTCCACGCGTCCTTCCTGGATCGCTGCAGCATCAATATTCTCATCACGAAAGTGGTCAATCAAGCTGTTTCGCATCCGCAAATCATAATGCAAGCGCTGCTCCAAACCCGCTTGTTTGAAGACCACACGATCGTGAATGCTGGCCGCGCCGTCACTGGAGGCGTTGGCTCCAGCCCGTACTTTGTCGTGATACAGTTCGGGCCGGCGCTGCAGGGTGGCATTCAAATTATGGCTGATCGCACGAATATCCAATTCATAAATCTGACCTCCTTGCGATCCCGAAATCCAGGTTACTATTTTGTCATTGGCCAATCGGACTTCGTTTCGATCGTCGAAATCATAATCCGCCGAGGTCGCCTCGACCCATTCGGGCGGTCGGCCGAGCGCCCGTTCCAGGAGCGTTTCGGCGGTCAGCAAATGTTCGTAAACCGCGTTCCGCAAATGCGGCAAATAAATTCCGCCGAACGCTCCGTGCCAATAGGAACAATTGCATTGGCCTTGGTAGAGATGGTCTTCAGCGGCATCCAATACCGGTTGGGCGCAACCGTGGTCCTGCGCTTGTTCCAACAACCGGCTGACGTACATCATCCGGGCGTACATCTGATTGGTTTCCGGATACTTGACTTTGAAATTTCGCCAAAACCCGCCCGCCATGAATTGTTTGATTCGCGGCCAACGCGCGTCGTGTTCCAGTTCATGTACCAGTGTGTCATGTTCTTGTTGTCGCTCGACCGGCATGGCCCATTCGATCATTTCGCGATAGCTGGCATCGGGCAGATAGATTTTTCCTTGGGGCGGAGTCGATTCAATGGCCTCGCGCAACGTCGATGTTTTTAACCACTCGCGGTTGTCCGTCAAAGCCTGAAAGAAATTTCTCAACCAGCCATTTTCGTAAACATGTTTTTTAGTCTCGGGCCAAGTCCCAAATTTTTCGCCATCGTCACCAAACACGACGACGCTGCCGGGTGCCTGGGCGGCCAATTGGCGGCAGTGATCAATGGTCTCTGCGGGTGCCGCAAAGGGAATCAAGTATCTCAACTGTTCGCTACCGGGGAACACGCGGACGATTCGGCCCTCGTCTTCCACGATGAAATATCCGGTGAGTTGCTCGTTGGTCAATCCAGCGCGGCGAAAGTGAAAATCGTCCAGGACGGTGTACTTGATCCCGGCGGCGTCCAGCGAACTAACCAATTGTGATTCCCACACCCGCTCGGGCATCCACATACCCTGCACATTCGGGCTGACCAGTTTTTCCAACCAATTCGAAAATCGTTGGATCTGTCCGATGCGATCGCGTTGCGGAATCATCGGCAGTATCGGTTCGTAGAACGCTCCGCCGATAATTTCAACCCGACCGGCCTCGGCCAATTGAGCCAGGCGACTGATATAGTCCGGATGATTTTTCTGGAGCCACATCATCAGCGGTCCGCTGGTGTGCAACGAAATTTTCAGCTCCGTGAACGACTCGAACAAATCCAGAAACGGCAAATAGCTGTCCTGGTAAGCGGCTTCAAAAACTCCGTCAAAGTTTCCGACCGGTTGGTGATTATGCAAAACCAGGCACAATTGAATTTCGGGTATAGTCATCGGATTCACGGGCAAAAGGGTCGGCGCAAAACGCGACTGCCAGTTCTTTATTGGTTGGGACGAATAAAATGGTGCCGCACCGCTGAAGCGAAACAAAGTTAGTTTCGGCTGCCAATCTGGTTCGACAATCGGAAAGCTACAGTTTTACCGTTTTTACCGTATTCGAGTAGATGAAATTGTCGTCTCAGGAAAAAATGTTGCGACAATGACAGATCGCCGAACGGTCAGATCCTGCATAGTTTGCCTGATCAATACAGCTTCGGCCGCAGGATAACGCGGGGCCGGCCAGTGGCTGGCAACCCATGCCAACCCTTATTTCAAGCGCAGTCGTTTGGCGGCAGTTTCGGGGGCGACCGGGTTTACCCAGATATCGGTCCCCCATTCGAAACCCGCCGGTCGCGTCAGCCGGGGCAAGATTTCAAAATACCAATGATCGTTGGCTGCCAATGAGAATGGGGCTTGGTGCAATAACAGATTGTAGCCGGGCGATTCCAGCAATTCCTCGATCTGGGCAATTAACCATCGGCAATTGCGCGCCAGTTCATCGCGCATTTGATGCGGGCAATCGACGAATTTCCGTTGGGAATGTTTCGGCACGATCCAAATCTGAAAGGGAAAACGACTGGCAAACGGGCAAAACACAAAAAAATGGTCCGACTGAAAGACCATCCGCACCTGTTGCTGCGACTCCCAGTTCGCCAACGATTCCAACAATGGCTGGCCATGCTCCAACACATGTTGCTCGTTGCGTTGCTTACGACCCAATAATTGATCGCTGATAATCGGCGAGCCGATCAGTTGAGTATGAATATGGCTTAGCGAAGCCCCCGCACTCGATCGGCAATTCATAAACAGCATCGCGTGCTTGATCGATTCGATTGATTCCAAATAACGCACACGATCTTGGTAGGCTCGAAATGAAACCAGCAATTCCGCCTCATTCAACTCACTAATCGAGGTAACATGGCGCGGAGTCGGGATGATTAATTCCTGGACGCCGGGCCGACTCACGGCTTGGTAGGGGCCGGTTGCGGATACCGAAACAGGCTTTTCGTCCATGTCGCAGTTAAGCGCTCGAAACGAGGGGTATTTGTTGGGCACCACTCTCACAGTCCATTGTTCCATCTCATCCTGGGGACCGACTTGGGAGCCATCCTGGCGATAGAGCGCTGTATGTGGCGGCGTTTCATCTTCATTGCCAATGCAAAACGGGCACATTAACTGTTGCCGAATTTGCTCCAGCGGAATGAACTCCATCGGGCGTTCCTGTCGATTGCGCGCGAACGCCACCCACTGATTGGAAACAGGATCAAAGCGAAGGTCCGACACAGTGTGGTAACTCGTGAAAAAGGCTGGGATAGGAAATCGATATCGCGTGACGTGGGTTCGACTTCGCAAATTTTACTGTAGTTGTCGCCAGCGTGACATTCAAACACCCCCACCAATTTTGATCGGAACTACCTACTATCTGGCGAAATTTCGGGAAGGCCGTTCAAATAGGAGGGCCGTTTCCCTGCCGTCAAAACCGCCAGCGTCTGGCAGAAAATGAATTCAGGAATTGTGGTTGAGCGTTCGATGCTGGGCATGGCTTAGCGTTTCCGCGTACAACTTGCAATATTCTTTGGCACTGGCTGACCAGGACCAATCGCGCGCCATGCCCACCGACATCAATTGCCGCCAGGTCTCTGGTTCTTCCTGGTACAGGTTCACTGCATTGGCCACAGCACTTTCCAGTCCGGCATGTGTGAACTCATCAAAACTGAAACCATTGGCGGTTCGATTGTCGATCGTCTCCCTCGTCGCATTGACCACTGTGTCGGCCAACCCACCTGTTCGTCGCACCACTGGCACGGTCCCATAAGCCATACTGTACATCTGATTCAATCCACACGGCTCATACTCACTGGGCATCACAAACATGTCGGCCCCCGCCTCGATCCGATGTGCCAATTCATTCGAAAACCCGAGCGTCACGGAAAGTTGGTGGGGAAATTGCCGATGCAACGTGGTCAAGACATGTTGAAAATCGGGATCGCCAGTTCCCAGGATTGCCCATTGCACTGGAAATCGCTCCAGCCATTTTCGCATCACGGGCAAAATCAACGACCAACCTTTTTGCGAAGCGAGGCGTCCGACAATGCCGATCAGCGGAATCTGCGGATCCACTTGCAATTTCAGCTCCGCTTGCAATTCGGTTTTACAGAATTGTTTACTGGCTAACGCGTCCGCCGAGATCAACTCGCGCGGCGTGCCAGGGCCGTGGAAATTTGCGGGCAAGTAATGATCGGTCCGCGGATTCCATTCATGGGTATCAATCCCATTGAGAATTCCGCTCAGCCGATCCGCTCGATGCCGGAGTGCCGAATCGAGCCCGCATCCCTGCGCCGGTCCTTGAATCTCGCGCGCGTAAGTCGGGCTGACCGTGTTGATCGCATCCGCAAATACAATTCCCGTTTTCAACAGATTCAATCGACCGTAGTGCTCCATCTGTTTCCAGGAAAAATACTTCCAGTTCAGCCCCGTCAGTAACATATCCCAATGCCAGAAACTGCCTTGGTACGCCATGTTGTGGATCGTCAACAAACTAGCCAGTCGCTGATAACGCGGATTCTCCTGGTACTCACATTGGAGCAACGCCGGGATCAAGGCGGTTTGCCAGTCATTGCAATGAATCAAATCGACCGACAAATCCAATAAACGAATGGATTCCAATACGCCCCGACTGAAAAAGGCAAAACGTTCACAATTGTCTTCGTAGTCATTCCCGTTTTCGCCGTACAACTCGTGCCGATGAAAATAGTCCTGTTGATTGACGAAGTAGATATTTACGTTGGTGCCCGGCAACTTGCTGCGGATTAATCCTCCCTCCACGATTTTCTTGCCCAACGGAATCTGCAAAGTGTGGGGCAGGTATTCCGGATTGGTCAAATGTTGATAGACCGATCGAAAGGCCGGCATGAAGACACTAACCTCATGACCCAACTTGGCAATCTCGCTCGGGAGCGCACCGCAGACGTCCGCCAAGCCTCCTGTTTTGGCGAACGGTACAACTTCACTGCTGGCGAGTAATATATGCATAGTAGGTTTTGCCAATAATTGAGTTAAAACGTTCTGTTCCCATGCTATTTCAATCCACCGACTTTGACCAAGAGGATTTCATTGAATTCTGCCATCTGGATTAGCGGGAAACCGGAATATTCCTTAAATTGAGACCAAACCCATCATCGTCCGCGATCACTCATTTCCCATGAAAATTTCACTTGAGTCCCAAACAGCGGTGGCAGAGGTGCGTTGGACGTGGGCGATCCTCTTGGCAATTACTGGCGCCCTGAGCCTGATTGGTTGCGACCGGGCACCCCGAGCCGCCAGCCCCGCTGACGCTGAGATCAAGCGCTCGCGTCCCGATGGTGTTGCTCGCGGCGACGAAGGCCAGAAAATTTTGCGCCTGCCCATTCTCTCGGCCGGCCCCGAATCGCTCGACCCAGCCGTCGGATCGACGCCGGCCGAAGGTCGTTGTATTGCTCAAGTTTACGAAACGTTGTTGCAATACAAATACTTCCAAAGACCTTACGAACTGGAACCCTTGTTACTCACCGGGCTTCCCACCGTCTCGGCAGATGGCAAAACGTACCGCTGCCAACTCAAACGAGGCATCTATTTTCACGCTGACGCCTGCTTCACCAACGGGACCGGACGCGAGGTGACTACGGACGATGTGTTTTATTCCTGGAAACGACTGGCCGATCCTCAAGTTGGTCCAGCCAGTTCTTCGAACAATTGGAAGCTATTGAAACAAACGATTGTCGGGCTGGATGCCGAGCGTGGGCGGGCCGAGCAAACAGGTCAGTTCAACTACGCGGCCGACATCGCCGGATTTCAAAAGATCAACGATTACGAGTTTACGGTTACGCTGGCCTCACCCACCCCGCGATTTCTTTGGACCTTGGCCATGTTCCAAATGTCGATCGTGCCTCGCGAGGCCGTCGAAAAATATGGGACCCACTTTGCTTTACACCCCGTCGGAACCGGGCCGTTCACGCTGCAGGAAAGTGATTGGAATCGCCCAAGCAGCATGATCGTGAATCGAAATCCGAATTATCACGAACAGTTCTTGCCGCTGGAATATTCGCCTGGAAACGGAACCTTGTTAAGCACATCGGTGGCTGCAAAAAAACTGCCGCTGGTGGATCGAATCGAAACGCTGTTTTATCCAACGACTCAACCGATGTGGCTGGATTTTCGCAGCCGCAAGTTGGGTTTTACGACCGTCCCGGCAACGTCGCTCGAAGAAGCGTTTGATCAAAAAACAAAATCACTTAATCCTGGTTACCTCGACGAGGGAATCACACATCAGCGGTTGCCGTTGCTAGATTGGATTGCCATCGGATTCAACATGGAAGACCCGCTCGTGGGGGGTTACTCAGAAGAAAAACGAAACCTGCGACGCGCCTTGGCTTTGGTTGTCGATTGGAATGAATTGAGCGCGCGGTTTTATCACAGCGAATGTGAAATTTACGGCGGGCCACTCCCGCCTGGCCTCGCACTGCCGCCGACCGAAACCGTTTCTCCAATTGGCGCGAACGAAGAGCGATTGAAACAGGCCAAATCCATGTTGAAGCAAGCGGGTTATCCCGACGGACAAGGTTTACCAACAATTGACTATCATTTATCCAGGCAATTTCCGGGACAGCAAATGGCTGAATTGACCGCCGAACAATTCTCGACTCTCGGGGTCACACTTCGTTTGCAACTGGCAGATTTTTCGGAATACATGCAGCAAGTCGATAATCGCCAAGCCCAATTGTTTTATTTTTCCTGGCTTTCCGACTATCCCGATCCTGAAAACAACCTGGCTTTGTTTTATGGACCGAATGCTTCACCGGGCCAGAATCACTTCAATTATCAAAATGCGGAATTCGATCGACTTTATGAACAGCTCGGTACACTTTCGGCCGGCCCTGAGCGAACCGAAGTCCTGACAAAAATGTTGGCTCTCATCGACGCGGACCGTCCCTTTATCGGCTCAATGGCTCGCGTCCGGCAATACCTGATCAACCCCGCGTTGAAGAATTTCAAGGCCACCGAACAGTTTCACAATTGGTACAAGTATCTCGATGTGGATGGCGGCGAAACAAATTAGGTGAGTCAACGCATATTCTCAACGCACATTCATAGACTGGCTCGGCGACGATACTCTGTCGACGGCATAGGTTGGAACCATGTGTTCTGCTGTGGCCGCAGTCGGTTTGCCAATCGGCCCGCTGTCAATAAAAAACGCTCAGGCCGGTGGAGCCCAAGCGTGATGGTCTTATTTTTGGAGAGTTGCTGTTGTTGGAAACTATCCCCAAGATGACAGTGATTCAAAGCTGGCGAAAAAATCGTCATTGAAGCTGCCCAATTTCCCGGTTGAAGATTCCACGGCGAAAGACTTTTCCTGTGACGACTCGAAGGTTAGACCAAACTGTGTATTTTCGTCGGCCAAGACTACGGCACTGGCCAATGACAACGATCTCACGATCGGCAGCGACAATGGATCGCGATTGCTGTCCGTAACGTCACTTGTTGCCGAGGCAACACCGAACGTCGGCCCGGCAAGAACAAACGCAGTCAAGTTGAGCTGGCTAATATCGGCCACCAGAACGTCTGGAGCGACAGAGTCCGAAGCTTCAAGAGTCACGATTACCGAAGGATGGTCCACCCGTCTCAAAAGGTTCACGTCGACCGATTCATTCGTGCTGGAAATCGGGGAAGCCGCTGGAAAGTCCAGAACTGTTTCCGGGGTCAAACTGGCACCTAACGACATGAAAAGGCCGTCACCACCGGTTCCGGAAATTCCTCCATTTCCCCAACCTAATCCCGAATCGAAACTGCTTTCGAAAATCCCGTCTCCGTCGTTATCGTACTCGGACAGAATTCCGATCAACTCAGAATTCTCGTAGTATTGATAAGTCTGCAGTTGGCGAGAGTCCACTACACCATCGGCATTCGAATCCGATGCCGTGGCTTGCGTATCGACCAGACCGTCTTCCAGATAGCTCCAAGTTTGAGTCTCGATGGAGTATGGATCAACACTATTTCCGAGATAGTAGGATGTCGTCAAACCAATCAAGCGGCCCTGGTCGTCATGGACTTCGTTTGTTTCCTGACGGATTGGGTCCACCAAAATGTTGGGATCCGGTACGAAAATTGTTTCCTGATGAGAGTCTTCGTAAACTCCGTCTCCATCGTTATCGTTCTCGTACAGAATTCCAACCAACTCGGAATTCTCATTGAATTGGTAGGTTTCCATGCGGAGGGAGTCCACCACGCCATCGGCATTCGAATCCGATGCCGTGCTTAGCGTGTTGACTCTGCCGTCTTCCAGATAGCTCCACGCCAAGGTTTCGATGGAGTACGGATCAACACTGTCACCTTGATAGTAAGTTGTCGTCGAGCTCGTCACGCGACCTTGGTCATCCAGGATTTCGTTGGTCTCCTGACGGAACTGGTCACCGTCGCTACCGCCTAGGGACTCCAGGTTAGAATCGTCATAGGCTCCATCCAAGTCGTTGTCGCTCTCATGCAGAATTCCAAGCAATCCCGAATTCTCGTTGTATTGATAGGTCTGCAATTGGCGGGAATCAATCGAACCATCTGCGTTCAGATCCGAATCCGTCGTAATTGAGTCGACCAGTCCGTCGTCACGGTAGCGCCACGATTGATTGTCGATCCGATAGGGATCGGCTAATACATTGGCGTCAGAGAAGTAGGATATTTTTGAATACGCCAATCGGCCCTGGTCGTCAAATTGGTCATCGGAAACTTGAGTCAATACCTGAGCCTGAGCGCCACCCATGTCTGCATTCAACGCCAAACGTTTTTCCAAGCCGTCATAAATCAGCATACCGCGTCTATTTTTGTTCGATCTTTTTTGCATGAGGATGCCACTTACTGTTATGAAAATTTGAAATGTTAGACCCCATCGACAACACCTGATTTCCCAGGTTCCGGCTGGCGATCAAAATCAACCTTTAGATTCAGGAGGCCGGCGAGCGAAGCGATTTGGACAGAAATCGAGGAACTGTGTTCCTCTGGAATACAGGGCCGACTTTCGTGGTACTTGTCACTCGCGATTAGTTTCTTCGACCAAATTACTGGATTTTCAACGACTGGTTTAGCCAAAAACCTGCATCAACGGCGAAATTCCGTGAAAATTGCTATCAACCAGCTGCTGGTGCCACCTTTCTGAACTCGAAGTGACAGGTTGAAGATTGCGCCTTTTGCCAGGAAATAAGCATTCTTCAATGGAAGCGGTTTTCAATCCTGAATAACTGGCGGTGGGTTTTGACCGCGTTTGATTTCGAGAACCGGTTGCGCAGGCCGCGCTGCATGCCGGGGCGACACGGCGTTGACCAAAGACAAATAGATGGGAGCTACGGCCGACGCCAGCCAAACCAGATTCGTGGGGACCCAAGCGCGCAATCCCTCGTTCCGCTGCACGGCCAACAACTCTTCGGACTGAGTCACACCAATTTGAATTGGGACGCTGAATTCAAAGCGATCTGCCAGGATCTCTTGTAGTTCGACCTCGCATTGCTGACGTGCCGCTGGTTGGTCAGATGAGATTGGTCGTGCTACCAAGTTAACTTGAACGTCCACCCTGGGAATCGGAAACTCGTTCGGGGTTGGTGTCTGGGCGAAATCCGCATCGACGATCATTGTGACCAGCTCCAATTCCTGGTTGGTTTGGCTGATGGCAAACAACTGTTGGCTTTCGATATGTCCGGTACGAGCGGCAAATGAAGTCGTGGCTTGAGTCTGAAAACCCGTCGCTTGGTCCTGTTCCAGTTCGGAAAAATAATTGTCCCGTTGTGTCGGCAATTCCACCTGGTTCAACGGAATGCTCTGCAGCGGCGAATCGTCAATCGACGAAAGCCAAGACACCGGTGTCAACTCGGTCAGAAGTCCGGAATTCAACGGATCAATTGGTGCCTGGCCGACACCCCGTTGTTGGGCGATCGCCAAATTTTGATTCGTCGATTGGTTTGGCGAATTCTCCTGGAACTGGATGCTCGAAATAGGCGCACCGACATTTGCCACATTCGAATTATTTTGGGCAAGTCCGTTCCACTGGGGGTTGCCACCTTGGACAAGGAAACGATCGACCGTTGCCGAACCGGAATCATGAATCACTTCGTTGGTCGAAAGATTGTCGGAAGCGGAACCCGGACCGACAGGATAGTTTGTTAGCGCCCCTCCACAATGATCATCGTGCCCAGCGTCATGGTCGTCATCGCTGATTTCTGTATCCGACGCATCAACTACGCCTGTGGACGGATTTGTGCTCGGACCAACAGGGCCGGGAGCTCCCGTCTCGGCGTTTTCGCCTGCGTTGGTCGCGTTGGATTGTTGGGGTCCCTGTAGATCCGGTCCACAATTGTGCAGTCCCGCCGACGACAAACTACCTGCATGCGAAGCGATCGTACTTCCGAAACTTCTCATTTCAACAGGTATCAAATTCGTCAGATCTGCGGCCAACAACTGTCTGGATTCCAATTGGAAAAACACCAATGGTGAACTCGTTGAGCCGTGTGCTATCCTGCGGCATCGCAGTGGTTTTTGAACTGGCTTGTTCATCGGCTGATCTCCATTGGATGATCAGATGCCTGATTTGTCCGGGTCTCGTTCGTGGCCATCCGAGATTGGCCCAGCGGCGGTTGAAACCGGCTCACAGGTTCCAATTCGGTCAACTGGATTTCCACCTGGCGATGCAGTTCCCACAATCGAACATAATTGCGATTCGTTGGAGCAGCAGTTCGAGCCCGGTCCTGAAACTGAATTGCAGAACGAATCAATTCCAAGGCCGCTGAACGGTCCTGTTTTTTTGCCGCCAATAATCCCCGATTGTGATAAACCATTGCTAATCGGCTCAACAATTCCGCGCGGACGGGCTGCCGTTCCACCAAAACCTTCAGCAGTTGTTCGGCTGTCAGGAACCAACTCTCGGCTGCCTGGAGTGAATTCTGGTGCCAGGCAATCTCTCCGAGTGTATTGGTAACTGTTCCCAGATGTTCCGTCGCAATCGAGTCCAGTGGAGTTTGATCGTGGCGTTGGTTCCAATACGCGTAACCCGCTTCCGCTTCGACCAACGCGTCGTCCCAGCGTTTCTGTCGGCAAAGGACGACTGCAAAATTGTTTTGCAAGTCCGCAATATGTTGCGCGTTCTCTCGCAGCAGTTCCCGTTCCACTGAATCAGTCCTCGAACTCATGCCACTCACACTCTCTCCCGTCAACAATTCGTTGGTTAACTGCAACTGCCGAATCATTTCAGGCAATTCCAGTTCCGCCCGGCCGGGATCCGCAGTAGCCAACAGGCTGATGTAGTTCCCTTGAATTTTGAAATACGCGCTGCGGAGCGTGATGTCGATCAAATAAGACTCGCCAGCGTTTTCGATCGACCTCAGGGCACTAGCAAAACACTGTTGGGCTTCTGCCGGATCGGCATGGTTCTGCAACCAACTTCCCAGATTCGCTTGCGCTTGCGCAAACGCTGCCAGGATTTCTGGGTCGTCAAAGACACTTTCCTGTAACGTCGAGAACGTCCGGATCGCCTCGTGCAACGACGATTCAGCCGGCCCTTGCTGCCCGACTCGTTGCCAGGCCAGCCCTTGTTGATTCAAGCAAATTGCGCGCTCGGTGGTCGCCTGTTGTTGTTGACTCGGATCAATGTCCAAAGCATCCAATCGCTCGATGGCCAAGCGAAAATGTTCGATCGACTCCGCGTCTTCGCCAGCGCTGGTAAACAATCGAGCCAGTTCCCCGGTGGCTCGCGCTCGATCCCACTCGAGGCCCGGCTGCTGTTCAGCAAATCGCAAGAAGTCTTGATAGTAACCGATTGCTTCCGCAACCAGCTTGGTGCGAATCTGGTCGGTTCCAGGGATCGACTCCAGGGGTTCGCGCGTTAATCGGCCAAAGCGTTCCACGGTCTTGTTGGCCTGGGTCAAAAAAAATCTGGCGTTGGACGACGCCTGTCTTTCCCGTTGCCACAGGCCGTTGAAAATGGTGGCGATCGCCATCGCCGCGATGGTCATGGTGAGCATCGCGAGGCTGGACGCCAGAACGACTCGCTGATGTCGCGCCAACCACTTCGATACCCGTTCCAGTCTCGATGGGCGGCGCGCCAAGACTTGTTTCCCCGAGAGACAACGGAACAGGTCGTCGGCCAAAGCTTGAGCGCTTGAATAACGATCTTCGGGAACGGTTGCCATGGCTTTGGCGATCACTGTCTCCAGGTCAACGGGGATCGCCGGGTTTCGTTTTCGGGGCGCTGCCGCATTTCCCCGTTCAATGGCGTCTACCAAATCCCCGCGGTTCTCGTCCAGAAAAGGAGCTCTCAGCGTCAACAATTCATACAGGGTCACACCCAAAGAATAAATGTCTGTGCGAAAATCGACTTCATGAGATCTCCCTGTCGCCTGCTCGGGACTCATGTATCGAATCGTTCCCAATCGTTCTCCCTGCGACGTCAAACCGGGATTACTCTGACAACGGGCCAAACCGAAATCCGTCACAAAGACCTGTCCTGTTTGGTCCAACATTAAATTGGAAGGCTTCACGTCGCGATGTACGATGCCGTTCTGATGAGCGTAGTGAATGGCCGCCGCGGCACAGGCACCAATCTCCACAATCTTGTGGATGTAATTGGTCGAGCGGATGGAATGCAATGTGCTGATCCCTTCCTGAGTGGAGTCTTGGCTTGGCGCATCCGTACTCAACTCGCTCGCTTGCGACCGGAGATCGCTCAGGAACTGTTCCAGTGATTGGCCTTCGATCAATTGCATGCTGTAGTAATGCACACCCCGCTCGCAACCGACGGCATAGACCGGAACGATGTTGGAATGATGCAAGGAAGCGGCCGCTTGGGCTTCGTTTCGAAATCGCGCGACCTGGCGGGGGTCGAGTACCGCCGTGAACGGAAGAATTTTCAACGCCACACGTCGCTGAAGTGATCGTTGTCGCGCCGCGTAAACAATCCCCATACCCCCGCGGCCCAATTCGTACTCAATATCAAAGTCTCCCAATCGTCGAGGCTCGATGTCCGACGCGGAGGTTGCCCGCTCCTGCTGCTCCCAAGACGTTTTTCCCAACAGATAAAGTCCGCGCAATTGGGTCTGGAAGTCGTTGGTCATCTCCGGAAAAGTGTCGAGGATCGATTCCGCCAATTCCAGGTCTCCTTGATCCATGGCGGCAGCATACTGGTCGAATAAACCAGAGAGATCGTGATCGCCCGGTTGCTCGTCCAATGCCCTGACATCGACTTCATTCGTTCGAGACGGTGTGGCCTTCATCGTGGTTTCCAACTTCTACACTTGGTTATTGGTGCGATCTTCATCGCGATGGAATAGTGAATTATTGTTCCAGGTCCGGCGCCATCAGGCTGCGCAATCGTTCGACCGCTCGAATCCATAACATCCGTGTGGCGCCTGGATTGCGATCTAACCGCGAAGCAATACTGGCGAAGGTCAAACCCTCGAAGTTTCGCAGACGAATAACCAATTGGTAATCATCGGGTAGTCGACCGATAGCTCGCGTCAAGGCACTCAAGGTTTCGTTCTGTCTAAAAACTGCGCTGGCCGGGGGGCAGTCACCTTGGAGGATCCGATCCCAACGTTGGGTTGAGCTTTTTCCGGGAGCCTGTTCATCCAGTGATTGCTGTCGACGTACATCACGCTTGCCGGCCAAAATGTGGTTTTCAACCGCCCGAGACAAGTTGTTGAACAGAATTTTTCGCAGCCAACCCGTAAACTCTTCCAACGACGCTCCCACGAATTTGGGGAAATCGCAATGCGCTTCCAGCAACGTCTCTTGGACCAGGTCCGACGGACTAACCCGCAATCGGATGCGCGGGTCGAGATGGCTGGCGGACAAGCTGTTGAGGTAACGAAAGTATTTCCGCAGTAACATTCCGAGACTATCGGCATCGCCATTTCGCGCTTGTTCGAGCAATCGTATCGATGAAGTTGGCGTCGCATGCATTTCCGAGGTCTTTCCGAAACCGGCATCTCGAAACTGTTGTTCATCACAGCTCGAGGTCCAATGATAGTTGCTCACCTCGAATCCGCGTGATCCCAAATTTTAATTGATTGCGTTAACGCGTGATTCAAGTCTTGACTCAACCATTGTTATCCGGGCCGGAAATCAAGTTGTTTGTCACACCAAAAAACTTGGAATTTAGATAATTTTTCTGATCGCATCGAACGTACGTCACCGTTCATTAGTAATTTCGGCCTCGGTGGTCAGCACCGCCTCGGCAATTTGAATCCAAAAAATCGACGATCGGTGTCGAATCATCGAGCCCGTGAGGATGGTGGCCAATTCCTGATTTGCGGATCAATTGAATTTCACCGCCCAGGGCTTGATATCGTGACGCAACGATTCCCGTGTTCTCATGCCACGGAACGACTTCGTCCGCATCGCCAAAAACATGCAGCAACGGAATTTTGTGATTCGCCAACGGTGCCAAATTATCGACGGGGTTGCCCGTGTAAGCTCTCGCTTCAGCGTCGGATTTGAAGCCATAGGTTTCCAACACTCGAGCCCAATCGCCCTCGCTCCGTGTTCCTTGGCCATTCCCTCCAGGCCAACTTTTGAAATCACAAACCGGCGCGTCGCCGTAAATACAAGCGACCTTGTCAGGATTGGCGATCGCCCAGTTGTAACAATACAGCCCGCCCCGACTCAGCCCGACCAACCCGACCCGCTTCGCCAACGCATACTTGTCGGTCAATTCACGATACAAATCGTTCCAGTGCGAGACCGCTGTGGGCGATCCCAATAGATCGGGAACTTGCAGATAGACGATATGAAAACCACGCTTCAATAGTTCGATATCGGGTTCGGGTTTGTGCCCAAAAAATTCGCCGTGCCATACCCACGGTTTGCCTGGCGCCAGACGCTGCGGCACAACGACAGTCGCGTGTTTGCCGTGGACGTCAAAATCGAAACGCCGAAATCCATGCCAATCGGACTTTGTGCCAGGGAAGGGTGCGATTGCATTGGCCAGCTGCCGAATCTCCAGCTGGACCGTTTGAGCTTGCTCGTTCGCTTGGTCCAGCGGCAAGCCTTGGTTCATGCCTGGCCGCAGGTGACCAACGGCACTCAACCAAGCGTCGGTTAACAACTTTTGCCGCTGTTTGATTCGGTCCAGCAACGGATCGATCACTCCGACGGCGGCAAACCCGTCTTCGACTTTATTTGCCTCCACGTCGACTCGAACTGCTCCCAATGTTCGGATCAACTCGCCGGCGATCAACCAATGCCCTTGTCGGTTCAAGTGCACGCCATCGTCGGCCAAAGTAAAACTGGAGTTTGAGTCGGTTAGCCGTTGCTCGGCAAGGAACCGGTTCATGGGCGTATGAATATCCAGCACCTGCCAACCCTCGTCTTGAGCCGCAACGAGCCACGCGGAGTAGAGATCGAGGACCTGGTTGTAGTCGCGATAGGGCTGCCGATATTCGACTTCGCCGGCGGGCAAAGTCTGTTGCAAAATCGGTGTGGAATCAAATACCGGGGGCGTCAACAGCACCAATCGGGAATTCGCCGCGCGGACTTGTTGGGACAACTTGCGCATCCCCTGTCGGTAGGCTTCGAATCTCACGTCGGAATACGGGTGATAGATTCCACAGTTCATGCCGTAACAGGCGATCACCAAATCCGGATGAGTTTGTTGGAGCACTCGATCCAGTCGCTCGTGCAGATTCGGACGCGGGAATCGACCACCCGCATGTCCCGGTTCGGATAGTCCCGAAACGGTTTCGCTGGGCAGGCCGAGAACGAGTAACTCGATCTCGCGGTCCGGAAATTCCACGGCAATGGCGGCCCCGAGCATCGCCACGTATTCACCGCTGTAGGTAATGCTGTCCCCCAAAAATACCACTCGTTTTGCTTCCTGCATCCAATCGTCGGTAGTTGCGGCATGCGAGAGGAGAGGCAAAGTCAGCAAAAAACTCGAAAGAAAAAATCGGACGAAGCATGGTGGGACGAAGCATCGGGGCCCGTTGAAAATAGCAATGCAGCACCGCTGAATGTTTCGTCGTGGGCCCATCGGATGCACCTCATTGGCAAAAAAATTGATTCGGTCGTCGACAGTTTACCAAAACAACCCGGCCCAGGCCCGGCCCGCGTTCACTCAAACGAATGCGAACTCGACTGCCGCAAACCCAGAAAATCTCGAAAACGCCGCGACGCTGAGGCTAGCCAATGTTCAGGCTTATCGATTAGCGCGCTCCGGTGAGTGTAAAAGCAGCCCAGTACCAGGGATGTGCAGCCCCGTGTTTGGCTTGCCGATTTCGGATGATGTCTAGCTGAGCTTGCCGCAGGGCCATCGGCTTGGCTTGGTTTTCGGACAACCCGTTCCAAAAGAGTGTCATCAATTCGGTGGTTTCGACATCGGGCACCTTCCACAACGATGCGACGACCGATTCCGCGCCGGCCTGCTGGAACGCTTGACGTAGCCCGGCGACTCCTTCACCTTGACTTGTTTGTCCAACGCCAGTCTCACAGGCACTCAGCACCACCAACTCCGTGCCGCGGAGATCGGTGCCGACAATTTCCAAACCGGTCAGAATACCATCTTCCACGCCTTCCAAATCTGACTGTTTCAGATTGCAACCCGCCAACGCCAGTCCACACCGCAGCAAAGGATTCTCAAAGACCTGTCCTGATTCTCCGCGAACGGTGGCGGCAGGCAGGTTGGTCCGGGAATCGCTGGTTTGAGACTCACTTGCTTCGGCAAAAAATCCGTGAGTGCTGATGACCAACGCCCGCGGACGATGAAGCTGTTTCAGCGTCGACTCGGTCGCATCAGCTTGAAGGTAAACCGTCGGAGTTTCACCATGGAACTTTTCGACCAGGCTTTTGATGGCACGAGCCTCTTCAGCTGTTCCGAATAACCGGTTGAACTTCAGTCCAGAAAGACTCCGTTCTCCACTCTGCTCGGCCTCACCCTCTCGCGAACTGGCTTGCAAATCAAAGTCCGGATCGGCAAAGATGGCTGCAGGGCTGATCAGCGAGCGCGTGGTACTCGTTGCCACCAGCTCTCGCCCGCTGATGACATAACTAATCGGAAACCGCTCAATCAAAAACTGTTTGTCTTGGTTATTCTCCGGCACCGATTGCCCGGACTCCACTGAATTGTTGTCGATCGGAATTAACGCAGCAGCCCATGGAATCAACCAGAGATTGCTATCCGGGCTGATGATCAGATGTTCGGTCTTGCCCAGGAATTTCCACAGCGGCTGTACGATCCGCTCGGAAAGTTTCGACATTGGCGCTGCAAACTCGCGAGCGGCATCTTTTTCGCCGACTTCAAATAATCGCTTTCCGGCTTGCTGAAGCGCCGTGCGAACGTCTTCGATCAAAGCGTCAATTTCCGTCGCTTGACCGAGATCGACAATTTCGACTTCACCATCGCCGATCGAAGGGATGATCCACGCTACATAATGTTCCGTTGATTTGGCTTCGGCCGCGACCTTCGCGTCCACTTGGGGATCGGAGTCGCGACTGAATCGGGCGATGCTGACCAGCGTTGTGCCAAATGGCAACGATTCTCGCAATTGGCCAACGGACACCCAGGGTTGAGCCGTATTGCGTGTACCGCTGCTGGTTGCAATGCGCTGAACCAAATCTCGCTGCCGCGTTTCCAGATCGGCTACCTGCACGATTTGCCGTTTGCGTTTCTGCGAATCGGATTCGAGGTTGAGGGTCAGTTTTGCCATTTCGTCCCGAACCGCGCGCAGTTCAAAGACCAGGGGTGCCGCCTCGGAAGACGACAACAAAGCCCCCTCGCCCAGCACCTCCTGGACTAGCCCCTTGCCATTGAGCAACCAACCGGCTGAAAGAACTCTGGCTCGTTGGTTGTCGCGCAAGGTGTAACCTAACGCCAGGCTGCTGTGAAAACTCGGTTGAAATTCGTTTTCCAGGTAGTTCAGTTGAAGGTCGGTCGACAACCCCGGCAGCACGCGCGCCGTATGTTGCCGCACGCTGACGCGGTTCTCCTGATACCATTGAGTCGCCTTCTCCAGTTCGCCTTTCTGGCGATACATTTCTCCCAACCGCAACATTGTGGCGGCCGTCGATTCATTTTCCTTACCAACGGCCCGCTCCAGCGTCCGCTCACTTTCCAAAAGAATTTGCTCGGCCAGGGAATACTCTTGCTTCCGCGCGTAGAGGTCGCCAAGATCCGAAGCACACTCGGCTTTCAATTGCGGGAGTTCTTTTTCCAACGATTTCATGGCCTGTTTCAGCAGTGGTTCGGCTTTGTCCAGTTCGTCGGATTTAACGTACAACCTGGCCAGATCGCGCTGCACGGCGGCAATGTGTGGACTGCCATCACCGAAAATTTTTTCCGCGATCTGCAATGTTTCTTTTAGGTTACGTTCCGCTTTCTGAAAATTTCCCGCCCCCGTGTGGTAGATTCCCAATAGGTGCAAGACTTCGGAATGCTGGGCACTTTCCGCTCCAAAAATGTCACGTTGAATTTTGGCCGCCTTGATGAATAGAGGTTCGGCTCGTTGCCGGGCTCCCATTCGCACGTACAGCTTCCCCAGGCTGATCGAAACAATTGCCAAGTTCGGATGAGACTCTGCCGAGACACGCTGAAGTATTGCCGTCGCGTCGAGAAAATTTTTCTCGGCTTCGGCATAGGCACTTTGACCGGCCTTGGCTTCTCCCAGCAAATGCAAAATACCGGCATTATCAACACTTTCGGCCCCGAACATATCAATGACGGATTGTTTCGCCCGCACCAGCACGGAATCGGCTTTCGACCAATCGGTCATGTTCGCATGTAGCATTGCCAGGAACAGCTGACAACGAAGGAATAAAAAAGACTTCATTGCCTGCTGCTGCTCTTGAATGCGGATGGCCTCTTCCATCAACACCAGGGCTTCATTGAGCCGTGCCTGACTCGAGAGATACGTGGCAATCTGCAGTCGGGCAAGCACCTGAACTTCAGGCTGCGTCGAAGTTTCGGCCAAGGTGCGCATTTCCGAGATGGTTTGTTCGATTCGATCTCGGAGATTGGCCTGAATATAGAACCGCTGGGATCGACTGAGGGCATCCAAATAGCCGGGACTCGTCTTGCCCAACTTGTTCGCGATGACTTTCAGAGCCTGTTCGACATTGACAATCCGACTTTCAGCATATCCCAGAAACGCACTGGCAAATGCTTCATTGATCACACTGGACGCGTAGCTCACATCGCCGGTTCCCAAGGACTGACGCTTCGCCTCAGCGACGTCTGCGAAGATCGCCCGCGCTGCAGAAAAATCGAGCAATTCCATGATGATTCCAGCTTGTAGTTCCAGCGCGTCCCAATATCTGGGGGACTGTTTTCCCTCGCTTGCACCGATCAGCTTGACGGCTTCATCAGCAAACGGTCGCGCGTTGCGAAAATCATTCATCTGGGCGTAGGCGGTCGCCAGCATTCCCAGGATGATGCCAAATTCTGGTTGGCCTCCTATCACATTTCGCGAACCGTCGACGAATCCACGAATCGAAACCATCACCTCAAAGCTTTTTCCCTGATTGATAAGCTGCATCAAACGCGGCATCTGACGCGTCAATTTGGCAATGGCTTCTTCTAGAGTCTTGGAAGGACTGGAAAGGTCAGCGAGCATCTCACTGTTTGAGGTCGAATTAGTCGTCGCGGTTGAATTCAGCGTATTCCCAGCCGGGATCGATTCGTGATCTCCGCCGGCCAGCTCGCCCGACTCATTTTCAGACTTTTTGGCCGAGTTGACTTGGACTGCTGCCAACAAAGTCGAAAATCTCGCATCGCCGCGGACGTTGGCCAAATCGGTATCGCTCTGCATTTGCGCAACGTCATCGAATCCAGCTTTCGACGCCAACTCCAGATGTCGGAAGGCTTCATCCGGGTTGTTTTTTAAGGAAGAGATGCAGCCCAGATTGTACCAAGCCAAAACATTGGCTGGATTCAGGTTCACCGCTTGCCGATAGCATCGCTCCGCTTGATCGAGTGCGCCAGACATTTGAATGGCATATCCCGCTGACAACCAGACTTCGTCGTTCTGCTCGTCCGACTCGAGGGATTTGAGAAGTTTTTCGCTCGCCAGCTGATACAGCTCAGCTTCCAGCAGCGACAAGCCGGCAAGTTTGTTCTGCTCAGCTGCGTCGGCTGAGGCTTGTTCGGGTGTCGCAGTCAAGCCATTGCGAGCGTTGGCCACCAGGTCTTTGAATTCCTGCAGCTCGCGCACGAAGTCCAGGTCGGGATCACTATCGATATGTTCAAAGTCGTTGTAACCGGCGAGAAAAGACTGCCGTAAATAATCAATAGCAAACTCTGACTCTTGTGCCAACGAAAAGTGGCAAGCCAAATTATAGAGGCAACTATCGCGACTGGCATCAAATGACGCGCCGATCATAAAGCAGCCAATCGAGTCCCGCTGGCGATCCTGTTTAAAGTAGGCATATCCCAATTGATGCCAGATCAGACCATTGTTCTGATCGAACTTCAGAGAGGCCTCAAATGACTGGCTGGCGCCGAGGAAGTCCTCGTTTTCCAGGCGTCGTTGCCCTTCTTCAGCCAATTGCAACGCTTGGGTGGTGTCAACCTGAAGGGCCGAAGTGCTTTGAACACTGGCCGTCCCCAGAGACATACTGAACAGCCCAATCCAAAGCCAACGATGCCAAAGTACATCAGCCACTCCGATCGAACTGCGCATGATGAAACCCTCAAATCAGGCTTGACTACAAAATAAAGAGCTACTCAGTCCAGCGAATATCGAATACTGATGGCTTCGCGGGGAACACCGATATGCCGGAGCACGAGTTTGCTGTTTTGCTCGGCGGCTGGCCCACGTCCAGTCGCCAGTTTTTCTCCGCGGTTGGCCAGCAACTTGGCTGACAGCTCATCGGCCGGCGGTTGCGCATTCTCTTCCCATGCTGCAGCAAAGTTGGCGGTGATCGTGCCGACCCCCGAAGTGTCCGCATTCAGCTCGGCAGCCGCGCTGTTGGCAATTGATCCCACCAGAAACGTATCCACTTTGGTACTGGTTCGGTACCATCCCTTGATCAACGGCTCTTGTCCGGATGGCACGATCAGGAAACGAAAATCCGAATTGTCGGCAAAGGCAAACGAATTCAATCCGTCAATGGAAATTCGTACGGCCGAATCATGCTGCGAACGATTGACGAGCTTGATCGCATAGACATCTCCCTTTTTTAGATTGACAAAGGGCAGCCCCTCTTCCAGCGTTGGTTTTAGCGGCTGATACTCCTCGCCGCGTTTGACCAGGATTTCCAGGGCATACGGACTTCGTTCATCCAACATGACTTGCGAACCGCTCAGAAAACAGGTTGGATTGAGCAGTGCTTTTTTGAAAACTTCCTGACGGCTCTTGAGATCCAAGTCCGGCGGCAGGGCAACGTTCGCTCCCAGCAATGCGACTATGTCATTGGCATCGGTTACGCGGGCAACTGTCTTTCCTTGCTGGAAGCCGGCTGGCTGGTTGAGCTCTTCCTTGCTAGTGTCGCTGCGGAAATCGAGCTTGGTCAAGACCTTACCAAACGCATCGACCAATTGAATATCGATCCTTACGGCCAGCGGTTCGTGGGCGTGGTCCGAGTCATTCAAGTCCGGTTCGATAAAATATTCGCCCTTGATGCCGATACTGGCCCGTCGCGTGATTTTCAAACCAGTTCGCTCAAGTTCCTGCCGAAAGACCATGTTCAAGCCGGCGTTAGCATCCGACGGAACCGTCGGCGGCCCGGAAAACCGACCGATCGAGACCGAGTCAACGCCCTCTGCATCGGCAATCTGTTTCACTGTCTTTGCCACCCGCGTCAACTCCAGTTGCAGTTGGTTCGCTGCCGTGGGGAGTGTGAAACTGAGCGCCACCAACAGGCCAACGAACTGTCGCACGATTAAATCACGATTCGACTGGCCCATAACCGCTTCACTCCAAAAAACTGGGGACGAAATAAACAAGTACCGCAAATATCAAAACGCACGATACGGCTCGCCTCGATCGAGAATGCGCGCGGCCTTCTGCATCGGCGAGTTGATTTGGCGCGAATCTTCCCAATGATCTCGCTGGATCGACGCTCCCTGTTCCAAGGCACCCAGACCCAAGGTCTTCAATTCCGGGTTGAAGCGAATAGCGGACTTGAGTTCGTCGGCGTTTTCCATACCTAATTCAAACGCTGCCATGGTCAAAGTCATGTCCCGTTCATAGATCGCAGCAATGGCCGTAATCGGTTCGGCAAAGTCACGCAGCTTCCGTTCCCGGTCTTCCTCAACTTGCAGGAACGATCCAATCGTTTCCTGCAGAGCCGCCATGAAGCGGGCCTCGTCTTGGGTGACCAGCTGATCCATTTCCTCCGGAGCGACAAACAACTCCAGACTTTTCTCCTTGGCTTCACCAAAAACCCCCACCGCCAGACGGACGGTGTCCTTGAATTGTCTCATGCCATGGGCGTGACAAGCCATGCAGGAAATCCCGTTGACCACCTCCGGCGAACCGGCCGTTTCATTGCGATCTCGCACAACTTCAATCGGGCCTTTATCGATTCGATTTCCCGCGTTGTCGATCAACATGTAACCCTGCAACCCGTTGGGCAGTCCGAATATCTGTTCACCTCCGTCGTGCGAAAACGCGAAATCGGAAAACGGATTGCCTGAAAAATTCGGCCCGAGCGGAAACTGAAACAGATTGGCCCGGGAGTTGTCTTTTTTGAAGTCGTAGCTCTTCCAATAATATTTGCCCAGGCGAGCCGGATGGCGGTCCAGTAATCGATTGGCGGTCGACACACCACTCTCCGCAAACCCCGCGCGCTTAATTCGATTGCGCTGAAAATCGTTTAGGAAATCGACCCCCACCTTGTCCTCCAACTCTTTGTCCGTCGACGGTATCGCCAGCAACGTGTGATACAACGGAGGTCGTGTTGCCCGCACCGCAAACCAATCGCCACGAATCGCCGGAACCGGTGTACCGGACAGCTGCTCAATTTGCAGGAACGTTTCCTTCGTGGCCGTGTCCGGATGATGCATCTGCGTCATTCCATACGGATACAACTTGAGAATCTCACGCCATAACGTGCGCTTGTCCCAACCTAAATCTCGCAGGTCCACGCGGAACAAGGTCTGCTCCTCATTGATCGCGCGCGGGATGACCAATTCAGGCTCCCAACTGAGACTGTTGATCGCCTTGGAAAGCGCGGCGCAATACAGTCGCATTTCAAAGTCCGAAACCTGCTCGTTGTTGTTATACAGATGCGTCAGCGTAAAGTATCGTTGATACTGTCGGTCAACTTCACGGACTGACTTCAGATCGTCAAGCAGCGATTTGAGCACCGCCGTTTCGCTGACAAAAGATCGTTTGGTGCGTATCGGCTTTTCGGCTCCCGCCGCAAACCACTCTCGAAGCAGCTCCTTTTCCTCTGCCGTCGGCGCCGGTTGACCCTCGGGTGGCATCGTACTATTGCTCAACCTTTGCCACACCTCGGATTCATCCAAATCGATTGTGTTGCCGTCCGTTTTTGCAAGGTAACCATCCTCGATCATCGCCACGTTATCCGTGATGTCAAAAAACTCGCTTCCATTATGGCACTGGTAACAGTACTGCTTGGCCAACGCAAAACCCTGGCGATTCAGCTCATCATCAGCCAAGCAAAGCCCTGCCACCAGAAGGCTGCCGGCAGACAGTAGAATCAACGTCATGACCTGTTTCATAGTTCAACCAAACTGCTTCGTGGTAAGGCGGTTCGAATACCCCAAGTTTTCATTAGACAGGTCGATGGACCGAAATGCAATCAGCGGAATTCATGAACAAAACAAGGGACGTACCACGTTGCCGTCGTGGTCAGCCGCAGCGATTTTCGGTCAAACGACATTCAACATTCCGCAAGCTTGAAGCTTGAATCGTTAATATTTCTCCAATCCGGTGCCGAGTGGTTTTCGGATTAAGCATAACAATTGCTGTACCGTGTACGCATGAATTTTCTCGCAAATCGAGCAGGCGCAGACGTCTTCAGAAGTCGAGCTGCGCTCGCTGGACAGCCACTGACCGGTGGTTCCACCGACGGATGCTCAGCGGTGGAAGGTGCGCTCCACGGAACTCCAACCCGACATCAAGAATTCGCTTCGTATCTGGCCGGAACCTGAAAGAACTCCGCTCAACGCGGTCGAACATAAACGGCGCGAGATGGACGACTATGTCGTTTCGTGCGTCCGTCCCAGTCAACGTGCCAGTCGCCCCGTTCCGGTGAGTGTCCTTGATCCGTCCCTTGATCCGTCCTTCACATTCTACAACAAGACCAACTGGATTCATTGACAGCGGCTCACCAGGGGAGTATCGCGGGAAGCAATGCCGCCGGTACATCGAGCAGGGCAACTGGTTGGTGCCGATCGAAGACCGTCGCAGCCAAACCAACGCCGTACCTGCATCGAACCGCGAAGGAATGCTCGAGTCGTTGTCGCTGGGGAGTTATCTGTTGCTGGTCGATTACACCAGTCGGCTGTTCCGCACGGGCAAAGCGAACTTGAACGCTGGAGTGGCCGAAGTATTCGAGCGATTGGAGTCCAACGTCGAAGTCTGGAACGACCGCATCCGCCAGATGTTAAGTTGCCGCGAACTGCGCGAAAACCGAAGAAAACCGAACGGGGCCAGACAACGGCAAACACGAATAGTCGTTGCATGCTAGCAGTTTAGTGACTGCGTTTTCCCCGAAGGCCGAGACGAATCGAAAATTGCTTTGACGAAAAATGTCTTGGTGTGGCCCGAATGGCAACTTCCGCATCACTCGGGGTCAAGGCGATTGGCTAGGTCTTACCTCGTACGACTCTTTCATTCGCGACCCCTCTTCGGCTTACGCCGACGCACCTTGACACCCCCTATTTGTGCCCTCTTTTTGCGAACTTCTCAATCGTGAACTCGGCTATTGCCGCACATAGAAGGAACTTCGTTGAGTTGATTGCAAACATATCAAGAACGCTAAAAACAAAAGGGCCTCTAATTTGATGTCGAACGGCGGCATACCAACTAGTAAATAATATCACTGGCAGAATCGATTCCAATACAATTCTCCATCCGATTCCCAAGTCAACAAGTTTCCCTACCAAATGGAAAAAACAAACCCAATACAAACCGTGTGCGGCAGTTGAAACGAGCATGCCAAAGTCACCTCCTATAGGCACGTACGATTCAGTCGGCTGGTTAGCGTTTTTCATGTTGTGGCTTCGTCGTGTTGATCTCATTGGATGCCGCATTCCAGCGGATCCATTGAGCGCGAAGTTCGAGCGGCGGTTCATTGTCGTCTGACGGAAGAATCAAGTTGCCCTCACCCTCCATGATGACTTCCATGTTTTCATCCACGTGAATCGAACGGGCAGACATTTTTGCCCCGGCTGATGTAAACGAAGCGTTGCCGTCAGCCTTGATTAGTAGCTCGCCCGTGTCGTCGCTAGCGACACACTCGATGGCCTCACCGGCAGCGAGACAATCAACAATCTTCAATTTGGCATTACCACGCAATTTTAATGTCAGTGAAATCGCGCCTAACGAATCTTTAGCAAATTGAATATCACCCTCCGATCCGCTGGCAACAAGATCATCGTCGTCAAATTGAATCGCTAGATCTTTGCCCGAAAAGCTCGCCCTGGCATTGTTGATGGTGCACGACACATCTCCGGATAGTTGAAACCGTTCTCCCAGCGCTTCGATGAGTTGCATCTCCTCTTCTTCAACTCCTTGCGCGCCAGCTCGGATGTGAACCACTCCGGACTCGGCAGCTGAAGGAATGCATTCCTCGCGACGGACTTCCGTTGCCGCGGCGGGCGAACTCACGGAGACTTTCTTCGCAAACCTATCAAGAACTCGACAACGCAACATGACCAACAGCGATTCTTTCTCTCTTTTGGCATTGAGAATGAGACTATGCAACACCAGCGTCTGCGTCGTTTGAATATCCAGCGATGATCGGATCGTCGTCGTTTCGACTTCCGGGACTTGAATTTGCACTGGCCCTTCACCGGCAGGTGTCGGCAACTCCATCGTTTCGACACTGCGAATTTGAGACATCACGAGTTCGCACTTCAGCTTGAGCGTTTCCTCGTCCTGGATTTCCGTGTTCAAATTGACTGCTTTGCCGTCAAGAATGGTCTTGATAATCGGCTGATAAGCAAATTTCCCAGTGTCCTGATCAGCGACTCGCTCAACACCGACCACAAATGGTCGCGAATCTCCGTACCGAATCGACGCTGTCTGGCCATTGAACATCGTCACGGTGGGAGCCTGCTCTACGTTGCTGTTGGTATTCCCTTTGCTGTGTTGAATGAGATCCGAAGATTGTTGATCATTGATTAGGGCGTATACTACGGGACGATGCTTGGCCACAACATAGCTGGAACTGACAACTCCGGCGGGCGTGAGTCGTTCGAATTCCTCAATTTCAAAATTGACACTCGCTCGCAAAACCTGTGGCTGACTTGCATCCCAATCTTCATTGGGTTCTCGCTCGATCGCAATCAAGTCAGCATCTCCTGTTGGGGCGATCGTCCAGTCGACCCCCAACTCTTTCATTTGTTGCGTAGGCATCGTGATCATTCTCGTTTCCACCACGATTTGCTGGAAACCACACTTGTGAAACTTAGCCAGTCGCTTGGCAACCAGCCGACATTGTTCGGCCGATCCATGAATCGTCAGCTTCCCGTCTTCGATGCTGACACTTGGCTGCGGATTGTTGTTATTCGCCTGTGGGACGGGCGGAGCGAGACGAGGAACTTGCGGCGAGGGATTTTCGATTACACCATTCACACTCGGCCGATCTGAGAGCGGTAGAAGTTGAATCAGCAGATCTTCGGGCGAACGATCGCTGACGTCCGCTTCACGAATCCTCGCCAAGAGTATGGAGACGTCGTGTACTTCTACTTGTAATTCTGCCGGAATCGCGGGCAACTTCTGACCGGGGGGTAGATACAAACTATCCTGCAACGGCTGGTTCGCCTCTGGCAAACGTTGGGCTGTATCTTGAGCCAACACAAACGCAGCGCCGGGCAACACCCAGGCGCCACACAAAAACATGACCAGCCAAATCCACACAGGCGTTCGGCGATGGCATCCATTTCCTAATTTCATAACTCTCTCCAATCGAGCTGACGTGATATCCACCGGTCGCACGCCCGGCAACGCCGGAGCCACGCGCAAACGATGCTTTTGTTCCAGAATTTCCAACAGTCCGCGCGCATAGGTCGCGGGTGGGCAGCCCAAACTGGCTACCGTTTCCTCGTCACAGCTTCGTTCTGACTCTCGCGTGACCATCTTCACAGCCAGCCATACCAGCGGGTGAAACCAGAACAGGCTGGTTGCTAACGTTTGCAACATGGCCCACCACAGGTCACCGCGCCGTACGTGAATCAATTCATGAGCCAACAAAGGCTCAAGTTCTTCCGCCGTTTTGTTTCCAACGATCGCTACCGGTAACAAGATCGTGGGACGTATCAGGCCGAACACGGCGGGGCCAACCGGTTGATCCGCCAGCAGCACGCGCACCTTTCGTTTGATCTTGAGTCGCCGACTAAGTCGCTGCAAAGTGGCGTTGATTTGCGGATCGGCAGTGGTTGCTTTGCTTCGCAACCAAGCAACAAAGCAGCCGAAGCGAAGCAAGGTCGTCATGAATCCGAGCAGGACTCCACTAACCCAAATCAAGATCAGCCAAGATTGCCAATTGAAATACAACGATGGCGATTCCGCATCTGACCGACTGGCAGTCCGTGAGAGACTGCCGTTGGCAGATCGGTTGGGGACTTGGTCACGATTGACGTGCACAACAATCACGTCGGAGCGATCACGGAACGATTCCGCGGGGGTTGCGATGGGGGCGACAAGATCGTCTTCAATAACATTGCCGGCTGAAGAGTTGGGCGACGGGCTAGTTGCACGAGCGACATGCGACGAAGTGTTCAACCAACTGAACGGGCTGGCTGGACTGCTCCAAATCGGCGGCGTCACACATTTGAACAGAACTAACACCCACAGCGCGTGAGCCAAATGTGGACGATTGGTGGCACAGATTCGAACCGTGATCCAAACCATCGCAATCAACACAGTAACTTGCCAGGTTTGCGTGATCAACATCGAAAGATGTTCGTTTTCCATTACTTCTTCCCTCCTTCGAGTTCATCGACCAGTCCTCGCAGTTCTTCGAGGCCCGCCTCGTCGATTCCGCGTTCTTCGATCAAATGCCGAACCAGTGGCATTGTATCGCCACCAAACAGGCGTTGCACCAGATCATCGACGGTGTCGCGAATCACAGTGCGGGCTTTGGCGCGTGCAGAATAGACCCGCGTCCTACCACTTAATTTCGAGCTGACATAGCCTTTGGAGTCGAGCCGTCGCAGATACGTCTGCACGGTAGCGAAGTCCATTTTTCGCGACTCGGGAATCGCTTCGAAGACTTCGCGAACGGTGGCAGGGCCGGCCTCCCACAGCACCCGAGCAACTTCCATCTCGCCTTTAGATAATCCGGGTCGATCAACCATCCGGTAGCTCCTTGATCCTGAACTGAGGCGACCGGATTGGGGAAATGCATCCACCAACCAGTCGACAAGTTTCCATCGCGTACGATTGTACGTCAGACCGGATTCTATGCGTACATCCGTACGTGTGACAAGGCCAGTTTCTGGGAGGCGATCAGGGTGAGTCGGGGTAATTATGCTCGACCCAGCCCTCTCACGGAATCGTGCTTGCGGGTCCGTAGACGGCTCATGTTATACAAATCCTCATGTGGGGAGAAAACCGAACGGGCCAGAAGAAAACCGAACGGGGCCAGAAGAAGAAAACCGAACGGGGCCAGACAACGGCAAATACGAATAGACGCTGCATGCTAGCAGTTTAGTGACTGCGTTTTCCTCGATAGCCGAGACGAATCGACAAATACCGTAACGAAGGAAAACCGAACGGGGCCAGACAACTTCAAATACGAATAGACGTTGCATGCTAGCAGTTTAGTGACTGCGTTTTCCCCGAAAGCCGAGACGAATCGAAAAATGCTTTGACGAAAAATGTCTTGGTGTGGCCCGAATGGCAACTTCTCTGGTGCGTGTCCTTTTAAGTTACCACTTGTTAATGGCCACATGCGAAAAATCCCGGGGTTTGGGGCAGAGCCCCAGGTTGCCTGAACTGTCATCCTTAACTCTCTCAACAAGCTAAACCAATCTCACTTTTACGCACGTTCCGCTGAACCAATACAGATGCGATGCTGAACACGCGGCGTTTATTTTGCCGAGTAAATTGATTGGCCTTCTTTGATCGTTTCGAGGACTTTGATGTCCATGATATTGTCCGGGTCGATCGTCATAGGGTTTTCGGAAAGGACCACGAAGTCGGCGAGCTTTCCAACTTCGATCGAGCCCTTCCGATCCTCTTCACCATTTTGATAGGCAGCATGGATGGTTAGGGCTTTGAGTGCTTCGGCCATGCTCACGCGCTGATCGGCGCCAATCACTTCGCCGCTGCGAGATTTGCGGGTCACGCACGAGGACAGGATGCGGATTGAGTCGGGTAAGGCAACCGGGGCATCGTGGTGCGAGGTCCAGATCATCTTTCGCTTAATCGCCGAGGCCGCCGGTTCAAGGCGATACGCTCGCTCCTTTCCGAAGATCTCATCGCGGTGCCAATCGCCCCAATAGTAAGTATGCATATTGAAGAACGAAGGGATGATCCCCAGTTTTTCCATCTCGTCGAGCTGGTCCTCCCGAACGGCGTGGGCGTGGATCATCACCGGGCGGTTGGCCCGAACCTCTTCAAGAGTTCCGGATGCTTTCAGGGCGTTGATGAACTGTTCGCAGGCGGCGTCACCACTGCAGTGGGCGAGGACTTGCCACTTTTTTTCCACAGCTTCCTTGATCATTGGAAAGACCTGTTCGTCGCGATATGTGGGGTAACCCTTGTAATCTGCCGACTGGCCGGGAGGTGGGACCTTGTACGGTTTTGTCAGCCAAGCCGTCTTACCTTGCGGCGATCCATCGAAGTTGATCTTGATTCCACCGACCCGAAAGTGCTCTTTGTAATCTGGGCCGTGCCAGCGATTTTCGTAGATGTTTTTCGTCATGGACGGGTCCGGATAGGCCACGACATCGATCTTAAGCATTCCATTGATCGCCGCGTCGGCAAGCTGTTTAAGATTGTCGTCCGTCGCCCGGCCTTCTTGAGCGGTTGTGTAACCAAATTCCAGGTAGGCGAGCTGTCCTTGCTCGATAAATCGCCGTTCGTTCCCCAGGGAAATCTCGGGAATTGCCATCGCCACGAGTGGTTTGATCCAAGCGGTTTCTTCGAGTACTCCGTTGGGCGTCTTCCCGTCCCGTTCTCGCCGAATCAAACCGCCAGGTGGGTCTTGTGACGTGGCGGTGATCCCCGCCATTTGAAGCGCACGACTATTCATTACGCCCAAATGGCCCGATTGGTGGATGATGACCACTGGTTTATCGCTGGAAATCGCGTCCAGATCCTGACGCGTGGGATGTCGTCTCTCTTTTAGTTGCGCATCGTCGTACCCGAAACCAATGATCAGTCGTCCGCCAGCAATCCGTTTGGCGGCGTCGCTCTCGGCCCATTCTTTGAGTAGGGTTTGCAAACCGCCAATGCTGTCAATCTTCCCGTCCGGCGGTGGCAACAGGATGGCCACAGATCTTTGTAAGCCGGCGGTTATCAAATGCCCGTGCGAGTCAATGAATCCTGGCAATAAAGCCTTGCCCTTGAGGTCGATCAGTTTCGAAGCGTCGCCTTTAAGCTTAAGAACGTCGTCCTTCGTGCCGACGGCGATGATCATGCCGCCCTTTATCGCGATCGCCTCCGCCTCGGGGTGTTTATCGTCGATCGTAATAATTGCGCCGCCATAGTAGATCACATCGGCCACTTCGTCTGCCCGCGAGCTTTGAGTACTAAAAGTCAACGCGAAGATCAATGCCAAAAAAAGAAGCGTCGTTAATTTCATGAGTAAAGACCTCTGTTTGGTTGACACGAATGGCAAATCATTACAAGTAGGACGTCATTCTATGTCTTGTCGTTCAACGAACAAGGCATCGAAGGAGTTGCAGTTCACATTATCGGGACTGGGGGACGTTTTAACTTCGCCGCGTGTTTAAAGGCGTGAGCCAATTGTAGAACGCCTGGATCGTCCTTGTGGCGGCGGACAATTTGCAAGCCAACAGGCATTCCGGATTCAGTAAACGCACAAGGAACGGATATGGCGGGCAAACCTGTCAACGTGATGACGTAAGAGCTTTCGATCCCGCACCTGCGCACCGCACTGGTCTCGCTTGGCTCGACCGTCGCAAGTTTGCTTGTTATTGCTGCCGTATCAACGCTGCTAGTCGCCGGTAAAATGCTGGCCGTGGCAATGGCACTAGCACTGGCGGATCCGATGAATGGGCGACGACTGAGGTGGTCGCGTGACGATGGAGTACGTGCTATGGAGTGCCCTTTATAAGCAGGAATAATCCGCACAATCGCTGAAGTTTACCGCAAACGAATCCGATAATCATTGATAACTGTGGTTCTTTTCGCAGAAAACTCGGCGGAGGAATAGGGAATTATGTGGCGACGACTTTTGCGGATTGGGGTCTTCGGAATCGTCACCCTTTGGAATCTACCCTTGCCCGGCCAAGGGAATCCCCAAGACGTCGACAACCCGATCGAACCTGTAACTCAAGCCGACATGTCAGGCTCGTTTCCACCCGTGGAATCCGGGCTGCTGGGTGTCGAAAGCCAAGTGTCGCCGCCTGTTGCTCAACAAGCCGCAAGCTCCTCGTATGAAGCTGGCGACGGATTGACGGTTTCCATGCTCAATGGGACAAGTAAACTCAAACTCTTCGGTCAAATTTCCGCACTGGCAACTGCTTCGACGGACCGAATGTTTGCCCCAGGCTTGCCGTTTTTTGTACTGCCGAGTTCTCCCTTTGGATTGAACACCAACACGTTTGACTTGGGCGCACGGCAATCTGCTTTCGGAGCTATTTTCTCGGGACCGGAAGTCTGCGGATTGACTCCTGGTGCAACCGTGCTTGTATTTCTCGCCAATGACTCAATGGTCTCCGACACCTACGGGCTCCTCCCGTATCAAGCATTCGGTGAACTGAAAAACGACGATTGGCGATTCGCGGCCGGTTTGCAATCCGATGTCTTCAACCCGGTCAATCCGACCACGGTCTCTCTGGGTAAGATGTATAGTTCGGGAAATACCGGTTCGTTTCGCGGCCAGATCCGTGGCGAGCGAAATTGGTTGGTTGGCGACGATCGATCCTTAAAAACTCAATTTGCGATTAGCGAACCGCTTGAATCAGTATTTTCCAATCGCGATTTGCGTATCTTGGAAGACAACGGCTGGCCGAATTTAGAGAGCCGAGCGGCCATTGGTTTGGGCGCGATCGAGGAACTATGCGGCGGGCGAAAACAACGATTTGCCGAACTTGGTCTCTCAGGCGTTGTCGGCCAGATTCGCACCTCCCGAAGTATTCTTGCTCCATCCGATCCGCAATCGCCCAATCGCGAAGTCATCGATGTGTGGGGAGTCGGTTCGGACGTTCAAATAGCAGCAACTCCATCAGCCGGTTTTAGCGGAGAGTTTTTTGTCGGTCAAGGTTTGGGCGAATACAATGGCGGCATCACGCAGTCATTCAATTCAGTCACTTTACAACCGATTCGAGCATCCGGTGGATTTGGCGAAGGGTATTACTACCTATCCGACACTTTGCATGTGCATACCGGCTACGGAATCGACGCTCCCAACACGAACGATCTCGCCGCCACGCAGATCGTTCGAAACCAAACCTACTTCACGAATGTTGTCTGGAACCTGAGCAAGACTGTGCAGATCAGTTTCGAGGTAGACTATCGCAAGACCAACTACACCGCGCCTCTACTGGACGCCGACGGCGTCGTCTTTCAAACCGAGTTCCTTTGGAAGTTCTAGTGACGTGACTTCTTGAACTGGAACTGGGCCTCACCCCGACCAGATTCAAATCCAGATCCACCCTAACAGGAGGCCCACGAAAATTCCGGCCACCCTTGGTATTAGACCAAACACCCTCGCTACCAACTCACGTTCGCCTTACAGAATGATGCCGGAAAATTTCAAGAGCATTATCGACCAATAGGCAATAAATCCCGAAACAGGGATCGTCAACAGCCAAGCCCACGCCATCCGCTCGACAACCGTCCATTTCCGTGCACCCAATCTCTTGGCCGACCCGACACCCATCATCGCCGCCGAGATATTGTGGGTCGTCGAAACAGGGATGCCAAAATGAGAGGCGAGGCCAATAATGGACGCCGATGTTGTTTCAGCAGCAAATCCATGCACAGGCTGAAGCTTGGTCATTTTATGGCCAAGTGTTTTGATGATCCGCCAACCACCCGCCGCAGTCCCTGCTGCCATGACAAACGCACAAACTACTTTGATCCAAATTGGAATATTCATCGACTTTCCAGCCTCGGGAGGCGCGGGAAAGATAAAGGGAAAGATAAAGAAAGAGGTTTTGCTTTGTCTGGCCCCGGCTCGCTTTTCTTCTTGTCTGGCCCCGGCTTTTTTCGCTTTTCTTCTTGTCTGGCCCCGGCTTTTTTCTGCAATTGCTGGCGTCCAATTGGCTGCTGGCCAGTGTGATGTTGGCCGGCGAGTTGGTTCACTTGGGACAAACGGAACGGACGACTTCGGTGACCGGTGGACCCAATTGGGTTGATCCAACCGGGCAAGGAAGTCGGTTCAATCGCAGGCCACGTCGAATGTCGAGCGCGACTTTTGATCAATATTTGATCGTACCGCTAAATCGCACTCGAACATTAAGGCCGTCAGGAGTTACGGCTTCAAATTGCGCTTGCCCTGTGGCCCCGGTGAATCGGCCCGTTCCGCCGGCAAACGAGTAATGTCCTTGTGCCGTTGTGGGGGAAACGAATTGCCCCGTGACATTGGCATTTAATTGATCACCATTGGCCGAATAAAACACGATCTGGCCTGTGACCGAACCATCGGGGTTCAAGAATAGAACTTCATCGCGTCGGTGTTTCCCCAGATGCGAAGCCCTACCCACGTACGAGATTTCCAGCCCGTTCGGCGGAATCTGGCCGACGACACTTCCATCGGCCATCCCCTGAATCGGCCGATCTTGTCCGCTGTTTTGCGCCGAAATAGGCGAGCAAACTGAGAAAAGTAGCAAACAGAATACGGCCGACATAAAGGCTCTATGAACAAATTGATTGGACATGGTTTGGATTCCTTGTGTTGAATAACTGTGTCCGCAGCGGAAACAACCCGACCGCGGCTCCTATAACAACTGCGCGAAAAGTGAATCGAGAGCGCAGTAGAAATTTTGGAATTTGTCAGAATCTTTCAACCGACAACCACGCATCCGTTCAGACCAGCCACCGCTTCGAACCGTCCTGTTTGATCCATCAAATTTAGAAAAATGGCCGGGACAATTTCGAGACGACAATTTCCCGGAAATCCGAGAAATTCGCTGTTTTTGTGGTTCCCGAATCCCAGCTTCGTCGAATCGGAATGTGCCGGCATCCTATTGTCCGAGCGCGGTCTCGCGAGCATTTGCTAACCATCTCAAACTGCGGTTTTTGATAAACCGCGCAGGTGAGTTCCGACTTCGGGGAAAAACGGACGGGGCCAGACAACCGCAAACGGAAAAACGGACGGGGCCAGACAACCGCAAATACGAATAGCCATTGCATGCTAGCAGTTTAGTGACTGCGTTTCCCCGAGAGCCGAGACGAATCGAAAAATGCCGTAACGAAAAATGTCTTGGTTTGGCCCGAATGGCCTTCTCTCGAAGAGAAAAACCAAGAGAAAAACCAAGAGGGCCACACCAAGACATTTTCCAATTTGCTTTTTGCGATCAAACCAAGTGCTTCCACTAAACTGCTAGCATGTGGGTTTTATTGGTTTCGCGTGCAGTTCCAAGGACGCTCTCGGTTTTGCTTTGTCTGGCCCCGGCTCGCTTCCCCGGCTCGTTTTTCCCGATAGCCGAGACGAATCGAAAAATGTCTCGGTGTGGCCCGAATGGCATCTTCCCGAATGGCATCTTCTTAGCTCCCGGTTTTAACTTACCAAGAATGCAATAGCTTGCCGTGTTTTGCCGCTAACGACATGTGAACCCCTGGATCTTGCCAATCGTACAACTCAGCAAAAATACGATCCAAGTCGTCGGATGCAGCTCGCGCGGCAATGCTTTTTCGAGACCCCTCGCGGGCCTCGGTTTTGTGAAACTCGGGAGTCGCAGTTTGAACGAGGCTCGGCTGGTTAAACAACGGATGAAGAAGGCTCCGTGCGATCGATTGTTGGGGGACTTGTGTTGCGTTAATCGCATTCCACGAAACAAATCCAAGGCTTGAAGGCTGTCGCAAATTTTCTCCACCGGTCAAGGAAAACGAAGCCATCCTCGGGGGAGCGAACGCCGCACTCGCCGCGACTGGATTGGCCAATACCCAAAGCTCTCGACCACTCGTACCGTTGTCAGCACTGAAAAAAAGTGCTGTTCCGACGCTGGTAAAGTCCGCCGGATGCGAACTGATCGCGCCCGGCCGAATGTCGCTGACCAACGTCGTCGAGCCGAGCCCGCCCCGATAGAGCTCGCGTCCCAGTGATCCGTTGGCTGTGAAAAAGAGGGTCGAATTATGGTTAACGAAATTAACAGGATCGGAACCTCCCAATCCTGGAATAGCATCCGTGACTCGCCGTGTCCCGGCAGCAGTGGTGTTGCTCCACCAAAGTTCGGTGCCGGCGGTTGCATCGTAGGCGGAAAAAAACATCACGCCGCCAACATTCGTGAGATTGCTCGGAAAGGAGCTGGGCGAGCCGGGATTGATGTTCATGACTTGTGTCGTTCCAACGGCCGCTCCGTTGCTCGTCCAGAGCTCGAGGCCACTCGATCCGTCGTTGGCGGAGAATAACAAGAGTCCTTTAAGGTTGGCCATGCCACTTGGATTGGACGAAGCGGGACCGGGATTGATGTCCTTGACCATCAGAGTATTCGAGACGACACCCGTGGTCTTCCAAAGCTCACGTCCGTTGGTTTCGTCAAGGGCGGAAAAAAACAACACGCTATTCATATTCGCGAAGTTGCTTGGCGAGGAATTGGCTGGACCAGGATTGATGTCCTTCACCAAAACTGTGCCTGCCTCCGTTCCGTCGCTCTTCCAGAGCTCGGTGCCCGTGAGAAAGTCCGTGGCTGTGAAATACAACGTGCCACGAATATTGGTCAGCCAACCAGGATTCGAGCTGTTTTGCACAGGAGATATTGGATTCAATGGGTTCAACCCAGGGAAAATGTTTTTGACCATCAATGTGCCAGCTTCGGTACCGTCGCTGACAAACAACTCACGGCCGGTAGTGGATGTCGTAGCGCTGAAATACAGACGACCGTTGACATTTACCAACCCAGCAGGGCTGGAAGAGGGAGACCCCGGATTGATGTCTTTGACAATCATCGTGCCGCCCGACGTGCCATCGCTTTTGAAGAGTTCGGTTCCGCTAGTTCCATTGTTAAGCGTAAAGAACAAGGTTCCGTTCACATTGGTCAAATTGGTTGGATTAGAACTGGTTGACCCGGCAATGATATCTTTGATCAACACCGTTCCAGTTGACGTTCCGTCGCTCTTCCAGAGCTCGCGCCCAAAGGCGGTCGTGATGGCCGTGAAATACAGTTGACCATTGACGTTGGTGAAGTTCTTTGGATCGGACGCGCCGGTTCCGGCCAGAATATCAATCATTTGCAAACTGCTGGGCGGCGTGGGTGGAAAGACACCCCGCCCGATTGTTCCAAACCCGGGAATTCCCGCACCGGGAACTCCGGACAAAGTCACTCCCCGACCCCGGAAGCCCGGCAATGTGACAACGGGTCTTTGGACGCTCGATTCGCCACCGCCGTCCATCGCCCACAATTCCCTTCCGCTGGATCCATTGGTCGCCGAGAAAAAAAGTGTGCCATTGATATTGGTTAAATATCGGGCAGTGGAATCCGGTGTACCGATATTGGCGACCATCGATGTTCCGCTGCCTTGGCCATTCGATTTCCAAACTTCGAAATTATCGGTTGCGTCTGCCGCCACGAAAAAGAGAGTTCCGTTCACATTGACCAAATCTTTTATCAACGAAGACGACACACCTGTACGAATATCTTTTATCAATTGTGTTCCTGCTGTTGTGCCATCGGATCGCCACAATTCGTGGCCCGTGTCGGACGTGTTTGCCTGGAACATTAGAACTCCGTTCACGTTGACAAAAATGCCGGGATTCGAATCGCCGGCGCCGCTTTTGATATCACGAACCAACTGCGTCCCTGCGGCGGATCCATCCGAGCGCCAAAGTTCTGCGCCCAGCGCCGACGTATATCCTCGAAAAAACAGCGTGCCATTTACATTGGTCAACTCGGCCACGTCAGAACCATTGGGGCCGGGAGTGATATCCTTTACAATCTGAGTAAAAGCCAATGTTCCGTTGCTGCTCCAAAGTTCCGCTCCATGGCTTGGGTCTTCGGCGCGAAAGAACAACTGGCCGTTGACATTCACCAACGGGTTGCTCACGGGCGAGGAGGTGGCTGAGCCAGTTCCGGGAAAGATATCCCTAACTAATTTTGTGCTCGCGACCGATCCAGCGCTGCGCCATAGTTCCCATCCAAATAGACTGTGCCGAGCCCAGAAAAAAACCGTGCCGTTGACGGCGGTCAGACCTGTCGGATCGGATCCGTTATAACCTGTTTCGATGTCCTGAATCAAAACCGTTCCCGAAGCGGTTCCATCGCTCTTCCAAAGCTCGCGGCCAGTAATACCATTGTCGGCCACAAAGAAAAGCGTGCCATTAACGTTGGTAAGCCATTGAGGATTCGACGGAATGGACCCGGAACGGATGTCTTTTACCAAGGTCGTACCCGTCGCAGTACCATCGCTCTTCCACAATTCCAGCCCGCTTGTGCCATCATTGGCGGAAAAAAACAGGGTTCCATTAACGTTGGCGAATGTTTGAGAAGTCTTCGGAGCAAGATCAATCGACGTACCCGCTCCAGCGCGTATGTCCTTGACCAAAACGGTTCCGGCAACCGTTCCATCCGTTTTCCACAATTCGCGCCCCGTAGTCGTATTCCGAGCCGTAAAAAACACCGTACCGTTGACGTTTGTGAAATCTTGAGGAAAGCTGCCAGATGCGCCCGGGACAATGTCGATCAACGCCGGCGCGCCAGCAAGTAATGAACGGGGCTCCAACCGGGAAAATTCCAGCTTTTGATCGGCCGAGGAACGGCGACTTGTTTGGCCGTTTCGTACTGAGCGCGTTGTTCGTCGACCATCTTGAATTCCGTTTTTTGGTGAATTGCCCGAATTCATAGCTTGTTCCTCGTTTAATGTTGTGGCAGGCTGCAGGTCGAATCGTGAAAAAAGCCCGCCATTGAAAACAATACTGCGTTCCGGGCCTTTGGTGTTACCGGAATACTGAAGGGAATCCAGAATTTTTGTAGGTCTATCCCCGAAACTCCCGGCGCGAAGAAAACGGTGTGTCTCACGCTGGGCCGCAGACTCGCTCTTCCATGCTTCCAGGCGAGTGGTGGATTCTTTTGAACCAGCACGCTGGTCTTGCAGGGGGCAGGCCTTGCCTGGGGAGTATGGAAAAGTCCTCGACAGATGCTTAACATCGCCAATCGAGCAGACTAACATGAACTCGATGGGTTAGCGGACACTTCATTGGACGAGCCATCGTGCAGCGGTTTCATCGTTCTGGGGGGAGTTTTTCTGAAACGGACCGTATGGATGCAATCGAGCAAGACTTGATCGATCGGATTTCTCGCGGCGACCAATCGGCGTTTGGTCCACTCATGGATTTGCATGCTGGTCGAATCAAGCGAATGATTTCGGTTCGAATGGATTCGCGATTGAGAGGTCGAATTGACGATTCGGATATTTTTCAAGAGCTGCAACTGGATGTAATTCGCCGACTGCCCGAGTACACCGAGAAACGTGAAACAAGTTTTTTTGAATGGCTTCGTTTTCTGGGCCGACAAAAGTTGGCTGAATTGTCTCGGCGCCACGTCCATACTCAATCGCGCGATGTTCGCCGCGAAGAGCGACCAGGCCATCATCCCGATAATGATTCGTCGATCGCGCTGGCCAGTTTTCTGGTAGGCGAGATCACCAGCCCAAGCCTGCAGGCGTCTCGGCACGAGATCCGTGAACGACTGGACGCAGCCATCGCTGGGCTCGAAGATTCGGATCGCGAAGCATTGTTGTTGCGTCACGCGGAACAATTGTCGGCCACCGAAGCAGCAACCGAGTTAGGAATTCTGCCCAACGCTTTTCGCCAACGATATTTTCGCGCACTGAAACGGCTGAAAACGGTGCTGTTGGAACAGAACCTCGATTGGGTGAGCCGCGATGATTGAGTCCAGTTCGGCGAACGACGACTTGGATCCCGATGGTCGGTTTGACGCGATTGTCGACGAAGTACTAGCGCAGCAGCGGGCGGGTCAAAATCCGCAACTTGCTGAATTTGAGCGGCGGTACCCGGACCATGCCGATCAACTCAGAGAGATTTTTTCCACGCTGCTACTGGCCGAGCGAATGGACAACGAGCGATCCCTAGCTTCGTGCCAGCCCTTCGATTCGGATCCGAGGAAGCCCCCAGAATTTCCGCGGCAGATCGGAGATTTCGAATTGCTACATGAATTGGGGCGCGGCGGGATGGGCGTTGTTTTTGCCGCTCGACAGATTTCGTTGAACCGCAGAGTCGCCGTCAAATTGTTGTCGCGTCATCTCGCTTCGGACCCGCGGTTCGCCGAACGATTTGCTCGCGAAGCCCGTTCAGCTGCGCGGCTGCAACACCCGCATATCGTTGCCGTGCATAGCAATGGATGCGAGCTCGGAATTGCGTATTACTCCATGCAGTTGATCGTGGGAAAAAACTTGGCGGAAGTTTTGACCGGTGTTAGAAAACTGCTGGCCGAGGGCGTGGCCAGTCCGGGAATCGCCGAAAACGAGTATTCACGGAGATTGCTTGCCGCCGTCGGGTCCAAGTTGGATTCGCCGACTCGGCGCGGTTTCATGACAACCAAGGAATCATCTTTGCCGCGGCAATTTCCTGACGACGTCGATCGTGAAGTGCCCCCTGTATCTGACTTCAGGGCACAAGAGTCATCCAAGATTGAGGCCCATTTCCGATTGTCGGATCAGTCGGATCGCACCCCTCGCGGAGCGTACTACAAAAACATCGCCGCCTTGGCCCGGGACGTAGCCTGGGCGTTGGAGTACGCTCACCAACAAGGCACTGTGCACCGGGATATCAAGCCGTCCAACCTGATTCTCGATCGAGCCGGTGACATCTGGATCACGGATTTTGGGATTGCCAAACTGGAATCGGAGCAGCGCATGACCCAAGCGGGAGACGTGTTGGGGACGTTGCGCTATGTGGCACCAGAACAACTCGATGGCGTATCAGCACCGAGTTGCGACATCTACGGAGTCGGTGTCACGCTATACGAATTGGCCACCCTGCAGCCGGCCTGGACCGGTGAAAATCACGCTCAGATTGTGGATCGAGTGCGATCCGACTCTGTCATCCGACCGCGTTTGATCGAATCGTCTATCCCGCGCGATCTGGAAACCGTGATCTTGATGGCCATGGCTAGAAACCCGGCGGATCGTTACCGATCAGCGCGAGAATTAGGGGATGACCTTGATCGATTTTGCAACGATCGACCGATTCGGGCACGCAAGCCATCGTCGTATGAGGCCGTGATTCGCTGGTCGCGCCGGAACCAACTCACTGCGGGAGCGATCGCGGCATTGCTTTTCCTGGTGGCGGTCGTGGTGCCTGTCATCACGATTGTTTATTCCTTCAAGTTGAGCACCGAGGTCAGTCGGTCGCATGAGGCTGAACAGATTACTGCGATCGCCAACGCAAACTCAAAAAAGCAGCTTGTGGAAAGCCTGATTCAACAAGTGCGTATGGTGCGCGCCAATCGCTCGCTTTCCGCCCGGGAAGATTGTATCGAGACCATCAAGCGGGCCGACCGAACTCTGCAAGAACTTCGTCGGTCTTCCGGAGACGATCCACCTAGTCGTTTGCAGCTTCGGGATGAAGCCACTGCTACGCTGGCCTTGCCTGAGTTTCAGGAGGCCTTGCGAGTGCCGTTGGAAAAATCGCGGCGCGAGGCCACCGATTTATTGCAAGTCAACCAACATCTAATCGTGCGTCGTGAGCAGGACTCGGGGAAAACAATCACCCGTGTTCGTGACCATCACGATCTGGAAAAAACCCTGTTAAAACTGGATTTGCGAGCCGAACTCGCGCAGGTGAACCGTCAGAATACACATTTGTTGACTCATTCGGGATTCGACGGAAAATTGAGCGATCTGGCGATCTGGCGAATTGTCGACGGGGCCAATATCTGGAATGGGAAGTTCCCGCCGTTTCAGGGCAGATATTCACCCGGCGAGGACCATATGATTGCCCTCGACGAAACCGGTCGGCCTGTTTTGGTCAATATCGAAAGCGGTAATGTGAAACGCGGACCGGTCGTTTGCAATCCGCAACAACCTTTCCCTGCAATCTGGTGCAACCCGTCCACCGAAATCATTGTGTTGGTCTATCCTGATAAATTTGAAATTCGCCGGTTTAGAGACGGCAAACTAATTAAACGATTGGAGCAGGCGCTAGGCGGTACTGAGTTTGAGAATGGATGTTGGTCACCCAAAGACGACTGGTTTGCCATCAAATCTACCAACGGGCTAATTGCTTTTTACAATCCTCAAACTTGGGAAACGCTCAGATTCATTACTGCCGATGCCACTCAAGGCACCCAGTTTTCAGTGACGGCGGATGGTCGATATCTCGAGACCAAGACCTGGAACAAACGGGTCGAACTCTTTGACGTGATCTCTGGAGAACGTGTCGCACGATTTGCCCCCGAAGTAGATGGCGGGTTTCTCAACGTGTCGGAGTATTTAGTGGGACCCGTCTGCAATGCTGAGGGCCTGCGGATGCTGAGAATGGTACCCAGTTCGGTCTATCGTTCGCATGCGTTGTCACCAGATTCAATTCTGATTCCCAATGATCTCTCCGTGGCGGGAAATGGCCGCTTGGCCGCGATCCGAATTCCCCGCGGACAGCTCGCCCTGCTGAATATTCAATCCGGCTTAAGAGTCATGATTCCCCTCCGGCTGGAATGTTTGGCATTCGATTCTCTGAATAATCTGTGGGCGACAATGCATGGCGAAATTTTTCGCTGGTCCGTAATTCCCGACGAGCAAATCATGCGTTATGGAAACGGTATTTCGATGGGCCGACTGGATGCCAGCAGTTTTGCCATCGATCCCACAGGACAGTTGATCGCCTGGAGCGAAAACGGTGGAGTTGCGATTGCCCGAACCGACCAACTTGACCAGCCACAGATTCGACAGGCACAGGGCGATGTTCGCAAGCTGGCAATCAGCTCCGACCGGAAATGGGTGGCGGCTGCTGAACACAATGGAAAAGGCTGCACTGTCTTTGATGTCGATTCGCTTTTGAGCTGGAAGCTCGCGGCGGATTTTCGTTTGACAATTCCTCGGTTTAGCAACGATAGTAAATTCATGGCGTTGACTGTACCGGGAGACTCCCTGCAACTTTACCGATGCGGTGAATGGAAGCATCCAATCAAAATTTGGCCAGCGGCGACGGGGCAACCGGCATTCTCTCCGGATGGGAAACTTCTGGCCGCGAGTTTTGATGTGGACTCGATCAGTTTGATTAGCATGGACGATCTGCAACCGGTGCATCGACTTAATCATCCAATCGAAATGACCGTGATCTCGCTCTCCTTCACGCCGGACGGATCACGAATTTTCTTTACCGGAGAAGAATCAAACTGCGTTCATGAGTGGAATCTGGTCGCGTTGCGACAGGAATTAGCAGCGATCGGTTTGGATGCGACAGCGCTGCCATCCCGAGTGCCCGAGTCGGAAATCAATCGAGACCATGAAGCCGGCAACGGAACCCGCTGGATTGAGTTCGCGCCCGAACAGGAATGGCTTGAAAAATGGGAGCGCGCTGAACTTGCCGGAGATTGGCTCGCTGTCCGATCGAGCCTCGAAGCGTTGGTGCGAATTGCTCCCGAAAATCCTCAATACACTAACGGGTTGGCTTGGGATCTGATCCAGAATCGGAAATCGACGCGGGACGATCAGGCTCGGGCACTGGAGTTGGTACGCAACGCGCTGCAGCGTAACGGCGACGACGCGAACTGCCTGAATACTTACGGCTTGGTGCTTTTCCGCTTGGGTCAATTCGAAGAATCAACCAGTGTCTTGGAACATGCGCGCCGTCAGAGAACAACTGGAAATGAACCGTTGGACGATTTCTTCCTGGCGATGGCCTATTCGCGATTAGCGCGAATCGACGAGGCGGTGGTCGCTTGGTTTAGGGGATTGCGCACACCACGGATGTTGAATGCCGCGGAATTCGAGTGTTGGCGCGCCTGTTTCGAATCAGGTTTGACGATCCTCTCGGAGATGGCTCGCAACCAAAATGCCGACTAAGACACTGTGATTCGATCTCCTTCCAACTCCGTAACGGACCAACACGACAGTTCCGTAACTCCAACACTTATCTGTGATCCTAATGATCGGCGAGCACTATGCAACGAAACATGATTGGACTGGCCATTGCGAATTTCATTTTGTTCTTAGGGTTGTCCCCCAGAACAATCGCGCAGGAAACGGCCTTGGAATCTGTGCCGGCAGCCGCGAAGAGCAGTCCATCGATTCTGGCGGATGTGGTTTATGGTCACAAAATGGGCATGGCACTGACACTGGATATCGTGCAGCCAGTGGAAGCAAACGGTGCCGCCGTGATCTTTGTCGTCAGCGGCGGGTGGAATTCCAGCTGGTTTCCTCCGGACACCTTTCGCCGCATTGAATTGCTCAGCGAACTGGTTGATAAGGGCTACGTCGTGATTCTGTTGCGTCACGGCAGCGCGCCATTGTTCAAAGTTCCTGATGCCGTCGCCGACGTGAAGCGCGCGGTGAAGTTTCTGCATAACAAGTGTGGCGATTACGGCTTCGAGGAAAATCGCATTGGTGTTTGCGGCATGAGCGCCGGCGGGCATTTGTCGCTGATGCTTGGCACCGACACCAACCACTCGGTGGGCGACAACGTCATCGACGAAACAGCCGCAGCCAAGAACTCGGCCCAGGTCGCGGCCGTCGTGGCCTATTTCCCGCCGACCGACCTGCGAACGATGGTGGGGCCCAGCCGAGATTTTCCAGCGCTGGATTTCGACGTGAAAAAAGGGGATGACGTTTCGCCGCTGGTGCACGTGACACGTGATGACGCTCCAACGCTATTGATTCACGGAACCAAGGATCGGCTGGTTCCGATCCGTCATAGCCGGGAAATCAAGACCGCCTTTGACACCGCCAAAGTCTCTTGCGAACTCATCACGATCGAAGGAGCCGGCCATGGCTTTCGCGGCGCCGATTCAACCCTTGCCAGCAAGGCAGCCATTGAATGGTTCGATCGGTTTCTGGTCGCGCCTCCACAAAAAAAGTAGCGTTGCTGCTTCCTGGACTGGCAACCAGCTCAAGTCTGACTCGCATAATGGGAACAACCACTGGGCCAAATAGCGAGGCCGGAATACCGGATCCACTCGGTAACATTTTTGGAATTGGCCCGAGATAACTTCCGTGATTGGGAATCTAAAAAGACGAAATTTTATCGACATTTGCTCCCCTCTCCCGTAAATTCGGAAGCTAAATCTCGCCATCGGATTCAAGACATCTCCGAATTTTTGGGGAGCAGGGGCGGGAGATGTGATTCCGGGCCAAAGGCCCAGCGATTTACCTAGTCCGGGCCAGGAGCCGCCGGCGTCCAATTCGACGGCAGTATTAATCGGCACGTATGACAGTCGCGCCGTTGCGGTCGCCTGGGCAGCGTCCAAGTTCAATCCAGTCGCCGAAAAAATGAAAGAGTACCGAGCTGCGAAACTCGCCGGCGACAAATCCAAAATTGCCGAGCTTGAGAAATGGGGGCCGGAGCTACAACGTCTGCTACATTTTCAGGGATTTGGCCGGGTTCCTGTGGGCGAATTGTTGAAGCCTGTCCAAGTCGAATTGAAGTCATTCCTGGCTGAAAAAAGCTGGCCGCGATTACCATGCAATGCGATGAAATTTCCGAACAGGTTCAGATCGTCGATGTCACGATGGATTTGGTTCAACTCTTTGAGCCGAGTCAGAAAACGATCGATACTGTCAAGCAGTTGAAAGCCAAAGAACCAATTTCGTTGCTTGAATTGTCAAAACTGCCGGTTGACAAGTAATCCAAATCGTCGTGACCGAACTCAGCTATCAACTTTCGACTGCGGAAATGCTTGGGCCGATTAGAGGCTGGGTGACGACACGGCACTTTCGATTGGCGCTATTCAGTTTTATTCGCCGGATGGTTCGTTGAAAAATCAAACAGATCTGGCATTCAATCCGCCAGCGGTCAGCGTCGCGCCGGATGGTACGATTTTCGTCGGCGGTCCGCGAAGATTGGCCAAGCTATCTTCCACCGGAGAAGTCTTGACGGTATCGGATGCACGCCGATCAAGCGAAGTAATATTGTCGGACGATGCATTGCGAATTCCGTCTCACCCAGCACTAGTCGACCGAGCGATTTTTGTCAGGTTGGGCCAGCACCTGGTGCGATTGAATCTGGATTAGCAAGCTGCCGCAACTACCGTTGGTCTTGGAATCTATTCCTTTTGGAATTGTCGCCTGATGGATTTCCAGTCGACTCCATCTGACCAGTTCAACACTTCCGCCAAACTGGCCCGGTCGTCGGTCCAGCGAACCAGCGGCATCTTCTCGGGCCAGGGACTTTGGAGTTTGTTCGCCCAATCGGATTTCAAGATTGCTTCATTGTTCGTCATCACAACCCACAAGGAAGGTCTCACGTCACCCTTGGGTTTCATATGGATCAGTAGCGGTGTCATTCCCTGTTCAATGGCGGCCTGATGCACGACGGGTTGCAAATCCAGAAACCGATTCGAAATGTGAACAATCAAGACACCGGTCGATTTCAAATTTGCGCGGTACACGTCAAAGCACTCGGCGGTGAGCAAGTGCAAGGGAATTGAATCGCTGGAAAATGCATCGACAAATAACAGGTCAAACGGCTCGCGTCTGGTTTCGAAATAGGTGAGTCGATCATTTGCCGCTGGGGGATTCGCCGCAGTGGGATCACTGCCGGTTTCTAACCATTTTGCTCGCCGTTCCAGCTGCAATCGTCCATCACCGAGGACAATCTCTGACGCTCCAGCTGCATCCCGTAGATAGGTGAAATAATGTTTGGCGATTCTCTCGACTTCCGGATTGATTTCAAAAAACACAAACTGATCGCCCGGTTTGGACCAGGTCATCATGCCGCCGGCCCCCAAGCCAATGACCCCCACCAGCAATCCTCGGTCCTGTTTTTCGGCTCGTAGAAAATCCCGAAACCCCTCGATGCCAAGCTCAACTCCCGTGCCCGGCACGTAATAGGAATTGTGTTCCATCGACCGCTGTGGGTCTTTAAATTGAGCGCCATGTTCAATACGACCATTGACAAAAACAATGCGTTCACCTCGATCGGTCACGGACACTAGTCCATATTCATTGCGCGCCCGATAGATCAACTGCGGTTGAAACGCAGGGGTCACGAAAATCAACAGACTACCGAGGACCGCCGTCTCCGCAACCAACACGATGACTATCATTAACCAACGGCCCCATGCCACTCTCGCGCGATTTAGCGAATCTCGTGGTTCAAAAAACAGGATCGCCAGTGGAACAAACAGGCAAATCAACAAGGCGATTGGAAATTCATAAAATCCGACAAACAAATGGGGAGCGCCCAACCCCACAAATAATCCACCCAACGCTCCACCGACGGACACCAGCAAAAAGAACCAAGTGAGCTGCTTCGGCTGGGGCTTCAATCGTTCCAGCTCCCCATGACACGTCATACTGGCAGCAAAACAAACGGTCGACAATCCGGCAATCTGAATCGGTAATCCGGCATAGACACTGAAAAATACAATTGCCACTGCGGCCACCGAACTGAGGGCCAATAGCGGAGTAAAAATGCGGCGCTGATACCAATGGGGCCGGTCGAAGCAGATGATAAAGGACAGCAAATACAAACTCAGCGGCAAGATCCACAGGAATGGAATCGAAGCGATCTCCTGGCACATCAGATTGGTGGTCGCCAACAACATGACGGACGCAGCCATCGCCAATAATATCCAGACCAACGGCTGGTACCGCGGCAACTTGGTCGCTGTGTCGCTGCTGCTCTTCGGGGCTTCGACCGGAACCGTTCCCCAGTTCGGCCGACGAGCCGTTTGTAGCCCGCTCCACCAACAAAAAACACAAAATACCAAAAACATGATCGACCAGATTCTGGTTTGCAACGGCAGTGGAAAAAATCGCTCAATCAAAAAGGGATAACTCAACAACGCCAGCATCGAACCCAGATTCGACAGTGCATACAGTCGATAGGGCGACCGGTCGGCGTGCGAACAACTTTGCCAAGCCTGGATCAATGGCCCGGTCGTCGACAACACAAAAAAAGGCAGGCCGATGGTAAACATCAATAGTCGGACAATCGCCCAAGTCAAATTTTCATCACCCGCTGGCTGTAAACTCTCCGCCGGAGTGATGTTGGCGAACAGCGCCGCACCGATCAAAACAACGGTATGCAGCAACCAGGCGTTTCGCGGCGACAACTGCCACCTCAACAAATGAGCATACGCATAACCCAGCAACAGCGTGAACTGAAAGAACATCATGCAAGCCGTCCAAACCGCAGCCGCTCCGCCGAACCACGGCAAGATAAAACGGGCAATCATCGGCTGAATCTGGAACAACAAAAACGCGCTGAGAAAAATTGTGATGGCGTATCGAATCATATTGATCTTCAATTTTCAAAAAAGCGTCGGCAAGTCAAGCCGAGTTCTACTTCCAATTGAGAACTCGCGGAACCGTGCTGGTGGCAGATTATTGATGCTGGTGGAAATTTCGACAATTGTAATTGTCAAACATGGCGCAACCTAACTCATGGCAGCGATCGCCGCGCGCAGTTCAATCACGACCTTGGTCGGGTCGGCAGGCAAATTCAATTGTGGACCCTGAAAGCGGCAGGTCGCCAATTCGACGGGGCGTTCGAAACTCCACGCCACTAACCTGGCCTTGGAACTGGCGGCCACGAATTCTTCCATAGTGTCCACCAGCTTGATCTGCCAGGGAGTATCTGTTGCCGAAGTCATCACCTGCAATTCCAGGATTTCGTCCCGACATTTTTGAACAGTCGCGTTTTTGGGGGTCACCCAGACAATTTCGGGTGGTGTTTGATTGAGATGATCCAGGAGTTCGGCAATCGTAAGTTCGGCCACCGGATGAACCATTTGGCCGGCGATTTGACGGGCCGGCTGCAACACAAACCGGCGAAAAGACATGCGCGGATGGGGCAGCGTCAACCGATCGGTTTGCAATTGCAGCTGATCAACCAACAGCAGATCCAGATCCAGTTTCCGCGCGCCCCACCGAACTCGACGTTCACGGCCAAGATCGACTTCTATTTGCAGCAACGCGTCATGAAGTGCCACGGGAACCCATGTGGTTCGAACTCGAAAAACGGCGTTCAAATAGTCCGGCTGATCGACGGGGCCCCCAACGGGCGCCGTTCGAAGAGGATCGCTGGCGACCAACGACTCCACACCGGGCAATTCACGCAGTCGTTGTTGGGTATCCAGTAGGATCGCCGCTTCGTCACCCAGATTGGAGCCAAAGGCTATCAAACAATCAAATTGTGTCGGCAAGTCAATCGTCCAGCGTGGAAAATGTTCAAATAGGTGTTCCCGCCAGATACTAAAAAACGACGAAGGGCCTCCGAGCCACATTCGCCGCCTATTCTGGATCGTCAAATAACACAACTCAACCAGACGAATAAAATTAGACCCGCTGGTCAAGCAACCATGCTGACCAAAAAATGATCACGCAATCGCAGCGTTTAGGCGAATCCATCCACCAATCATTTTGTCACAGGCAAATAAAGGGCGTGGAATCCGCTCCACGACTTGCGTCGCCGACTCTCGAATCCCTCAGTCGCCGCCACCCAAACTCGTAGAGCCGCCTCATGCAAACTCTTGATTCCAACTTGGATCTGATCCCTCAACAACAACTTTCGACAAAAAACAAAATCGCGTTCGCCACGGAACAGGTGCAGTGTGGCGGAGGTGGTACAACAATGCTGATCGGCGGCGGTCAACTCCAGCGAATACAACAACTACAAAACCAGTCTCGCACGATGTGTGGAGCATAAATCCCCGCTCGTGTGTTGTGCCATTTTGGGAATCGAAGCAAAGTTGTCAAGCAACGTTTGGGAAAAATTTGCGAATTAAAAATTTCTAAAAAAAATTTTCCCCGGCATTCAAAATCCCAAGACTTCAAAAAAAGATCTCGCATACAATTGGCATCAGAATATTATTTGTCTTCCGTCGCGAGAGACCCCCTGAACCATCGGAAAAATGCGAATGTTCAAAGGGTCACCCGAATGTCAAGATGTCTGCGCGAGAAAAAAGCCCGTGATACCGCAAACTTTTTTGTTCCCAGAAACTAATCAGCGACACAATTTTCGATAAGTCAATTTTATAGTGATATCACTTTTTTTTAGTTAGGGAGCTTGACTGAATTGCAGATCGTCCAATATCCCCACCCCACGTTGCGACACAAATCGAAACCGGTCACGCGTGTCGACCGAGAACTCAAGTCCATCGTCCGCGAAATGTTCGAACTGATGTACGACGCGCGCGGAATTGGACTGGCTGCCAATCAAGTCGACTGGCCGTTGCAGTTGTTCATCGTGAATTTGTCGGCTGATCCGGATGACGGTGAAGAATTGGTTTTCATCAACCCGGTGGTGAGTGCACCCAAAGGAATCAGCGTCGCCGAAGAAGGTTGTTTGAGCATTGTCGGTCTCAACGCCATGGTCACGCGGCCCGAACAGGTTCACGTGACAGCCTATGATCTGGCGGGAAATAAATTTGACCAGACCGTTAACGGTTTATTCGCGCGCGCTGTCCAGCACGAGAACGATCATTTACAAGGCGTGTTGTTCATCGATCGCGTCACCGAATCGGCCCAGCGCGAGATCGCCTACGAACTCGAGGATTTCCGGATCGACTATTCCAGTAAACGCGACGGAAACGAGATTCCCGACGACGCGACGATATTGAAACGGTTGACTGAACTCGAAGCCAGGTATTGCCAGTAACGGGCCAACCATGAAACTCATCCTGTTTGGCACCGGTCCCTTCGCCGTTCCGACTTTTCGATCCCTGCTGGATTCACCGCATGAAATTCTGGCCTTGGTAACCCGTCCGATTGCCGACGCCGGTAAACGACGCAAATCCGCCGAGAATCCCACGCGAGATCTCGGCGTCAGTCGGCACTTAAAAATTTTCGACCCAGCAAATGCCAACGATCCAGACTTTGTCAACACTCTCAAGTCACTCCATGCCGATCTACTGGTCGTCTGTGACTATGGACAAATACTTTCGCGTCCGTGTTTAGCCGCCGCGCGGTGGGGTGGAATTAATCTACACGGTTCGTTGCTGCCCAAATACCGTGGTGCAGCGCCGATTCACTGGGCCATTTTCCACGGTGAAACCGAAACGGGCGTTACGATTATTCATATGACAGCGAAACTGGATGGTGGACCGTGTTTGGCGGCGGCTACCCTGCCAATCGATGCCACCGACACCACCGCGAACCTCGAACCACGACTGGCGGAATTGGGAATCGCGCCGGTGCATCAGGCGATTGCAATGTTGGAACAATGGGACGGAATTGCTTTGATCGGAAAAAAACAGTCGCCCGATTTGGCCAGTCTAGCGCCGCGTCTGCAAAAATCAGATGGTCAAATTGACTGGTCTCGGTCCGCCGAACAAATTGTCAATCAGATCCGGGCCTTTCAGCCTTGGCCGGGCACGTTTTTGAATTGGCCAACGGAGCGGGCGAAGGAACCATTGCGCCTGCTGGTGCATCGCGCGACGGCTCTGCCCGCTGCGGTCGACGACTCGGCAGTACCTGTTCAACCGGGTGCGGTCGCGGTTTGCGATAAACAGCGATTGCTGGTGCAAACCGGCGAAGGCTGGCTGTCGATCGACGAAATCCAACCGGCGGGGAAGCGTCCGATGACCATCGAAGAGTTTTTGCGCGGACACCAACCGGCCGTGGGAACGATTTTCCGTTAGATTTCGGACGACCGGCGAGAAACGAGTTCCTTTCCCGACTTGAATTCCTTACGGGCGGTCGGCATGGTAGACTACCGAGCCAACTGTTGCACCCCATCTGGGTGCTGGAACAACGGCTGGACCATTCCCCGAAAAACGTTCGCTTAAAAAAATTCTGCCAACCCCCACGTCTGCTGCCAATCCATGTCAAACGATTCGCCGATCCATAAGCTGTACATCGAAACCGTGGGATGCCAGATGAATATGCTGGACAGCGAAATGATCGTCGCCAGCCTGCGACGCCAAGGTTACGAGTTGACCAACAGCGTGTCAGAAGCCGACACGATTCTGTTTAACACGTGTAGTGTCCGCGAGCAGGCTGAAAACAAAACGTACAGCGCCCTGGGGCGCTTGCGAGCCGAGAAAAAAAACAACCCCCATAAAATCATCGGCGTGATGGGTTGCATGGCTCAAAAAGACCAACAGCTCATTTTCCAACGTGCTCCCTACGTCGACATTATTGCCGGGCCGGGCCAGTTGCAACAAATTCCCGCTTTGATCGCCAAAGCCCGCGCCGAGGGGGGGCAACATTCGGCCCTCAGTCTCGGTCGGACCGATGGTGCCGTGCAGGACATCAAACGCAGTCACGAAACATTTGACCCGTTGCGTGATCCGACCATGCGGCCGACTCCGTTTCAGGCGTTCCTGCGAATCCAAATTGGTTGCGACAAATTTTGCACGTATTGTATTGTTCCGATGACGCGCGGCCCGGAGCAGGGCAGGCATCCCGATCAGATTCTGGACGAAGCCAGAATTCTGGCCGATCAAGGTGCAAAAGAAATCACTTTGTTGGGTCAAACCGTCAACAGTTACAAACATGTTGCCGAGGGTGGAACCACAACGCGATTGGCCAATCTGTTGTATCGGTTGCACGAAATTGAGGGATTGGAACGAATCAAGTTTGTGACAAATTACCCCAAAGACATGGACTACGAGTTACTGTCGGCGATCCGCGATTTGAAAAAAGTTTCGCCCTATTTACACGTGCCCCTACAATCCGGCTCCGACGCCGTCCTGAAACGCATGAAACGCGGTTACACGGTCGGCGATTATCGCGAGATGATGGCGCGCATTCGAGAAACGTTGGGGAGCGTAGCCGCCATTTCCAGCGACTTCATTGTCGGGTTTTGCGGCGAGACGGAAGACGAATTCCAGGAAACAGTAAATCTGGTGGAAGAGTGCCGTTTCAAAAACAGTTTCATTTTCAAATACAGCGAACGGCCCGGCACGAAAGCGGCCAGCCATTTGCCTGATGATGTTCCTTTTGAAACCAAACGTCGACGAAATAATGAACTGCTGGCCGTGCAAAATCGGATCAGCGAAGAGGACAATCAACTGTTCCTCGGTCGGACCGTGGAAGTGCTGGTCGAAGGACCCAGCAAACGGACCGAAGCGGCCGCCAATGCCGTGACCGAGGACCAGCCAGAACCGAATCAGGCAGTCATTGATGGACTCCGACACGCATCGACCGAACCAGCGCCGAAAGCAGACCGTTACGCTGGGACACCGATACAATTGACCGGTCGAACCCACTGTGATCGGATTGTGGTATTTGATGGCACCACCCGGTTAGTGGGCCAAACGATTCCCATCGGCATCTATGATGTGTCGGCATTTACGCTGTTGGGTACCGTCATCACCGAACACCTCGCGGGCAACTTGGTCAGTCTCGCAAAGTAATTCAAAAATATTTGACAGACCAACTCTCGAAGTCTTGCTCCTTTGTCGGCGTAAATTCCTTGATTCAAATTTTTGTAACCGTTCAATGAATACAAGCCCGTCGCGCCAGCAAGTGAGCTTTTCCCGCGAAACGGGTTCACTCGCTCGCGCTGCGGGCTTGTATGGCCCGCTTCGTTAAACGGTATTGCGTTTAACGGCAAGCCGAAGCCAGCGTGCGATGGAAGACACTTCGCCTGCGGCTTGCCGTTAAACGTTCAGATCGAAAGTCCGTGGAGCCTTGAAACGAATCGTTCGCGAAGTGGACTTGGGCAATAAATGTCATTTTTCGTAATGAATTTGGTCCGAAATTTACTGCGTCAAAATGGCCGACGGAAACCCCATTGTTGGGTATCACGCGATTCCGGCACTCGTCGACGACTTAAATCTTATGCTTTAAGTCCCAATTACGTTCCATTATCTCGATTTAAAGGTGGAAAATGACGTTTTGAAAGCGTCTTTATCGCTCCAATTGCCCAATCCGGTCGACCAAATCTTTTTTTCCAATCAGGATATTTCTTGCAGCTTATTGACGTTTCGTGGGCAATAGTTATCGTGAGAAGCTTGTTACAGGAATTGTTGAGACGGAATTTAGAATAAACCACGCTGTTCTTACGAGAAGAAAAAATGAAAAAGTTTTTTGCTGCTGTTTGTTGTTGTGCCCTGGTTGCGATGAATGTTTCGGCTCAAGAGCCAATTCCAGTTGCTGGTGACATTGTCGCTCAGTCCATTATCGAAGCTCCCGATTCGGAAGCGACTCCTGTTTCGGCACAAGATGCACCAGTCGCTGCTGCTGCCACCGAAACACCTGCCCCAATGATTGTAGAAACTGCTCCAGCAACTATGGATGCAGCTGCCACTCAAGGCATGGTTACTGAAGGTTATTCAGTGCAACTGCAAAGCGATATGGGTATGGTCGCTGCTCCCGCCAACGGCGGTTGCGGTTGTGGCCAAGCTGCTCCCATGATGAACTATGCTCCTGCAATGAACACCGGTTGCAATACTTGCAACACTTGCAATCAACCTGCGGTCAGCGATTGCTGTGACAGTGGTCGCAATCGCCCACAAGTTATCAGCCGTTTCCGTGGTCGCATGACTTCGATGGGCGGACGCCGCAACAATAACAGTTGCTGTAACTAACTTTAACTGGGTTGTTCGTCAACCTCGTTTTTTAAACAATGAAAACGCCAACTGAAATCAGTTGGCGTTTTTTTTTCGTTGGGCGTTTTGACAAGGCGAATATTGGCGCTGCTCACTCCAGACCGACATCAAACCGTGATCGCTGCCGCGGGAACCGGGAAGTGTTGGCATAACTCACTGACCTGTCCGCGAATATTGGCGAGTATGGCTTCGTCGGTGGGATGTGAGAGAGCCGTCACAATCCACTTGCCAACGAGCTTCATCTGATCGATGCCCATCCCACGCGTGGTCAAGGCTGGCGTGCCAATGCGAACGCCGCTGGGATCCATCGGCTGCCGCGAATCATAGGGGATCATGTTCTTGTTGACTGTGATACCACAGCGGCCGAGTGCTTCTTCTGCGACACTGCCGCCAATCCCTTTCGAGGTTACGTCGACCAAAACTAAATGGTTGTCGGTTCCGCCGCTGACCAACTGCAGGCCACCGGCTTGCAATACCTCGGCTAATGTCGCCGCATTGGCTTTTACGGATCGAGCATAGTTCTTGAATTCCGGTCGCATGGCCTCGCCGAAACAGATTGCTTTGCCAGCCACAACGTGCATCAACGGTCCACCTTGCATTCCCGGAAAGACCGCCGAATTAATCTTTTTGGCCCACTTTTTTTGGCACAAAACCAACCCTCCGCGCGGACCGCGCAGTGTTTTGTGGGTCGTGGTGGTGACAAAATCAGCGACCGGGACCGGGTTGTCGTGTTCACCGGCGGCAACCAAGCCCGCGTAATGAGCCATATCGACGAACAGCAAAGCACCTATTTCGTCCGCGATTTCTTTGAATTTGCCGTGCGGTATTTCGCGCGGGTAGGCGCTCGCTCCGGCGACGATCATTTTTGGTTTATGTTGACGCGCGAGCGCGGCGACTTGATCAAAATCGATCCGATGGGTATCGGCAGTGACTCCGTAATGCACGAAATTGTAAAGTTTTCCGGACAGATTGAGATGCATCCCGTGAGTCAGGTGACCGCCATGGGCGAGACTCAAGCCCAACACCGTGTCACCTACTTCCAAGACCGCGAGGTAGACCGCTTGATTGGCCTGTGAACCGGAACTCGGTTGCACATTGGCAAACTCCGCACCAAACAATTGTTTAGCTCGATCACGGGCAATGTTTTCGGTAACGTCGACGACTTCGCAGCCGCCATAATAACGGCGGCCCGGATAGCCTTCGGCATATTTGTTGGTCAGGACGCTGCCGACCGCTGTCATCACGGCCGGGCTGGTGTAATTTTCGCTGGCGATCATTTCCAGTCCATCCTGCTGGCGATGGGCTTCGTCGAAAATGGTCTGCCAAATTTCCGGATCTGCCGATTGCAAATAATTCATGGTCGATGTTTCAATGAGTTCAGTAAGGAATGGAATCCGATTCGCGTCGTGCTCTCTCGCGCGTGATAGAAACGGTGTCGCAACGAGTGGACTTGATAACGTTATCTTAATTTCTCGATCAGGACTTCCAAGGCGCCTTCGTTATCACTCATTCTGGCGGGAGAATCGTTGATTCGCAAACCCAGGAGACCGTCGAATGGAATTTCGACCTCGAAACGTTCACCGACGGTTATCGGTTGCAGCAGGCCCTTGATCCGGTCTGCCGGATTTTCTTGCGTTGGATCCCAGACACCCGCCAACAGAATTCCCAGCGGTCGGCCCCGGTAATATTCCATGGTGATGCCGTGAGCGGTGCAAGGCCAGGGGCGGGGTTGATTTTCCACGATCGACTGGCCAATCTGATAACGGCCAACGCCGCAGATTCGCCAGCGATCCCCTTTTTTGACGTGCAAGGCCGTCGTTTGCCAACCGCGGTCGGCCCGAATCGTATATCGAACTAGCGGACCTGCTGCAGCGACTTCCGTGGCGTCGACCAGGCGAATTTTTTCCACGTCAATTCCATAGTCCATTTCGCTGATAAACAACAGCCAATCCACGGCCAACGAATCCCAGTTCTGCGTCAGTCCGGTGGTCACGTGACGATTGAATCGACGTTCGGGCTGACCAGCGTGTCGACTAAACTCCCTGAACGCTGCTGCGGACAAAGGATGTTTTGCCAGAAACTCACAGCCCGCCCAGGCCCAGCCGTAATAGCGTACGTCTCGAAAAGCCGGGCCCGAAATATCGAGCATCTCTTGTAGCGTTAACGGCGTTCCGGCAGACCAATCGTCCCGAATGATCTTGACCCGCCCCCAATACGGCGTCTCATTGCGATCACGGACCTGGAAGTTAATTTTCAACTCGGCGGCGCGATTGATGGTTGAACTTTGCCACTGATTGAGTCCCAACCACTCGGCGATGCCTTCGCTGTACCAAGGGGTGCCCAGTCCATCGAGAAACCACTCCATGAAAGCGTGAGTGCCTTCATGTAACAGCAGATGACGCGTGTAATAGTTTCCCGGTTGAACGAAGATCCAAATATTCGAGCCGCGTTGATACCCCGCCGGAAAATTGGGAAGGTCAGCAGGGACCAGCCCAGCGTTTTTGAAACGGAGTTGATCTTCCATGACAAAAGCACGCATGTGCCAGGCGGATGTCCGCGAGGGTTCCACCTCGAAGTATTCGCACCATTGAGAAACCGCCAAATCGAATACCTGGACCAATTCGTCGATGTCGGGACGGTCCCGGGCATCCGTATAAACCGTGAGGTGTTTGCCTACCTGTGCTCGGATGCCATTGGCGGCCACATTGTCCAAGTCAATCGCCAGCGGTTTCGGCAGACGCGGGTTGATTTGGTGCATGGCTGCCAGCGGATCCGCCAACAAATCATCGCCTTGTTGGGCACTCACCGAGCCGACTAAAATCCACAACATGACAACGGCAAGATTGATGAACATCAATCGGTATCGAGTACTGACAGAGAATGTTCGCATCAACAGATTAATCCAGTCGTTGCCCGTAGCTCCGCGACTACTATCGCGGTTGAAACAACGGCACTGGCATTCGGGCAGCGGTCACCCAGTTTGCTTGACCGCGGGAGATTGAAAGACCATTTGGGCCGCTCCTAGATTGTATTTGATCGACATGGAAATTGCCAATCGAACTGCGCAGAAAAGTACCAGCGACACCCCTCAATGGTCAATCCCTGAATCGGTCCGACACTTTTCCCATAGAAGAACTAATTGTCTTCGCCTTTGACGCCCCATTGGACAATCACGTGATAGTGGATCTGGAACGTGGTTGAATTGATTGGGCCCTGACTGTCAATCACGATGCCGATGATTTCATGGCCCTCCGGCAGACCTCCCTCGATGACGCCAATCTGTTCCCACATGTCAGCGAAGGCATCGATTTCCGCCACCGCGATGGGTGCCCCGTATCCAACAGCAGTCGCAGCAATCGTGTAGGTTGCCAAACGTGTCGGAGTCGCCTGGCTGCTGGACAGAAACAAAGCGAAGACCAAACAAGACAATACGAGTTTCGGAGCGCGCAGCATACATTCCCCAATTCGAAGAGTCAAAAGATTCAGGCGATTTCTCTTACTTTTTTCGGGTCGACGGCTTGCAAGAATGAAGACAAAAATCTTGCTTTTCGTCTTTTCAGCTGGTTCGGAGATAGCATCAAGTCGTCAGGGTAAACTGCCCTTTTTTTGGAATCTGACCATGTTAGTTTTGTATAATTGGGTAGACTGATTATGATCGGTGATTGGGCTAGACGTTCAATTCGTTCTCCATCAATAATGCTGGCAAGTATTGGTGACGCGATCGTCAATGCTCTTCGCGTTGCACAACATGGATTGAGGTGGACTGGATAATGCACAACCAGCAGTTGATCGTTCAACTTCTACTTGGGGCGGTGATTTTGCTTTCATCGTCGGTACAGGGCCAAACCGATTTCACCATCAAATATCGTGCCCGGTTGCATTCAATCGAACCGAACTCCCCTGAGTACCTACTCGAGATGTTCGCGTTGACCGATGCGCTCCGCAAGCACGATCTTAAGATGGCGCTGACCAACGCCCACGAGTCATTGGAACTTGCTAACCAAACGAGTAACCACGATTTTCAAACCGTTGCTCGGCTGGATGAAAAGTTGATTCAAGGAATACTGGAAGGTCAAATCACGGCCAAGTTTTTGGCAGACGCCAGTTACCGTCGCTTGAGTGATGCGGCCCCACCTGAACTCAAATTCCATTTCTACGAAGTCCTGATCGAATCGGTGATTTATTCTGAGCTAATTGAATTTCCAATCGAGTCCTGGCTGGTGGCGATGCGTGATGCCGCTGAAAAATGCTCAGATCGGAGTATCGTTTACAGCCAACGTTGCGTGGAATTGTATGCGCGGGCGATTTGGCGAGGCGAACTCCCAAGTGAGCGGAGAGTAATCGACTTGATGACGGCTGTGAATTCGGAGTCAGCTGCCAACGGCGATCTCGATGGAAAAGCTCTGTTGTCATTGTTGGATTATCGGATTGCGCAAACGCTGCGCGACAAACCCCGACAGAATTCTTGTATTGAACAGGCCATCTCGCACGCGCAAGCACAAGGAAACCGATTTCTTGAATCTCGCAGTCTGTTTTTTCAGGCTTTTCTATATGAACAAAGGCGGAAGATCGATCAGGCAACCAGCCTGTTGAAGCAGAGTCTGACGGTCGCCAGTCTATTGTCTGCGCCCGCCCTGATTCAAGCGACGTCGTCGACGGTCGGCTTGATTAGTGAGAGACACGGCGACCATGAACAGGCGATCGAGTTCTTGGTCCAATCGAAAAACACCAGTTCGTTTGAACACAGCCCGATTCCGACTCGCAACCTCGTCTACGCAGGGTTACATAAGAACTTGAGCCGATTGGAGCATCCTGCCGCAGCGATTTACGAACCACTGATTTACCCCCGAAACGTCATCGTCGAAATTCAAAACCAGAATGAACAACTGCAGCAACTGGAAGAGACACTGGTTCACTCTCAGTTGCAGGCGGAAGAAACAATTGCGCGGATTCAAGCCGCCAACTTGATCGCCGACACACAAACGCGATCGCGGATTCTATTTTTTCAACGATATGCCGCGATTGCGACCCTGGTGATTCTCGTGCTGATACCTTGGTTTATTTTGTATAACCTTCGTCATCGATTAAGAAAAATTGCCAGTGAATTAGTGACGGAGAAACAACATTCGCATAACAATCAAGTTCGTTGCGACGACCTCGCGTTGCGGTTGAATCGCGTCCAACGCATGGAGAGTTTGGGGTTGATGGCCGGCGGCGTCGCGCATGATTTTAACAACATCTTGGTCGGCGTATTGGGTAACGCCGAGTTGATTCAGCTGAACAATGGCAATCACGACCGGCAGTTTATCCAGCAACGAGTCGCCCGCATCGTTGAATCTGCTGAAAAAGCTGCTGATCTCAGCCGCCAGATGTTAGCCTACGCCGGCAAACAGCAAATCTCGCGACAGCGGACGAACCTTAGTGATTTGATTCACCAGTACGAATCCATACTTCAATCGGCATGCCAGAAAAAGAATTGCCGACTGGTCATCCGATTGGAAACCCGTCCATGTTTTGTTCACGTCGATCCGGTCCAGATTGAGCAAGCGTTGCTAAATTTGGTAACTAATGCGGTCGCTGCGTCCGAACCCGGAAGTGAAATTACTATCAAATCCGGACTGTGCAGAATCACGACTCAGAATGATCCCACGTTGTACGGGACCAGCAGATTTTTGGGAGATTTCTGTTTCGTCGAAGTTTGTGATCATGGTCATGGAATTTCGGAATCCGAGAAAGAGCGGATTTTTGAGCCGTTTTTTACCCGCTCGGATAGCGGTCGGGGTTTGGGATTGTCAGTCGTCTATGGAGTTATGGAAGGGCATGGCGGCTTGATTCAGTGTCGATCAGAAGTGAGCCAGGGAACGTCGTTTCGACTACTGCTGCCCGACGTGTCAAAGTCGAAATTGAACGATCACGAAGAAAGACCATTCCACGATCGTCGGGAGGATGCTCGAGCGGAGGCGATCGGGAGCCACGTTCCTGCACCGGAACATGGTCAAACAATCTTGATTATTGATGACGAGGAAACGGTACTCGAATTGTGCCAACAACTATTGGAAATGGATGGTTGGAAAGTTATTACTGCCCAGGGTGGGGAAACCGGCTTGGAAAAATTAACCCACCATCTTCCAGAACTTTCTTGTGTCTTGATGGATGTGGTCATGCCTGAAATGGGTGCCAATGAGTTGTTGAAAGAAATGGAATCCCACGAAATCTCGATTCCGGTGGTGCTGATGAGCGGGTTCAGTCAGATTCGCTTGGAATTCTTTTTCACGCGTCCGAATGTGGTTTCGATTGTCGCCAAACCGTTTCGGGCTGCCGATATTCAACAGGCAGTCCAATCGGCCGCCAACCAATCTCGCGTCCGAGTTTGAGCCGCGACGTTGCTCTGGTCCGATGTCCAGCCCTGTCCCAGCCAACTACCTGACCAACCGATCCAGCGCTCTCGCAAACCGCACAGCCGACCCTTCGTCATACGAGAAATAGAGTGAGGGTTCGATCAATTCGAGCTCCATCAAAACCAGGTGGTCTTTCCACCGCACCAGATCCACTCGTGCATACAACAAAGTTTGACCGATTGCGCTCATCACGGCTTGACCCGCCTGGTGAAAGTCCTGGCCCAAGACGATGGCGCGAATCGTTCCGCCATGTTCTTCCTGAACCCGGAAGTCCTGTGCCTTGGGCCGCTTCTCAATGGCATGACTGAACTGGCCATCGAAATAAAACAACGAGTACTCACCCTCTACCAGGATTGAATCGACAAACGGTTGCGCCAACAATGGCTTTTGCTCGAACGCTTGCAGGGCGGCGTGCCAGGATTCTGGATTCGACGCGTCCAGCACAAATGTATCATCGGCATTGGCACCAACCGTTGGTTTGACGACCATCCGAACCGTGTGCAGTTCCGCAAACAACGTGGGCAATTCATGACGTGCCAAACGATCACGCCAACAGGTGGGAATCGTCGGAATACCCCGACCAGCCAGTTCGCGTAAGTACGTCTTGTTCATGTTCCAGCGACAGATCTCCAAAGAGTTTAAAAGTCGCGCACGACTGGCATCGATCGTGGCCAAAACTTGCAAGAACTCTCCCGGTGTTTTTTGGTAGTCCCAAGGTGAGCGAATAACGACCGCCTCGAATTGATTCCAGTCCACCGCGGGATCGTTCCAGGGAATTTCGGCCACCGACCAGCCCAGTTTTTCCAACGGGACATAGGTCAGGTGGTCATGCATGAAAAAACCCGCCGTGTCCTGCATGGTCAAATACGCGCAACGTTGGGTGCGAATCAAGGAAGAAAACTCCAATTAAGTTGCCGTACTAGTTCAGTGACCCAACGTGCCGAAAATGTCGGAAAGCGATCCACGGCAAATCGTATTTCAGACGGTTCTACGTCATCCAACCCGCAACACTGGCAATGTCATATGCGCTGAATTACAATGTAAGTCAATTCGCCAGTACGTAAAATCCGTCGACTCAAAAAACTAATCTTTCGTTGTCGCGAGCGTTCGACACGTAAACCGGAACAACTCATGAGTTTTGTAAATGAAACCATCCAAAAACTGGTAGCGGATGGTACGATGCAGCCGACCGATTCAGTCTTGACCATTTGTGCCGGTCGCCGCGAACATGAAAATTTCCAACGGAACGGCTTTACGAAAGTTACAATTTCGAATCTTGACGAACGCGTCGCTCCGGAAGAATTTGCGCCCTATGATTGGAGTCGACAGGACGCTGGAAGTCTGACCTACGAAGACCATAGTTTTGATTTCTGTTTTGTGAATGCCGGACTGCACCACTGTGATTCACCTCATCGCGCCTTGCTGGAAATGTACCGGGTGGCACGCAAGGGAGTCATCGTGCTGGAGTCGCGTGACAGTGTTACGATGCGTTGCGCCGCTATGTTTAACTTTGTTTGTACCTATGAATTGGAGGCCGTAATTCTTAATGATTTCAAATGCGGTGGGGTGAATAATACAAACGTTCCCAACTATGTGTATCGCTGGACGGAACGCGAATTTGAAAAGACGATAAATACGCACAATCCAACCGGAAAACACCGGTTTCAGTATTTTTATGGTCTGTTGCTTCCTCATTTGTTTATTGGCATGAGCAAAAATCCGCTAAAGAAACTGGCGTATTATTGCATTCTGCCCTTCGTTTTTTTGTTGACTAAATTGTTCAAAAAACAAATGAACCAATTTGCCATGATCGCTATCAAGCCCCGCATTCCAGCCGACATCTGGCCCTGGCTTGTCAAATCCGGCGATACTTGGCAGCTCGACCGAGACTTTGCCCAAACAAAGTATCGCGTTTGAAGTGGAAGGTCCAAAAACATAAGATCTTTCGAATCCTGTTCCCGGGTGTGACCGTACCAGGGCGTCTCGACGACGATCCCGTCCAATGTTTCCATCGGCCTGTCGGTGTCAACAGTGTCCGTTCCGCGTGGTTTGTAGAATTTCGTTTCCCGACTGGGCGGAGTTCGGCGTGAATGCCGAAAACAAACAATGACCCCAAACAAATCTGACCGGGCAACAGCGGTCCAAGCCGCCTTGCTCGAACGAGCGGTTGCCGAAAAAGCGATCTCTTCCCGTCGTTTTTTCAAAGCCGGGCCTGGCGAGTACGCGGAAGGGGACCAGTTTCTCGGTGTGACCGTTCCGGACCAACGGAAAATTGCCCGTCAATTTCGCGAGCTGCCCTCAGCAGAAATCGAACAATTGTTGAAAAATCCGTATCACGAATGCCGCTTAACGGGCGTCCTGATTTTAGTCAGCCAATTCGAACACGCCCGGACGGAGTCCGATCGAAAATTGCTCTATGATTTTTACTTGACGCACGTGAACTGCATCAACAACTGGGACCTGGTCGATTCGTCGGCGCCGAAAATCGTCGGCGCATTTCTGTGGCAAAAAAGTCACCAACCGTTATTCAAACTGGCGCGCACCAACCATCTCTGGAAAAATCGAATTGCCATTGTCGCAACGCAATATTTTATCAAACATGGACAACCAGAAACCACTCTGGAACTCGCCGAGTTACTGCTGAAACATCGCCACGACTTGATTCACAAAGCGGTCGGTTGGATGTTGCGCGAAGTGGCCGAAAAAAATCAGCCACTACTCTTCGCATTCCTGAACCAGCATATCAGCCAGCTGCCGCGAACGACGTTGCGGTATGCGATTGAGAAATTGCCAGAATCCACACGACAATCATTTCTGAAAAAGTGACCGGACGGCTTCGTGCTGACTCCAAGGGAATAACAGCAATCGCGCCGCCGCGCCGCGATTGCTGTGTCAGTATCCGATTCCAATTCAAACCTTTTCGGGAGCCGACATTCCCGGGTGGTAAGTGGAGTAAACAAAGATTGGAATCGGCAAATCACCAAGATGCTGTTCGATCAGCGGCTGGACTTCGGACCACTTGAGTCCGCCCACTCCCGTCGCCAGCGCTGGTATCGCCAGACTGGTGATTTTTTCGACTTCAATCTGGTGCCGCAGTCTTTTCAAGCAATGATTGACGTTCGGCAAAGTGGCTCGGCCGGGTCGCGAACCGTGACTGTGCTCACCTTCCTGGGTCATCAAATTGAAAATTCTCGCTCCACCGGTACCGCCCCACATCCAGAGTTCGCCCGATTTAGGATGCGATTGATGCGCATAGTGCCGGAAATCTTTGGCCATCGCCGGCCACTTTTCGCGAATCGCCAACGCGAGACCTGCATCAAAGTGATCGTTGGGAGCAACACCATGCGCGATGGCTTGAGCACGGGAAAGCAAAATATCACCGGAAACTTCTTGAATCATCGGTTCGCCTTTGGTTTTTTGGAGAGAGCAACTTCGCGGCAACTTTGCCAAGTACTTTTAGAGGAGAGCGAATCACATGCCAACCCGGAAACATTTCGTTCTGACAAAAAATGACTTCGTATGTTGGAGAATCGTCGCGCTGCAACTGTGCTAGATCGCGCGCTAGGTGCAACGAATACTGGTTCCGCCGTTGCCCCCCGCATACCAAAGCGATTTTTTGAGGCGAGCGAACCGTTTGTTTTGAAACCAAAATCAACAGCGTTCAACAAACAGAACAGCGAAATCGCGAAAGCTGGTCTCACGCATTAGCGATTAACTTACTTATACTCAAGCTGGTTTTCAGCTGCGAAACCAGACCTGCATTATGCGGACAAAATTAATTGTGATGTCTCCCAATTTGGACGGATATACGTTTGCACAACAAGAACAAGCACAAACGATCCCCCGGCACATTTCGAAATTTACCAGCTACGCTGCATCGGGCGACCAGAAAACGTCGCGAGCGAGCCCAAGCACCGCCGCATGCGATCGCCCATCGACGCCGCGGCATCGCAGTCAGATTTGCCGAACTTCGCCGCGCCGGTGCCGGCGCACTCATCTCGTTTTTAGCGATTCTCGGACCTGGGATGTTGGCCGGTCTTTCGGATGATGACCCTGCCGGGATTACAACCTATTCAATACTGGGATCGGAGTACGGTTACCAATTGCTGTGGATCATTCCCGTTTCGACGATACTCCTGGTGTACTTCCATTTGATCGCGGTGCGGATTGGAGCCGTTAGCGGCAAAGGATTCGTCGCCGTCATTCGCTCTCGGTGGGGATCGCGGATGGGGTATGCTGCCGTGATTGGATTATTGCTCGCCAACTTCGGAACAATTTGCGCTGAATATGCGGGCATCTCAGCGGCCGCGGCAATGGTGGGGATTCCCTCCTGGATCAGCACTCCACTGGCCGGCGTCTTGATTTCACTGATCGTAGTACTTGGTTCGTTTCATCGAGTGGAGTTAATATTGCTGGTGATTTCTTCGACACTCGCGCTCTACATTATTGATGGCGTTGTGGCCGGTCCGGATTGGTCGCTCGTAGTTCAAAACTCACTCATTCCGAATATGCCAGTGAATCAAGCCGCCTGGATTGCCGTTACCGCCACGTTAGGCACGACGTTGGCTCCCTGGGGGCTGGCGTTCATTCAGTCGTATGCGGTTGACAAAAAAATTACCGTGGCGGATCTACGCTGGGTGCGCATCGATGTCATTCTGGGATCGATACTTACGGGAGTGATTGGGCTGTCCATTGCTGTGGCCTGTGCTGCGACGCTCCATCCCGCCGGAATCAAAATCGAAGAAGCGCGCGATGTGGCCGTGGCGCTTCGTCCGCTGGCGGGCTCGTTTGCCACCGTGTTGTTTGGTACTGGCTTGTTAGGGGCCTCGTTGTTGGCCGCCGCAATTGTACCGCTGGCGACGGCATATTCGATCGCTGAGGGTATTGATGCGCCGGCCTCGCTGGACCTGGATTCACGACATTTTCAATATTTCTATGCGGCTTTTGTCGGGCTGACAGTTGCGGCAGTCAGTGTCGTTTCGCTGCCCGGTTTGTCGCTAATCCCGCTGATCTATGCCAGCCAAGTCGTGAATGCCGTGTTACTACCTTTCCATGTGATCGCGTTGCAATTACTAGTGAACGACTCGAGGGTGGTCGGCCAAACGAAACTTGGTAGCGTGGCGACGGTATTTGGCTGGATCGGCGTGCTGTTGATTATCGCTTGCGTTATCGCCCTGGGAGTAAGTTGGGTCGGCAGTTAGGCGGAACCGCTTCCCGCCGAATCGCTGTCAAAACGGAACGGAACTGGCTGATGCAATGTACGTGTCCCCCCAAACCTGACGCGACAGTCAGTCGGGGTGCAAGTTTTGATATCCACAAAAGTCGGATTTTAAGGCCGCATCAAGAGTTTGTATTAAAACTCTGCCAGTCCATTGCAACTTTTTAGGCCAGCCAGGCAAATCCGGTACCTTTCCATTTTAATCCAAGCGGAGTTGGTGTTTTTTTGGCACTTTCCCAAATCGATCCGAATTTCCAAGAACTAACTTGCCAGTTTGCAATTGCAACTTCAGGTTGTCGAATTGACCAGTAGCCGAGCAAGCGTCTTAGCTAAGGCGTCCAGCGCTGCGGTGTTTGGCAACGTCACCTTCAATTGTTGTCGCCCCTGTTCATCAACCGTCGTGCATTGTTGCAGACTGTCTCGCAAGCGACTGATCACCTCATCCGGTGGTGGAGTGGTGGCACCAGGAGACGAATCAACCAGTTCGCCAAGGAAATGAAAAACAGCGCCCAGCATTTCCCCGCCGGCAGCAGCAACTCGATCTCGACGTTCTTCGATCACGCCAGTCGTTGCCTGCTTTTGCGAGGCGTCCAAGGGTGCCTCTGGTTTGGCACCGAGCAAAATTTCCAATCTTCGGCGCATCTCTTCCAAGCCACTTACTAGCTCCATGGAATCGACCTCCGACTCGGAGTCGAGAACTGCCAGGGCCAAGTTTTGTTTGTCTTCCAGCGTAACCAGTAAATTTTCTTCGAGTGTTTTTTCAGTAACCAACAAGTAGACTTGCACTGGATTCTTCTGTCCCATGCGATGCGCGCGGCCAATCCGCTGTTCGAGCACCGCCGGATTCCATGGCAGATCGACGTTGATCACGGTATTAGCGGCTTGCAGATTCAAACCGGTCGATCCTGCATTGGTCGTCAGGAACAACTGGCAAGCCGCGTTAGTTTGAAATTCGTCAACAAGGGCTTGGCGTTTTTTCTGAGCGACCTGACCGTCCAATCGTACGTGGCGCAGCTTCAATCGCTTGAGGACAGTTTCGATCAGGTCCAGCATGGTGGTCCATTCACTAAAGATGATTACCTTCCGTCCCTGTTCTTCAAACAACTGCGTCAACAGTTCTTCCAGCCGGTCCAGCTTGCTGGAATAAGAAGGCTGTTGCTTGTTGACCAAAAACGTTCCGTCAGCGGACATGCGGCACATCAACAAGGCTTTCTGCAGTCGCAGCAAATCCATCTCGTTGATAAAAGGTTTGCGCACAACTTGAGCCACGATTTGCATATGCCCATTGTGAAGCATTAACTGCTCTTCGGTGGGTTCGATTCGAATGATTTCTGTAGTCCTTGGCGGCAATTGACTGAGGACCTGGGCTCGGGTGCGGCGTAGCATGATGGGCGCCAAAGTACGACGGAGCTCGGCCAAATTGCGATAGCCGAGAACTTTGCCTTTGTCATCCACTAGACGATGGCGATTGAAGAAACGGAATCCAGGCCCCAACCGGCGATCATCTACAAATTGAACGACGCTGAACAAATCGTCCAGTCGGTTTTCCAAAGGCGTTCCGGTCAAGACCAATGCATAACGCGACTTCAGGCTCTTCACGACGCGCGTCGTTTTCGCTTCCCAGTTTTTGATCCGCTGACCTTCGTCCAGCACAATCAGGTCCCAACTGCCCTGTTCAATTGGATCCAGATCGCGCAAAACTTGTTCGTAATTGCACAGCGTAAAAAAACAATCGTTGTGATATTGCGCGGCCCGTTGTTCGGCGCTACCGATCACCAACTGGCAATCGCGATTACAAAACTTGCCGATCTCGTTCCGCCATTGACTCTTCAATGAGGTTGGACAGATGATGAGAACCCGCTTGATACCCGCTTCCCGCGCCAGTAATTCCGCAATGCCGATACCCTGGATAGTTTTTCCGAGACCCATATCATCGGCCAGCACCGCGCGGCCGGCGCCAGCGGCGAAGGCAATTCCGTCGAGTTGGTAGGGCAATAATTCTGTTTTAAGCAATTCCTTTCGCAGCGGGTGTCGGTCGGGAGCCTGACGGATTTCAGCGACCAATCTGGACATCCGTTGCTGAAACAGATGTTGATCGATCCATTCACCGGCATCCGGCGAGATACTCACTGGATGACCTGACTGTTCCAACCGCGAAACAACCTTTAACAAACCACTGAGGTCGCGACATTCGACACCCAAAAACTTTTTCGCGATAGTGACGGCTCCCTCGTTTAGAGTATGAGGCGGGAGCAAGTGCAAACTCAAATCGCCCCGATAATCGAGTTGGAGAGAAAACTGTCGGCGTTTGTATTTCCGGCGTTTACTGTCGGGAAATTTTTTCTTGATTTTGGCGAGCGCGTGAATCAGATGTTTACACGTCCCCAGCGTGTTGGTACGAAAGTCGGGACAATTACAGCTGGATTCACCCGCTTCTTCTCCGTGAATCGTCAACAAATAGGTTTTGCCCGACGCCAGGCTGGTCAATTGATAGTCGGTCCAGGCCTTGTCCGGTTCGGCAGGAGTCAATTTGAATCGTTCTTTTTTCGCGCGTTCAGTCCGATCGAAGATCGCCTGTTTCATTAATTCCGATTCACTGAGCGCTTCGAGCGGGGTCCGCTCGATCGGAGCCGCCGCCAAACCCAATAACATTTTTTCTTCCAGGATCAACGACAGAGCAGCACCCAGGTGCTCGCAGGGATCGCTGCATCGCGTGCAATTGAAATGTAATCGATCTCGTGCCGAGGCCATTAGGGTGATGGAAACATTGGCCGTTTCACCCAAGACATCGCTGGGAATTTTCAGCTGAAACAAATCCCCCTTAAAATAGACCTGCTCGGTGACATCAATCTCAAACTTGCTTCCCTGGCGAAGCAGGTCTTTGCCGTTTACTCCCAACAATTTACAGGCTTGCAGATAATTCAGTCGTGACAGTCGGTCTTTAAGCGTCAGTTTAGCACTTGGTTTGGTCGTCATGACACCAGTTCTCGTAGTAAGTCGGAATTCGAATTTGTAGTTTTTTGAACAATCAAATCACATTTTGGTAATGGCCCTGCCATTTAACAAGCACGGATCGGAGTTTTACGAAGCTCGATTTGCGAAATCCTAGTGCACTGATACACCATAAAGTTCGGGTCGGCGAAATTGGCGAAATCAGCCGCCGGGCGATCGCCCCCGGTTTTTTCCACAGTAACCGGACGATAGCGCGTTCCGGCTAATCCGAATTCCATGCTGTCGCAAAGCACATCCGCGTTGCGGCCGTCGACATTTTCCCAAAGAACTCGCTGTATCTTCAACGCCGGTCCGGCCCAAAATTGGACCAGCTGGTTCCTATCAGGCTTGGGTGTTGCCAGGAAAAATTTATCTCATTTTTGGTTCGCCCATGGATCACAAAGTCGGACGCTATACTTTCGAAGATGTCGATGAACAGGTTTTGTGGAAGGAGGGCATCGATGTCGGTGAACAAGGGCTCGATCGAGTCGACTTTTGGGTCCACGATAATCGCTAAAAGACTAAACTAACGAGCCAGTGGCTTCTGTAAATCGCGTCCCTCTGCCTCCCAAAAAAATTAGATTTGTTGACGCGAATCAGTCAGCCAGGAAGTCACGACCATGAACCCGAATCGTGGCAATGTCGCAGGCCAATAAATCGCCAACTTGGTTCCAGTCGCGTTATTCTCTCGTCAACGAACCAGGACCATGAAATCTCCCACCCCGCTCGATCACTATATCAACCAGCGAATGCCGACCGCTTCGTCAAAGCCAATCACTCCGGCCGCCGCCTTGCTCAGTGCGTCGCGTTCCAGGCTGACCACTCCGGAATTCCGCAACAGTGATTGAATCGCAGCGGCTGAATCTCCATTGACGATTGCGGCTCGCAACTCAGGGAACAAGGCAGTCACTTCAAAGATCCCGATACGGCCGTAAAAACCCGTTCCATTGCACACGGGGCAGCCGACGGGCCGGAACAACACCTCGGGGACCTCGATCCCGACCTGGGTGAATCTCACTTGCTCAGCCGGCGCGACAGCTTGCGGGCTGCGACAGGCCTGGCACAGTCGGCGAACCAAACGCTGATTGATAATTCCGCTGACGTTTGTGGCCAGCGAGTGGTTATCAATTTGCAGCTCACGGAGTGCGGTAAGTGTCCCGGCCACGTCTCGCGTATGCATTGTTGAAAAAACATACTTGCCACTGCTGGCGGCGCGCATACCGATTTGAGCCGCCTCGAAATCACGAATCTCACCCACGAAAATCACGTCCGGATCCATTCGCAAAATGGTTCGCAAGCCGTCAGACATCGTCACGCCATGTTTCAAATCGACGTTCATTTGTCGCGCAAAGGACACCGCGAACTCCACCGGATCTTCGATCGAAACAATATTCAAACGGCTGCCATCCAAAGATTGCAACATGGAGTAAACGGTGGTGGTTTTTCCAGAACCGGTGGGACCCGTGATCAGCACCAGCCCTTCGCCGGTCTTCAATACGTTGACAACCGTGGCCATGGCGTCATCCGAAAAACCCAAATAATCCAACGGCAGGGCAATGGCGTTGGCATCGAGCAGCCGCAAAGCGATCGCCTGTCCGCCAGCGACTGGAATCGCGGTCAGTCGAACATCCCAATCGGCAAATTGTTCTGGCAGTCGTAGCCTCGATTCCTGGGCATGAAACGGGTCGGCCGTGTCGACAGCGCCCAGCGTTTTGAACCGATTGATTGTTTGAACCGCCAGACTATTTTGCACCCGACAATACTCGCGCAGCCCGCCATCAATCCGAAAGCGGATTCGATACTCGTCCTTGTTAAACGGGTCGATATGAATGTCGGTCGCGCGCATTTTTTTGGCGCGCTGGAGCAACTCGATTGCGGGTGACTCCGAGTAGAAATTGGGGACGAACGGTGCGCTATCTTCTGCTAAATCTGCACCTTCGACTGTGACCCAGCTTCCGCCGGAGTTTGATCCAGACGCGGAGCCTATTCCAGGTCGTACGTACCGCAACCAGTCTCGCTCTTCCAGTTCATCCAACATCAATATCGCCGTCGTCGCCGGAATTCGCAGCTGTTCCACCAGCTGGTTCAGCATTCGCCCACGACCGGTTTCTATTTCACCTGCCAAACCTGCACCGACCAACTCGGCGAGTACGGCCGCGGCTTTGGCGATTGAAACATTTTCACTATCGCGCGGGCCAATCACCAGCACTGGACACTGGGCTTTGCGCAACACGCGCTCGGCCACACTGCCCATCGTCAGGTGCGCCAATCCGGTTCGTCCATGCGTGCTCATCACAACCAAGTCGATTTCATGCTGTTGGGCATACTCGGTAATCACGGCAGCGGGTGCTCCGGCTATCACATGAGTTTCAGTTGCTGCACCGACTCGACCACCGGCCGTCATTCCGATTCGTGCCAGGCGATCGGCGGCCGCAGTTAGATTTCCGGAAACATCCTGCAACACGTGCACCAAATGCAATCGCGAGTTAGCCTGCTTCGCGAGGTCACAAGCGTAGCTGATCGCGTGACTGCTATTTTGACTGAAATCGGTGGGAACAAGAATTTGTTTTAAGAGCGGCATGATAGACCTTTTTTTAAACTCGCGCAAACAAGAACTTAAAAATTACAAACAAAATGCCACAACGCCACCCAGGCTGCAGGTCGCCCGCGAGCCCACCGACCCAGGTTTCGGTAAGCATTCGATCCTCGTTGCCGCTGAAACCAAGCGCCTCGCGAAATCAAGCCTCGCCAACACAAGGGCGTTTGGGTTCGATCCAGATGGAAGTGTGCAAAGTGTCTCTGCGACGAATGCGTCGCCGCACAAACCATGCCATCCGTCAGAGAAAAAGTACGGCTCGCCAGGGGTTATTAATCGAACCCCAATTCAAAGAATACTGCGTCAGTCCAAGGGCATTTACCAGTCGTTTCGTACTGTCAAATTGAATACGATCGATGGGCGGTTGGCTTATGTTAGTCTGCTCCCCTGTGCCCATTCGCACAGCTCGCTGTTTACCAAGCGGCCAAACTTCAAGGCCGCCCTATCCCAACGAAACCGCGCATAGTGCCAGTACACGGTTTGCGACTCAATGAGTAATTACACGCGGCGGCGGCCGACGTATTAGGCTGAATAGATCATCGACCGTTAATCGTTGATCGTCTTTTTCAGGGACAGGGTTCGCTGGAACGCCGTCGCTGTGACGTTTCGAAAAATGGTCGCGTGGGTGAGATCGGGACGCGGTTCGTAACACCAATCCAGTCTGGGCAGCGCTAACGCTGTTAATGTCTCGGCCAACCGCGCCGCGTGCGGCGCGATGTCCGTTTCGTCGGCTGAAGTCACATACAATCGGCGCGCGAGGTCAGATTGCCGTCGCAACAACTCGGCCGCGTTGTTGATCAACTCTTGATTGTTCCACCATACCGATGGACTGACTGCGATATAGGTCTCAAACAACTCCGGATTCTTTAGCCACGTCTCGATCACAAACAATCCCGCGATCGATTCACCTACCAACGCTCGTTGTGGGGTACAGCGATAGTCGGTTTCCATGCGGGGGATGAGCTCCTGTCGAATGAAGTCGCGAAATTTTTCCGAGCCGCCGACAACTGGCGCTACTGCGCGATCGGACTCCACGGTTGTCGGAGGTGTCAAATCGCGGCGGCGTTCCGTGTTTTCAATCCCGACGACCAAACAGGCCGGAATCTGGCCCGACACAATGAGACTTTGAATCGTGTTGACGATGTGTGGAAAGTCTTCCTGGATGCCACCGTCGGGCATGTAAAGCACGGGATAAAACTGGTCGAGCGAAGACTCGTAATCGGGCGGCAAAAAAACATTGATACATCGTTTTTCGTGCAAGACTTGAGAATCGATCAGCAGTGTCTGATGGGCGGGGATCGGATCGACAACGGCAGGAGTTCCGCCACATCCGACCAGCCCAACCCCGATCGCCACGCCGATGACGGCGAAAAACTTACTTCGCTGAATCAGGCTAGATAGTATTTTTTTCAAGGCAATTCTCTAGATCAATTGGGGAGTCTCAACTGTTCGCCACGGACTGGGTAATCTTCGCCGTGGATTGACTTTCAATGGTTGCGGGTGACCAAGCCAAATTTTCTGGCAATACTTGACCGGGTTCCCCCACCGCAATCCATTCCATCCGCTGATGTTCCGCGGCCAACAAATAATACAATGCCGGCACGACAAACAGCGTAAAAAACGTTCCCACGGCCATTCCAGCGACTAATACAGTGCCGATACTATTTCGCGCCTCAGCACCGGCACCAACGACAAACACCAGCGGCAAATGACCCAAAACGGTCGCCGCCGAAGTCATCAACACGGGACGCAATCGCGTTTGAGCCGCTTCGATAATGGCAGCGCGTTTCGGGTAGCCTTGTTCTTGCAATGAGTTCGCAAATTCTACAATCAGAATTCCATTTTTGGCGACCAAACCGACCAGCGTAATCAAACCCACCTGAGAATAAATGTTGATCGTGGTCAAATCCAAAAACGTCAACGTCAATACTCCGGTCAACGCCAACGGGACCGAACCCAGTAATACGATCAACGGGTCTCGAAACGACTTGAACTGCGCGGCCAACACGAGGTAGATCAGCAACAGTGCAAACCCCAGCGTCACCGCCAACGTGGAGCCTTCGCGGCGAATCTGCCGCGACTCGCCCGCATAATCCAGCGTCGCGGCGGAACCGATCACGTCCTGAGCGATCGCTTCGAGGGTCGTCAACCCGCGCTCTTTGGTTAGTCCAGGATACACGGCGGCAAAAACTCGCACGGCACTTTGCTGTTGAAATCGATTGAGCGTTCGCGGCGCGGTCTCGGGTTTAATCGAAGCAAACGTGGAAACTGGAATCAACTGTCCCGACGGTCCGCGAATCTTCAAGTCCATCAACGAACCGGCTGATTGTCGATCGGCGGCCTCCAATTGTGGAATCACGCGATACGAACGATTGAAATAGTTGAATCGATTCACATAACCACCGCCTAACAAGACCCCCAGTTCGCGCCCAACCGCCGCTTGATCCAATCCCAAATCGGCCAATCTTTCCCGGTCGACAATCACTCGGGCTTGCGGCAGATCGATCTTCAAATCGGTATCGACGAACATGAACATGTTGGCTTCCCGTCCGCGCCGGACGATTTCATTCGCTAATTCGCTTTGACGTTCGATGGGTAAATCGCTTTTGAGCAGCAATTCAACGTCATAATTTCCGGCGCCCGGCAATGGCGGAACCAACACGGGAAACGCTTCCAAGCCAGGATTTTGCGAGGCGATTCCAAACACTTGTGGCAGCACTTCCTGCGTACTGCGAGTGCGTTCGTCCCAGTCGGTCGTAATCACACCACCAAATCCGCCGCCGGCCGTAACCAGCGCCCACATGTAGTCGGACTCGGGAATTGATTGAAATCCCTCGGCCAACTGACTCGCCCAGCGCGTCGATGAAGTCAATGTCGAATCCGGTGCCGCCGTCAAGATCACCGCCACCGCTCCTTCGTCTTCGACAGGCGCCAGTTCTTTGGCGGAAAACTGATACAACGGAACCGCAGCGGCACCCGCCAATAACGTGGCCATCGCAATCGACCAGCGCAGGCTGATCACTGTTTCCAGCACGCCCGCATACAATCCACGCACGCCGTCAAACAGCCGGTTGACCATTCGCGTCATCCAGCCCTCGTGCCCGCCGGCCGGACTCAAATAGGCACTCATGATCGGGGACAACGTCACCGCGACGACTCCCGAGACCACAACCGCTGCCGCCAAGGTAAACGCAAACTCGCGAAACAACATGCCGGTCAATCCGCCCTGGAAGCCAATCGGCGCGTACACCGTCGCCAACGTAATCGTCATCGCGATGATCGGGCCGACCAATTCTCGAGCGCCGATCAAGGCCGCGTCAATTTTGGTATGGCCACCTCGAATATGTCGTTGCACATTCTCGACGACCACAATCGCATCATCGACTACCAGGCCCACGGCCAATACGATCGCCAGCAACGTCAAGAGATTCAAGGAAAAACCCATCAAAAACATGACGATCGTCGCCCCGACCAGCGATACCGGCATCGCCACCAGCGGAACCAATGCCGTTCGCACCGAACCCATAAACAGAAACACGACAAACGCCACGATCATGATCGTCTCGCCAAGTGTTTTGGAGATCTCTCGCAAAGACTTGCGCATGAACTTGGTGCCATCGTAAGCCAATTGCATGTCAATATGACCAGGTAAATCTGCTTGAAGTTCTTGCATCGCGGCGCGGAGTCTGGTTGAAACTTCAATCTCGTTGGTGCCAGGCAATGGCCAAACGCTGACATAGACAGCCTTCTCACCTCGATACATCGCCGCGGCAGTGGGCTCTTCGCTGCCTAACTCCACTCGTGAGATGTCGGACAATCTGATAATTTTTCCTGGTCCGGTCGCCGACGAGGGCGATTGAGCCACAATCAAATCGCGAAACTCTTCGACACTTTGCAAATCGGTATTGGTCAGCAGATCGATCTGCACATCATCGCTTTTGACTTGACCGATCGCCGCCAGAAAATTATTGCGCTGCAATGCCGAATAGACATCACCCGGAGTCAAACCGAGTTCACTCAAGCGTTGCGGCGAAATCCAGATGCGCATCGCCGGCGTTTGGCCAGCTTCCAGACCCGACCGCTGCACGCCCGGCAGAATCGATAGACGAGGCTGAACATTGCGGGACAAATAATCGGTTAACGCCGGAATGTCGAACTCCGACGACGTGAAGCTGAGGTAAAACGATGCGTAGGGGCGGTCGGCGCGGATCAATTCAATCGTGGGAGGTTCCGCTTCCTTGGGCAATTCCGATCGGACCTGTTGCAACCGCGCATTGACTTCCGACAGCGCTTTGGTGGAATCGTGATTGAGGTTCAAACGAACCGTGACCACACTGATGCCGGCGATGCTATTGGATTCGACGAAGTCAATCCCCGCGATCGAGGAGACCGCCCGTTCAATCGGCGTTGTCAAAAATCCGCGAATAGTCTCTGCGCTGGCACCGAAGTACAGCGTCGTTACTGTGATTGACGTGCTCTCCAATTTCGGGAACTGCTGCACCGGCAACGACATTGAACAGCGTACGCCAACCAATACCAAAATCAAATTGACCACGATGGCCAGCACAGGGTGCCGAATAAATAGATCGGTAATCGACTTCATTGCACGGGCTCCTCGGGCGACAACACCATAGTTTGAGCCGGTTCGACGGCCGGACTGAGCGATGATTCCTGGTCACCGGCTGGAGTGGAGTTGAGACTAGCCGGCGTCTTGGCAACTTCTACCAACATCGCGCCATCTGAGACTTTGAAGGAACCATCGCCCACAATTTGCTCGCCCGTTTGCAGACCCTGTCCAATCCACGCCAACACACCATCACCGGCTCCAGCCAGTAGTACACTGCGCGCTTGAGCGCGGAGTTGACCTTCCACCGGCACCGCCACAAAAACCAATGTGCCCGCCGGACCTCGACGAACCGCAGTCGCCGGAATGGCTTGCGCCGAAATCGGATCGCCATACTCCACAATCACTCGGACAGGATCATTTGGCAGCAAATCCGCTGGCGGATGGTCGAGTCGTGCACGCGCCGTGACCGAGCGCGAAATCGGATCTGCCCGTGCGTCGATGGCAATAATCGAAGCCGTCAATTCAGTGGATTGCACGCTCGTTTTCAAACGGACAGTCTCGCCGACCTTGATCGAATCAGCCACATGCGAGGGCATGGCGAAATCAATGTTCAAGTATTCGGAAATGCCTTCCAACGTGGTTATTTCCGTGCCCGTTTCCAAATACTGTCCGACGTGCAGATCAAACAAACCAACCCGCGCGTCAAACGGCGCGACGAGTGTTTTTTTGTCAATTAATACCTGCAAACGTTCGATCTCCGCTTCACTCTTGGTCAGTTCAGCAGCGGCCACGTCCAGTTCTTGGGCGGTACTGGCGTTGGCGTTGGAAAGTCGCTGGGCACGCTGGTAGTCCGCCGACGCGAGCTTCTTTTTGGCAGTCGCGCTTTTGAGTTCTGCTTGCTCGGCTCGCGTGTCCATTTTTATCAACAACTCGCCTTGGCGAACCGGTTGACCAGGAACCATGGCCACCTCGGTTACCACTCCCGTCAATTCCGTTCGCAAGCGAATCGATTGCGATGCCAAGACGCTTCCCACGACCACCGACGATTGACGAAATGTGATCGGCCGGGAAATCGCCAAAGTAACCGCGACGGGCATTTCGGGAGGGGGTGGGACAGCCATGGAAGCTTGAATTTGACGGTATTTCAGGTAGCCGATCGCGGCCAACGTACCGACCACACTCAGCACTACCAGCAGTGAGCCCAGCGTCAGCCAAAACCATTTCGTTTTGCGTTGCAAATTGTCACTCGACAGTCGTTTCATGATTTCGCTTGTTCCTGTTGTTTCCGTCGCGCTCGAGAAATTTCCTGGTTGATTATTTTGCGCAACTGTCGGCGCACGTGTGCCGCTCGCGGCAGCACGACTTCAATCGGTTCGATCATGGATTGCAGCCACATGCCATCGACTGCTGCCACAATCGTCTCCGCTACATCGACCGACAATCCGTCGCGCCGCAATTGTGGCAGCAGTTCACCGTACAAATTTCCGGCCAATCGCTTGCGGCCACCCCCTTGAATCAAAGCCAACATCACCGCCGCACAGTCTCGATTGGAACTGGGTTCAAACGCCGTCGCATCGCCTAGAAATAAATCGACAAACGCTTGTGCTCGTCGTCCCTGGCCTGGCGGATGTTGTTCAAATGCTTCGTTGATCATTAACAGATACTGATCCACCGCTCGTTGAACAAATGCTTCGACCAGGGCTTCCTTGGTGGGATAGTGATGAACCAAACCTCCCTTACTTAGCTTGGCTTGCCGACAAACGGCTGATAGTGTAATCGCCGGCAGACCGCCTTGCAAAATCAGCTGCATCACCGCATCGAGGATGCGCGACGGCGTATCGGTATGGTCATCATGGTTCATACCCGCATGATACAAACCGACCGGTCGGTCGGCAACCCAATTTCGCAAAATTTCCGCCAACTCCTGCGTCTGGCGGGGATCGAATTCACAGCGAACAAATCCAGACGCGGGTTGGAGGGCCGGTATCCGAGAGTCGAAAACCGGCGACTTGCTCAACAATTAAGCACCTGTACATGAGTAAACTGGCATAACCATCACCAGCCGACACAACCAGAGAAAGGAACCTGGATTTACAGGATTTAAAGATGGTTGTGGATCGGACTTTCAGTATGGAGAAATCACTGAGAAAATCATGGGTTGTGCATTCGAAGTCATCAATGAATCCGAAACTCGAATACAAACGATTCACACGGCACAAATGAATCTATCAGCGAATTGAAATCATCCTGTACATCTTGTTCATCCATGTTCATTCATTTTGTTCGAAAACTTATGCATAGGTACTTATATTTCTTCCGCCGTCCAGCGTTTGACGAGGCTGCCATTTTGTTCGAGCGCTTCCCGGGGTTTTTGGTAGGCTCGACGATGCTGCATTGTCGTCAGCAAATCGTCCGCCGCATTGAGCATCAAGCGACTTTCCCCCATCTCCCAGGCCAAGACATAGGCGCCGGCGGCCGCGTCGACGTCTCGAAAATAGGCCCGGCAGGATTCGGCATCCATTTCCCGTCGAACCAATCGTGTGAGGCGACCTTGAATTCTATCTCCCGACTCAGGATCCACCGAAAATTGTTCGAGCGCCCGTTGAAGCTCAATAATTTCCGCATCGTGCGCCAACCGCGCTGGCAACGATTGCAACATCGCTGGAATCACGTCGGCAAACGGCGCGATTGCGGTTGCCACTTGGCGCTCAAAATCCTGATGGGGTAACCGGATTTCCACCAAGCGCGGTTTGGTCGGGCTGCTGCAACCATCATGGTGATAATATTCGGCCTGGCTCAATTTTCCGCCACTCGATTTCCCACGAACTTTGCGATAGCTGGCCGCAGCCGTGCGGACATTCTTGCAAACGACCAGGCCTTCGGTCTCGATCAAAGCAAAAAAAGCCCCGCGATTTTCGGGCGCCAATAAGTGTTCATGCAGGTAGTCCGCACTCTGGTCAACGGGTGGGCCGTCGATTACGATCCCAAACCGATGGGGACGGGAGATGCTATATTCAATCCCGCCAATGGAAAATTGTCCGAGTTGATTTTTGGATTCGGCGAACAGCGACACAGGATACTCGGGGGTTCAGGTTTTTTACCATTAACATTTCAGTCCTTCACTTTACACTCCATGTCACCGGTTAAACAACGACTAATCCTGACGAGTTTTTTTTGGTTGGGTTTTTCCAGCCTCTGGTTGACGGGCTGTCTCCGAACTGCCGACAACGAAGTAATTGTGTACGCCGCTTTGGACAAGGAATTTTCCGAACCGATCTTGAATGATTTGGCCGCTGAAATGCAGTTGAGTATCTTGACGAAATTTGATCAGGAGTCCAATAAAACCGTCGGTTTGGTAACCGACTTGATGCAAAATCAACTTCATCCGCGGGCGGATGTTTTCTGGAACAACGAAATCCTGCACACCTTGCGGTTGCAGAAATTGGGACTGCTGGAAGTCCACCTCAGTCCCCTCGCGAGCCAGTTTCCGGCACAGTTCGTTTCCGACCAACAAACCTGGCATGGTTTTGCCGCACGAGCCCGCGTGTTAATCATCAACACGCGACTGATTCCGGACCCGACTGCGTACCCGCGATCGATTTACGATCTGGCCGATCCAAAATGGAAAGGCCGCTGTGCGATGGCCAAACCTTTATTTGGTACGACGGCAACCCAGGCTGCCGTGTTGTTCGAGCATTTGGGTAACGCTGCTGCAGAAAAACTGTTTACTGAGATCGCGCACAACGCGGTCATTGAAGGGGGCAACAAAACGGTGGCCCTCAAGGTCGCTCGGGGTGAATACGCTTTTGGCATCACGGACACCGATGACGCCATCATCGAGTTGGAAGGCGCTCAACCTGTCGCGATTGTGTTTCCCGATCAGCGCGCGGATCAAATGGGTACTTTGTTGATCCCCAACACGTTGTGCATTATCAAGAATGGACCCAACACCGAAAGAGCCAAACGGTTGGTTGATCGGTTGCTTCAACCCGACGTTGAAACAAGATTGGCCAGAGGTCCCAGCGCGCAAATCCCACTGAATTCTTCCATCACTTTTCGCTCCCGAGTGCAGCCGACGGAGCAAACCGAGCTGAAAATTATGTCCGTTGACTTCTCGGCGGCAGCCGATCATTGGGATCAGGTAGCGCACCGATTGTTGCAGATTTTTCCGTAGAAAAATTCCGGCGGTTCAAGGCGGGAGTTTTTTCTTGATTTTTTTAGTCATCCTTGCCGAACAGTCTGGCGAAATCCCATTCTTCTGACGCCCAGATCATGACACCCACGACGGCAATCAAGACCAACAGCGCCCAAACAACCGGATGGACGGCTTCCAATAATTGTTGCGGGGTATCGGAGTTCCTGAACCAGCGACTGGAGTCTTCCCAACCCTGACTCGTCCTCCGCCAATTCGATCCCGGTTCGGACTTCGTTGACAACGTGTCCGATTGAGGCCCGGCCAAAACGATCTGACAAACGGGCGTTTGGCTAATCAACAGCACTCCCATCGCGATTGACAAGATCGTGTTAAAAATTTGATTCATCTTGAATTGGACAATTTGTTGGTGCCAGCAGAGTCTGTCAATTGCACAATTCCGACGATTCGGCCTGGTGCTAATCAGAACCTTCGCAACCACTATGCCAGCATGATTCAATCCGCCTGTCGGGGGCGGAAATTACGGCCGTTTGGGCGTTTTTTACCGGGACAAATTACTCTAAATTGCAAAACGAAGGGGCCCCGAGCCTGGAGCCGACGCGTCGTATTTTGGCCTCATTCCCCAACGTTGTTGATTTCCCACCACGTCGCGAAAGGCAAGTCCACGTCTGCGAAAAATTCGGCATTTTCGGTTCGACTGTTATACCTGGTAAGAACTACAGGCCTGCCAAAACTGAAAAAATCGGGTTCGCCACAAAACGAAAAATTGTCTACTCTCCCATCCAATTCACCAGCTATTATTAAGTAGACGATTTTACCCCGGTTTCTTTCCGACAAGCCGTCATGCCGACGCCCGCACAAGTCAAACGACGACAACTGATTCAGATGGCTGAAGGCTATCTGGATTTGGCCGTGATGTTTGAAGATCGCTGGACGCTCAATGAAACGAATCGACGAAAGATGGCCAGTCGAGCGATTGAGTGTCTGAATGAGATTCGTAAACCACTGGGGCACAAGCCGCATATTCTGTTCCTGAAGGGTCAGGCTCACCGAATCGCTGGCCGACACATTCAAGCCGTCCGCTATTTTGAGCAGTCGACCAAACTGGACCCGGACAACTTGCATTGCCTGTTGGCGCTGGCGTGGTGTTACAAGCGGACTGACCAATTGGAAAAAGCGATCGACGCGATGGAAAATGCGTTGAAGGTCGAACCGGGCAGTGCAATCGTACACTACAATCTCGCCTGCTATGGAGCCTTGTCCCGCAACCTGGATTTGGTGGTGCTGCACCTGTCGTTAGCACTCGATTTGAATTCTGAGTACCGCGAGTTGATTGCCCGCGAATCCGACTTTGATCCGATTCGCCATCTGGCTGGCTTTCAAGATATTCTGCAGGTCAATGCGTAGGCTAACTGCCGTTCGGACCAAGTCTGAAAGTTTTTTCGCTGCGTTGCGATTAGCGAATCGACTGTTGCTCGAAGGAACATCGTGACAAAATTCACAATGGTGCAACCGTCGGAAATTTTGCCCGATTCTCTTTGGCAAATTCAGTTTTCACGTGTAGATTGGAATCCAGCGTCGATTTCATTTGTCCTCCCATCGCTGGCCGAAGTCCTGGCTGTTTAACTTTCGTCCGTGATGTTTCCACCCCTCAGGAGACGAACATGGCTACCCAAACTGCGTCGGTGTTATTAGCTCGCGACATCATGACCACTCGCTTGATTACACTTGACCCCGACATGGATGTGTTTCATGGAATCAAGGTCTTGGTCAAGAATAAAATCTCCGGTGCGCCCGTGGTCGACAGTCACAAAACACTATTGGGAATTTTTTCAGAAAAATGCTGCATGAAAGTCCTGATCGATGCTGCTTATGACGGCTTGCCCACCAATCAAATTGGAAAATTCATGGATGATGATCCGACTACCATTACACCCGAGACCGATTTGCTCACGATCGCCCAGATTTTTTTGACGACGCCACGCCGTCGATTGCCAGTCGTGGAAGGTCGCAAGCTGGTTGGCCAAGTCAGTCGTCGCGACGTGATCGTCGCGGCCTCGAAAATCATGACGCTCGACAAAAATCACCAACCTCCGAAAAAAGTCCTGCTGTATCTGTCGGCACTCCACGAGATGAATGACGCCCCGGCGGTTTAGGACGTTCGTTGCGTGGCTTAGGCTTCCAGCCTGAGATTGAACTGCCAACAAAAACTGGAAGCCTGTGAGATACCAGGGTTCTCGCTTCAACGCTCGTCGACCGCCCCGTGCTGCTCTGCGGGCGTTTTTTTGGTTATCCTGTTTGAATTGCGTCTTGTTTCAATCTTGGACCCAACCTCGAGCAACACACCATGAAATATACCGAAAGCGATATCCAAGCCCTCAAGGCTCAAGAAGCCAAAGACCTCTGCATTCAACTAATACAACAACTCGAAGCTCGTACCGAAGGCCCGATTTCGGCGGGCGAAGTTCAATTGCAAGAACTGCAATACGAACTCGAAATCAAACAGGCCGAAGCAGCAGACAAACGCCAGCGTGAAACCCATCTCGAACGCATGAAAGAGTTGGAACTCGAGATCGAGCGAGAGCAAGCCGAATTCGCTCGGTCTGAGAAAAAGTCGGATGACGTCCGTCAGCGACAAGTTCAAGTCATCGAGCAAGTGGCCCAATCCCAGGAACGATTAAGCGTCGCTCTCGATCGCGCCACCCGCGAGCATAACGTGAAACTACAAATCATGCAGACTCGCCATGATACCAAACAACAGGCTTTGCAAACCGAGTTGGAAGAACTGACACAACGGCGCGACGCCTTTCTTGAACATTTCAGAAAACTCGGTGACCTCGGTACGGCCGCTGATGATGTCGAGCGACTGCAGACTGAGATTGAACAAAAACGTTTGGCAGCGATTCGTCAACAAAAAGAGCAAGCCGCTCAAATCGAAGAGTCCGGCTTCGAAAAAGACAAAGAGCTAAAACGGATGCGCCGCGATCATGACTTGGCGTTGGCCGAGTTGCAGGCCACCCATCGCAAGATGATGTTGGATGTAAAAATTGAAGCCGTAGATGGACTATTGAAGCAACTAGGTTACACCCGCGTCGATTCGGAAGACTTGGCCGAGCTGAAGCAACGAGTTGCCGACCAAGCGATTCGATCGGAACAAGAAATCGATTCCATTCGTGCTACCGCGATCGAAGCATTTAAAAAACAATTCAGCATCAGCTCTTCCGAGCCCATCGACGTGACCGATCTGTTTTATCGCGAGCGATCCTTGCAGGAAGAAAACACCGCCCACAAGCAACAGATTGCCAAACTCGAAACCGAAATCGCCCGCATGCGATCACATATCGAAAACGAGTCCACGCGACTCGCCAAAGCAATCGAAGCCGCCCGCACCAACATTCAGAACAACATCGAACCCGGTGTCAAACGCTGAAGCGAGCGGTCGATGGGATTATCGAAACCCGACACTTAGCGGTCCGTTGATTCCTTTGTTTAACGGCCAACCGCAAGCGAAGCGTATTCAAATCGTTTAACCGCCAGCCGCAGCTCGAAACGCTGCCCGGAAACATAGAGACTCAGTTTCACATCCGCCGAAAATGTTCCATTGTTATTGTTGGAAATCATGACTACTCCGGAGGTTGAACAACGCGCCCAACATTATTGCCAACACCGGAAACTAACTTTCGATTCTTGCGTCGGCGTAGGAAGTCAAGGTAGCGTGTTTGTTTGTAGTATTCCACCCTAATCGGCACTTCACGAATTGCGTGAATCGCCGGCGGTTTAGGGCATTTTTTTATCTGGTGTTTAACAGCACGTTAGCGCCGTTCATTGCCACCCAGCAAACCTGCTCGGTGGAGGAAATATAGCAGTGTCATCAGCGACGTCACGAAAGCCGCGACGTAGGTGAGCGCGGCGGCTCCCAGAACTTTGTCGATTCCCTCGCGTTCCTGCGGACCGACAATGCCGGCCTCCACTACCAGACGTTTCGCTCGGGCACTGGCATTGAACTCGACCGGCAAAGTGATCAACTGAAACAACAAGAACAATCCAAACGCTGCCGCGCCGATCAGAAAAACCCATTGGCCGAAGACCGCATTGGCTCCCATGATCGCGAGTCCACCCATCATGCCATAGGTCCCGAATCGAGTCCCGATGTTGGCCGCCGGCACGATCAGACTTCTCCACTTCAACGGATAGTAGCCGGTGGCGTGTTGAATCGCGTGGCCGGCTTCGTGAGTGGCAACACCGATCGCAGCGATCGATGTTCGATCGAAGACTTGGGATGACAACGCCAATTGCTTGGTTGTCGGGTTATAATGGTCGGTAAACATGCCGTCGATTCGCACGACTTGGACATCATGAATCCCGGCGTAGTCCAGCAACTTTTGAGCGGCCATTTGTCCCGTGTATCCACGCGTCGATGGAATACGCGAATATTTTGCAAATCTGGTTTTGACCAGCCAGGCTGCACCGCCCGACAGCGCCATGCTTGGCAACAAGACCAGCAAAATATAGCCCATATCAAACATCTTCTATGCTCCGGAGTTGGTTTTGTTGATTAATTGGACCGTAAATTGAATCCAATGTATCCCCGCTGGTCAATCTTTGTTTGGCAGAGCGTCTAAGGCAAGTCGTAATCACCGGTTTACGCCCACGCGATGCCTTTGCCGACATTTCAACCTTGGCAAAGTAGGATCCATGGTTCAGGGCTAAAGAATTTTTCTGTGTTCCACCCAAACAAATTCTCAAAGAGACGTGCATTAGGAGCTCAAATGGGAACTCAAATGGGAACTCAAACGAGAACTTAAACGGAAACCCCAGCGAGTCGGCTTACCCGGTTGAATCTTTATTTCACCAGCTGAAATGGTCAATTGGGACCTGGCGCATTCCAGCCGTGAGGTCCAGCCTTCACCGCTCAAGGGCGCCAAGCAAAAACTGCTCGCGTTTAAGGTCAATCGAATTGACCCGTTTTCACAATCTGCCACAACCACGCCCGGTTCGATTTGGTAACTGGACACCATGTCTCTAGCTGATTGGGGAGGAAGGCCCTTGCAGAAACACGCCAGGTCGGCCAGCACAATCCAATTAGCCGGGGGGGTGACTGTTCCCGATTGTTCTGGCCGGTGCGCGTTTCGTTGGATGGAGAAGGAAGCCGACCAATGGCTCGTGCCAGCCATGCCGACCGCTAACACGGCCGCACCATCAGGAAGTTCATGGCGATCGAGATCTTGCAGGGGCGGGGAGGGCGGCCAGACTTGCTGTGAATCTCCTTCCAGCGACGATAGCAATAGCGTTTCCTGCGGTCCGTTGCCGATCACGACTTGGTGCGACCAACGATCGCCGCGTTTGCTGAACACAAATTTCAGTTCCGGAGTAGTCAATGAGATCTGAGTCGACACTTGGGTTATTTATTCTCTTTGGCTTGCCAATTTAGATACGAATCGAGGAAGCCTTGAATATCGCCGTCCAGAACTTTGTGGAAATCGCCCATACTAAAGCCGGTGCGCGCATCTTTCACGCGTTGGTCGGGGTGTAAAAAGTAATTTCGAATTTGCGAACCAAAGCCGACTCGCGCTTTGTTCTGATATTTTTCAGCTTCAGCGGCCAAGCGTTTTTCTTCTTCAGCCCGGGCGATTTGGGAACGCAACATTTTCCAGGCTTGGGCCCGGTTTTTGTGCTGGCTGCGTTGGCTTTGACATTGCACGACAATGCCGGTTGGAAAGTGCGTCAGTCGAATCGCACTGTCGGTTTTATTGACGTGTTGCCCACCCGCTCCGCTGGCACGAAACGTATCTTCCCGAACGTCTTTGTCCTCGATTTCAATGGCTTCGGTGTCGGGGATTTCCGGCGTAACATCCACGGCAGCGAAACTGGTTTGACGTTTGCCTTCCGAATTGAACGGACTGATCCGCACCAGGCGGTGGGCACCGGTTTCGCCTTTTAGATAACCGTAGGCCATCAGACCGCGAATGGCGATGGACGCATTGTTGATGCCAGCCGCGTCATTGTCGCTCCGATCGAGCAGATCAACCGTGTAATCATGGGCATTGGCCCAATTCAGATACATGCGGAGCATCATCTCGGCCCAGTCATTGGCGTCGGTACCACCATCTCTGGCGTAAATCGTGAGAATCGCACCGTGGTCGTCGTAGGGACCATTAAGTAGTGCTTTGAGCTCGAGGTCGTCGAGTTGTTTTTCCAACGATTCGATTTCGCGGCGAACTTCGGGTTCGATTGAGGCATCATCGGCGCCCATTTCGATCAGCTCCGAAAGATCGCCACTGGCCGCAATCAGCGACTTCAGTGGAGCCACGATCGATTTCACTGACTTCAATCGACCCACGGTGGCTTGGGCTGATTCCTGATTGCCCCAAAAACTGGCACCCCCCATTTCCGCTTCGATTTCATCGATGATCTGGAGTTTGCTGCCGTAGTCAAAGACTGTCTCGGAGTTGAGTGATTCGTTGCAGAATGGCTTGCGAACGGTCGTACAATGCAGAATCCATAGGAGATCGCGGGAGAGGAATCGAAAGGGGTAATAAAGACAGGACAAATTCCTGTAACGGTAAACAACAAGCTGGTAGATTGTGGACGGATGTTGGGTTTGGTCAAGCGGTCCTGCCGATTGCAACGGCAATCCTGGAATATTTGGCAACAAAAACCGGCGATTAGTTGACCTGTTTCTTCACTCGATTTAAAGTAACAGATCGGTTTTCAGCGGCCCAAAGTGTATACTTTTATCATTCAGCCGCTGCGGTCCGTCTAAACCAATCGTGGAATCCTTTGCATGTCACAGTCGAAGCCTAATCCGGCAAAAAAGCCGGCGAATGAGTCTCAGCCCGCCACGGCGGCCAATGGTCACGGTGCGGATGTGTCGCAGGACGAAGTCGTGGCCCGCATGGTCAACCGATTTACCCAAAAACGGGAAGAGCGAGAAGTCGACAAATACTTCAAGGCACTCGTTAAACTCTCCGGTAGCGACTTGCACATGAAGGTTGGCAAATCGCCGATCGTCCGCGTCAATGGTGCGCTAAAACCGCTTAATCGTGGCCCGGTCGAAATGGAAGAAATGGCCCGCTTGCTGTTTCCGATGATGAATGAACGCTCGCGCCGAATTTTCGAGGAAGAGGGTGGCGCTGACTTTGCCTACGTGGTAGACGTCGACGGAGTGGATTGGCGATTCCGAGTCAACATGCTGCAGCAGTTGGGCAAGATCGGCTTGGTTGCCCGCCGCGTGAACAATCATATTCCCAACTTCGAAGGGCTCTATCTGCCGGCGAGCATCGAGACGTTATGCCATTTTTGATCAAGGCATGATTCTGTTGGCGGGCGTGACCGGCTCGGGAAAGAGTACCACCATCGCCTCGATGCTGAACTATATCAACCGCCATTATTCCAAACATATTTTGACGCTGGAAGATCCGATCGAGTTTGTGTTCAAAGACGATAAATGCCTGATCAACCAGCGTGAAGTCGGAATTGACGTACAGAACTTCGGAATCGGAATGAAACATGCCGTGCGTGAAGATCCCGATATCATTCTGGTCGGTGAGTTGCGTGACGAAGAGACTTTCATGACCGCGATCCATGCCGCCGAGACCGGCCACCTGGTGTTCGGTACGATTCACGCATCCAGCGCCCCCTCGACGATCGGTCGGATTCTCGACTTGTTCCCGGAAGAAATGCACAGCGCGATTCGGGGGGCGATTGTGATGAATATGAAAGCCATCGTCGCGCAAAAACTGCTGAAATCAATTGACCCCAAGATCGGTCGCGTACCGACCTGCGAAGTCATGACCTTCAATCCGACGGTTCGCAAATTGATCCTGGAAGAAAAAGATCACAATCTGGGTGACGCCATTCGCATTGGCGAAGAGGAAGGGATGCAGGATTTCACGATGAGCCTCAAAGACCTGATCGACAAAGAACTGATCGACCGCCCCACCGCTTTTCAGGTTGCTCCCAATAAAGAGGAACTGATGATGCGGCTTAAGGGGATCAACGTTTCGCAACCTGGAATTATTTAATGCTTCGCCTTGTATGTTTCGGTCTGCTCGCGACGGTGGGTCTGTTTTCCTGGGCGGCCCCTGAATCGCCAGCGGTCGAATTCGCCGGCCGCTGGATTAATCAGCAACCAGAAACAGTCGCCCCCAAGCCGGCCGGCGAATTTCTGTCGTGGATCAAGTTGCTGTTGGTGGCCGTAGTATTTTTGATTTGGGTTCGCTTGGCAGATTGGATCAATCGCGATTCGATGAAAATTGGCGCGCGGACCGAGATGTCGCCCAAAGCCTGGAACCCGATCACGGTCAGTTCGTTTCTCGTGGGCTTTCTAGTCGTGCTGTTCGTGCCGATTTTTTACGCTGGGTTCTCGGTCTATGTTCTTTGCGCGCTTACGCCGTTTCTGGTTTATTTCTGTGTGCGACTGGGAAAACTTCGAGCGGAACCCGACATTCGACGGCAACTGAAATCCAAGCCTGGCGAAGCACCCCCGCCTCCGCCATTGCCGCAAGATGAAGGTGCGGCGATCGAATTCACGCCGGCTGGCAGCAACAAAAAAGACCGGCAAGTCAATCTGATTCGGGCGCGTCAAGCCGTTGGTTATCCGCAACTCAAGAACTTGATCGCCGAGACCCTCACCAAACGCGCTGACCAAGTGCTGATGGATTATTCGCGCGACCAGGTGTCCTGTCGCTTTCAAGTCGATGGAGCCTGGCACCCGCTGCCGCCGATGGATCGCCAATTAGGGGATGGTATTTTGGCTGGCCTGAAGAGTTTGTCCGGATTGAACCCAGCCGAACGGCGCGCGAAACAACAAGGCAGTTTCAGCTTGAAGACGGACGCCGAAAAAGCCAACCTCGAAGTGTTAGCCCAAGGGGTGCCCACCGGCGAACGAGTCCAGCTCAAATTCGTGCGGAAACGCAAATCGATAATGACACTGGGACAACTCGGCATGTTCCCCGAGATGATTGAAGTCCTCAAAGGCAGCTTGAATAAACCCGGTTTGGCCATCATTTCAGCGCCCGCAGGAGAAGGCTTGACGACTTCGTGGCAGGGCGCCTTGATGACGACCGATCGGATGACTCGCGATTGCGTCGCGATCGTCGAAGAACGCGAAACGGATACGATCGTCGAGAACATCATGATTCGCCGGTACGATTTGCAGGCGGGCAAAAAACAATTCGAAGCGACTAAGGCAACGCTGTTGACGCAGCCCCATTTTGTCGCCGTTCCAACCGTCGAAGATGGCGACCTGATGGATTTGTTGACCCATCAGGTAATTGCCAATGATCGTTCGATCCTGTTGCGAACTCCCGCCAAATCGGCCGCCGAGGCGTTATTGATTCTGTACTCGCAGGCCGGCAATCGAGATCAATTCGCCAACGCGATCAAACATGTTACCGGTCAACGATTGATCCGCCGCTTGTGTGATCAGTGCCGACAGGAAGCCCGCGTCCCGCCTAACACCATTCAACAACTTGGTGGTGATCCCAAAAAGCAGGCGACCATTTTCAATCAGTACCAGTTGCCCCCTCCCGAGCAGCGCGTCGATGCCAAAGGCAACCCGATCGAATTCCCTCCCTGCCCAACCTGCAGCGGAATTGGTTACATCGGCCGCATTGCGGTGTTTGAATTGATTGAAATGAATGATCAACTACGCAGCCTGCTGCGAAAATCTCCGTCAGCGGAAGCGATCGAATCGGCCGCGCAAAAAGCCGGCAAAATACCGACCATCAAGCAAGCCTACAAACTGGTTTTGTTAGGAGTTACCTCGCTCGCCGAAGTCCAACGCGTCTTTAAGCAGAAATAGCCCACGCCACCATGGCCAACGAAGATTACATTCCACCCATCGAGTTTACTCCCGCCGGCGCGACACCGGACGAGCAGGCCTCCACGTTGAAAATTGTGGAACCCTCCCCCGGATATCCAGCCGTCGCGCGGTTGATCGCCGAAGCGATTCAGCGCGAGTCCTTTACGACGGTGTTGGACTACACCGCTCAACAAGTCACCTTGCGGTTTCAGATCGATGGTTTGTGGCATGCCGGTGCTCCCCAGGATCGAGAAGCAGGGGACTTCATGCTGGCCACGTTGAAGAAAATCGCCGGCTTGGACTATCGTGAGCGCCGGGCCCGCCAGGAAGGGAACTTTACAACCCTGTTTCAAAAGATCAAACAGAAAGTTCGCGTCGTTTCTCAGGGTATCAAAACGGGTGAACGCGTGGCCATCTATTTGGATTGGAAACGGCCCGTGATGGAAACTGCCGAGCAACTCGGCATGCGCGCGACGATGATCAAACAACTGAGCCAAATTCTCGAAAACCCGCAAACCGGCTTGATCTTGGTTTCGGCTTTCCCCAGTGAAGGCTACACGGCCGCCTGGCGCGGTGTGTTGTCGGTCTGCGATCGACTGACGCGCGACTATTATGTAATCGAAGAGGCCCAAGAAGTCGAAGCCGAAGTCATCAACGTAAATTCCGTGCCGTTTGATCGATCCAAGGGTCAAAACGCGATGACTCCGATCACGCAATTGTTGTTAAAGCAACCTGACGTGCTGGCCTTCAACGAATTGCCGGATGCCACCACCATCAACTCGATCGTGGAATTGTCGGTCAATAAGAAATTGCCGATTTTTGTGCGGGCACCAGGCAAACACGCGCTTGATTCGGTGTTGCGATTGTTGGCCTTGAAGCCCAATGTGGCCGAGTTCGTCCAACGCTTGGACGCCGTCGTCTCGATGCGATTGGTGCGCAAACTTTGTGAAAAATGCCGAATTTCGTTTGTGCCGCACCCGTCGTTGCTGCAAAAACTTGGTTTGCCACCCGGACGGATCGGTGAATTGTTCAAGCCGAATGTTTTCAAACCGGGAACTTTGAACGACAAGGAAGAAGAAATTCAGCCGTGCACGAAGTGTCATGGCATCGGCTACAAGGGCCGTACCGGAATTTTTGAAATGCTGCTGCTGAACGACCAACTGCGTCAAGCCCTGCTGCAAACACCGCGGTTGGACAAACTGATGGCGATCGCGCAAGCGTCACGCCACATTTCGCTGCAACAGGAAGGCATCGTGTTGGTCGCGCGGGGCCTGACCTCGATCGAAGAGTTACAACGTGTGTTGAAAGTTTAGGTATTTGGTTGGAGTGGATGTAGGCGATCTTTTTTTTGTCCGGCGAACTGGGCTCCCATGATTATCACGATTCTGATTCTTATTTTCTTCATGACGATCGCCAGCACCTGGTGGTTCGGCCTATGGAGCAATTTGATTACCTTGGTCAATTTGCTTTTATCGGCCATGGCGGCGAGCAGTTTTTATCTGAACGTCGCCAGTTTCCTCGAAGACAAAACACCAACCTTCGCCATGTTGCTGCCGTTCATTGCCCTCTGGCTGGTGTTCGCGCTGACGTTTTTTATCTTGCGCGGAATCACGGATACTTTGTCTTCGATGCGGTTGCGATTTGATTTTTTGACCGAGATGATCGGCCGATCGCTATTGTCGGTCAGTATTGCCTGGGTGTTCGTCTGTTTTACCATGTTTGCCTTACAACTCGCTCCGCTGCCACCGAACTGGTTGAATTCCAACGGCGTTGGCCCCGATAACTTGTGGGTGAGTTTTATTCGCAGTCGATCGGTTGGTTCGTTGGCGGCGTCGCGGGAAGAAGGCCTATTCCCGGCGGACATCCGGGAATTCATGGTGAACGACAAGCCGCTGGAATTGGAGTCTCGCATGTTTGATCCAGCGAATTTGTTTATCCACGATGCGGATTGGATGCGCGACCAAATTTCGCAACAGAAAACGCTGCGCATTCCCGTCGGCCAATAGGCCGTGACGACAATACAAGCTTCTCAGGAACGACTTCGCCAGTAACCGCTGCTGCTATTTGACTTTTCGGAGACCCGGTGAACACCGAATCGAAGCTGCTGGAAATCGCCCGACGAACGGATGAATTCTTCATGAGTCAGTCGCCCATTCATTAGACGATGCGCAAACCCTCCACCGCCTGTCGAGTTTTGAACATCGACTTTGCGATTGCTGGAGCCATGGCCGCCAAAGCTCGTGGCCATCGGCGTACCACCGCCGATGTCGATGTGTTGTTGCGACGTGAAGATTTATTGCGATTCAAAACTCGCTGGCCTGGATTGGGATGGGTGAGAAATTCGCGGGTTCGAAGGGTCTGCGTGACACGGACTGTCTTGCCTCTGACCGCAGATAGCGCGGATGGTCGCAGATCGAGTGAGTCCAAAAAAAGCTTGCTGGACTCGGCTCGTTGGCGGCGATGGTGAAATTGTGTTAGTCTGATGAGTTATCCTTGTCCCTTTTTGTATTTGGGCTGCCGGTGAATTCAAGCGACTTTCAACGATTCCATGCTGACTTGATGGCCGCCATTGAAGCCGGTGTCCCGATTTGCTTTGAGAACCGTCCCGGTTCCGTTGTCAACACTCGGCAAACACTGGCCAATCTCCAACGCTGGCAAACCGAGGTTCAAAGCAAACTGGGTGACTTTCAAGTTATCGGACCCGATCAACGGGAGACGCTTTCCGGTCTGAATCTTTCTGAACGCTACTTGGCTGCCCTGGAGACCTTTGCCGCGACCGATTCCATGTTACCGGTGCTCGATGGCTTAACGGTCCGATCGTTCGCCCGCCGCCAATTGAGCCGAGCTTTGCGTTGGCCGGTTTTTTATCTAGGCCTGGTCCTACTTATGGCGCTGGTGGGAATTGTTTTTTTCAATTTGCGCGTCATCCCGAGCTTCCAGATTCTACGACGCGATCTGGTCCTGCCTGCCGCGGTCCAATCCTCCGATCGGTTTGATTTCCAGACGTTGAGTCCAGTGCTCATCTATTTCTTGATGATCGTTTTGGCGTTGTTCATCATCGCGATCGCATTTGGAGGTTTCCTGAAGTTTGTCATGGCCTGTGGCGGGCACCGGTTTGTCCGATCGCGCGTGACGGCGACCACGGTCCGCGTCGTCCCGCTGTTGTTGACAGCCGGAATTCCGTTGCGACGCGCGATCGAAATGAGTTGTGATTTGAATGCCGCTGACACCCAGACTCGTCAGAAAATGGAGGCGATCACTGACGCCGGTGCGAACGCAGGATTTTGGAACGGGCTCTCCGGCTATTGGTTGGCTACGTCGAATCAACAATTGAATTATTTGACGATGTCGATTCCGATCGCTTTGATCACGACGGTTGGAGGCACGGTCGGGCTATTGTATGGACTGGCGATTTACGGCCCGTTTGTTCAATTGATAACCGACTTAACGACGGCGGGGACTTGAATAATGGAACCTTCCATCATTGAGGCCGAGGTGGTGTTAAGCCTGCACGACCGTTGGGAAGCGATCCAGCGAATCGGGCCCGTTCTCGCGGACGAATTGGACCAGATGATTGAGGATTCTCCAGGGGAAGGCGCTCATCGTTTGCGGCAACTAAGCCGGTGGTTTCGGGGTCCGGCGGACTATGACGATGCCTTGGCGCGACCCGATGTGTTGGCCATTTGTCTGCCTTTGATTGCCGGCAAACCAGTTGGTACTAATGAAATCACGCGCAGCGCAACGGCCGGTGCGGCCCGCAGCGGATTCTGTCTGTTGATGTCCCGGCCGATTTCCATCAGTCGTCGCCTGGCACGAAAGTTGACCTATCCAATCATTCTGGTGCTGGCTGGCTGGATCATCTGGTTCGGTTTCAGTCTCGGGGTAGCGCCAGAATTCGAAGCTTTTTTTGAGGAGTTCGAAATTGAATTACCCTCTGCTACCAAGCTGATTTTTGGCATGGCTGGATTTATTCGTCAGTGGTGGTGGCTGATGCTGATCCTGCCCTTCTTTTTTCTAGGACTGGCGTGGTATTTCAATCGGACAGCAGGCAATCAGCTGGTCAGCCAATCCAGTTGGTTGGATCAAAAAATGATGAGCGCCCGACGCGCATTGGCCAATTGGAGCTGGCATTTGTCGCTGTTGCTGGAAGCGGGAGTTGCCGAAAGTTCGGCGATCAAATTGGCGGGATTGACCAGTAACAAGACCTGGTTGAGGCAATTGTGTTTGGATTGGGGTAGTCGATCGGCGATCGTGAATTCCAGTGCCGCGAGTCGGGGTCAATCAGCGGAAGTTCCTGTGGCCCCCTTCATTCGCAACTATAAATTTCAATTGCTCAATACCGCGTTGAGTCTGCCTGACGAACCGGCAAAAGTTTTGTTGCTGCGCGAAATTTCGAATTACTATTATGAACGAAGTCAGACCAGCGGCGACTGGTGGGTCCAGTGGCTTGTTTCAATCATTATCTTTCTCATTTTCGGCATGATCTCTTTTGTAATTCTCAGTCTATTTATGCCGTTGGTGGCGATCATCGGTGGACTGACCGGAGGGAAGTGGTAACTCAAATGCCCGCACCTATTACCGCCGAATCCCTGTTCTCGACTCGTCGCGACGAATTGAAACAGCGATTGATCATCGACACGATTCAACACGACTTGATGGCCGACTTGTTGCCTCACCAGCGTGCCGTGTTCGGCGTGTTGGCGATTGCCGAACACTGCCGACTTGATCCGGTGCCGCTGTTGTATCAACTGTCCGATGAAATGCCGGGCAGTGATCGTTACTGGACCCAGTTACTCGCCGAAAGTATTCGACAAGGCGTTGCTCCCAGTGAGGCGATTAGTCAAAGCTCCGGATTTTTGACTCCGCTGAGTCAGTTCGCGTGGCGCAGCGCCTGTGATTTGAACGTCGTTCCCCGGCTTAATCGGGAATTACTGAACCGCACGCCCGAGAGCGCTGATGTCAGAACAGCAGCGGACAGCGGCACATCGCTCTCGAAATACTGGCGACTGTTTTTTCGGGCCGTCTTCTTTGTGGGGATACTAAGTTTTATTTTGCTAAAAATCGTCCCCGAATTTAAGACGATGCTGGAAGAATTCGAAATTGAAATGTCATCGGCGATGACACTGTTGTTGCGAATCAGTGATTTCGTTATGGATTGGTCGCTGCTGATTCCCGTTATTTTTCTGATCTTGTTGCTGACCAGTTTTCCAATGTGGAAAGAATACCTGCAACGCTGGAGTCCGATCCGGTGGCATCAACGACTATTGCATCCGACCGTGGCTCGGCGACGAGCATTGGCTTTGGCGCTGCAAACCCGACCAATCGACCTCGGCAATCCAACTGCGTTACTGTTCTCGGACCGACTCGCTGAACTGTTTCCCCGATTCTCCGCCGTTAATGCTCGAATGGAAAAAGGTCAAACGGCTTGGGCCGCGCTCAGGTCCGAAAACCTGATTTCTCAACGCGACCTGACGACGCTTGAACAGACTCGGAGCCCGGAGACGCAAGCGTGGCTATTGCGTTGGTCGGCAGCCAACCAGCAAGACTATCGCGAAACCAAAACAGCTTTGCTGCAGCGTGCGGTGTCCACCGCAATTCATGTTGCCTTGGGATTGCTTGCGTTTCTAATTTGTTTGGCAATTTTTTCAACCTTGATCGACATAATTAAAGGAATGCTGTGAGGAATCACCATGAAAACTGACCGACTCAATGGCGTGACCATTTTTCATCTTGATACGCCGTCGCGCAACCGTAGCTGCAACAAAAAGTCCAGCGCGCGTCGAGGCATTTATTCCATTGAATTGTTGGTCGCCGCGGTATTGTTGATGACTGTCATGACGTTTGTCACGACGCTGATGTTTCGGGTTAACCGTGTGTGGAGCGAGATTGGCCAGCATCGTGTGGCGGCCATGGAATTATCGAATCAGTTGGATCAGCTGACTCGACTGACTCGCGATGAGGCGACATTGGCAATCAAGTCCTTGCAACCGTCGAGTTTGTGCCGCAGCACGTGTCCCGAGCCGACACTGGTGGGGGAAACGAGTGCAGACGAGCTCGGAATTCGCATCGAATTGCAGATTAATTGGCAACGACTGCCACCCGGTCCGCCAGTGGTTTTGTCGGGCTGGCTGACAACCGCTGCGGCCAATCCAGCCAACTCCGCTCAACGCAATGATTCATCCGAAACGGATACACAAAAATCCAGTGTACCGCAAACCGAATCGCCGGGAGTTGATTTGACTGAATCCAGCGAGGGCCAACGATGAATCGAACTCAATCGAAAAACCGACAGGGATACAGTCTGTTTGAACTGATCATGGTCATTTCGGTAACCGGGGTTTTGCTGGTCGCCAACGCAACCTGGATACACCAATCGCTGACCTTTTCTACCACCATCAACCAACGCCAAAGACAACACCAAATCCTGATGCGACTGGCGGGAGAATTACGAGACGATGTGCGGATGAGCATCGGTATGTCATCCCCGGACGAAAAACAGTTGGAACTGAAAATGCCCGGCGATATTCTTATTCGATATGTGATTTCGTCGTCCGCGATATCCGTAGAAAAACGACATGTCGATACCGTCTTTTTTCGCGATTCGTACGCGGTTTCCGCCGGCTCAGATGTTCGTTGGGATCGGTCGGAATTGCCCGACTGGATCTCGTTGATCGTTTATCGAAAGTTGGTCGAAACAGACGAGATCGAGCGAAAACCTGCAGCGGAAATTTCGCCAGAATACCGCGATCAACCGGTGGAGCTGATGATTCGCGTGGGAACCAAACGTTGGCCAGCGACTTTAGAACCCCTCGTCGAAGCTGCGACTACGAAGGAGTCTCCATGAAGCGTTCCGTGCAATCGCCTCGGCGCGGCGTTGTATTAATTGCCGTGTTGGTTTGTCTGGCTATTGTCATGATGCTCATGTTGGGCGCTGTTCAAATCAGCGTCCGACAGCAGCGTCAAGTTCGGCAACACCTGCAATTGGAACAAACTCGTTGGCTGCTCGATGCCGGGATCAGCCGAGCGATCTCGCAATTGCACAGTCAACCGGACTATCGCGGCGAGAGCTTGACGATCACTTGCGGTCGAATGAAAGATTTGCCGGCCACTGTCGAGATTGCGATTACCGCGACGGAAAAAGTTGGCCAGTTTCGCTTGCGAGTAACCGCCCGCACCGATCGAGCCGAGGAAACGAATCCGTCGATGCAACGTTCGCTGGAACGACTGCTCACGTTGCCGTCTAAATAGTTCTGCCAAATCACTAAAAATCGAATTTACTTTTGAATAAATAAAGGAACTTTCCATGCCAAACTATCGCCGACCGAGTCGCCTACTGGCTGACGAGCAGCGCTGCCTCACCCACCGCCCGGCATTTACTCTAGTTGAACTGCTGGTTGTGATTGCGATTATCGGAATTTTGATCGGCATGCTCTTGCCCGCCGTGCAACAGGTTCGCGAAGCCGCGCGGCGAACTTCCTGCGCTAACAATCTCGCTCAACTTGGTTTGGCGTTGCATAATTATGAGTTCTCGACCGAACACTTGCCGGCCGGTGTGCTAAATGAAGATGGACCGATTAACACGGAAGAAATCGGACAACATGTCGGATTTTTGGTGCAATTGTTGCCATACATTGAACAGTTCGGCATCGCCAATAATTTCGATATTGCAGCGGGCACGTATGCGGCCGCGAACGCTCCGGCGCGTCAAATGGTTATTCCGACTTACCTTTGCCCGTCGTCGGCAAACGCGAAACTGAATCTGGCTGGCACCGCCGCATTGACGAACTATGCCGGTTGCCACCATAGTGTCGAGACTCAAATCGACGTCGATAATAACGGCTTGTTGTTCTTGAATAGCAAGATTCGGTATGGCCAAATCGCCGATGGTACTTGTAACACCATTCTGGTCGGAGAAATATTCCCCGACCTGTCTGATCTGGGCTGGGCGTCCGGGACGCGGGCATCGTTGCGAAACACCAGTGCGATGTTGAACGCGAAGCAACGGAGGGCTGGACAGGGAATCGTGGACTCTATCGAATTCGTCGGCGGATTCGGCAGTTCTCATCCCGGTGGAGCCCAATTTTGTTTGGCCAGCGGTGCCGTGCGTTTACTTGAATTCTCAATCGATCCAACGCTATTCGAAAACCTGGGTAATCGCGCCGACGGCGCGATGATGGGTGACTTCTAACAACTGCTGCTACACGGTTCGGAAACCGGTAGACTCGCCTCGATCCAGTAACCGTGATACCGTCGTTCTTGTTTCACCGCTGATGAACACAGACTCGTACCAAGGCTCCAGCATTGGAACGCATTGGCTCGGAGGCTCTGCCTCCCGCAGGCCCGGTCATTTACCGTGACAGCGGGCAAGTCAAACTGGCCGAGCCAGCCATGCAGCGGGTTGCGTGGCAGAGCCACGCAACCAGATGGTGGCCGCGAGTATCGTCGAAAAAATTCCCAGATTTTTTTCTCGCATAGAAATCCGTTAAATACGGCGTTTTATGATCAAATCACGCCGAAGGAAGGAAGGAAGGAAGGAAGGAAGGAACCGTTTTTTTGCTTGACACGGTTCCAGGATACCCTCTACTGCGCGTTGCATTCATTTGAAGGCGTAATACCGCCAGTAATGAATTGGACCTGCGCGATTGCCGCCGGTTGAAGCATCACGATGATCAAGTGTCGGCTGTCTTATCGGGAATACAAATGAAACGCTTGTTACCCCTCTCGGTTCTTTTGCTGGTTGCAGTTTGCCAACACCCAACTTGGGCAGTTCAGGATCCAGCGGCGCCGCCGCTGGAAATCGACCATGAGCAAACGATCAATGTGGTTTTGGAAGAACGACTTAGCCCATTGGGCTCTTCATCTTATCAATGCCGGATAATTGGCGAACCAGTCCTGGTTGGAACTCGCGTTCGTTTTAATTTCAATATCAGCAATTCCGGTACGCAAGACGTGATCTTCGACGGAATTGAAACTGGCTGCGGCTGCTTTCAAATGAAATGCGAAAAAGCAGTTATTCCAGCGAACGGGGCTACGTCCGTTAAAGCTGTGGCCGATTATTTTGTCCAGCTGCGTTTAGGAGAACAATATGAGTTCAATATCCAGTTCACGCAGGGTAAGAAGCCAATTTGTTTCATTCATTTGACTGGTCCACTTCAAGGAGTTTTGTCGATTCCCCAGGTTCCCGCGATGGAATCTACCGGTGATTTCTCCGAATGGCGCATACCGATTGTTGTCACCAAACCTGTCGAATTGAATCGCTTGCAAGTTCAGTTGTCTGAGAGTTTAAAAGATCTCGTTGCCAAAGTTGCCGTCGTCGACGGAAAGCCTGTGATTCTGGTTTCTGGTCCGACGGCTAATTTAGGCGTGGCCGGTATCATTGGCGAGGTCATGGTGCGGGACCCAGAGTTGGAAATTCGGGCGGCTACCAGAGTGAGTTTCCTGAAGCGTCCCATCGTTCGAATTAGTCCTTTGAATATCCGGTTAGTCAGGAACTCCGAAGACGAAATCTATTCAGCCAATGTTCTGGTTCAAGCCGTCGACCAAATCGTCGAGAATGGTTCCGATAAAGTCAAAAATTTGATTCAGACAATTGAATGCCATGCGGACAAACACGAATTGCAAGTTTCGAAAACGCGAATCAATGACCAGTTGTATCGGGTGAAACTGACTCTGACCCCGGCTGCAGACGAGGACTTAGATGAAGTCGAATTTCCGATTGAATGGAAGGTTGTTTCGTTGCTCGGCGTTTGGGAAGTTTCTGGTACTGGGTCAGTTCTTAAATAATTGGAGATCGTCATGGTCCGTTTCCTTCGCTTTGTTGTGTCCCTTGGTGTCGTGTTGAGCTTTACGAGCTATGCACATTCGCAGTGTTATCGGCAAGGTCATGTCGACTGTCCAACTGGGGTCAACGTGTCATGTGGTGGGGGTGTTTGTGCCGTATGGAGTCGAGATCCTGTAACATTGGTATGGATTCATGGCTTTCATTCTGGATGGCAAACTGAAATAAGATGTAGCGATTCTCAAGCTCCATTGGAGTGGCCATTTGAAATATCTTATACAAATGCAACAGCCATTCCGGAAGTCTACTGGGAGGGAAATGGTCTTGGGAATGGTTTTACGAATGGACCACAAGTCGTCTGTAAACGAATTGGAGCATGCAATTGTACAAACGTTGGAGCGGGGAACCCGTGTCTAACAGGAACTATGGTTACAGCTCATAAGATCGACTCCACTGTAATCGATACCACTGAGACTTGGTGCATTGAAAACTAAAAGTTAGGTCGGAGCCGCAGGACAAAATGCCGGTCATCTCCTCGCTTTGACTTGAATATTATTCCGGTGATTTGTGTCTTGACTCCGAGTGATTTTTTAGGTTTGGAGTAAAATCCAATCACGATTTTTTGATTTTTAAAAAGGTTCCGCCGATGTCAACGCATTCAATACTGCTGGGACTATTGATACTGATTGCGATTCTGAGTAGCTCGCCGGTTGAAGCCCAGTCAAGTTCCTCAATAGTGAAAGATTCCTCAGATGAGCGTGCGAGAATATGTAGTATTTTTGGAGCAGTCGTCGCCAATGCTGAAGCCATCAAACAAGGAGATGTGCTGTTTTTAGAACGCAATTTCTACGACGGATTTACATTCAACGCCCCGCCTGACGAAGGTACGTTGGACGAGTTTCGTCTAGTGCGAGTGGTTTTTGATGACGAGCAAGGGAAGTTTCTAATTTTGTCACGGACCATCTCCGAGTGGCTTGTTCTGCGCGATGTTACGCCCGAGAATGACGGTCGAAAGATTAAGGCCAATGACATGGGTTCACTTTGTGACCGTCCGTCCGGCATGATCGATTCGAAGGAAGACAATCTGGTTTACAAAAGTTCTGGAAAAAGTCGATTGCCCGATCATCTATTGGAGTTGTGGGCCGATCCAAGAACCGTGGGTATGTTTGAATGTGGACTTGGTCCGCTGTCGCGCGGCGTCGAAAGACATCTCAATAATCTAACCGGTGAAAAGTTGCTTGATTGGAAAACTAGCAAGGAAGGGTTCCATTTACGGAATGCAACTGCTGTTCCGAATGATCCCAACTTTGATAGTGTCGAAAGCTTTGTATTTGACCACGATTCCAATTTACCGACTCGATTTGATTCCTATGGTGAATCGAAGATCGCGGGGGGAGGTCGTTCAATTCCCCACTACAGTAGTTACGAATGGCAAGCGATGTCCGGCTTGCACGTCCCGTTTCGACTCAAAGGATCGACTTTTTGTGGATATAATAATCCGGACGAAAAACGAATCAGTGCGAGACTAACGGTTGATTTTAACTTCCACTGGTTTTCCATCAATGAGCCAATTCCCGACGAACTTTTCGACGCTACTATCCTGAGTGATAGTAAACGGTTTCAAGACCTGATCGATCCGAGGAAAGCTAACGCCACCGAGTTGATTGAGATCATCGAAAAATTGGATCCTAAATACAAACTCGCGCCCGACAAAGAACCGACTGCACCCAAATAGCAGTCTAGATTGTCGACTCGTTCCAAGGCTCCGGACTTGGATCGCACTGTCTTGGAGGCTCTGCCTCCCGGAGGCCCGGTCATTTACCGTGGCAGCGGGCAAGTCAAACTGGCCGAGCCAGCCATGCAGCGAGTTGCGTGGCAGAGCCACGCAACCAGATCTTAAACGCTGATTGACGCCGATCGCCATCATCGGAACGGTCTACGAAGTAGGTTTGGGCTTCATCGAATCCAACAACCGACCGGGCGAACCCATCGCGTTGTAGCCTCCGTCGACATGCATGATCTCACCCGTGATTCCATCGGACATATCGGAGAGCAGGAACGCGCCCGAATTGCCGACCTCCTCATGCGTGATGTTGCGACCCAGCGGTGCCATGTGTTCGTACATGGTCAGCATTTCACCGACGCCAGCGGCACTCCCGGCCAACGTTTTCAAAGGCCCCGCACTCAACGCATTGACGCGCACTCCCGCTGGACCGAGATCGTAAGCCAAATACCGCGTCGTGGCATCGAGGGCGGCTTTGCAAATGCCCATCACGTTATAGCCCGGCACACATTTCTCACCGCCGAAATAGGTCATACACGCAATCGCCGAACGCTGGGACAGAATGGGTCGCGCGGCATTGGCGACCGCGATCAAGCTATAACAGCTGATTTCCATCGCCAGGTTGAAACCAGCGCGGCTGGTCTCGACCGTATCACGACCGAGATCGGCGCGGTCGGCAAACGCAATGGAATGCAACAGGAAATCGATCGTCCCAAACGCCTGCTTTGTCGTTTCCATGACTTCGGCTATCTGGGCATCGTTTTGCACGTCCAAGGGTACCAGGAATTTCGGTTGGCCGCCGGACGTCGTTTTTTCAAAACACTTTTCAACACGGCGACGATTTTTTTGCTTGTCGTCGTCAGCTCGGTCGGGTAAATGGCTAAAACCGCACTCACCTCCCTCGGACATGATTTTTTCGGCGATCGCCCAAGCGATAGACCGATCGTTGGCAACACCGAGAATCAAACCCTTTTTTCCTGTAAACAAGCCCATTGAATTGGCTCCCTAACTTTCATAGTTTCCGTGGTATCATGGTTCGAGCAAGTCAGACTGACTACGCTAGATTAATTAAGTGCGGTTAATTGGCCGAATCTTAACTTTACCTGATCCCAACCATTTCACGAAACCCCCATCATGTCGACTTTGGCTGCTACGGATCGCATTGTCGCGGGCAAAATCGGTGCCCGACTGTTTCCGAAATTGATCGATTTGACGCTCATGAGTGGCGAAAAGTCGGATTTTCTCACGGTTGGCTTGAAGCTCATTTGCGATGAAACCAAAGCCGATTTTGCAGCGATCGTCCAAGGAGTTAAAGGGCAGTGGCGAACGATCGGCAAAACCGCGACCGCGCCCAACTTGCCAACCGAATTACTAGCCGAGACTTTGGATAGCGACCGATGTCAAGCTGGAGGCGGCTGGATTGCCGCGCCGCTGAACGCGCCCAATCCGAACGGTCGGTTATTGATTTTAAAATCCAATACTCGAATCGATCCAGTTGAGTTCGATTCCCTGACCGCCGCATTTGGTTTGGCGCTGACAGCCCACGAGCGACAATCCAGTCAAGTTCGACGCGCCGATCGGTTGGCAGCCATGCTGGACATGACCGCCCATTGGAATCAATCTCGCGAAACCGACCAACTGCTGGAACAAATCGCCATTGCTTCAACGAGACTGTTGGGCTCGGAACGGGCGACCATTTTCTTACCCGACAAAACCGGTACGATGCTGATCGGCAAGCCCGCGCTGGGGGTCCAGGATGGTCAGTTGCGCATTCCCGCCAATGCCGGCGTCGTGGGTTCGGTGATGCAGTCCGGCCAACCGGCTCGAGTCGATGCCGACATCTCGTCCGAGCAACAACAGATCAGCCGGGCCGTGGACAAGCAACTGGGATTTCAGACGCGCACGCTATTGTGCGTTCCGATGATCAATGCCGCCGGCAAGACGATCGGTGCGTTTGAATTGATCAATCGGTTGGCTGGCAATTTTACGGATGAAGACGAATTGGCACTGACCGAACTGGCCGCCCACGCGACTGTCGCTATTGACAACACACAACATGTCGAACAATTGGTGACCTCGCGTCGGCATGTTTCGGAGCAGGCCGCCGGCCAAGTTCAGTTGATCGGCCAGTGTGCGGCGATTGACAAACTGAAATCCACGATCAAGCGAGTCGCCAACACGGACTTGGTCGTGTTGATCACCGGCGAGAACGGCACGGGCAAAGAAGTCGTCGCGCAAATGATTCACTACCTCAGCGATCGACGGGATGATATTCTGGTCGCCGTAAATTGCGCTGCGATCAGCGAGTCGTTGCTGGAAAGCGAATTGTTCGGTCACGAAAAAGGCGCCTTTACGGACGCCCATCAAGCCCGCGCCGGGAAATTTGAATTGGCCAATGGCGGGACGTTGTTCCTGGACGAAATTGGCGACATGAGTTTAAGCGGTCAATCAAAACTGCTGCGGGTTCTGGAAGAGCGATTGGTGGTGCGGGTCGGTGGCTCGATGCCCATTCCCACCACAGCGCGGATGGTCGCCGCGACGAATCAGAATCTGGCTGAGTTAGTGCAACAGAAAAAATTCCGCCAAGACCTGTTTTTTCGACTGAACGTCGTCCCGATCGAGCTGCCGCCGCTGCGCGAACGGGGAGACGATGTGATTCTCTTGGCCGAACATTTCCTGCATCAATTTTGTTTGAAGGCGCGACGCGAGACGCCGACATTGACCGCAGCGGCCCGCAAACAATTGCTGGCCCATCCGTGGCCGGGCAATATTCGAGAACTGCGAAACCAGATGGAACGTTTGGCGTATCTGACCGAAGGGAGTAAGGTCGACGCCGAGGATCTAGCCTTCGTGGTAGCTCCTCAAGCCAACGAACCAAAAATTCCGCTGAACTTGCCCCTCACGGAAGCCACTCAGCAATTTCAATGCGACTATATTCAGCGGCATATTAAACGAGCCAAGGGCAATATGACCGATGCCGCTGAACAAATGGGACTGCACCGCTCCAATTTGTATCGCAAGATGAAACAATTGGGGATGCGCGAATCGGAGGCAGATGACGGAGAATACAATGAGACCGTGAATCGGTGAGTCGCATTGTTCGCCTGCTGTTGGCCGTTAAACGACAAGCGGAAATAAGTGGGATAGGCTTCCAGCCTGTCTTGCCAAAATCGACAGGCTGGAAGCCTATCCCACACAGAATCGACGGGCTGGAAGCCTATCCCACGTTTCGAAACTACAGAAATAGCCCGAATGAAAATGCGAAAAACATCGTCCGCTTGTTTTTTAATTGGAATCGTTTGTTGCGCGACAATTAGCAGCGCCGACGATTGGATTCAGTGGCGTGGACCGACGTCCGACGGAGTTGCAGCGAGCAGTGCGAAGCCTCCGCTAAAATGGGATTCTCATTCCAACGTTGCCTGGATCGCCGAGGTACCGGGCGAAGGTTCGGCGACACCGATTGTTGCCGTCGACAATCAATCATTTCTTCGCAACTGGAACAAGCTGTATTGCGTGCAGGATAACTCCCCCACACCAACCCCAAATTCCATTGCACCTCCAGCGGTGTTGGTACCGGAAAAACGCGATTCGTTTCAGCAAATCGAGCTGGAGCAAACAGCGGAAACGTCAGCCAATGCGAGTGTCGGCGACCTCGATGGAGACGGCGATCTCGATATCGTGTTGGCCAAGGGCAGACATTGGCCGCTGCACAATCGAGTTTTGTTGAACAACGGTCTCGGCGAGTTTCCAATCGCGCGGGATCTCGGCGAAGCACCCGATCGAACCTATTCGGCAGCTCTCGCCGATCTCGACGCCGATGGCGATCTCGACATGGTGGTCAGCAACGATAGCCCGGACAAAAAGCTGGTCTACTTGAACGACGGCCAAGCAAATTTCACAGTCGCGGGCAGTTGGGGCGAGTCATCATGGAACACTCGAAACACCTGCTTGGCGGATCTAAACGGGGACGGCTTTCCGGATCTCATTGCCGCCAACCGCCAAAGCGCCAGCTTTATCTGCATCAATGATGGTCATGGTGATTTCAGCAAAATTCCCAACATCGAAATTCCCTCGGGATCCGCGACCACGATTGTCCCCGCCGATTTCAACGGAGATGGTTTCATTGATTTGGCGGTTCCGCATCGAGACGGGGGACGAAGCCAGATCTATTACAACGACGGCAAATTGGGATTCACGGCGACCGCATTTTTCGGACCCGCCCGATGTACCGCGCGAACTGCGGCGGCAGGCGACTTGAATGGCGACGGATCGATGGACTTGGTTGTCGGGGACGAGCGACAGGGATCGTTTGTGTGTTTGAACGACGGGCACGGGGTTTTTCCTGACCTGCTTCCGCTGGGCGACACACCGCTCATGCCGTTTGCAGTCGCTATCGGTGATTTGAACGGTGACGGAAAACCCGACATCGTGGCCGGATACGCCGATGGAGCAGGTTCGATTTTCTTTAATGACGGAACGGGAATGAAGTTCGAACGAATTCGCTTCGGTGACGGAAAAGGGGCGGTGTATGGGATGGCATTGGGAGATCTAAACCAGGACGGCAAACTCGATATCGTCGTCGGCCGCAGCGATGCCCCCAATGCGATTTACCGCAATACTAATTAGAACAGAAGGGCTAAATAATTGGAGCCAGACCGATATAAAACCAAGGAATCAATCGATAGGCCACGAAAGATTGACGCTCGAGCGAAAGACTTCGTTTCCGGGGCCGCTTTGCTGGTCGGGTTCGGATTTGCCATTTTCCTCCTCTGGATCACGGCCTTTGTCGTCCTTACCGGCCTCATTTTCACGGGACTCACCTTCTTCACGAACTTGAACTTCGGCGCGCGGATAGGCGGTAGTCTCGTTTCGTCGATCATCGTTTTTAGAGTGCTTGGCCTGTTCTCGGCAACCCTTGATTCTATTCGCGCAACGTGGATTGCTGCAAAAAAAACGACGAAGCCTTGTCCTTTTACTCAACGACATTCCAAATGACATCCACGATGATTAGAATTTAGAAAGAAAATCAAAAGCAAAACCAACAATAAGTCAAACAATGAACTCTTGGCCCCATCTGAATAACGCTCCGATTGTTGAAGGGTTGATGGATATTCAATTCGAGCAATCGTCGGAGTTTTTGATCAGCTCGATTGAGGCCATTGCTGACGATTTGGCAGATGAATTCCCCTCGCGAGAAGAAATTCGTATTTTCAGAAGCCAGTTTAGCGTTTCGGCCGAAGGGGAGCGAAGTTTTTCGTCCGAAACTCCGGCTCCGGCGGGCTACATACTTAGATCAGCAGACGGAAAATGGGTTGCGCAATTTCGCCTCGATGGATTTTCGCTTTCGCGACTTGAACCTTACTTGTCATGGCAAGAATTGAAGGACAAGGCGGAAGTCCTTTGGCGTAAGTACCGAGCCAATACGAATTTAGGCAAAGTCAATCGGTTTGCCTTGAGATACATCAATCGAATTGTGCTGCCTCCCAATGAGTCGTTTGAAACGACATTCAATACGACGTTCAGCATAGCGGAAACATTGCCTCAAGCCGTAGCCGGATTTCTGCTAAGGTTTGTTATTCCATTTGAAGCCGAAAGTGCCATTGCAATTGTGACTCAAGCACTGCCAGAAAATAGCCAGGAGTGTACTTTTGATCTGGACACGTTTTCGCTGGTCGCAGACGGAATTTCTGACGAAAATATGTGGATGGGATTTGAAGTACTTCACAGCATCAAGAACCGACTTTTTTTTGAAAGCCTAACGCCCGTGTCCCTGGAAAACTACAAATGAGTACAAAACACCCTACTCTTGTCCGCGTGCCGTCGATAGTCGCTGGGACCTTACTATCTGTTGTTCCTCTCGCGGCAAGTAGTCACGCTATTCAATTGGAAAATCAGGTCGCGGATGTTCGAGCTTATCTTGAGTCGGCGCCTTCAAATAAAAGAAATCGAAGAAGGCAGCGTTTTTTGGCCCTCGCGAATAAGTGGCGAGAGGATACAAAGTGGTTATCGTCGACAAATGAAATTGCTATGCACCCGGCATATCAAGCGATAATCGGAATGGGTCAAGAAGCAATTCCGATGATCATTGAAGACCTGCGAAAAAATTCTGGGCATTGGTATTGGGCGCTTAAAGCAATCGCCCAAGAAGACCCGGTTCATCGCTCTGAACGGGGATCGATCAACTGCATGAAGCAAGCATGGTTGCGATGGGCTGAACAAAAGGGAATTTTGAATGATGTCGTCGGCTGATTGGCTGCAACAGCTGGGCCGCTTTTTTCCAGCGTTGAACGAACAGAATTGTCAAACCACAAGTCCGGTCGACGAACGTTACAATTGCATTGCTTGGGCGGCTGACGACACAGAAAAGTGGTGGTGGCCAGATCCACTTGAGCAACAGTATTGGCCGCAAGAAGTACCTCGAGAGTCGTCGTTACTTGCGTTCCAGCTAATGTTTCAACATCTTGGATATTCTTCCCAATCCGACGATTCTTTGGAACCCAATAAGCCTAAGGTCGCAATCTTTGTTGATCCAAATCAGGTTCCTACACATGCCGCACGACAATTACCAAACGGCAATTGGACAAGTAAACTCGGGCGACAAAACGACATCGAACACGAGCTTGTCGCAATCGAAGGCCCTGCCTATGGCAAAGTTGCAATAATTCTCGCCAAAGTTTCAAACCAAAACGCTCTGTAAATTCGCAAAACGCGAACGAGAGATCGTCATAAAAATCGAGAATGAGCAGGCTTCACTTTTCCGTTCTTCGGATAACCTGGACGAGGCCAGCGCGAAACCAGCATAAGTTGTACTTCAAGAAATTCATTGGCCTCAAAAATTGAATTGCCAATACACGAATCGAAAGAGCTTTAGATCTAGCCTCGGATGGCCTTTCACTTAATCGTTTTAGGTTCGTCGGCATCGCTTTGGGGAATGTCGACGGACTCTGATTTTTCTTCGGTCTCGGGTTTGACTTCCTCGGGCTGCGGTTTTAAGGCTGCGGGTGGTGCCGTCTCTGCTTCAGATTCCGGACGCCGCCAGACATTATTGGCGCGATCGGAATCGGGAAGCACTCGGCCTCGATCCAAGGCAACTTTCTGAATTGTTTTTCCGCCCAGATCAATTTCTGTCGTCCACACATTCGTGTAATTCCAAACCTGGACCGGCAAGTCCACATTCATGGATTCGCCGTCCGTGAAATCGACTTGCAGAGAGACCGGCATCACCATCTCTTTTAGATTGGCGATTTGAATCGTTGCCCGTCCGGTTCGGCTATTCTCACGAACCGCAGCGATCGCCTGATCGAGAGGCAAATTTTCGAGGAACCAACCGCGCCAAAACCAGGCCAAATCCATCCCCGCTGCGTTTTCCATACAACGGAAAAAGTCCGCCGGTTGAGGCGACTTGAACGCCCAATCGCGAATGTACTGTTTAAAAGCCGGATCAAATCTCTCCGGTCCCAAAATTACTTCCCGAAGAAATCGCATACCGAATCCCGGTTTCGAATACGCCAGCCGGCCGAGCGAATCGGGGCGAATCTGATCGGCCGCGATCGCGATCGGCTGATTATCGGCATTGGCCAGTGATCGTTCAAATGTACTCAACGAAGCGCGACGAATTTCACCCGCTGGCTCGGCCTCGTTCACGATCGTGTCGTAGTCCCCAAATCGATCATACGTATTGATAAATGTATTGAACCCCTCGTCCATCCAGGCATGGCGACGCTCATCGGTGTTGACGACCATGGGAAACCAGTTGTGGCCGATCTCGTGAGACGTAACGCCGTGCAAGGCTCGTTTGTTCCGGTCGCCTCCGCAAAAAATAATCATCGGATATTCCATCCCGCCCACGTTTCCATTGACGTTGACAGCCGATGGGTACGGATAGCGAAACCACATTTCGCTGTAGTGCAAAATAGATTGCCGCAACATTTGTGTGCTTTCATTCCAGGCACCGCGGGCTTCGCCGGGATAGACCGATTGCACTAGCGTCGTCTCACCGTCCTCCCAAGTGATGGAGGCCGCGTCCCAGATGGTCGCAGCGGAACTGGTCCAGGCGAATGTGCGAACTTTGTCAGCCTTGAAATGCCAGGTCAGCGGACCAGTACCTGCGGGTGCGGCTTCGTCGGTACCAAGTTCTGTTTCTGGACGAATTACAATCGTACGGCGGCTCGATTTGGCAAACTGTAGTTGCAGAAACTGTTTCTCCGTCAACACGTCTTTCGGGTTGCTCAATTCGCCGGTCGCGCAAACAACATGACCGCGCGGCGCTGTAATCTTGACATCATAATTGCCGAACTCGGTAAAGAATTCGCCTTGTCCCAGGTACGGCAGATTGTTCCAACCATGAACATCATCAAACTTGCAGATATTGGGAAACCATTGAGCAAGTTGAAAAATTGTGCCGGCTTTGACTCGTCGAATTCCCATCCGATCGACCCCGTATTCCGGAATATTAAACGACCAGGCAATATCAAACTCCAATTTTCCACCGCGACCAGGCAGAGGCTCCAAGAGATCGATGCGGCCCATTGTGTCGTAGACATTGAGCACGAGGTCCTGTTCGCCTTGGCGAACATATTGCACATCGACACCACCCACGAATTTCTGGCGATTATTGAATCGAGACCCTGGCGGCGTAAATTTGGCGCCCAAGCTGTTTTCGCGAAAAAGATTTTGTTCGAGGGAAATCCAGATGTAACTCAATGATTCTGGGCTGTTGTTGGTATAGGTCACGTGGGCCACGGCTGTCACGGACTCCTTCTCGGCATCGAGCGATACCTCGATCTGATAATCGGCCTGTTGTTGCCAATACTCCTCGCCGGGGAGACCGGTTGCCGTGCGAATCTTATTGGGCTGCGGCAGGTCCAGCGGTGAAAAAATGGTTTCATTGGACCGCGCTGACATTCGTCTGGCGCGCAAGTTTTCGACGTCGAGCGGTACCACGGGTGTTGATTGAATTGTCGTACCGTAGGCGATTTTAGCCCGAGCCCCCAAAGTACCCATGGCAATTAGGAGCACTAATAGGACAACGATCCCACGAAAGTGTTGTATACCAACGAGACTTGAAACGATGTGCGCCACGTCAAACCCTCACCAAAAAATGATACGCTGTCCGGAACTATTCGCTAGAACTACTCTATTGTGGCTTGCGATTTCCCGACATCATAGACCGCCCGACTCAAAAGTTCTAAAAAATCGGGCTACGGATCCTGGGTGTCACCCGACCGAGGTTCGGCCATTGGCTTGACGACGGTGGCGGTTCGCTATCGGGCTGGGTAAGTTACTGTCACAGTTTGGTTCATCGCGCGAATCACACTTTCAGCGAAAACGGCGTGAAATCCGTGTCGACATCGTAGTAGTCTTCATTCTCGGCTCGTTTCAAAAAGTTGACGACGATGTAAGTCACCGGCGTGAAGGCGACCTCGACCGCAACCTTGAATACGAGGTTGAACAGAATCACACTGATCAGTGTTCGTGTCTCCCAAATTCCGGCAAACGCCAACGGGTAAAAGATAACGCTGTCCACCGATTGACCCACGACGGTGCTGCCGATGGTTCGAGCCCAAAGATACCGGCCGCCCGTCCAGACTTTCATGCGCGCCATGACATACGAGTTCACAAAATCGCCGGCCCAAAATCCGGCCAGTGACGCGAGTACGATTCGCCATGTCGAACCAAACACGATTTCCAAGGCGGGCTGAATCGTCTCGTTGAATTTTTCGTCGGGATTAATCGGCATGTGAACCACGACGAGCCCCATGATCGAAGCGAAGATCAACGCGGCAAAGCCAGCCCAGATCACTCGACGAGTTCGGCCGTAGCCATACACTTCGGTCAGAATATCGCCAAAAATATAGCTGATTGGAAAGAACAAATTGCCGGCCCCGAAATCGATCCCAAACAGCTCGCAGCTTTTTCCGGGGCCGATCAGATTCGAACACAACAACACGGTCACAAACCCGGCCATCACGAAATCGAAGTAACGATAACTGCGGGCGGGCGCCTTTCCTTCGAACTCAGATTCAGTCGTAGCAGGTAACAAAGGCTTGACTTTCGGTGAACGACCCCGCCGCCAAATTGGATATTTTGGGCGGCGATTGAAACGCTGCGCCCGATTCTAATCGCCGGCATTAAGTCCGTTAAGGTGAGCGGCGGATTGGATTAGCTTAACCCGCAACGTCACAGTCGGTTAATTTGACCGTTTAACGGCGATAACGATCGCAGCAATCCCCGAACCATCTGCAATCTTGTTGTTCGGAACAGCGGGAGGAAGCCTGCTAATTTTCGTTCGCCGAAAGAAGCAGCGAAAAAATTGGAAATCGGGCACTGCAAATTAAGTCGCTGGCCAAGGCTACTCGCAAAGCGATTGGGCAATTTCGTGAGTCCAATCGTCAGTCCCGCGAGCTTCTCCTTTTTCAAGCCACCGAGGACCGGGATTTTCAAAAACGGACTCTTCCTCTGTGACCTCCGTGGCTACCCACGTCCAAAAATTAAATGGGATGCCTTATTAATTCGATGATGTCGAATTTTCCTGGAAACCGCCGCTTGGAAAAACGAGAAATGTCTATTCGGCCCACTGTTTCGGCCCTTTCAAGGGTTCGCCTTTGGCCCCGTATCCCGGATATCGCTCAAAAAATGGACTGTTTTTAACTATCGACGGGTTTTAGAGGACTCGCTACAATGGTGGGCTTGCTGAAGGGCAGACCCCCTTCATTATTCACTCACGATCTCAGTTTTTTTAAGACTCAATTCTATGTACGCGATTATTGCTGACGGCGCCCACCAATATAAAGTCGAAGCTGGCCAAATGCTGGAGATCGATTTCCGGGAAGCAAACCCGGGTGACCAAATTACTTTTGATCGGGTGTTAGCAATTTCGTCGGATGCCGGTTTCAAATTGGGTAAACCAACTGTCGTCGGTGCAACGGTCACTGCCAAAGTTATCGGCGACACCAAAGGTGAAAAACTGACGGTACAAAAATTCCGCCGACGCAAAAATAGCCGACGTCGCACCGGGCATCGGCAGAAGTATGTGAAAGTGCAAATTAACGCAATCGCGTAGTAATCAGGGCGGAAACCCGTTCCGTGGTTGAAGAACGACTCGGATCCAACTCAGCCCATGGCCACGGACAAGCCGACATCTTACTCGCTTGACGATTCCCCGCTGGACGGAGTAATTGGCAATTCGGCTGCGATGCGTGAAGTCTACCGTTTGACCCGGTCATCATCGCGGAGTAACGCACCGGTTTTATTGCAAGGCGAAACTGGCACCGGCAAGGAACTAATTGCTGCCGCTTTGCATCGACTCAGTGATCGGTCGAGCGGTCCGTTCGTCCGCGTTAATTGCGGAGCGTTTACGGAAGGTTCCCTGGAGCACGAACTCTTTGGATCTCACGCTGACTCGGTTTTGGATCCGGCGCCCGATCGCACCGGGAAACTGGATGCGGCTCGAGGTGGTTCGATTTTCCTGAACGAGATCAACTCCACGTCACCCGCGTTGCAAGTGAAACTATTGCGCGTCTTGCAAGATCGTGAATTCGAACGGTCGCACGATTCCAAAGCGGTCGAGGTCGAGGTGCGGTTCATTGCGGCGAGCAACCTGGATTTGAGCCGAGAAGTTGCCGCCGGCCGATTCCGCGAAGACCTCTATTGGCGGTTAAATGTCTTGCCGATTTTGCTGCCGCCACTTCGGCGACGGGAGGCCGACGTGGAATTGTTGGTGCGACATTATCTGAAAATTTATGCGATAACCCATCGCCGTACGATTGAAAAGATTCATCCGGCGGCCTGGTCGGCGTTAATCCATTACCAATGGCCGGGAAACGTTCGCGAATTGCAAAACTATCTCGAACGGGCAGTGGTGTGGGCGGAATCGGATCAATTGGTGCCGGAGTTGTTGCCCAGCACCGTTATTGGCGATGCCAAAGCAGCCCAAGCCGCGGTCTTTCGTCCTACCGATGATCAATCGTTGATTCGTGAGTTCGTGTACAACCGATTGAGCAAATCCGATGAACGGGCGGAGGACTTGCATAAACAGATTGTCGAACCCGTCGAAAAGGAACTGTTGATGCAGATCATGCAGTCCTGCAACCAGACCCAAACGAAAGCTGCCACTCGGTTGGGAATTAATCGCAATACGTTGTACAAGAAACTGGTGGAGTACGGCCTGTCGAAGTCCAATGGAAAACCGGACAACGGCGAAGCGTAGTTTCGCTGCGTTGAGAATTCGGCAAACGAGTTACCGATCGCGTCCTCCGATAATGAGTGCATGGAATCTCTATACAAAATTTCGATCACCTGCTTTGTCGCCAGCTATCTGGTCGTGTTCGTGATGGAGGTATCGCGCGGTTTCCTGCCGGGGGAATTTCTGCGTTCCAAAATCGTCCAGTTTTTCCGGATCGGATTCGCCGCAGCCGGCCTGTTTGCCCACACGGTTTATCTGGCCTGTCACGGCGGATTGGAGTTTGATTCTCAAGGTTTATGGTTGGGCAACTGGTTTGGTTGGTGTTTGGCTGCTTCCTGGATTTTAGCCGTGGCCTATTTGTGGATTTCGATTCGCCAACAGGCTTCGGTGATTGGGCTGTTCCTGTTGCCGATCGTGAACTTGTTGATTTGGATCGGCATGCAGTTCGGCGGCTCGCCGTCGTTTTCAGCGAAAAATGCGCGATCCGGATGGAATATGCTTCACGGTGCGTCCTTGTTGTTGGGGACCGCCATTGTGGCCTTGGGCTGTATTTTTGGGATTGTCTACCTGTGGCAATCGCATCGACTGAAGCACAAAGCCGCACAATCGACTTGGTTTCGTTGGCCCTCACTGGAATGGCTGCAGCAGTCGAGTGAACGATCTTTGCTGGTTTCGGCACTGTTGTTAGGAATTGGATTGGTTTCCGGGATAGCTATTAATCATTTCGCACCGATCATCGGACCGCCCGGGGAATCCGCGACTTCGTGGAATTTAATCGAATGGTCCGATCCCGTGGTTTGGTCATCCGGAATACTGTTTGGCTGGTTACTCACGGCGACCATTTTCAATTTGTTTTATCAACCGGCCCGCCAGGGGCGCAAAGTCGCTTATTTGATGGTGGCCAGTTTTTTGTTTTTGGTATTGGAATTGGTGGTGGTCTGGTGGGCCGGTCACGCGACATCATCGCGATCGCCGGCACACGATCCGTCGTTCAAATCGCCGCGTGGTATTGGGACGATGGACCTGACCGTAACGCTTCGGGCTGGTAGCGGGTCAAAAAATTCCACGCCGCAGGAAGGACAGCCCAACGCATGAACTTGCAAATTATCGGCTGTAGCCATCATGCTTCCAGTGTCTCTGTCCGCGAGAAATTGGCTTTCACCGAGCAACAGGTCAAGCCTTTCCTGCAGTCGTTTTACCAACGGTTTCCCTACTCGGAGGCCGTGTTGTTATCCACCTGCAATCGAACCGAATTCTTTGCCGCCAGCAAAGAAGTGAGTCGGTTGCCTAGCCAGACGGACATGATTGCCCTCCTGGCGGAGCATCGTGGACTGACCGCGACGGAAATCGAATCCGGTTTGTTCGCTCATCGAGACCGGTCGGCAATTCGTCACTTGTTCGCGGTCGCGGCCAGCCTGGACAGCATGGTGGTGGGCGAGACTCAGATTTTGTCTCAAGTCAAACAGGCCTATCAATTGGCGATCGACAATCATGCGACCAGCCCGTTGACGCATCAAGTCTTCCAAACTGCCATCCGCGTTGCCCGGCGGATCTCCAACGAAACGGAAATTCATGCGACTCGGGTGAGTGTCCCGAGTGTGGCAATTGGAGTTCTCGCGAAACAGATTTTCGAACGCCTGGACAACAAGAAAATTTTGATCGTCGGGGCTGGCGAGATGGCCGAGGAAACACTGAGATATGTCGTGGCGGAGGGAGGACGCGAGATTACGGTGATCAATCGAACTCGAGCGAAAGCGGAATGCTTGGCGACCGAATTCAACGGTCGGGTCGCGGATTGGGAAAATTTGCCGCGCGAACTGATCTCAGCCGACTTGATTGTCAGCACGACCGGCGCGACAACTCCCGTGGTTACTTCGTCGCTGTTTGATCAAGTGGAAAAAGCCCGTCGACAAAAACCGCTGTTTATTCTCGATTTGGCGCTGCCACGGGATTTCGAATCTGGAATTGGTGATCGGGTAAACGTGTATTTGTATACCCTGGACGATTTGCAACGGGAGTGCGATCGAAATCGACAATTTCGACAGTCGCATTTTGTTAAAGCTGAAAAAATTCTCGATCAGGAAACGGAGAAGTTTTTTATGGAAGTAACTCAACGCTCCAGCGGGGCCACGATCGCGCAACTCAAACAACAGGCCGATGAAGTCAAGCAAGCGGAACTACAACGACTGTTGAGTAAACTCGATCTGAATCCTCAACAGCGGCAGGAAATTGAACAGTCGTTCAATCGATTGGTGAACAAGATTTTGCATCCCCCCCTAAAATCCTTGCGCGAGAACGCGGGTGAGTCGCCTAACGGTTTGGTTGATGCTTTGAAAAGACTGTTTCAATTGGGGGACTGACGGGGAATCCAGCCCGGCAAACGGCACTGGTCGAAAATGTGCGTGTTGCCTGCTCGACAAAAACCTCATCGTTTCGTAGCCTGCATCTTCGTCGTGGCCCGAATTATCGAGGATTTTTGTTGTGATTTTGAAGACCGGTTACCAATGGCTGTTCCGTTTCCTGGGGATCCGGAAACTGTATCGCGAAATTGTTGTGGACGAACAATTTCAAAATATTAATGCCGCGATTCGTCGGGACTTGACCCTGCTTTTGTCGACCGCGAATGTAAACAGCCCGTACTTTACCGGCAAGTTTACCGACTTCCTCGCTCGAACTGCCGCCGTTGATGATGCGCAGTTTTTTGTCGAGTATGCCAAATTGCCCGCGCTGACCAAACAGGATTATGCCGCTGCAGGACAATCCGTAATGGCTGCGCCGTGGTGTCAAGCGGACCCGGTGAAATTGGAGCTGCAGGTCCAGGGCAAACCGCTGGCTTCGATTCAACGCTTGAGAACAGGCAATTACTTGATGCCCATGGCTACGGGCGGATCGACATCGTTGCCGTTGGTTGTACACATGACCAAACATCACATGTTTTCGATGTTGTTCACGTTTTTTAAATGCTGGTATCGAATGGGTTGGCGACCCGGTGAGCGGATGTTGATTTTTTATCCGCAGAACACCTACAACATTGATGATATGGTGAAATTCAACCCTTACAGCAAACTGCTGGGCTTTCGCTACCACTTGTTTGACAAAATCGACGAACAAACGGTGCGGGAATTGGTCGACGATATCAATCGTTTCAAACCACGATTGCTGCTTGTTTTTCCTTCTCCGATGAACATGATCGCCCATACGATCCGCCGGTATGGTTTGACGCTGAAGCATCAACCGGCGCTGATCAATGTTTCTGGCGAGACATTTTTCGATTGTCAACGCAGGAATATCCAGTCGGTTTTTCCCCACAGTCTGGTCGAGGATTCTTACGGATCGGTTGAACTGGGCGAACTGGCTCATGAAACTTCGGGCGGCGGATTGGAGGTTTTTACCAACGTGGCCTACGTTGAAACCGAGCCCAACGAAGCGGGGCAACCCGAAATGGTCATCACTCGATTGAAACTGACCGATTTTCCGTTTATTCGCTATCGGATGAAAGACATCGCCGAGGTGGAACTGCGTCGCGATGACAGCGGTCGGGAAAAATACGTGATTACCAAACTGGAAGGAAAAGATTCGAATTTCGTTCTGTCCGACCGGGGCGAACGATTTTATCCTTCGTTTTTCAACCGCCTGGTGAACGATCTCAATCGACTGGTCGACGAGGCGATTGTCGAAATCAAAGTCTACGAACGAGGACAACGGGAATTGGAAATTCAATTCATCTTGCGAGACGATCAACATCAGTCCGCCGTTGCCACGGAATCACTACGCTTATTGCGAGAACGAATGAGTGTCCAGATGCAATATGAAATTCGGTTTGTCGATTTCATCGATCATGATTATCGTCGCAAGTATCGCGTGATCGAGCGATTGGGGGATATCGAATTTGCTGGGGGCATGGTCGGCGACCGCCGCAAAACCGAAGCGGTATCGTCTGTAATCGCCGAAGTGCAGGGGAGTGAGAACTAAAGCAACTCTGGCGGCGTTCGCCGCGAGAGTTGTTTAATCGTCTCAAGTTTTAAGATTTCTGGGGCTCCGATAATGAGCCCGGCGAATCCGTTACGACTGGTTAGTCCCAATCGTCGTCGTCTTCGTCCCAATCATCGTCATCATCATCGAGTTCATCGTCGTCCTCGAGATCGTCTTCGTCGTCCTCATCTTCGTCGTCGTCTTCTTCTTCATCGTCGACTTCTTCCCAATCGTCTTCTTCGAGATCGTCGGCTTCGTCATCGGCTTCGTCGTCGTCGGCTTCGTCGTCGTCGTCGTCGGAATACTCGAAGTCTTCACCTTCGGTTTCTTCTACTTCGACCACGTCACCTTCATCGGCGGCGAAATCATCGACGTCTTCATCTACTTCATCTTCCTCCACTTTATCTTCGTCTTCATCGTCGTCGTCGTCTTCATCATCGTCTTCATAGTCGTCGTCATCATCAACCGACACGATGTTCGGCGCCGAGAACGGCGCCGAGATCGACTGGTCCGTAAAATCGTAGTAGGTCTCCATCATGTCATCCGACAGGATCACTGGGTCATTCAATTCAAAGTCGTAAACAGCAGGTCCAGCTAACAAACTCACAGTTCAGTCTCCTTTTTCGTCGCGTCATTCAGGGGCTTTGTAGAGCCTTGTTTTGGGTCGTCAAGATTGTCGTCAAAAGTGGCCCATTCTGGCAACCCTGCTCCGGACAATTGTCCGGCTCGGGGTAAATCCTGCAAGCTGTTGAGGCCGAAACATGTTAGAAAATTTTTGGTGGTTGTGTAGAGGAAGGGCCGCCCCAATTTCTCGCTGCGGCCGGCGATCTTGATCAAGTCGTTCTCAAGTAGCTGACGTAACATTTCGCCGCAGCTGACTCCGCGGATGGTATCGATTTCGGCTTTGATAATCGGCTGGCGGTAGGCCACCACGGTCAGTGTTTCCAAGGCGGGGTTGGACAGCCGCATCGGGCGGGGCACGTGATTCAACCGACGAATCCAGTCGGAAAATTGCGGCCGGGTCAGCATTTGGTAGCCGCCGGCGACCTTTTTGATGTGAAACGACTGTCCGAGCCGGTCGTAGCGCGAATTCAGTTGCCCGATCATTGTGCGGGCTTGGGTGCCGTCTTCCAGGAACGCTAATTCGCTGATTTTTCGACTGGCGAGCGGTTTTCGTGACATGAACAATAGAGCTTCCAGCCGCCGCAGCCGCTCCTTCGGATCGGTATCCCAGGTTTCATCGGACGGGCGCGGGGGCTCGTTTGGAAGATCTTCCCACGATTCAAACGGCGATCCCTCAAGCGAATCTGCTAGAAATTCATTGGAGAAATCGGATTGTGGGAAATCGTTGGACACAGGAGTCTTGAAAGGGTGGATTATCTCGTGAAATTCCGGCAAAACCTCGTTTTTGGGGCTGCCGAAAGGTTTATTCGGCTTTTCCGTGGGGGATTATGAATTCCACTGGCAAAAAGGCAAGTCTAATTTTTTGCCTGTTTCTGGCCTTCGTCCGCTGTGCTTCGGGATATTGTTACCGCGGGTTGTCGCTATCATAAAACGTCGACCTTCACGATGGGAATTTTGCCCGTCGGAGAATGGGCCCTTGACCATTTCTAAACTCAAACCAGCTGCGAAATTTTATGTTCCAAAACCGGAAATTTCCGTTTCTGAGACCTGTTTTGATCGGTTTTTTGCTGTTATTGCCTTTTGTGATCGTGGCCATGTTCTCGTGGGGGTTCACCAGTGGCAACGAATTTTCGCCGGATGACTTTACTTGCCGCTCGTTTTTTTATAATCGAGTCCCTTTTTTCCATTGGACGATTTTCGGCAAACAATACGACGACGTGACGACGGATTTCGAAAAATCGCTGTTGGCTGATGGCTTGATTCCGCCAACTACCTCGTCTCCGAAGAAATGGCACTTGTATCACGATCTTGGTAGCGGTACGGATGGCCGTCCGTCGAGCGATTGTGACGCGCGGATCCTCGTTGAGTACCTGGAACTAACTCGCCCCGATTCCGATAGTGTCTATTATTGGGAAGACTGGAATGAAAAACATCCCGAGTTGGCCAAGATCTTTTGGCCGAAAATTGCCGAGCTGGCCCAGCACGAAATGTATTTGGCCATTCCCGATATCATGCGTTTGGCGATGGCGGTGCCAGAAGGCAAAGGAGTAACGGATCAAGTCGAATCTTTTGAAGAGCAACTGACGAACATGATAGCCGATGCGTATCAACTGTTGGGTGAGATCGATCAATCCAAGGGACGAACCGATCGAGCCACCGTTCGCTTGCAACGAGCTACCGCGTTGCGAGATCGTTAGACCTGAAAATCGAGATTCGAGCGCCGCGTAGATTTCGAATTGGTTGCAACCCTGGCTTTGCGGATGAGTCTCTGCCGTGCCAGGCTTTTTTGGCCTTTGTGTCCTTTTTTTGCTTTCCGGATTTCCATAATTCAGTGTCAACCATTTACCTCGATCACAATTCGACCACGCCAATCGATCCCGCCGTCGCCGACGCGATGCGTGAATGTCATGCGATTGGATATTTGAATCCGGCCAGTCAACATCGCGTTGGCCAGCTGGCGCGGCAAGTGTTGGAAAGAACTCGCGCGTCCGTTTTGAAAATTTTGGGCGCGAATGTTTCCGGGATGGCGACCGACCAATTGATTTTGACCAGCGGCGGAACGGAAAGCAACAACCTGGCTTTGGTCGGATTGGCCCTGTCGGCGCGCGATCGTTTACAACCAACGCCCCTGGATAGGAACCAGGAGCCGTGGCAAATTCTCGTTTCTGCGATTGAGCACCCCAGTGTTATCGGAGCCGCCGAACACCTGGTGCGACTTGGGTTTGTGGTTCGGAAAATTCCCATCGATCCGGCTGGCGTTTGTCGTTTGGATGAATTTGAAAAACTGATCGAACAACCGACTCTACTGGTCAGTTTGATGTTGGCCAACAATGAAACGGGGGTTCTGCAACCGGTCAGTGCTGTGGCCGCGAGGTGTCGAGCGCGCAAGATTCTTATTCATACCGATGCGGTTCAAGCGGTTGGAAAAATTCCCGTTGACTTTACAGCACTCGGAGTCGACGCGTTGACTTTGACGGCACACAAGTTCAACGGCCCGCGCGGTATTGGGGGGTTATTGATTCGGCATGGAGTTTCCATTGAACCCCAACTGTTCGGTGGTTTCCAACAAATGGCGATTCGCCCAGGAACCGAAGATGTTGCGTTGGCGGTGGGGCTGCTCACGGCACTCGAACTCTATGCCCAACATCCGGATCGACTGGACCAAGTCCGTAAATTGCGCGATGATTTGCAGACCGAGTTGACCACGACGATTGCAGGTTGTGTCGCGATTGGTGCGGAATCCCCGCGCGTCCCGACGACACTTAATGTGGCGTTTCCAGGAGTTGATCGCCAATCGTTTTTGCTGGCGGCAGACTTGCAGGGTTTAGCAATTTCTACTGGCTCGGCTTGTGCGAGTGGGTCGAGCGAACTTTCGCCCGTTTTGTTAGCGATGGGCCTGCCAAAGAATCTAATTGAGTCGGCTATTCGGATTAGTTTGGGGGTCAGTAACACGCCAGTCGAAATCACCGCCGCTGGTCGCCGTATCTTCAATCTGGTCAACCACTTACGACAGTAACTCCAAGTTCAAATATCTGGCGACAACCCTCCCGAAGAATCCTGTTTTCGGGTACAATCCTGGGTTCGTTGGAGGGAAATTTTAAATTTGTTTTGGGGACGTTTCTTCATGGCTGTGGCAGCGGTTGACACCGTTTTTTCAATACCGTTTCGGTTTCTCTGGAGCACCAATTTTGCTGGTGATCTGGAGAGCATGCACGAGCCCCCAACTGGGTTGGCACGATTCGTCGGCGATGAAAAAAATCAGTTGCTCAAAATTCTCGCCAGCCTCCAATCCTCGTTTCTTACGGGCGGTCAAAACCATCTGTGGCCAATGGTCCTGTTTGGGCCCAGTGGTACCGGCAAGACTTCATTGGCGTTGACCATCATTTCCGAGCTGGCCGACGAAGACCAGCAATCCGCGAATCCCGGTTTAGATCCACTCACTGCCAAGGCCCGTCGGCCTAATTCCAAGCCCATCGTCTTGACTGCGGTCGATTTCGATCGACGTTTTCGATCGGCCCTGGCGACTGATTCCGTTCCCGATTTTCGACGACGCTTGCTGCGTTCCAATGGATTGGTGATTGACGATTTGCAACAGTTGATTGACAAACCAGCAGCTCAACTGGAATTGTTGTTTGTTGTCGATCAGCTATTGGCTCGTCATTGCCCTTTGGTGGTCACGATGGATCGCGACCCGCAACAATCTGAAAAGATCATGCCGCAGTTGATTTCCCGGTTTTGTATGGGTTTGAGCTTACCAGTTCACGAACCAGGTCCTTCAGCTCGCGCAGCGATAATTGCCGATCTCAGTCAAATTCATGGATTGCGTTTGTCCGGCGAAGCGATGGAGTTGCTGGTTTCGAAACTGAACATTTCCGTTCCGAAAATTGTTCATTTTTTTGGTCAGTTGAAGACGGCCTATCGATTGCAAACCGACTTGAATGACGATTCGACTCTATCTGGAGTGATCGATCCGGCCTTCCTTCAACGAATGTTCCATCGTTCCGATGAAGATCAACTAAAATTGGCAATGATCATCGTGAACCAGGTAGCGGCCGAATATAAATTGAAGCCGAAAGACCTCCGAAGTGATTCTCGCAAACAGTCCACGGTGCATGCGCGAGCGGTGGCGATTTATTTGAACCGCAAATTGTTGGGTCTCAGTTTTCTGAAGATTGGTTCATTATTCGGCCACCGCGATCATTCGACGATCATGCACGCGAATCGCAAAATCGAATCCCTGCTCGCCGAGTCTGCTGGAATTCAAGATGTTGGCCAAATTGCCACTGCCACCAGAAACCTGATCGAAAAACTTGAACAGCAACTAACCAATCTGTTCGCCATCCAATTGACCTTCGTCTAAAGCTCGAATGGATACGCCAAAAAAATGAACTGCCTTAAACGCCTGAACACTACGGAAAACCTGTCATTGGACCGTCGACAATTACCGCCATTGGAACAGGTTGCCAACACTTCGACTGCCAAATCTATTTATCAACAAACTTACCAACCGATCATCAACGACTTGGTAACAATTCATCCACTTGTTTTCCACACTCCATAAATGATCGTAACTAGTTCTGGCATAATGATTTACGACTGGGGTGTGTCGACTTGTCAACGATTTTGCCGTCGCTTTAATACTACTGCTTAAAAATAAATTATATGTATTAAAAGGGAATGATTCATTTCCCTTACTACCCAAAGGATGACCTGTGAAAATCAAGATCAATCGAGAATCTTTTCTTCGAGTATTTCAAATTGCCGCTGCCGTGGCTCCCACTCGCAGTCCCAAGGCGATTCTCCAGAATGTGAAACTTGATATCGATAAAGAAACAGGAATTTTGACTGCGACGGATACCGAAGTGGGCGTACGGTTGACCATTCCGGACTTGCAGGTAAATACTCCTGGTTCGGCGGTAATTCCAGTGACTCGATTGAGTATGATCTTGCGAGAATCCCGGGATGAGATGTTAGAAATTGAAACGGACAATGAGAAAACACTGATCAAGGGGCAACATAGTCGCTTCGAATTACAATCGCAAAATCCTGACGAGTTTCCCGAAGTAGCCGATTTCGAAGGAACGGACTACTACGAAGTTTCACCCCGACTGTTGCGCGAACTGATCCGACGAACGCTGTTTGCGACCGATTCGGAAAGCAGTCGTTATGCCTTGGGTGGAGTGTTGTTGGAGATGGATGGAAAGACAATTACGGCTGTCGGTACCGATGGACGACGGTTGGCAAAAATGGAAGGCGTGGTGGATGTTGTTGGTAAACCCGATACCGGCGGTATGACCATCGTGCCCGCTCGATCGATGCAATTGATGGAACGTATTCTGCCCGACGGTGACGAGCCCATTCAACTCGCTACGCGATCGAATGATTTATTAATGCGTGAACCGGGAGGAGTATTTTACACGCGTCTGGTAGAAGGTCGATTTCCCAAATGGCGGGATGTGCTGCCTAAACGAACGAACTCGAATCAGATCGAGATCGCTGTCGGACCGCTCTACTCAGCGTTGCGACAGGCGGCCATCGTCTCGAGCGACGAAAGCCGGGGCATTGATTTTACTTTCAAGGATGGCTCGCTAATTCTCAGCAATAGTACGGCCGAAGTGGGCCAATCGCGAATCGAGATGCCGGTTCCCTTTGCCAATGGGGAACTGACGATCACTTTGGATCATCGGTTCGTCGCAGATTTTTTGAAAGTATTGTCGCCGGAAAAAACGTTTACGCTGGACATCGAAAATGGCGAACAAGCCGCCTATTGCTACACCGATGACAATTACGGCTACGTGATCATGCCGCTGGCCAAAGATCGCCGGTAGACACTCGTACGATGACGAATTACGACCAACAGGATTTTGATAACGCCGATAGATTGATCCGCAGTCGACAATTTTTTCCTCGGGCACCCAAAAAGTCAGCGGATGTTGTCGCGCAATTGTTGGCCCGCAAAGGCTATGGGCAACAATCGGCAGTCGCGGAGTTGCAGCAAATTTGGCAGAACATCGCCGCAGTTGAATGGCGAAATCAAACCCAAGTCGGAATCGTCCGGCGCGGCGTGTTGGAAATAATTGTTGGAAACTCCATGCTCAATCAGCGACTGGAATTTGAAAAAAAAAGATTGCTGGCGGATCTGAAAAAACATTTGCCCCAATCCAATCTAAAAGATATTCGATTTCGAATAGGAAACCTGGAACCTAATGGCTAAAGAACAAAAAGCAGAAGATTATTCGTCTGGCAAACTCAAACGACTTTCCGACATGGAACACGTTCGCAAGCGACCGTCGATGTATATCGGCGATACGACGATTCGCGGACTGCATCACCTGGTTTACGAAGTCGTCGATAACTCGATCGATGAAGCCATGGCCGGTTTCGCAAATCGAGTTTCCGTCATCATCAATACCGAAGGCTCCGTGACCGTTCTCGACGATGGACGGGGAATTCCGGTGGAGCGCCACGATCAACTTAGCGCGGAAGAGGATCGAGATGTCTCGACCCTCGAAGGCGTGATGACGATGCTGAAATTTGGTGGAAAATTTGGTGATTCCACGGATGTCGATGCCGATGCCAATCCTTACAAGGTCTCCGGTGGCTTGCACGGTGTTGGCGTGACGGTCGTTAATTTCTTGTCCGAATGGTGTGAAGTGGAAGTCTATCGCGACGGCTACGTCTATCAACAGGATTACGAGCGGGGCGTTCCCACCGGACAAGTGAACAAAGTTGGCAAAACGGACAAACGTGGCACCAAAACAACTTTTAAACCCGACCCGCAAATTTTTCCGATTACCAAATTCGAATACTCGATTCTGTTAAAACGCTTGCAAGAATTGGCGTTTCTCAACAGCGGAGTCAAAATTCACTTTCGCGATGAACGGAATGGCGAAGAGGACGAATTTTATTACGAGCGGGGTATCATCGAATACGTCGAACACCTGAATCGCTCCAGTGATCCGATTCATGCCGAGGTCATTTACGTCAAAGGGGAACAAAATTCAATCGGATTCGAACTGGCGATTCAGTACACAACCGATCTGACTGAAAACGTTCATTCCTATGCGAACAACATCAACACGCATGAAGGCGGAACGCACGTGTCCGGTTTCCGCGGCGCGCTGACACGGACAATCAACAATTACGCCAAGAAGGAAAATCTGTATCCCAAAAATCTCAATGTCACAGGCGAAGACTTTCGTGAAGGACTGACGGCAATCATTTCGGTGAAAGTTCCCGAACCCCAATTTGAAGGCCAGACTAAAACAAAATTGGGTAATAGCGAGCTCGAAGGAATCGTGGGTTCCGGATTTGGCGACTTTTTCAAAACTTACCTGGAAGAAAATCCCAAAGAAGCCAAAACGATCGTCAGGAAAGGTATTCAAGCCGCCGAAGCCCGTGAGGCCGCCCGAGCCGCACGAGACAAAGTGCGACGCAAGTCCGTGTTGGGTGGCGGCGGTTTGCCGGGCAAGCTCCGTGATTGTCTGAGCAAAGATGTCGCGAAGTGCGAAATCTATTTGGTCGAAGGTGATTCCGCCGGTGGCAGTGCCGAGGGTGGGCGGCTGAAGGAATTTCAAGCGATCTTGCCGCTGCGAGGAAAAATTATCAACGCCTACAAAGCTCGCGAAGACAAAGTGCTGGCCAATGAAGAAGTGCAATCCATGATCAGTGCCTTGCGTGTCGGGATTGGCGATGATCAGGATCTAAGCAAACGACGCTACGACAAAGTCATCATCATGACCGACGCCGATGTCGACGGTTCGCATATTCGTACTCTGCTGCTCTGTTTCTTCTATCGACAGATGTACCAGCTGATCGAGGCCGGTCACGTCTATGTGGCACAGCCGCCCTTGTTCCGCGTCAAAACCAAACGCAATACCTATTACGTGCAAACCGAAGCTGAAATGCGAACGCAGCTCTTGGATCGAGGTTTAGCGGATACTTCCTTCGATGCCGGCGCTGGCAATGTCATCGAGGGAGATCAAATGCGGAAATTGTGTGCCACGCTGGCCAGCATCGAAGAAGCGATTTTGGCGCTCGAGCGACGCGGCATCAACTTGCGGACGCATGCCAATCGAATGGATCTCGAATCGGGCAGGCTGCCGGTGTTCCATGCATTTCTCGGCAACGAGGAACACTGGTTTGCCACGCGCAAACAGCTGGACGATTTTCTGAAACGACGACAGGAAGAAACAGGAGTGGAGGTCGTCATCAGTTCCAATCTGGATATCGAACCAGAGAGCGAAACCAATTCCACGGGTAAATCGACCAATCAAATGCTGTTGGATGAATTCCACGAGGTCAAAACCATCAACTCCGGTTTGAAAGAACTGGAAACTTTTGGCTTCAATATTGAAGCCTTGATCCCCGAGGAACGAACCGGCATTGAAGAGCCGAGATACATCCTGCGACGCGGAGAGATCGAAACAGGTGTCAATGATTTGCGGGAATTGGTGGGTGCGGTGCGCGCTGCCGGTGAAAAAGGCATGCAGGTGACCCGCTTTAAAGGCTTGGGTGAGATGAACGCCGAAGAGTTGCGCGAGACGACCCTCGACCCGGAACAACGGACACTGATTCAAGTCAAAATGGATAACCCGGCAGAAGCTGACAACATGTTCCGGATTTTGATGGGAGACAAAGTCGAACCCCGCCGAGAGTTCATTGAGAAACACGCCTTGGATGTTCGGGACCTGGATATCTAACGATCACGTCTAACGATCACGTTAAAATTTTTATGATTGAAATCGAGTCATGAACCAAGAACTCTTGCAGCACCAACCTCGCCAGCTTTGGCAACATTTTGAAAACTTGAATGCCGTCCCGCGGCCTTCGAAACATGAATCGCAGGTGATCGAATTCATGAAACAATTCGGGATCGGACTGGGCTTGAAGACCATCGTCGACGCGGTCGGCAATGTCATCATTCGAAAACCGGCCACTCCAGGCATGGAAAACCGGGTCGGCGTGGTGTTGCAGGGACACCTCGATATGGTGCATCAAAAGAATGCCAACACTTCGTTCGATTTTTCCAGTCAGGGGATTCAGTCGTGGATCGATCAAGGTTGGCTGAAAGCCAAAGGCACAACTCTGGGCGCGGATAATGGAGTGGGTGTGGCATCGATCATGGCAGTACTCGCCGCCACAGATATTAAGCACGGGCCGCTGGAAGGCTTGTTCACAATTGATGAGGAAACCGGGATGACCGGTGCGTTCAAATTACAACCCGGCCAACTGCAAGGTCAAATTCTGTTGAATACGGATACTGAAGACGAAGGGGAGTTGTGTATTGGGTGCGCCGGTGGCATCGATACCAACGTCGAGCTGAAATATGACCAGATCAATCCGCGACCCGGGCTCGCTGGAAAAATATCAGTTACTGGCCTCCGCGGTGGACATTCCGGTTGTGAAATTCATCTGGGGCGTGGTAATGCCAACAAAATCATGAATCGATTGTTGTGGTCATTCGCCGAGCAGGAATTGCAGATCGCCATGATCGACGGTGGGAGTTTAAGAAACGCCATTCCGCGGGAGTCGTTCGCCATCGTCGTGATCGACACTCATCGCGAACCGGCCTTCCGCCAACAACTGCAGATCCTGACGGAAACGATTCGCGCGGAGCTGGCCGCGACGGAACCCGATTTGAAAATTCAATGGGAACCCGGCGCCATGCCTCCCCAGGTTATGGACCAACAATCGCAACAAAATCTATTGAATGCCATTTATGCCGCGCCCAATGGTGTGTTGCGTATGAGTGATCAGGTTGCGGGATTGGTGGAAACGTCGACCAGTCTCGCTCGAGTGCATGTCGAACATGGCAAAGCCCTCGTTCAGTTTCTCACCCGCAGCAGTGTCGAGACTGCCAAGCAGGATTTGGCGAACATGATCTCCGCCACATTCGAGTTGGCCGGTGCAGCGGTTGTTCACGCCGGTGCGTATCCGGGTTGGAAACCCAACGCCGATTCGAAAATATTGGCGTTGATGCAACAGATCTACCAGGATATTTTCGGACACGGGCCCAAGGTCAACGCGGTTCATGCCGGACTGGAATGCGGGATCATTGGCAGTCATTATGCGGGAATGGATATGATCTCATTTGGTCCGACGATCAAGAATCCTCACTCGCCAGACGAAAAATGTGAAATCGCCAGCGTCGAAAAGTATTGGCGGTTTTTGTTGGCAACTTTGGAACGCGTGCCCGTAAGTAAATAACTGGACAACTCCGGAGGGTTGTCACTGCTCTGGTGAGTCCGCCAGAACTCGATAGAATGCGTGGCCGGAAACGGATTTCCATTGGTCGTCTGCCTACCAACAATCACGTTCAAGTCATGAAAATTATTTCGCTGCAATCAGGAAGTAACGGCAATTGTTTTTATGTCGAATCGGGCGACGTGGCGTTGCTGTTCGATGCGGGTATCAGCGGCAAACAGGCTCAAGATCGGCTATCGGAGCATGGTCGCGATATCCGTCGGGTACAAGCGTTATTCATCTCACATGACCACAGCGACCACACCCGTTGTCTCGGCGTGTTTCAACGAAAATTCAATCTGCCCGTCTATATTACGCGCCCGACTCTGCTGGCCGTGCAAATGTATCAAAAGGTAGGCAAACTGGCCCGCGTAAGGCTTTTTACGGCGGGCAGTTCGCAGTCGTTTGGTCCGGTGACTGTGCACACGATTCCAACTCCCCATGACAGCGTCGATGGTGTGATGTTTGTTGTCGAAGACGCAACTCATCGTGTCGGAATTTTGACTGACCTGGGTCACCCGTTTGAAGGACTCAAAACAGTTTTACCGTCGCTCGATGGGGTCGTGATTGAAAGCAACTATGACGAAGCCATGTTGGCTAATGGGAATTACCCCGAGGGTTTGAAGCGTCGCATTTCTGGACTGGGTGGGCATCTTTCCAACCGGGATGCGGCCATGCTGCTGAAAGAACACGCCCATGGTCGTCTCCAGTGGGCTTGTTTGTGTCATCTATCCGATGAAAATAACGAACCAGCACTCGCTGTCCAAACCCATCAGGACATCCTGGGAGATCGCTTTCCCATTCATGTCGCCTGGCGCGACCGAGTCGGAGATTTGTTGGAACTTTGATCTCGGGCGTAAAAAATTCAACACGCCGGAGCCGACTAATCGAGTATCTTGGTATCTCATTGTGACTCGGTTGCAACGAGATCAACGTCTGGAAAAGGCTGGAAATTGCTATGACATTTCGATCGAACCGGTTTGCGATTGGCGGTGCTCTGATATTGTGGTTCAACATCGTGGCGACAATCGGATTTTCGCAAGACAATCCCACCGAGCCACCGGTTGATGCACCGGCCAAACCGACTCACACCAATGCGTTGGCCAAAGAGACCAGTCCCTATTTGTTGATGCATGCTCACAATCCAGTCAACTGGTATGCCTGGAATGATGCCACTTTGGCCTTGGCGAAACAGGAAAACAAACTGATTTTTTTGTCGATCGGGTATTCCAGTTGCCACTGGTGCCACGTGATGGAGCGAGAGTCATTTTTAGATGAAGAGATCGCCAAATTTTTGAATGACAATTTTATTTGCATCAAAGTCGATCGAGAGGAGCGGCCAGATGTGGATGAGGTTTATATGGAAGCCCTCAACACCTGGAACCGGTTGACTGGCAGCAATCGAGGTGGCGGCTGGCCGTTGACCATGTTTCTGCTGCCCGACGCCAGACCATTTTTTGGCGGAACCTACTTTCCGGCGCGAACCGGCGACCGCGGCGAGTCGCGTGGTTTTCTGGAAATCATCCATCGCATCACCGAACTACTGGCTGACAATCGCCGACAAGTCGAACAGGATGCTGCGCTGATTACCCAACTGACGCGCGAATCGTTAGCCGGTCGGCCCCCTGTCGAAGGAACGAAGATTCAACGCACGTGGATCAATCAAGCCTTGGCCGGGTTGGGTGAAGAATTTGATACGCGGTATGGTGGATTCCGCTTCAGCGAAGAAGATCCCAATATTCCCAAATTTCCGGAAGCCTCGAATCTGATGTTCCTGGCCGATCAAGTACGCCAACACCCGGAAAATGAACAGGCGAAGTCCATGTTCATTACCACGTGTGAACGGATGCTGATGGGTGGCATTCACGATCATCTGGGAGGCGGGTTTCATCGATATAGCGTTGATCGGTTTTGGCGCATTCCGCATTATGAAAAAATGTTGTACGACAATGGACAGCTGGCATCGGTGTATGCCGAAGCATTCGAATTGACGGGTCGTGTGGAATTCAAACAAGTGACCGCTGGCATCCTGGCGTTCGTGGATCGGGAACTGTCGGCGGAGCAGGGCGGATTTTATGCTTCGCTGGACGCGGAGTCAGAAGGAGTTGAAGGAAAATTCTATGTCTGGGACTTGCCGGAAATCAAAGCGGCCTTGACTGCTGCAGAGTACGAGCTGTTCGCGCGAATTTACGGTTTGAATCAAGAACCAAACTTCGAGGAAAAATATTACGCTCCGCAGTTGACGGAATCCATGTTGAACCACGCGACACGCCTGGAAATTACGCTCGACGCGTTGGAAACACAACTCATTCCCATCCGCGAAAAATTGTTGAATGTGCGCAGCAAACGCGTACGTCCATTGCTGGATCACAAGATCCTGACCAGCTGGAACGGGTTGATGATTCGGGGTTATGCCGACGCCGGTCGGGTACTTCAGAACCCGGCTTATCTGGCGACCGCCGCTCGCGCGGCCGATTTTGCGATCGGAAATCTGGTAGATAACGACGAACGTCTATTGCGAACCTGGACCGACGGACAAGCCAAATTGAATGCGTACCTCGATGACTACGCCTGTTTGATCGACGGTTTGATCGCCTTGCATCGGGCGACCGACGAACCGAAATGGCTGCAAGCAGCCGACCGATTGCAGCAAAAACAAAACGATCTGTTCTGGGACGAAAAAAATGGCGGTTATTTTTATACCAGCAAAGATCACGAGGAGTTGCTGGCTCGCAGCAAGAACCCGATCGACAATGCAATTCCAGCTGGAAATAGTGTGTCCGCCGGGAATCTGTATTATCTATCCGAGACTTTGGCGAATGTAGCGTATCGCGAAATGGCGGAACGCTGTGTAATCTCCGCGGCGCCGATCATCCAGCGAATTCCAATCGCCGCACCTCGTTTATTGATCACGGCGTCCAAGTACCTCGACTAAATCGTTTAACGGCAAGGCGCCGACGAACCCTCAACTGGTCCTTCGAAGGTCCACGAAGATCGGCTATATTCAAACCGCCTGTTCGCCTGCTGCTCCGTTGTTTCTGAGGTAGTAATGACTGATCTCAATCCTGTTCGCGCCCCCGAAGCCAAGCCGACCGCCATCGTCGAGCGGTACCAACGCTACAAATCAGTCATTCAACAAGTCTCGTCCCAGACGACGATCGAGCTCGAAGATACCAAACGAGCTTGCCAACCCGAACAACCCGGCTTCGTGACCAAGGTCATCAAGGAACTGGAAAAAAGCGGATGGATTGTTCGCGAAGAGAGTAATGACTCGGTGTTTCGTTGGAATCGCGGGCGAGGAGAATTTCACGTCGAGAAATGGCTCGATGAAAAAATCTTCGGCAATCAAATCGCGCATTCGCCCACCGAGGAACGACCGCGCGAACGCCTGCTACAACACGGAGCGGCGCAATTGCGAACTTCCGAGTTGATCGCCATTTTGATTCGCAGTGGTCGACCGGGTGAATCGGCGGTCGAGGCGGGCGAAAAAATCGCCAAACAGTATCGAGATCGGTTGAGTGAATTGCCGGCAGCAGGCCGCGGCGAGCTGAAGGAAGTATCGGCTGCCGTCGAAGTGACCGCCTATTGTCAGATCATGGCGGGAATCGAATTAGGACGGCGCGTTTCAGCGGCCGCCAGCGATCGGAAGACCACCAAGATTCTTTCCAGCAGTGATGCGGTTCGATTTTGCGAGCAACGATTTTCTCGCTTGGTGGCCGACGCGAAACAGGAAGAGTTTCATATTGTCACGTTGGACACCAAGAATCAGGTCATCGATACCCATCAAATCACCGTGGGCACGCTCGATGCCAGTCTGGTTCATCCACGCGAGGTTTTCCGCCGAGCCATCAAAGACGCCGCCTCGTCAGTGATCCTGGTACACAATCATCCGTCCGGTGATCCAACGCCCAGCCGGGAAGACCTGGCCGTAACCAAACGCTTGGAAGAATCCGGCAAGACGATCGGCATCGACGTGCTGGATCATATTGTACTGGGCTCTTTCAACAGCATCAGTATTCGCGAACATCGTGAATAAAAACTCTGGTGGCTTCGCCAACTAATGATCAATCGCGTGGAATGTTTCTCAAAATTTGATCCCTAAGTTATGAATGTCGGCGATCAATTCAAATGGCAGTTCAATTTGAGGATTTGGTTTCTTTGCTCAGCAGCATTTTTTCGCGGAGGCATTCCAACATGCTGCCATGAAAGCCCGAATCCTTAACGATTTTTCCTGCGGGATCGATCAAAATATAGGTTGGATAACCTTCAACACCCAACGGGCGGTAGGCTTTGAGAATTGGCTCGTCGATGGCGTCAATTACCAAGGGATAGCTCATGCCTTTGGCATCGGCAAATTGCTTCACGATCTCAGGACTTCCACCTGCGATATGGACACCAATGACCGAAAAATTCTGGTTGTGAAACACTTCATGGACTAACTTCAAGTTCGGTATTCCTCGTTCACAGGGCCCGCATCCGATGAACCAAAAGTCCAGCAGAACATATTTTCCACGAAACTCTTTCAATGATCGAGCTTCGGTGTTCAACCAGGTTCCTGGCGAAATTTCTGGTGCCAAGTCTTCTTTGGCGGTTTCCGATACCTGTTTTTTTTGGGCCTTGGCAATCTCTTCCCTCAGGTAATTGCTGCTGGCCAAAACTCGCTCAAACCGTTCTTTTTTTCGCCGCTTTATCTCATCCATTAGCCAGGTGGCCGGTTGGGACGTCAGCCTCAGCCGGCAATTGGAAACTGCCGACTCATCGCTTACGTCAACCTGTTGAATGCAACAAAGATTGGATGATAGATCGAAAGCAGCGACATCCAGCAAAAAGGATCGTTCTTCCTTCTGGTAATCGTAGCCCAGAGCATTTACGTCGATCGAAAACAGTCCCTTGGTGTCTGTAAAGCTACACGGCGAATCAATGTCATTATTCAAAAATCGTATGACCGCCTTCGGGACCGGCTGATCATTTTCGTCGACTAGTTGGCCTTTCAGAGTTGGTTTCTGTTTCACGACATAATTTGGTAAATTAGGCTCGCCGTTGAACTCGAACTCCAACTCTTCCGGGATCGAATAGTACCCACTAGTCCAGAAAATACTGATTGAAGTCTTGCCCTTGGGAAGTTTGGCTTGAAAGACTCCATCCTGATTTGTTTCCGCAAAATCATTAGAGCTCGGATGTTCCTTCACGATCTGTTCGTTTCCGTTTTCATCCAGATACAGGTTTTCAAAGCCGATCATAATTTCAGCGTTACTGACGGGCCGTCCATCGTGTGTGACAACTTTACCAGTAACTGGATAAAGTTCTCGCACCACGAAGTTTTTCTTGACACGGTCAAGCTCCGGAATATTCCAGAATTCCGCCAATTTAGAGCTACTTGGCAAACTCGGCGTAATGACCACATCTTTGGCCCGAATGTTCAACGAGTCATAACGACCGGGAACCAACGTAAACTGTGTCTTTGACTCCTTTACTTGAAAGGAATGCATGAGCCGATTTTTCTCTCGGTCGCTTGTAACTATGTCGATCGATTGCCCCTTAAGTTTGTTAACCGCTTCCGGGGATCCAGAAAAATAGGCCTCTACCACAGTACCTTCCGCCATTTTCAAACTCGTATTGTGAATTTCGCCGAGCTTTACATTTTCAATTTTTCCCACCGCCCAATCGGGATGGGTCACGGTAACCGTCAGCACCGCGTCCATGGGAAGGGGTGGAAGCTGCAGTCGACCTTGTTGATCGCTATGATAGGCACTACCGTCGTTCTGCATCATGGCCTGAAAAAGTGACTGATTCGCAAAAGATTTGGTTTGGGTCAAGTTGCTGGAATACTCCATTCGCGTGACTTCTGCACCAACAACCGGATTTCCATCGGGTGATAATATTTGCAAAAAATTGGTGCCGGGACGTGCCAGACGGACCGTTGCTTTCAGGGTGTCATTCTCAGTTGTCGAAAAAGCCATAACCGCCGGCGCGAATTCTGGATGTCGCACAAACAAGTAAAGATACGATTGCATCTCAAAGTCTTCAAACACGATCTTTCCATCGGCGTTGGTCGTTCCTCGAAAATCGGTGGGCTTTAACTCACCAGTCCATTCCCGAATCTCCACATCGGCATCGGCGAGCGGCTTGTCGTTGGAATCAATCACACTGATTTCCAAAACCCTAGGCTGTGCATACAAGGAATCCTCTGTTCCGAATCCGAATAGTGCAAACACTAAAACGGCTCCAAAGGACCAGCGAATGAAACTTGAATTCCAACGTTCGTTCAGTTTTTTTGACATGGAATGAACTCCCAAATAGAAAAAAAGGCAGATCTACCGACGACCAGAGCGATCAAATGCATTGTAACAACTCAAACAAAAATAAATGACATCGTGGCGAGATGATGCGCGGGAAGAACACGTCAATTTCGCGATCTTCCATTTGCTTCGCATCCAACGCGTGCTCGTTCTATCTCCTCAAACACCGAACAAGTCTGAAAGCAGAAGTTTGCGGATGGTTTCGGTGCCCTGGGATCAGGTTGGAGGCAATAAAAAAACCGGAACAGGTTTGAACCTGCTCCGGTTCGTAAAGGTCGGATTGAATCCATGCAGAAAATTAGGTGCCACTTTTTTCGGTGGTTGATTCGGCAGTGGCATCAGCCGCTGGAGTTGCAACGGCAGCCGCTTGATCAGCGATAGCGATGGCATTGACGGCGGCCTCGTATTTGGCGGTAGCAGCTTTCAACCGGGCGGTCAGGCCGCATTCCGTTGTTTCGCCGTTGACGACGTACTGAGTTGTTGCGCCGGTTTTCTGGGCCAATTCAGCAGCTGCCGTTGGGCAGCAAACTTCTTCATCGCCCACTTTGTAGGAAACGTGGATGTCTTTGATGGCCGCAGTGACCAGTTCGGTACGCTTGCCAGCTTCGACGCAGCAGCCGCAAGATTTTCCAGCGACAGTCGTTGTTCCCGAAGTCTCGCATTTGGCTGGGGTAACGAAAGCATTAACGAGCTCTTCCGTGCTGACAACCAATGCGGTGTAAGCTTCGGTTTTGTCTTCGAAAGTTTTGTCAGCGACAACATAATGGATTGGAGTCGAGGATTTTTTGGCCAGTTCTGCGGCCGCTTCGCTGCAACATGTTGACTCGGTGCCAACCGTGTAGGTCATCTTGGGAAGTTTGCTCATTGCCGTGGCAACGACACAGGCGGAGCAAGTCGTTTTGCAACCACCTTCGCATTTGTCATCCGTCGAAACGGCAACGGAAACAAGCGACGAATCGGAGCATTTTTGGCAACAGCCACCGGCACATTTTTTGTCGGTGGAGGTGGAAACAGTTGCCACCAAGGACGCGGGGCATTTTTGACAGCCACCGCCATCAACGGAAACGGCATCGCCGGAAGCGGGGCATTTTTGGCAAGTGCCAGTCCCAGCTTGTTTGGTATCCTTAGTTTCGTCCTGAGCCATCACGCCAAACGAAAATACTGCGACGGCCGCCAAAGCGATTGAGAAAACATATTTCATTGAGAGTCTCCAAGTAGGAAAAAAACGGGACAGGTAATCGAGCCTTGGCGGAGGTCCACCAGTTCTCAATTGCCGCAAAAAAATTCACTCGGTCGATCGACAATCGAACGACTCATTGTACGTATCTTTGTACAGGAAAGATCGCGGAATGGAAACACAATCTTGAGTGATGTCAAAAATAGGTTGTTTTTCGACGCTTCTCGCCGAACGCCACCAAAGTGGATGTTCGTTTTCATAAATCCCGCAGGCTTGCCCTGCGGATACTTCGGTTTTTTACTACACAACGAGTCCACGCCATCCTCGCTTTGCCGCCGGATTTGCCGGAGGCAAATCCGGCGGCAAAGCGAAGGGAGTGCGTTGTTCTATAGTTAGCGAAAA
>JANNPW010000087.1:0-22184 GCA_031400405.1 Mariniblastus sp.
CGCTGGACAAGCCAGCGGGATTCCAATACGGTTCACTTCCCACGAAGCAAACTTGTGTAGATACCAATGGGCAAGCCTGCGGGATTTATGAAAACGAACATCCACTTTGGTGGCGTTCGGCGAGAAGTGTCGGAATTTTAGCGATTAATCGATCCGCCGAGCTGACCTACCGCCACCGCGCATTAGATCCAAAAATATTTTCTACACCTTGATGGCTCGGCATAGGGCCCTGGATTGGACTATAATCTCCGAGGAAGAAATCGATTTCCAATCGGTTTACCATGCGTTTTATTAGCCCGTTTCATTTGTTGTTTTCTCTCCTTCAATCAAGGTAAGCAATGATCAAATCACATTCCCCCGATCGGCGTACGTTTGTCAAAAGCGCTGCGGCTGCGACATTCGCCTCCGGCTTCATTCCCTATTTTCCATTTACCAAACCTGCCTTTGCCAATCGAATGAAAAATGATCGGCCGATCGTCGGCTGCATTGGCGTCGGAAGCATGGGAACGGGAGATGCCCACGACCACAATCGATTCGGCGACATCGTCGCAGTTTGCGATGCAGATTCTCGGCGAGTCGAAGCGGCGAAGAATCACGAGAATATTGGCAAAGGAAAGGCCGATGCCTATGCGGACTACCGGAAAGTGCTGGATCGAACTGATATTAATGTCGTCAGTATCGTGACCCCCGACCATTGGCACGTCAAAATCGCACTGGAAGCTCTGGCGGCTGGCAAACATGTGTTTTGTCAAAAACCGCTGTCGTTAACGTTGGAGGAAAATCAGCTGATTCGAAAAGCTTGCGAGAAGTATTCGAAACAGGTCTTTCTGGTGGGAACGCAACAGCGCAGCGATCGTAATCTGTTTTTGCGAGCCGTCAACATGGTTCAGCAAGGGTTGCTCGGCAAGATTAAGAAAGTCACGGTGGGGATCAATGGAAGCCCCCCCGGTGGTCCGTTCGCGGTCGAACCGCCGCCGGCAGAACTGGACTGGGATCGTTGGCTCGGGCCCGCTCCCAAAGTTGACTACCGCGAAAAACGTTGCCACTATGAATTCCGTTGGTGGTACGAATACTCCGGTGGCAAGTTCACCGATTGGGGCGCACACCATGTTGATATTGCACAATGGGCTTTGGGCGAAAATGGTGCTGGTGCCGGACCGGTTGAATTTGACGGTTCCGATTCCAATCATCCTGTCGAATTCAAAGACGGATACCCGTTGGTTGATGATTGCTACAACACGTCGCATGATTTCGCCGTCAAATGCAAGTTTGCCAGTGGCGTCGAGATGACGATCGACAGTCGCAGCGAAAATGGGATCCTATTCGAAGGCGAGAAAGGCCGCATGTTCGTCAACCGCGGCAAAATCGCTGGTCGCCCGATTGAAGAGAATTGGGACAAAGACGTCTTTGGCGATGAACAGGTCCGCAAGTTGTATAAGGACAAACCCTTCGAAGGACACAAAGATAATTTCTATCGATGTATTTCTGAAGGTGGATTGCCGATCAGCGATGTTTTTTCGCACGTGCAAATCATGAATACATGTCACCTGACGGCGATTGCGGCGCGGCTGAAGCGGACGATTAAATGGGACCCGAAAACCGAAACAATTGTCGGCGACGAACAAGCCGCTAAATTCTTCGGACGTGCCCCTCGAGCCGGTTTCGAATATTTAAAATCGTAGTTCAATGCCAGGCAGCTGGCGAAAATTGAAAACGAGAATTAACTATTGACCGAGCGAACGGCGGTCTGGGAGTTTTCCAGATTCGACCGTTCCTCGGTATTTCATTTCTTTGCGGCGCGTTGGTCGGCAGCATTTCGATAGCTCTATTTGTCGGATTCGGTTGTCGATTTTGTAGAGGGCGATATTTGCAGGTCGACCAGAATCGAACCAGCGCGATAAGGATCGCGGCGATTGAGGAGGCTGGTACACAGGTTGGCCAGCGTCGGGGAGGCCTGGATTTCCAACGACTCTCCATTTATGCCAACGCTCAGCGGTTGCGTTGGATCTACCAATCGCTCATCCAGACACAATGAAACCGTATCCAACCCGATAGTCGTCAGCTCGATTCGATTTTCGTTGGGTAGTCGGGCCGAGATCTTTTGCCCTTTGACGGGTTTTGGGATGGAGATCCAATAGTGCTCGGTCACGACTGGATCCGTAGGTTCCCAATCAATTTCGCGAGGTGAATTTTTCCGATTAAAAGGCAACATCTCAACCAACCAGTCGCGATCCGGCAGTCCGCCATGGCCAAAACCTGGACGGTATTGGAATTCGCCCGGATACCGGTCGATTCGCGTTCCACGAGCTTGAGAAAACGCGACGTCGAAAGCCTGACAACGTTCCAGTCGACCATAAGCAGAATCCCGCTCACCGACCATCCAGGTAAATCGCGTCGAGTGCAACCCGGATGCCACCGATTCGCCGTCCGACGGAGCGGCGGCGCTGGCGTGAACGGCGGCGAACAGATCGGGCATCTTAGGACCAATCGAAAACGCTCCATACCCACCGTGAGAATATCCGATCAGGTAGACTCGTTGCGGATTGACATCATTCCACGCAACTTGTTGCGCTATCAAATCCGCAATTAGCGGATAAACGTAATTGTCATAAAAACCATTCCAGGTATTGTTGGGAGCGCGCAAGGCCAGGTAGCGATAGCCACTGATTTCTGGATGGTCATGGTAATAGATTTGCATATGCCGCCACTGGCTGTCATTTAACTCCTGCGGCGCATTGCCGCCGCCGTGCATCGCGATCACCAGTGGCCATCCATCGGCGGGCCGAGTGCCCACATCTTTGATGACAAAGGGGCTGACGTGATCGCCACTGGTAATCTTGTTTTCAACCAGATCATCGCGGAGCTGATTAAGCTGGCCACTATCCAGCATGGATTGCCAAAGCACACGTCGCAATTCGAGACTGTCGCCCGGCCACGATTGGGCCAGGGTTGACGCGGATAGTTTCTTGCGGCCAGCTGAGTCCGCCGCAAACCAGTTCTTGCCAAAATCGGCAATCGCAGCAACATCCAACGTGCCGGCAACCGCCATTAATGGCAATTCCTTCGCCGCTGGTAATTCACGCCATTCAACCATCTGCTGCGGTTCGGCAGTGGTTCGAAAGAACCATTGGCGTGTCTCACGGTTCGGAGTTTTTGTCGTCACCGAATATCGCGTGTTGGGTTGCAGGTTAAATTCCAAAAACTCATTCGTATCACGAGTCTCATCACGCGTGTCGCCAACAAGGGGAGACATCGCGGTCGGCGGACTCGCATCATCGCCGGACGCAACGGAGTCGTTTGTCGGCTTGGTAACTACCTCGGATTGAGCCAACTCGATTGAGACGTCACACAGGACTCGTTGTTTTCCGTCGGCGTCGAGGGCGCGGAACATCGTCCGCACGAGTCCATCGGCAACAACCGGCTGTTGTAAGCGATATCTAACCGTTACGTTCTCGGCGGGAATCGATTGGTTGTCGTGATTCCAAGCCAAGGGGAAATGCAATCCAGTCGCCGCGTAGCTCGTGGCGAAAATACTGTGTCGAGGATTTTCAGGGTCCGCCAGCGCTGCGTCGGCACGGAACCAGCCGCGGTCCAAGCCGGCCGCGTCAAATTCAGCGGCGCCGGTAAAATGCCAATCGCCATCCCATATTTCGACCCACGTGTGATTGCCAGATTTATTGGCCCAATTGGGAATTCCAGCGATTCGCGCAGGAACACCCACCGCACGACAGGCATCCACGAGAATGATCGAAAGGCCTGAACATGAAGCCAATCCCTGTTCAATGCTCTCGGCCGGACATTGGTTGGCACGTTTTCGACCCGTCGAATATTTGACGTTTAGGATTTCAAAAATTTTCGCGTTCAAAATTTGTGCGGCCTCGGATGCCGAAGTCGTCGACTCAACCAATGGCCCAAACTTTTCATAAAACTCGGCTCGCCATGGCGTACGCGGTTCATCCAAACAACTTAGCGGCAAAACGTGATTGTGAAAAATATCGGTAGGAACTTTGTTTTGCCACGGCAATCGGTTTCGGACCTGATGTGCCAACCGAACATTTTCCAACAATCGATCGGCGGATAGCGATTGTGCATCGGCCGTTGGCAACCAGGCGATGAGAAACTCCAAGGCTTCGCGTTGTTCATCGGGGACGGTTGCCAGGGCCTTGACCAGTTGATCGCGATTTTCTTTAGCCAATTCCATCTGGCCGGTGATCTGCTGGTCTAAATCTTGCGCCTTCGTCACACCGCACGAAAATCCTAGTACTGCGAAAACAATTAGTCTGCGAATCATCATTGGTCTTTCTGGATTTGAAAACGGCTATTGTAGTTCCTGGTTGGCTGGTTGGCAGGGCCGATGCCGCCAGTCGCGATAACACTTTCGCAGCCAATCGCCCATGGGAACATCGATGAATTGATAGACCAACCAAGACGCACCCAGGGAAAAAACTACGGCGGCCGTGACACCGACATATCCCGATAAATTCGCTTGATAGCACGTCTTGATCACGCAATAGCCAATGTTCTGGTGCAAAATGTAGATTGGATACGATAACGTTCCTAGAAATATCAGTATGCGGTGTTGCAACCAGGCTGGCCGCAAAAAAATCGTCCCCACAAAAATCAACAGAATCAAACCGGCGACGAGCGGCGTCGGATAGACCGAAACTCCAACGGGCAAAAAAAAGTACGCTGAATTGAGAACCATAATCGCATAGTTTGACTTCCAGCTCGGATTTCGAAAGATCCCGTAAATCGCGATCCCACTAATAAACCAAAAACAGTAACTGCCACTCAACAACAAATAGCCGATCTCGCAGGTCCGGCGTGCCCAGTCCATTTCCAATCGCTCCATTCCAACCGCATACAGGCTGACAAAAAACAGCCAAGTTCCACAAATCAACAGCGGACGCTGAATCAGGCCGATCAGCCGGAAAAACAACATTAACAAATAGAACTTTAATTCTTCCGCCAAAGACCAATACACACCGTCGACGCTTGGCAGCAAGGCAAATGACTGGAACATCGTGAAGTTAGCCGCAATTTCCCATGGTCGATAGTTCCAAAACGGAAGACCAACCAGGCTTACCACAACGGTCGTTAAAATGATCCCTGCCCAATACGTCGGATACAATCGGATCGCGCGTGACACGACGAAATCCAGCGGTGCCTTGCGGTTGTCCAGCGACATGTAAATCACAAAACCGCTGATCACAAAAAAGAGATTGACCCCCAACCAGCCCCATTCAAATGTATAAGGAAACTCCGTTTGATGTTGGAGCCCGTCAAAAGTGCCATAGCGGGCCAAATAGTGATACAACATCACGCTGAGAGCAGCCAATCCACGCAAGCCGTCCAGCGCCAGCAATCGCGGGGGGAAGGACACCGGGCTTGTGTTGGAAGACATAAATAAATTCACTGGACCGGCTTGGGGGCAACTTGTCGAAACTCGCGGTCAATCGCCGCTTGGGGGCAGTCTGGTTGCGGAACCCACGACTGCTTTATCGACTTACTGCTCGGGTTTTAGGGATTGTGATTCAAACCAGGAAATTGACAAGCGGTCAAATTGTCCGCGGGCTGTTCGGTATCCGGGGAAGTGTTAAAAAGGCTCGATTTTTGTTCCAAGAACTGAGTCTCAGAAAATATTGCATTTTTTGTGGTCAGCAAGCGCAGATTGGCTCATCGAAATCGTCAATATTGGGGAAAGTGGCTATTGCCTATTTTGTCGCTGCAACTGATTTACCGATGACTCAGCTGGACCCGCCCAATTCGATGAATCCGATTAATGGTTCGCTGGCCGACGAATTACTGGTCCACCGTCCTTGGTTGCGAACCGTGGTTTTGGCGCGAACTCGGGGCAATGTCGCCGTGACCGACGACTTGTTGAGTGACCTCATTGCCGAGATCGTACGTTGTCCCGACAAACTAAAGGACGTGGAGCAATTGGCTCCCTGGCTGTACCGCGCGGCGATTAATCGGGTGACGGATTGGCTGCGAAAAGAACAACGCACAAAAGTGTTTTTCGCACAAATCGCGAGTGACCCGACAATCACTTGCGAAACCGATCGATTCGCCTTGGAGCCAATCGACTTGTTGTTGCTGAACGAACGACGACAGTCGATTCGCGACGCGTTGGCCACCTTGACCGCCGAAGACGTGGAAATCCTGACCTTGAAATACTGTCACGCTTGGAGCTATTCCCAACTGGAACAACATCTGGGAATCGAATTGAACTTGATCGCCAATCGATTGCGTACTGCGCGATCCAGATTGAAGGTCGCGTTGTTACAAACTGAACACGCCGATGAATTCCAGACACTGGAGAGGTTTACAAAATGAGTCTTACCTTGCCTGAGATCGAATCAGATTTGGAGCTATGGTTAAGTGTCTTGGCCGACAACGAACTTGATAATGGACAGCGATCGCGATTGGTGCAGCACTTGGAATCGCGCCCCGAGAATTGGCGAGCCTGTGCCATCGCCTTGATGGACCAACAATTGATTGGATCACAGCTTTTCCAATCCGGTGTGCCAGAGCAATCGTCGCACATCGAACCAAACTGGCGGGAGCGTAACGCTCTGACCAGCAGTGTTTTTCGTCGGCCGCTGAATTGGCGGCGTGTGCTTGTTGGAGCCGTCGCGGTTGTGGCATCAATCGGATTATTGTTGTTTGGGGCGTGGAAAGTGCGAACCGGCGTTGAACAAGAGCGACAGGCATGGACCTTGACCTTGGACGCAAAAGATCAACAAATCGCTCGGCTTTCGCAATGCTTAACGGTCGAAAATCTATTTGGACCGTCCCAATCGTTGGCTGGTTTGTACCCCGACAAACCGATGTTGATCGAAATTGAAAACACCAGCGATCGAACTCTGTACTTGACCGATCGTCCCGTATCCGATGCGATGCTGGAAAGCTTCGCTGAGGCAGGACAGATCGTTGATGTGAATCCGTACCAGCCGCGATTGATGACCAGTCGCATGCGCTCGTTGACCAATCCAATTCTGGCTGTCGAAGTTTACAAATTTAACCCTGTTTTGTTAGTACAAGGAGTTTCCCAATGAAAATCGGTATGGTCGCAGGCCTCTGGGTTGTTCTCACGTTTGTTTTGCACCCTGTTTGCAAAGGACAGGAAGAAAATTCTCAAGAAGTTGAGCTCGATATGAAGCGAGCGCTAGAATTTTTGTATCGATCGGAGGAAGCTGGCAATCAACAACGTCTGGAGAAATTGCATGCCATGTTGCTCGAAAAATCTGCGAGACTGCAGAGCATGTCCGAAACGTTGGGAACACAACATCCCGAAATCGAACAGTTGCAAGCACAAATTGCTGAAATGGAAAAACTACTCAGTCAGCAGGCAAAAATGGAGGCCGCCGATCCGAAAGTCCATGAAACCAGAGTTGTTCATGCGATGTTACAACAAATGCAGGAATTGGGGGACGCGATGGAGTCGTTAGGTAATCAAATCGACCGGATGAAAAAACTCGAAAGCGAATTTGACGGTGCTGCCATTCCATCGCGAACCGAGTTTTTCGAATCCGTCGATAAGATGTTCACCACGGGCAAGAGCTATTTCGGTGAACTGGAAAAGGCGATGGCCCAGAAACAAAATGCGAATGGGCGTATTTCCCTTTCTCTTTCGTTAGCTCATCCAGAGAATCCCTTAGTGCAACGGTTCATCGAAGCGAGAACCAAGAGCGTCGGCGAGTTGGCTCAGGCCAGTGCGTTGGAGAGCCGCGATCGGGCAGTTCGTGCAGCGTTGTTGGCGGCATCAAGTGCAAACGACCAGTTGGCACGTGCTGTGCCAGGCAATCAGCGGATGGAGCAGGTCGAAGCACGACTGGCTCGAATCGAAAGTATGTTGGAAAAGCTGGTCAGTATCACCGACGAGGACGACAAATAGTCGGGATCGAATCAACATTGCGGGATCTTATGTTCGTCAAAAACGCAGAGATCGCCTGAGTCAAGAGCTCAGCGAACTCTGCGTTTCGACGTTTCGGCAACTTGGCTTCTCCCCATCGCTCACTGGCTCAGTGATCTTTTCAGGGGACTTGATCGATCATGGGCCGCGAATTTCAATGTTTGCCTTACAAAAAAAACTTCATTGCCGAGCTATAAACCCAATAGGCTGGACGGTTACGAAGTATGTCCATTTGAACTCGTCTGGAAATTTTCCCAGTCCGTTTTCGAAATCTGTTATCATGGAGTTGTTGAGGGCGGCATTCCCTCCAGAAACCACCTCCACCAGCCCCGACCGTTGCTGTTGTTATGGACCAAGAATTCGAGGAAGAATCCAACACTGAGGATTTGAATCCGATCGAGGCGACCGGCGGCTTCCAGCCGGACTACGAGGATTCGTTTGTCGTCCGACCGAACTTGACCAACATCGGACGGTACTCGGTTATCAAGCAGTTGGGTCGCGGCGGTTTCGGTTTCGTCTATCTCGCCGAAGATCCCGTGTTGCGCCGCAAGGTGGCGATCAAAGTTCCTCGCTGGGATAAGCCATTGTCCAATCAGGCGAGCAGCAATTTCCTGCGCGAAGGACAAATGTTGGCGCAAGTCGATCATCCTGGAATTGTCTCAGTGTTTGACCATGGTGTAACTGATGATGGCATCTCGTTTGTGGTGATGCAATTTATCGAGGGACAAACACTGGCGGAAATTATCCAGGCGGGAATAATTGACCAGCGTTTAGCCATCAATTATTTGATTCGAATCGCCCATGCACTTCAGGCGGCCCATAAGAAATCCCTGACGCACCGGGACTTGAAACCGTCCAATGTCATCATCGACTCACAAGGGGACGTGCACCTGGTCGATTTCGGTTTGGCTTTGCATGACGATTTGTTGCCGTTGGAGGCTGGTAACGAAACAGCGGGAACTCCTGCCTGGATGTCGCCAGAACAGGTTCGCGGTGAAAACCATTTGATCGATGGACAAGCGGATATTTGGGCACTGGGTGTCACCATGTACCAGTTGTTGGTAGGCCGATTGCCGTTTCGCGGACGCGATAGTCGTGAACTGGCGCGCGCAATTTGTTACCGCAATCCGAAACCGCCCCGGCAGTTGAACGAGTCGATTTCGCGGGAACTGGAACGGATCTGCTTGCGCTGTTTGCAAAAACTGATGGATGATCGCTATCACTCGATGCAGGATGTGATCGAAGAATTGACGGCGGCAGCTTGCGATGCGGCGGAAGATACCAAGACGGCCGATGGCATGGAAGTCGATATCGGTCCGACGGTTCGCGGGTTGCGGAGCCTGGCGGATCCTCCCGCGTCAGTCACATTGACCCCTTCGAATTCGAGCTCCGACCAACCAACATCGAAACCGAACTCTTCGACGGTGTCGGATCGGTTGGAAATTGTACCCAAGGGACTGCGGAGTTTTGACCAGAATGACGCCTGGTTTTTCCTGCAACTTTTGCCGGGTCCGGTCGATCGGCACGGTCTTCCCGATTCGATACGATTTTGGCTGTCACGGCTGGATGTGGAACATCAAGTCGAAGACGTTCCAGTCGGCTTGATTTATGGTCCATCCGGAAGCGGCAAAAGTTCTTTTGTTCGCGCCGGGTTGCTACCGCGACTGTCCAAACGGGTGGTGCCGGTGTACGTGGATTGCACGACCGATGATTTGCCCGCGTTGATTTTGGAACGGTTGCAACGGGAGATTCACAAGATGCCTGTCGAGCGTGGTTTGTCGGCCGCGCTCCGCGATGTTCGTTTGGGAAACGTGCTTGCCAAGGGAGACAAGCTGCTGTTGGTGTTGGACCAGTTTGAACAATGGCTGGCCAATGCCGGCGATTTTATGGAACACGAACTGACCGCAGCCATTCGGCAGTGCGATACCGAAAATGTTCAGGTGCTGCTCTTGGTCCGCGATGATTTCTGGTTAAGCGCGTCGCAGTTTTTCAAATGCCTACAGCGACGCATTCAGGAGAGCCGTAACGCCATGGCGATTCCGTTGTTGGACGAACGACACGCGAGACGCGTGTTGGAAGCCTATGGTCGCGCTTGCGGTGCATTGCCGGCCGGCGAGAACCCGCTCAGTAAACAGCAGATCCGCTTTGTGCGGCAGGCCGTGGAATCGTTGGCTTCGCGGGGGAGAGTGATTTGCGTGCACCTAAGCGTTTTTGCCGAGACCTACAAGACGCGAAAATGGGATTTGAGCGAATGGAAATCGTCCGGTGGTTGGGCAGGCGTAGGCCGCGAGTACATCGCCGGAATCTTCAATGCCCCAGGAACCCCAGCCTATATTCGGCAGCACTCGGGAGATGCTTGGCGGATCCTGGCAGCGCTATTGCCGGGTGCCCAATCGGACATCAAAGGGAGCGCGTTGGTTCGCAGCCAATTGCGCGACGCCAGTGGTATGGCGAAGATGCCGGCCAGGTTCGACGAGTTAATGGATTTTCTGCAGTTGAGAACCAATTTGATTTCGCCGATTGAAAACACAGAGGGGTTGGAACCGGAATCGGGGGTGACAAACCATGCGATTCCCGAACCGCTACTAGGCTTGACCCATGATTTTTTGGTCAACCCAATTCGCGATTGGGGGGCTGCCAAACAAAATGAATCTCGCCAAGGGCGCGCCGAAAGCCTGTTTGCTCGACTGGCCAATCAATGGGAATTGACCGGTGACAAACGGTTTCTTCCATCACTGCGGGATTATCTCACCCTGGCGCTATTCACACGTGGTTCGGTTCGCGAATCCCACACGGAATTCTGGCAGCGCGCCCGCCAACAGGCATCGAAAACCGCTGTCTTGATTGGCAGCTGTATGTTAGTTATTGGTTTTGCTGTGCTGTGGGCTCGAATTGAAGACGCGCAATGGCAGAGGGAGTTGTTGGTTGCAAATTATGTAGGTGGCTCAGTTGAGGTTTCACGGCAACAATTGCCGGGAATCTTGAAGTTGAAATCGGCTGTTGTTCCGGCGTTGGAAAAAAACACGGCCGCTGAGGATGCCGACATCCGGTTTCGCGCCTGGGCGGCACTGCTTGCGATCAATCCGGGTGAAGCGCGCTACGCGGAAGGATTTTTGAAGGCCATGGCTAATGCCTCGTTCGAAGAATTGCCGTTAGCGGTTGCATCCTGCCACGACTTGGCGGGAGACTGTCCCAACGTGTTTCGGAATTACGCTGAACGTGACGAACCCGTTCTGGGCAAAGTCCGTGCGGGAATTTTGCTGGCAATTTTGGGTGATTGGGAAGTAATGAATCGGGGATGTGCCGAACTTGCCGACCCCACCTTTCGAACAACGGCCATCCTGGAATTGGCACACTGGCAACACGATTACTCAAAACTAATTCGCTCGATTGGATACCCAAATGATCCGCCTGCGGTGGCGCCAGCGTGTCTCTATACAATTTGCTGCGGAGTTGCCCGTGTCGATCCCGACAAAACAATTGGGGAGCATCGAAAGGAAATCAATGCGTTCTTGTTGAATCTCTATCGCACGCATGGGGACGCCGGTGTTCACGCCGCCGCCGGATACACGCTTGGCCAATGGGGTGTTAATCCACCTTCGATGTATGTCGACCAGCAGGCAGTTGCAAATCGCAATTGGATAGTCGTGCGAATTCCGTTGGCGGACTCGGAAACCGGGTTTCAGGAAATGTCGTTTGTTCGATTGCAGGATCCGAATCCTCCCGGCGATCTTACCGGCCAAGGGGAAAACGGTACGTCAACGGAACTGGCTGTGCCCAATCACCAGGAGGTTTGGATCGCGGCTAACGAAATTTCCACGTCCTTGTTCAAGAGCTTTGTCGAATCGAAGGATCCAGAATCGGAATTTCAACTGGATGATGAAGAACACGCCAAGTTGCGGAAAATCCTCACAACTTCGAATTTTGGCGGCGCCGTCACGGAAGTGAGTTATCTTGAATGCTTAAAATTCTGTGAATGGTTTCAAGAACATTTTTCTGTTTCACAGGACCCATTACTGGATTCAATTCATGAATTGTCCGTTGTGAAGTTGCCCAATTCAGACGAATTTGAACGAGCGAATCGTGCCGGCTCATTGACGGAATACCCAATTGGCGACGACATCGCCTTATTAGGTGAATTTGCATCAACCGCTATGGAGAGCCCAGGCAAATCGCATCGGTTTCCACCGAATATTTTTGGTGTTTATGATACGATTTCGAGCGTAATGGAGTGGGCCGGACCAAGGGAAATTCCGGGACGGCAGAATCGAGTTGATGAAGAAAGTACTCTCAATTTGGCCAGAGGAGGCTACAACAAGGGAGCCGGCCCGGTTTTTATCAGTGATTTTGAAACCAAATTTCCAAAGAAACACCGAGGGATGGACTTAGGTTTCCGTGTTGTGTTGAAACGAAACACACACACACAAAGTACCAACCGGTAACGTTTCGCACCGGTTGTTATTGGAAAATTCGTTGACTAATTCACCGCGTGTAATGCCGATAAAAATGGTCCAAAAATTGGATATTCGTTGTTCGAAACGATGTTATCGATCGGGTCGAGTCGGATTCCGGTCCGGATCGTAGTCTACATAACACTTCAAAACGCAGTGTAAGTGATTGTCCGGGTTGGGGCTTGGTGAATCGGGGCCGTAACTTTTGTCACAATCCTTTACACATTCGAAATACATCATGGTATTGCCATGCCCGTTTCGCAATGCATAGGGTTGATACCCTTGAGAATAAAAGGGTTGGCAACCCGACGTTTGGCCAACGGGTTGCTGGCAACACGATGGCGCTGGTTGGCAACACGATGGGGCTGGTTGACAACACGACGGCGCTGGTTGGCAACAGCTTGGTTGACATCGGTTACCACAACCCCATTTAAACAACTGGGCAGACGCTTCGGAGACAAACAAGGTCGAGGCGGCGATTGCGGCGATTACAGACAATTTGATCATGTGATTTCTCCAGGTTGAAAAAAGCAAAGTCAGTGATAGTGAGTAGTTTAGGGTGCTGCCGGGAACCGAGTCAAGCAATTTGTTTTCTGAAAAATGTTCGCCATTTCGTGGCGGTTCGAAGCTGAAGTTACAAACTCGAACGACTAATAAGGGGGCACTTCAATTGGGGCGCGACTTTCCGGGAATTCTTTCAAATTCCGGCTATAATGGTGAAAGTTTGTCCATTAACTTTTCGCTGAATTGTTTTTTCGGTCGGTAAAATCAATCTGAAAGCCTTATTCAAGAAGTGAGTCTACATCGTCCTGGAATAGCCATTATGGGTTGGGCAGGGCCAAGTTCTGGACAATAACCGATCCTAATTACCGACCATGAAAAAATTTTATCCGCTTTGATTGTCATTCTAAAAAAATGTGGAATCTCTGCTCGGCCTTTCAAAAAGTCGCGACAATGTCAGAAATTAATGCCACGATTTCATGTCACCTTATTTTTCCTGGCGACACTGAGTGTATCTGGGAGACGAATCGTCGTCTGGAGGCTACCAATAAATTTTAATGAATGTCGCGAAACCGAATCATGAGCGCCCCGATGAATCTCCCATGCAACGATCCACTCGACCCGCCTATTCAAGGTGCTTCCGATGCGCAGTTGTGGGAACAAGTTCTCAACGGCGAACAACCGGCGTTTGAGCAAATTGTTGCGCGATATCAAGGTGTCGTGTCGGGCGTTGCGTTTAGCCACGTGGGAAATTTTGCCTGGTGCCAGGAAGTTACCCAGGAAACGTTTTGGCAGGCTTGGCGACAGCGCGAACAACTGCGCGATCGAGAGCGGTTAGGACCCTGGCTGTGTGGAATCGCCAGGAATCTTGCCCGCCAAGCCTATCGTCATGAGCGCGGGACTGGAATGGTCTCGTTGTCCTTTGATCCGCCAATGAGCCAATTGGACCCTGAGTTGGCTTTGATTTCAGAAGAAGAACGAGTTCTGGTTTGGCAAGAGCTGGAAACGATTCCGGAAATCTATCGCGAACCTTTAGTGTTGTTTTATCGAGAAGGAATGTCGATTGCCGATGTCGCCAAGGTACTCGAGTTAAATGCGGACACGGTAAAACAACGATTGAGCCGAGGTCGAGATCGATTGCGAAATCAATTGGCGAACAAGATCGAGGAGGTGCTGATTCGCAGCCGTCCCGGACGGACACTCACCAAATCAATCATGATCGGCATTGGTGTGCTGTCCGCGACGGCGAAAGCCACCGCCTCGATATCGGCGGCTGGGATCGGAACATCGGTTGGTCAATCGGTCGTTGGCACGAGCACCGCCTTGGCGGCCAAGGCGGTTGCGGGAGGGGCGTCCGTTGGTCTGGCCGGCGGCTTGCTCGGAGCGTTAGGAGGCTTGCTTGGCGTGGGGTTGGGAATTTGGGTACCGGCGCAAATGGCTGCAACATCCGCCGAACGGAACTTACTGATGCGCGCGGGTCGCCAGACGATAGGTGTGGCCGGTGTGTTTACTTTGGGGGTCCTCGCTTGCAGTTTAATGTTACGGTCGGGAGTCAGTCCGCTTTTGTTTTGGGTTTTGCTGACCAGTATTTCGACTGCTTTCACGTTCTATATCATTTTCAGAACCTTGAGAATTCAATCAGCAATCATGAAAATCCGCGAACAAGTCTCGCCCCTGTCCGATCCGAATCCATCGAAGTTTCGTCAGCAGATGAAACGACTGCAAGGGCGCGGGCGAAGCTACACCAGTCGTCGACGATTATTGGGGATTCCCTGGTTGGACATTCAATTCGGCAATCCAGGGTTGGCCAACAGTAGTTTCTCGAATGCGAAACGGGCGTTCGGTTGGATTGCGTTGGGTGATCGGGCGATAGGAATCCTGTTTGGTTATGGTGGATTCGCAACGGGATTATTCGCCTTGGGCGGAATTTCGTGTGGCGTTTTCGCCGCCGGCGGGTTGGCAATTGGAGGATTGGTTTTGGGTGGCGGGGCTTTGGGTTTGATTGCAATCGGTGGAGGAGCAATCGGCTACGATGCGGCTGGCGGCGCTGCGATTGGCTGGCATTCGGCAGCCGGTGGGGCTGCAATGGCCGAACATGTTGCTGTCGGCGGCGCGGCATTGGCCCGCGACTTTGCGGTGGGTGGCACGGCTGCGGCGCGAGAGGTTAATACGGAGCTGGCTCATTCGATTGCAGCGCAGGAGTCATACGGCTGGATTTTGGATTGGATTGTCGCCAATCAGTTTGCCTTTCACGCTGGATGTATCGTGTTGATGGCGGTCTGTTTGTTGTTTCAGCTGCTTGTGATTCGGGTTTCGCCCAGCGAGCAAGTCGGGATCAAGTGATTTAGCATTTGGCACGCAAACGCTTCGTCAAGACTCGATCCAATTGATTGGCAAACGCTTGCGCATCTTTGGGATCGAAGGGCCTGGGGCCGGCAGTTTCCATTCCGGCGGATCGAAGTTGTTCCATCAAGTTCCGCGTGGCCAATCGCCCGTGAACATTCGAGTCGTCATACAATTGACCGCGTATGCCAATCGCAGTGGCCTGCGCATCGACGACTCGGGCTGCCAACGGAATATCACCGGTGATCACAATGTCGCCGGGTTGCAGACTCTCGACAATTCGATTGTCCGCGACATCGGCGCCATGTGGCACCACCAAGATCGAGAGTAAATCCGACTTGGGAATCCACATTGGCGCGTTGGCGACAATTACAACTTTGAGCAGGAGTCGTTTGGAATTCCTGTAGACAATTTCACGGATAGGAACAGGACAGGCGTCTCCATCGATCCAAATTGTGAACGCAGTCGACAGTGGGGCCGGAATTGTCAATTTGGAATTCACCCTTACGCGAAAGTTCGCAATTCAAGGATTGAAATCTGCGACGTGAGACAATCGATCTTGAACAAAATGTTTTACGATTCGGACGTGGCCATTTTTGCTTGAGCCGCTTTCTCGTTGGCGCGTTCTTTGTGCACGGACGGACCAATCAGGGCTTCGATCTCATGTCGGTCCAATTCTTCCGACTTGATCAACCCTTGCGTTACCGATTCCAATCCATGGCGATGAAATTTCAGCAACTCAAAAGCCTGATCGGCCGCGGCTTGCAAGATTTTATGGACCTCTTCATCGATCACCTCCATGGTGTGTTCGCTGAACTGTCTGGCCTTATGCATTTGGCCACCCAGAAAAGGGTCTTCGTCACTCATCTTATAGCTGACTGGACCCAACCGCGGGCTCATGCCCCAACACGTCACCATACGGCGCGCCATGGCGGTCGCTCGTTCGAGATCGTTTTCCGCGCCGACCGTCAATTCGTCATATACCAACGCCTCAGCGGCTCGACCGGCCAACAGCACCACCAGGTGATCGTTGATTTCGTTTTCCGAAAAATTCATCCGATCCTCATCCGGCACCATATGAGTAACACCGAGCGCTTGGCCACGGGGAATGATGGTGACTTTGTGGACGGGATTGGCGCCCAGCAAATTCCAAGCGGCCAACGTGTGGCCGGCTTCGTGGTAGGCAGTGCGTTCCTTTTCTTTTTCCGTGAGGATTTCTTCCCGTTTCGCGCCCATCAAAACTTTGTCGTGCGCGTAATAGAAGTCTTCCATTTCGACTTTGCTCTTGTTGTTTCTGGCGGCCCACAAAGCGGCCTCATTGACCAGATTTTGAATGTCCGCACCGGTCATCCCGGCGGTGGCTTGCGCCATCACATCCAGGTCAACATCGACTGCCAGGGGGACTTTACGAACATGGACTTTGAAAATTTCCAAGCGTCCATTTCTCGTCGGCCGGCTGACAGTGACATGCCGATCAAAACGACCTGGACGCAGCAAAGCGGGATCCAGGATGTCGGGTCGGTTGGTCGCCGCAACGACGATCACCGATTCGTTCGGCTGAAAACCATCCATCTCTCCGAGAATCTGATTCAGCGTTTGTTCTCGTTCGTCGTGTCCGCCGCCTAAACCAGCTCCTCGTTGGCGACCCACGGCATCAATTTCATCGATAAAAATAATGGCCGGCGCTTGGGCCTTGGCCGTGGCAAACAGGTCTCGTACCCGACTGGCTCCCACGCCGACAAACATCTGAATGAACTCAGAACCATTGACGCTGAAAAACGGAACTTCAGCTTCACCCGCAATCGCCCGCGCAAGCAACGTTTTGCCGGTCCCCGGCGGTCCAATCAATAACGCACCTTTGGGAACTCGACCGCCAAGTTTTTGGAACTTGGTCGGGTCTTTGAGAAATTCGACAATCTCGTTGAGATCGGCTTTGACTCCTTCGAGTCCGGCCACGTCCTTGAACGTAATCGGCTGCGCGGAGGCTTCGTATTGTTTGGCCGTGCTGCGTGAGAAATTCGACAGGAAACCGCCGCCGCCCATCATTTGATTTTGCGAACGCCGCAATGAGAACAGCATAAATGTCAACAAACCCAGCGAAAACACAATCAAAGCGAACGAATACCAGCTGAGCATGTCGCTGATCGGTTGCGCGCGAACGTTGACATTGGCGGCCTTGAGTTCTTCGAGAATGGTGTTGCGAGCTTCCGGGATCGGCGGCAATTCTACGTAAAACAGTTTCGCAAGTTTCGCATCCGGTTTGGGTGCTTCCAGATTGCCTTTGGCATCATAAGTCGGCTCGGGAGCGGGAATGGTTTTAAAGACTCCATAAACGCCATTTTGAGAAAACTCGACCGCTTCGATCAGGCTCCCAAGTGGTTTACCATCATCGTTGAGGAGCGGTTTGCCGGAGTAGTCCGAACCGTGGATAAGATTCTGAAAATAGCTCAGACTAATCTTGGAAACCTGATTCGTTTGATAGGAGACCACCAGATAAACGATGAGGCATCCTAAAAGAAACAGCAACATCCAGAAGTTCAGGTTTCGCATGGGCCGAGGTCGTTTGTCATCAACAACTTTTTTTTGCTCTCGTTTTTCGTCGTCCATCGAGTTCCTTGACAGGTTCTTAGTGCCAGCATCAGCCGGTTGGCGTTGTTCATAGCCTCGGCTTACGCCGATTCGCAGAGGGCTAAATCAAAACCTCAAATTGTAACCCAAGTAAACCGAATTGGCGACATCAGGTTGGTTTCGTGCAGGATTTTTGGATTATCAAGCCAATTTCGCATTGGACTAACCGATGACTTCAGCGATGGGTAACTTTTGGTTGACTTGTCCGATACTTCACAAAATAAATCAACTCAGTCGCCGTGATTTCCGTGGGAAGATAAGCCAAAAGGTCCGAGATTGCCAAATGCTGCAGGGGTTGATAGAAACTGACCAATCTACCCAGTTTTTCGGCGGATATTAACCATTCGGGAGGTGTGATCAGCCCGTTCTCCAGGCCGCGCATGGCATGATCGAATACCGTCGCGCGATCCAGCTTACGAATTATCTCCACGTGTTCGATTGAATAGCCGTCGGATAGCAATTTCCAAGTCCAATAAAAAGCCGGTTTCAGTATATCCGCGGCGGGCAAATCAACTCGTTCTATGCGACTGGGAACGACCGGCAATTCAAGTTTCAAGTTCCGGTGGACCGCCAAATCCTTTTCCACGGCAGCGTCAAACTCAATCGGGTAGCCTCCCGTCAAAGGCCTAACATTTCGGTTCTTTCGCGAGCTCGGGTCGATCAATTCATTGTCAGCAAAATCCAGTTCCGAGCATTCAAGTTCCAATTCGTCACTTGGGATCGATGGGTTTGGCCAGTCGGCATCGTCGATCGCGACTTCAACAGCCGGTGGAGCCATGTCGGCAACTGGATCAGCCGTCAAAGTTCTAGTCACCGCCGACCCGATTTCGCGAACCTGGAAATCTCCATCTTCGTTTCCAAAACCATCGCCACCGTCGACAAGTGGTTCGCGGGACGTTGGAAATTGGGGCGGCCTCAATGCCAAACGCGGTTGTTTATCATTTAATTTGCTTGAAATCTGATCGACCAATTCGCTGGGCATGTGCATCGTCAAATCAATAGTTGTTTCACCCGCCATCAAGGATTTGCCGGCGGGAGAAATTTGTACAACGGGACGAAATTTGGTCGTTTCGATTTGTTGGATATAACCCTGTTCAATCAAAAACTCCAGCAACATTACGACATCCGTTTGTCGCAACAATTTCAACAAGCCGAAAGTGGTTAAACGATCGAGTCCCAGTTGTTTCAGTTTCTTCGATCCCGAACCGGTCAGCATCTTAGCGATCAAGGTTTTACCGACTCGTCCATGAGTTCTGGCCACGCCACTCAAACCAACCTGTGCGGCATAGAGACAGGCCGCCGAATTGGCAAACTTGGCCGTTCCGATCGCATAGACCGGGCGACTGCCGCAATTATCGCAATTGCGGCACAATTGGCGTTCGGGATCGCCGAAATATTCCAGGATTTCCAATTGGCGGCACCGCTTGGTGGTCGCAAACTTGATGACGCGTTCCAATTTTTCCTGCTCGGCGGCTTTGCGGCGATGAAGTTCGTCAAAATCGATGGGCAGGTCTTCGAATCGATTTTTTCGATTGATCAAATGGATCGCGCGTCCCCGAAACGGCGGGATGTAATCGATCATGGGCAATTTCACCAGTTGGCGAATAGCGCGATTCACAGCATCCCATTTCATTTCCAACGAATCGGCCAGACGTTGCGGACTGAACATGACCCGCTCACCACGAAACGATTCAGAAATCCGTTCCAGCCCCCGCAAGACATGGCGCTGAGTCCTGGCGTCGCGCGGTAAGAAATCAACCAGCGTTGGCAAGTCGGAATCGATGCGTATCGCGGCCGAGTTTTGGATGGAATCAAGCCGCTCGATAGCATTGGCTTTTTCGAGGAGATTCTCGCAATTTGCAATGCCTGTGGTGCCAATTTGCAAACCGAGATCGTCTTTGATTTCCTGCAGTGTCATTTCGATCGGATTCGCATTGATCGACCGCAGGTACTCGTAAATTTGTTTAATAATGTCACGGGACGGATAAGAGTTCTCGATAAAGAACTCTTGAATGAATTTGTCCTGGAAGGAATACAACATCAAACATTGGGAGGGCTGACCATCGCGCCCTGCCCTGCCCGCTTCCTGGTAATAGGCCTCCACACTGCCTGGCAGATTGTAGTGGATCACGAACCGGAGGTTGGATTTGTCGATGCCCATCCCGAACGCGTTGGTGGCGACGATGATTTCCGTCTCGCCCGACATAAAATCTTCTTGCACCGTACGGCGCGTCTCGGAAGGCATGCCTCCGTGATAAAACGCCAAACTCCGCTTCGATTCGTCCTGCAGCAATTCGACCAGGTGTTCGCAGTTTTTTCGAGTCGATGCGTAAATGATCCCGGAACCTTCGGTCGAGTTGATGAAGTCGATCAACCGTTGATCTTTTTCCTGATTGCCGTTGGGAGACTCTACGGCCAAATGCAAATTGGATCGGGCAAACCCGGTCACGAATGTCGCTGGTTCCCGTAACTCCAGGATTTTTGCGATGTCATCCTGCACCAATGACGTTGCGGTGGCGGTCAAAGCAATGGTTTGCGGATTCCCCAATCGCTTGCGAAACCGACCCAATCGCGCATAGTCGGGACGGAAGTCATGTCCCCATTGGCTGATGCAATGGGCTTCGTCAACCGCCAGCAATTGAATGTGAGTTTTATCGACAGCCCGCAAAAACGAATTACTGCGCAGTCGTTCCGGCGCCACATAGATCAGCTTGTACTCGCCGTTAATCATCCCGGTAATGCGAGCCTGTTGTTGATTGTTGGGCAGCGAGCTATTGATAAAGGTCGCCGGAACACCGATCTGGTTCAACGAGTCAACTTGATCTTTCATCAACGCAATCAGCGGAGAAATCACAATCGTGACCCCGTCTCGGGCAAGTGTCGGCAACTGAAAACACAGACTCTTGCCACCGCCAGTTGGCATGATGCAAAGTGTATCTCGACCGGCAATGATTGCATCAATGACGTGCCGTTGGCCTGGTCGAAACGCCGCCAACCCGAAATTGCCAAGCCATTTTTCGGGATCCGGGGTCGGCATACGGGCACCAGGGACACTGCATTAAATATTAGCCAACGGTCCCCATGATCAAAAGCGAACCGGAAGTCATCGGGCGCAAGCGTTGAATTCGACTAATTAAAACAGAATTGGCCCGCAGTGTCAAAATGGCTGATTCGCGTTGCCGGCCATTTCGGGCAGCGAAACAAGGGACCGTGTCAGGGACGTCGCTTGAAAAGCATAAAACCAATGGACATGGAAAGGTCGCCCAGCCGCCCTGACTTAGCGCCCTGGGAGGTTCCCGGCTCAACCGCATTCAAAGCAGTTGGCGGTCGGTTCAGCTCCAAGTCGCTTGTTGCATCGAATGGACTTCTTGAATTTGATCGTTCAGGGTTAAAACGTCGTAGACGATGCCGATCCCGAGTAAACCGCCCGACACCAAATACAGTAATCCTGTAATGATCTTACCTTGATAGAAACGATGGAACCCCAACCAACCCAGGAATACCAACAGCACCCAAGCGACACTGTAATCCAATGTCCCCAGCCGAAACCTCATGCCCGCTTCTTGGTTCATGGACGGAATCAAAAACGCATCTACCAGCCATCCAATACCCAACAATCCTCCGGTAAAAAACCACAAAATTCCGGTCAGCGGTTTTCCAAAGTAAAAACGATGCGCTCCCGTGAAACCGATGACCCATAACAGATACCCGATCAAGATCGAGTGGGAGGTTACGTACCCGACCGGTACATACTTGACATATTGGTGCGGAGCCTGCGGCTTTAAAAGTGGATTTTTTTCAAAAATGAAATCGGCTGATTCGAAGCTGGCAGTTCCCATCGGTTGTTAAATTCCCTATTTCTCGGAGTGTGTCGCCAACATCGCCAGTTAGCTTCTTTCGCAAAAACGACAACAAAACGTGCGACCCGGCCAGCAGTTTTGCCAAAATCCCATTCGGTGTAATGCAGTAGTTCGCTAACAACGGCACATTATTTTGCCAATTCCGGAAAATTTGTTGACTCCAGCAATCGATTGTTGGTTCTCTACCGAGCCCGCAGCGGATGACTAAGGATACAGACTCTTGGCGGATTGGCCGCTACAATGTTGGCCGTCGCGATTGGATTGGATAATTTAGCACTCGATTTCCCGTTAAAGAATTTTACCATTTTTTGACACTTCTCGCTGAACGCCATCACTCAGGTTGTTAATCCCGCAGGCTTGCCCTGCGGATACTTCGGTTTTTTACTACACAACGAGTCCACGCCATCCTCGCTTTGCCGCCGGATTTGCCGGAGGCAAATCCGGCGGCAAAGCGAAGGGAGTGCGTTGTTCTATAGTTAGCGAAAA
>JANNPW010000006.1:0-2579 GCA_031400405.1 Mariniblastus sp.
AAACCTTGCTCCCTTCTCCCCTTTTTAGGGGAGAAGGGCCGGGGATGAGGGGTTTTGGGATAGGCTCTTATTTTGACGATTGGATGGATGTTGACGAATTTCATTGAAGACATCCAATTCGCGATAGATTCGGTTCAGAATCGAAAATGAAATTGCGACTTTCAGCCGGATTTCGACATAGGCTTTTTTACCGACCCCACAGTCGCTTCGGTATTGCTGCAATTTTTCGAACTGAATTCGCTTTTATTTAATCAAGGCTCCAACACGATGTCCGATTCCAAACATGCTGATGCCGAATTATTAACCGACCTGCAATCCATCATGGCGGACTCAGTGGCCCCGGCTGTCAAACTGGATAGCCTCAAAGCAAAATTGAGTTCCGAACGTCTCGAGGATCGAGTGCTGTATTCCGCGACCTGGGCCGAAGCCGTCGACACTCAAGATATGTCGGCGCTAAAATTGGATGCTCCGTCCGGGATTAAGTATGAGGGAACCGCGGGCAACGATGTTCGCAGCGGCGGTGACGGCAATGACTACCTGTCGGGACTCGCCGGAAATGACACGCTGCGCGGCGGGCTGGGCGATGATCTGATCATTGGCGGTATGGGAAACGATGCGTTGTTCGGGGATGCTGGCAACGATACGTTTGGCTATCGCGAAGGGGATGGCACCGATCGGTTCAACGGCGGGGACGGCTGGGACGTGGTCGATGCCAGTGAGGCAAAGACACTGAGCGTGTCGCACATGACGGCAACGGACTCGATCGAAACCGTCCTGGGCAATGCCAGTGGCACGCGCATCGTTGGAACTTCTGACGCCAATCAGTTCGACTTCCGCAACACGAGTCTGAAAAATATATCTGGTATCGATGCCGGCGCAGGAAACGACACGGTTCAAGGTTCGCAAGGCCACGACTTGATCCTTGGCGGTGCTGGAAACGACGTGCTCTACGGCAATGGTGGGAATGACGTGCTCAATGGTGGCACAGGCAATGATAGTCTGTTCGGAAACGACGGTGATGATTCGTTTGTCTATCGGCAAGGAGACGGTGCCGACCGATTCAATGGAGGCAAAGGCGCCGATATCGTTGACGCACGCGAAGCAAAGAACTTGAGCCTGCTGCACATGACGAGCAGTGATTCTATCGAGACAATCATCGGGAGTGACGGCGGTACGCGGATCGAAGGCACGACCGCTGCCAATCAATTCGATTTCAGCAAAACTTCGTTGAAAAACATCTCGGAAATTGACGCCGGCGCGGGCAATGACACCGTGCGCGGTTCGCAAGGCAATGATGTCATTTTGGGTGGCACCGGCAATGACAGTCTATTTGGCAACAACGGCGACGACACGTTTATCTATCGCGCTGCGGATGGCACCGATCGTTTCAATGGCGGCAGTGGTTTCGACGTCGTGAGCGCAACCAGCGCCAAAACCCTGGGATTGCTCCACGCAACAGCGAGTGATTCGATCGAAGCAATTGTTGGGAATGAAGGTGGCACTCGAATTGTCGGGACGGCGGCTGCCAATCAATTCGATTTCCGCAACACTACCTTGAAAAATATCTCCGAAATCGACGCCGGTGCCGGTAATGACATTGTCTATGGCTCGCGCGGCGACGATACAATTCTCGCGGGCGGAGGGAATGACAGGATTTTCGGCGATGTCGGTACCGATACCGTCAAGTTTACGGGAAAATTCTCTGACTATAAGATCTCCCCAAGTAGCACTGGAACTTGGACTGTTCAAGACCTCCGCGCCGGTTCGCCGGACGGAACCGACACGATTCAAACTGTCGAGAAGTTCCAGTTCGCCGACGGGTTCGCGGACGTTGGCAAAACAGTCAGCTTTTTCCCCAATCAATTGGAAATCCAAGGAAACCAAGTCGCCGAAAATTCTCCAGCTGGAACGATTGTCGTACAGTTCGGTTCGAACGATGCGGTCGCCAAAAATTTCAAGTTTGAATTGGTTGATGCCAAAGGAAATTCGATTGAGCATACGGATTTTGCGGTCGATGGCAATCGAATTGTCGTCAAAAAAGGAGCTGATATTGACTTCGAAAGCTCGAACTCAAGGGAGCTAAACGTTCGCGTGATTGGCTCAAACGGCAGCAATTACGTTACCCCAGTCAAGATCGATATCACCAACGTGAACGAAGGACCTACGGGTCAAGCATTTCGGTTTTCAGGCGCCGAGGACTCGAGCTTGACCGGCAATGTGTTGCAAGGCTCCAGCGATGTGGATGGCGATGAACTGCAGGTCAGCAATTTCTCACAACCGTCGCATGGCGTGGTGGTGGTCGATAAGAATGGCGAGTTCAGTTACCAACCGGCGGAAAACTTCCACGGCAGCGATTCGTTTACTTACACGATCAGCGACGGCAATGGCGGCACGTTCACAGAAAAAGTCGTGATCGAAGTCAGCAGTGTCAATGACGCACCTGTCGGGCAGACATTCGCGCTGGAAACAGCGGAAGATTCGCGTTTGACCGGCAATGTGTTGCAGGGCTCCAGCGATGTGGATGGCGATGAGCTGCACGTCAGCAATTTCTCGCAGCCATCGCATGGCGTGGTTGTGGT
>JANNPW010000009.1:0-281743 GCA_031400405.1 Mariniblastus sp.
TGGCAGTCCTGTTGAGCGATAGAAAACGTGTCCCGCTGTCGTCGATCGCGACTCGATGCAACCCGCAACCAGCAAGGGTAATAAGACCTCGGTGTCATTGTGCCAATCCGCTGAACTTGGTCGATCGGCATAGTTCCCACCAAACACACGACATTCAGAAACCCAACCCCCTGGGCGATAGGCCGCTGAACCGTCGTCCTGTCCAGATATCACTTGCAACAACGCCAACAGCTCCCGACTCCCAACAGGCAACGCCAATGCGCGACGGATCGCATGTTCCGCCGATGGTGTGATCTTGACTCCCGGAACCGAACCGCTGGACTTGTGAGCCGTGATCAAGTCCGACTCGACCAATGCCGCCCGCAACCGTTCGTCGCTTTTCCAACTTCGGGTACTGCCACCCGTTGAACCCTGCCAAACGATCCCGTAATCGTGATATCGTCGTTGACGCTGGTGGATCGACGATGCTCCCTGACGTTCACGATGCGGATAAAATAAACCGTCGATCGCGCCCAACAGTCCTGCCAATGGCTCCACGTGATCGCCGATCGGTGAACCGCCACCGCTGGACTCCAAACGGGAAAGTGAATTCCGAATGCTCATTTTGCCCGCTCACTTTCCAGTTTTTCAACTCGAGCGCGAAGATCAACCGTCTCACTCAATTTGCTGAACCGATCCAGAATCATTCCCGCCGCCCGTAGCGCTACCGCTGGATCGTCGCATTGAACCAGCTCCCCAATCTTATTCGCCGACTCAACCGCCAAATCGGATAACCGCCCAACCGCCAACGAAACCGCCGCCGTCCGCAATTCCGAAACCCTAGACTTGAACTCGGGACTCGATGCCAGACGATATCCGCAGCTTTCAGAACACCCAACGCCAACAACCGCAGCGCGAACCGTCGAACCAGATGCCACCGCCGCCGCCAAAGTTTCAAGATATCTGCTTTCTTCAACCATTGTTCATTTCCAAAAAAAAACGTGATCCAATGTCAGGCGTGAAAATTGTGAAAATCCGTCGGGGCCTTTTAGTACTCGCGCCGCTTGGGGGTTTGGGTAAGAACCTATAGACCTCCGGTGGCATGCCCTGTCACTTGCCGATCACAATGGCCGGGTGATCTGCCTGCCGCCAAAACGAATCGCTGGCTGGTGATGTTGGCGTGCACCAATTGCTTGCTTGAGCTTCGCGTTGCGTTGCGTCGACTTGCGAGCCCGCTCAATCAAGAATCGCTCGAGCGCTACGTTGCCCGATGCCCTCGCTTGAATGATCGCGGCCAAAAATAGTTCTGCTTTCTCAATCTTCATTTTTTTATTCCTTACCTAAAAAACCATTTGCTCGACAACTTTTGCGTGTGCGGTTCGTGCGGTCATGCCCCTAAAAATTACCAACTTTATTGCCACCCCGGCATCCAGCCTGCTCCACGTTGCCGCATTCGTCGCCTGCTGCATCTAATTCAGCTTCCTCATGCCTTGGGTAGTGGGCGTGCGTTAGATGACTTGTTTCCATTAGTGGACGCTTTAACACTTTGTTTCCGCTTCGACGCTTTTTTGTGCTTGGCCTGGATCTTCAACGTATCTTTTCTCAGCCGTGCAATTATTGGGCTGTGACTTTCGTGGTGCATGGTTTTCCTTAAAGGTATTTGCGTTGATGTTGTTGCCGTTTCAGACTCGTTGACTTTGCATTTTGATATTTCGTGTTTTTAGTTTGTCGTTTGTCGGGGAGCCAGTGTCGTCAGATTCGTTACCCCCTAGGGGGGGTTAACGACGAGACTGACTCATACTTGGCTGAGTCTCGTTGTCAGTGTCGTTAACGAGTCTCAACGAGACCAACGAGACTGGACAATATCAATCCGGTTCGAGTTATGTTTCGCCCGTCCTTGTACTCCAATTCAACCAGCGTTCCATTGTTGAGTAGGTCGCCAATAGCAACCCTAGTTAACACCTGTACCGCTCCTGAGCGTGCCTCAACCCAAGTTTTTGGCTTTGGCTCCTTGATGTTGGCCAGACAATGTTTGACTCCAGCTTTGGCTTCGTTCAGTTTGGTTTCCCGCTCCTGTTGTTTCTTCGCATCTCGTTCCCGGTTCCGCTGGTCCTTGACGTCTTTGCCGTCCGTGATTTCAAAGGTCCAGTTCGCTTCATCGAAAACGATTCGTTTGTACCCCGCTTGTTCATCGCGCCCGCCATAGGTGATAGATAAATCGTGTCGCCTATCGAATTGATACGGCTCATTACGACCGATTAACCACCAATTACCGCAGGACTCGGCCAATCCCGCACCTGAAAGGCTTTCGAGCGTCGGCGGTCCGAATTCCCGCGCCGCGGATTTGATAATGTGGTGCGAGATTATGACGCTGGCAGGGTGACAGGCTTTTGTGAAACTAACAATCGCGTCACCCATTTCAGCCAGCCGGTGAGTGTCCAGTGTTCCAAGTCCACGATAGAGCGGGTCGATGATAACGACTTCGATTCCGTGTTCCTTGATATCGGCTTCGATGCCTAGTTGGTCCTTGGGACTTGGTAGCGTCGGAAACTCGACCGCCTCCACCCGCAACCATCCAGAGACATCTGACCAACTCAAGCCGCGTACACTTAGCGCCCTTTTGATTCGTTTGCTGATCGCACGGTAGTTTGATTCGCCCGTGATGAATAACACTTTGCGTTGCCTGGGCACGTTAAACGAAGCGAGCCACTGGGTGCCTGTCGCCAATGACACCGATAAATCAACCAACTGTGTGGTCTTGGTTGCCTTCGATGCCGCGCCGAATACCGTCGGCTGATCGGTGCTAAAAACGCTGTCCACTAACCAATCGTTTTCGGTGTCAACGTGTTGCTCTAATTCCACGGCGTCGATGCCGGCAAACGATGGCAACGATAATCGAACCTGCTGTTCCGCCTCGCTGTTGTTCCCGTCCGATTCCCAACTTTCAACATCGCTCGACTCATCGAACATTCGGTTGATATCGGCGGTTCCGTTTCGTATACTCATTGCGCATCCTTTCGTCGCCGTTTCGATCCAACTGAGCCCGGATCGAGCGGCATTTACTGTTGGGTTAAGCCAAACGTGACGCAAGATCGTGCGACGCTTTAGCGGCTCGCTTCGACACCTGAGATGCCGACTCGACGACTACGGATTGATCGACTCCGTTGCGGGCTAATGAGACTTTTTCAACGTAAGATTCAACGTCCTGTACGGTTGAAAATCTTCGCCCACCCAGAAAATACGTTTGGAGTTTGATGCCACGCTGTCCTTTGACAGCCCAACGCAGACACGTTGCCAGATGCGGCTTGACGCCTGTCGCTGCATGGACTGCGTCAGCCAATGGAAGATAGGTAGTTTTCATTTGCAGAGTCCTTTTTTGAAAATTCACGAACAACTTTTGTCATGAATAAACAATAGGCTCTACACAAAAACAGAAAGACGTTTATCGGACCGCTGTCCGTCGTAACTCGTTAGCAGGTAAGGATTTACGACGTTCCATCGCATAGAAAGGCAGAGAATGGCACTAAACTAATACTGACAGACACTTAGTTTCGATAGCAAAAGTCAACCGATTTGCTTGGCGACTTGCACCGCGCGTTCCTGATCGGCAAGCGCGTAGATTTGCGTGACGCCAATTTCAGAATGACCTAGCACGCTTGATGCCGCTTCCAGTCCAAACTGTGACCGTATCTCAGTAGCTCGGGTGTGCCTTAATCGATTCGGTGCCCATGCTGCGACCTTTGCCCGCAGACAAGCCGCCTTGATAGATCGTGCGTAGGTGCCACTGGTGAACGCCAATCCGGGTTCCTTCTTCCGTTCACGGTTGACGATATTCGAACCCGGTTTGTTACCACAACTCATTGACGTTTTCCGTGCCGCATGTTGTGCAGACCGTCGCTGTTGTTCGCTCTCCACGGGACTGAATAGACAATCATCGGCACCGCGCAACAAATACGGCAACAGAATCGCTTGGACTTGCGGCCCGGCGTAAATCACTCGAGCTTTTCCCCGGTACGCTGTTTTGTGCTCCACAATTGTGATAGTCCACACGTCACCACTTCGATCAATCATTCCCGGCGTCAACTGCACCAACTCGCCTGGACGACAACCGAGTAGCAATTGGACTCTCACCATATCCGCGACTACCGGCGTCAAGAATCGGACAGTAGCTTCAACATCGGTACGGGTAACGGGTAACACGCCGGCGGATTCGGGCGACGACCCACGCCCACGCTTCAACGGATCGATGCATTTCAGCACTTGGTGAACGCTTGGTGGCACCAGTCCTTTAGCAACTCCAAACTTGACGATTCGGACCAACCGTTTCATCTGGACGTTGCAATACTGGCGTGAACACGTCCGATTCCCACGCTTGCCTGATTGTTTGGTCACCCAATAGTTGCGGACCGTTTCGAATTCCAAAGGCCCAAAATCCGCTGTCGAGAGTTCCGAGTACAGACTTGCTACAGACTTGATCGCCAATTTCAGGTTCGCCAACTCCGTGCTATCGGTTCCGTAATACGGTTCAGCGTGATCGAGATAGGCCAAGAACAATTCAGCCATCGTAACTAGGCCGGTTCGCCTAAACTTCGAACTATGGCGATTTACAAGCCACTCCGACTTGATCTTGTTGTATGCCTTGTGGCTCTCAGGACCGTCATATTCACCGAGATAAATGACCTTTCCGCCTAAATTAACGTAGGCTTGGCCACTTGGTTTGTGCAGACAATAACCGGGTTCACGTTTCGACATAGCGACGCTCTCCTGTTGGAAGTCTGTAATTACAGACTTAACACTCGGAAAACAACGCTCGGACTTGTGCCCGGTAATTCGATTTGACTCGGAAAATCGTTGGTAAAAGCAGTACACCCGATAGGATTCGAACCTATAACCCTCGGTTCCGAAGACCGATGCGCTATCCAATTGCGCCACGGGTGCGTGAAAACTTGTCATGACTGGATGCCGTTTCTGCGAAACGAAAATGCCTAGCCATTATCCGACTACCTTCAATTGCTTCAAATATATCGAGCGGCTCAAAATCGTGCAAGTCGTGGATTTGACGTCCGAAAAAGCATCATTGTGTTTAGTCAAGTGTTTCGAGTAGGTCATCAAATTTTGGATCGAATTTTTCGCGAATTTTTCCTAATTTGTCAATGCAAACTGGACAATGTCTCGTCTGCTAAATCGGCGATTTGGGCGCACGAAGGACTGGTGGCCCAACTCAATACGTCAGCGAGGGACGATACCGCAGGTTCCGCACTTACGTTGGGCTGTGATTGCAAGTTTTCACTTTGCGGCTCGCCTTACTACCGAGATCACCTCAGATCAAATTACAAAACCGGTATCGGCTTGCGAATCCTGAGTCGTACAGGATTGCGACACATTGAGCGCGATTCCGCCCGTGATATGGTGTACGTTGGAAACGCCCAAACGCCGGACGATCTCGGCTGCTTTGCCACTCCGTTTGCCGCTACGGCAGATAAAAATAACTTCGCGATCTTGCTCCAATGCTAAATTCAACAAGCGGGGCAATTGTCCAGTCAATCGCGTAAGCGGAACATTTTCTGGCGGCGCGTCAAATCCCAATGTGCTCCAATCTTGGGCAAACGCAAATTCATGGGGCTCACGAACATCAATAATCAGCGAATTGCGATGCTGCTCAAAAAATGCTTTGAGTTCATGTTTGCATAATTCGATCGAAGTACCACTTGTCTGAGGCTCACCATGAAACAGTGTGGAAATTGGCTTGACGTGATTCTGTTCAGGTGGGTGGCCATTTAACGACCCGGTTTGTGACTGGTCTGTTTGCGGCAGGTCTAGTTCGCTGGTCGACAACTGCACAGGCTGCAACAATCGCCGCATCGCATCATGGCAACAAATCTCAGCGTGTAATGTAGTCGCAAAATCGTTGTTGTGATCTTGCGTCGGACACAGCACCGTATGCGGCGAAATGATTGTCGACAAGCGGCGCAAGGCATTTTGAAATCGTCTCGATGAATCGCTATCCGAATCAATCGGACCGGCGTTCCCCATCGAAATCAACTCGCCCGAAAAAGCAAACTGGATGTTTTCGGGAAGCAATTGCTGATCTTCGGATAAGGAACCGACCAAGTAGACGCGGCTATGAGGAGTCCCGTCAACGAGTTCGACCGGCACTATGATCGTGTCATCGGCGAATTTCAGATAAGGACAGACACTGCCATCGGACAATGTCGCCATCCCATCACTTTGAGCGGGCCAGCCAAGTCGGTCGTCCGTAGAAGCCGATGGAAGTGTCAGCGCCGACAACCGCGCCAGCAAATCCCGTCGGCAAGATTCCCGGTCAGTCAACTCGCGCGTTTCAAGAATCGCAATTACCTGGCTACCTTGGCAACGGATCAAGGACTCGATCCGCTCGGCCAATTCAGCAAACGGATCGATGACCACACAACGCTGGGAATTTGCTTCGAATAACAGCCAGGTACACACCGAGCCATTTTTCAACTGCACCAAACCATTGAGCGGTTGGCGACTCGGATGCTCCCAATCGGGGGACACAACCAAACAAGATTCACACAACGCGCGGCCAGCCTGCGCGATTTGTTCGCAAGCCGCTGAGATTTCAGCATCGGTGGCCAGTGGTCCAAATGACAATCGGATCGCACCGTCGGATTGCCAGCGTGGAAGCCCCATCGCTTCGAGTACGTACGAACCTTGCACGGCCGATCCGCAAGCCGAACCCGAACTAACTCGGATTCCGGCCGCGTCGAACAAATCGAGCAACTCCTTGCTCGGAAATCCCTTCACCGCGAAATTAATCGTCGTCGGCACTGCCTGTTCAAACGGCGTGTTGAACACAATCGTTGGAAAAGCGCGTTTTAGTTGCGCCACGATTCGATCGCGATATTCCGTCAGTTTCGTTGGTAGACCGAAGGCCCGCGAGTCCGATTGCACGAGCAACTTTAAGACTGCCGCAATCGCCGCGACACCTGGCAGGTTCTCGGTTCCACCGCGAGCTCCGTGTTCCTGTCCACCTCCGGCTAACAAGGGAACCAACGGCGCGTTGGGTCGCGCGTACAACAGTCCAATCCCTTTGGGAGCATAGATTTTGTGACCGCTAATCGCCGCGTAGTCAATCGTGGTTTTAGCCAGGTCCAGTTTGAGTTTTCCGATTGCCTGTACGCAATCCACCAACCAGGGCACTTGCTTGTTTTGGTCGCGAATCGCGGCTTCGACGGCTGCCAGATCGGTGATGACTCCCGTTTCATTATTGACGGCCATCGTGCAAATCAAATCGGCTTGGGCCGCATGACGTCGAATGAAATCCAAATCCAGTCGACCCTGTCGATCGACAGGAATTTTCATCAGCGCATGTTCCACGCCCAACAAACGAGCCCAGTGTTGCAGAGCTTGGGGAACGGCTTTATGTTCGGTCGCACCGTACAGCAAGAGTCGCGCTCCCGTCGGAGTCTCACCATTGAGTCGTCTTTCGCGCAGTTGGCACAGCACGGAAAAGATTCCCATCTGAATCGCTTCGGTGGCACCGCTGGTGAACACGAATTGTCCTTTGTCAGCGCCGAGAACTTGACGGACCAAATCGCGGGCTGACTCCAGAATGAACCGCGCCCGCAGTCCCGATGTATGGGTACTGCTGGGGTTGCCATACAAATCTTGCATGGCATCATGAGCCTCTTTTACCGCCGCCGGCAACACCGGAGTGGTGGCATTGAAGTCAAGATAAATCTCATGGGACGTCTTTACGATCATACTGGCCTCAAAAGTTGGCAGGAAACATTCGTTCCATGATAAAACAAATGGCCGGGCCTGTCGCGGCAAATTATGCGCGACTAACTAATCGTATTCTCGCACCCGGCGAGCGATGGCATCCCCGAGGGCGTCGCGGACCGATTCGATAGTGACGCGATCAAAAACCTGTTGAAAAAACCCGATCACAATCGCGCGAATCGCCTCCTTCCGCGTAAATCCGCGGCATTGAGCGTAAAAGATCAATTCCTCGTCGACTCGGCCACTGGTCGAACCGTGGGTGCAACGCACGTCGTCCGCTTCGATCTCCAATCCCGGAATCGAGTCGGCACGAGCAGTTCGCGACAACAACAAATTGTCGTTGCGCTGATAGCCATCGGTTTTTTGGGCGACTTGATCGACTTTGATCATACCCCGCCAGACGGTTCGAGACTGATCTTGTAAGGCCGCCTTGTAGAGAAAATCGCTGGTGCTTTCCGGTTGTTCATGATGCTGCAAGGTGTGATAGGAAAGGTGTTGTTTGTTTTGAGTAAACATCACACCATTGACTTGGCAACTGGACCGCTTGCCTCGGAGCGACACCTGTTGATTTACTTTTGCCAACCGCGAACCCAACGCGCCGACGGTCCACTGCAGATTCGCATCCCGGCCGACAATGGCTTTCTGGTGCGCGAAATGCCAGACCTTTTCGCTCCAGTCCTGCAAATTCACGTACCGCAAATTCGCCCGGTCGGCGACAAAAATTTCAGTCGCGCCACAATGTAAACCGGTTTCGTTGGCTGGATTATTGGTCTCGACCAACAATGTCGCTTCGGCACCTTCCTCAAGAATGATTAGCGAATGCCCGAAATCCGAACCACCGTCGGAGACGGTATTCAGGGAGTGCAACGGTCGTTCAATCCGGACGTTGCGGGGGACGTAGAGAAATGTCCCGCTCGTCCAAGCCGCTTGATGCAGCGCTGCAAAACGGTCGATCGAACCATCGACGGCGGTGAACAAATACCGCTGAATCAATTCGCCATGTTGCTCCGCCAGCTCGGCCAGGTTGCCAAAAATAACGCCCTTTCTCGCCAATTCAGGATCCAACGACGAAGAAGCAACAGGCGCTCCATCGCAGGTATCGCACGAACCTGCCAAGTCAACGCCGGCCGACAAAACAGGTTTTAGACTCGGAGTCACCACGCAAGTTCCAGGCAAATGAAACTTGTTGAGGTGGAACATCCGAATATCAGTTCGCATCCATTCCTCGTCTTTATTGCTCGGCCAGGGTAGGGCGCTAAACCGCTGCCAAGCCGCCGTGCGTGACTCGGTCAACCAACCTGGTTCCGTACGTGCATCCAGAAAAGATTGAAAGCCTTCATCGGTAAACGGGAGTTGCTTGATTTGCGTCGCAGTGGTCATGGATATATTTGAGTTTTGAAGTTTTAAAGTTTGAAGCATTGCGCGGTTGGAATGAAGTAGAATTTCCAATTGGAAATCGAAGTTGGACAAGGTGCGATCGACCGCTTTAGTTTCGAACCCCCGTTACGGACGCCCGGTCCAGAACGCCCGTTCCTGGCAAATTACCCGACCGAGCCTTCCATTTGCAACTGGATCAAGCGGTTCATTTCCACGGCGTATTCCATGGGTAATTCTTTGACCAGGGGTTCGATAAAGCCGTTGACGATCATGGTGCTGGCCTCGGTTTCTGATAGTCCACGGCTCATCAAATAGAATAATTGTTCCTCGCCGATGCGTGAGACACTGGCCTCATGTCCGACCGTTACATCCTGTTCATTGATTTCGATGTATGGATAGGTATCGCTGCGCGAGGAGGGATCGAGAATCAAGGCATCACACACGACCGAGCATTTGGAATTGACAGCGCCTTTTTCCACGCGGGCGAGACCACGATACGAACTGCGGCCACCATTTTTCGAAATCGATTTGGAAATGATCGTGCCCGTAGTGTTCGGGGCGCAATGCACCAGTTTCGCGCCGGCGTCCTGATGTTGGCCTTTACTCGAAAACGCGATCGACAGAATTTCACCGCGCGCGCCCGGCTCCATCATGTAGACCGCTGGATACTTCATGGTCAGTTTTGAACCCAAGTTTCCGTCGACCCATTCCATCACGGAATCCTGATAGGCAAACGCTCGTTTGGTCACCAGATTATAAATGTTGTTCGCCCAGTTCTGGATGGTCGTGTAGCGGCAACGCCCGTTTTTCTTCACGATGACTTCGACGACGGCCGAGTGCAGTGACTCGCTAGTGTACATCGGAGCGGTACAGCCTTCGACGTAGTGGACTTGAGCCCCTTCGTCGACAATGATCAAAGTGCGTTCGAACTGTCCCATGTTTTCGGCATTGATTCGGAAATAAGCCTGCATCGGGAATTCAATTTTGACTCCCGGTGGCACGTAGATGAACGAACCGCCGGACCAGACCGCGCTGTTGAGTGCGGCGAATTTGTTGTCTTCGGTGGGAATGATCTTGCCGAAATACTCTCGCAACAATTCGGTATGCTCGCGGACCGCCGTATCGGTGTCGGTGAAAATCACCCCTTGATCGGCCAGATCTTTTTTCAACGAACCATAGATGACTTCGGATTCGAACTGAGCTTTGACGCCCGATAAATACTTGCGTTCGGCTTCGGGAATGCCCAGTTTTTCAAAAGTTTCTTTGATCTCGGCGGGGACATCGTCCCACGATTTACCTTGATCGGTGGTTGGTTTCAGGTAATAAAAAATATCCTGAAAATCGAGATCAATCGCCCCGCCCCAACTAGGCATCGGCTTGGAGTTGAAAACATCCAAGGCATGCAACCGGAACTTCCGCATCCAATCGGGCTCGTTTTTGATGTCCGAAATTTGATTGACAATTTCGGCATCAATACCTTTGCGCGCCTTGAACACTGCGGTGGTCTCAGTCTTGAAATCATATTTATTGATTTCGGTGGATTGAAGTTGTTCCGATTCCGATAGGTCGATGGACATCTTTATCTCAAGGGTTAGTTGGTTTTTTTGAAGGAAGGGCTGGAGTGGGAGAGACTTTCCAGCCTGCCGGTTCTAATAAGCCAGGCTGGAAGCAGATGCCACGCCGATATTCGATTTCTTAGACAGCAGCCGGTTCGGCGGCAACAATCTGATCGTTTAATCGTGCGGCATCGGGATACTGCTTGCGAATTCGATCGTAGCCGTAATCATGCAATTCGGCGGCGAGTTCTTTGCCACCGGTTTCCACTATCCGGCCACCCAAAATGACATGCGTGAAATTGGGAGGATTGTGCTCCAATAATTTATCGTGGTGCGTAATGATCAACAGACCCATTTTTTTGTGGCCAATTTCATTGATGGATTGACTCGCCAAACGGACGGCGTCGGCGTCGAGACCGGAGTCGGTTTCATCCAGGATCGCGAACTTGGGTTGCAACATCGCCAACTGCAAAATCTCGGCGCGTTTCATTTCACCGCCGGAAAATCCATCGTTGACATAGCGTCGCGCGAATTCGCTATCCATTTGCAACTGTTCCATGCGTTCCTTAATTTCCTTGCGAAATTCACGCATGGGGATCAAGTCTTCACCCTCTTTGCGGTCGGGATTGCGAACGTTGGTGGTAGCATGGCGCAGGAAGTCTGCCATCTTGACTCCGGGAATCGCGGCCGGTCGCTGAAAGGCCATAAAGATCCCCGCCCGAGCACGTTCGTTCGGTTCCAATGAAAGTATGTTTTCACCATTGAGCAAAATCTCACCGCTGGTGCATTCGTAATTTGGATGACCCATGATAGCCAATCCCAGCGTTGATTTTCCTGAGCCGTTGGGGCCCATCAACGCGTGCGTTTCGCCGCGCTGGATCTCGAGGTTCACCCCTCGGAGAATTTCTTTGTCACCAATGGACACGTGGAGGTCGATGATTTTTAGGATATCAGTCATTTCAGTTTTCAGTTTTCAGTTTTCAGTTGTTTTTAGTCTACAGTTTTTAGTACTTAGTTTTTTCAAGCTTCGGATTGGAAAGAACAGCAGGAGTCACCGTCGTGTTGGCATTCGCAAAGAGTCATTGGCTGGCCAATCATCTTGGCGAGCAATCGCTGTTCCATCACGCAAATATCACGATTGTCCTCGACTAAAGAAGGGTAGGGGCAACCGGAAACTTTGATAATGGGTAGTCCATTTCTTTGTTCAAATGTTACCGGAATGTCGCGAGCGGCGAACATCCTTGTAATCGACTCCATCCTTTGAGCGGTTGTCGAACCTTGGACTTCGGTCTCATACTGCAATGCTAACCGCTCGACGACCCCTGAAATAACCTGTTGACGGGTCTCAGTATCGGCGATCCGCTGAACCTCTTTCCATAACACGACTGCTAAATCACCGAGATTATTTGCCAGCGTTTTCCGTCCTTTTTCCGTCAATTCATACCGGTGACTTGGCCGTCCACGACCTTCCACCGAATGCGAACGATGTACCAATCCCAAAGCCATCAATCGCGATAGACGTTGTCGAACAGCGGTCGCCGTAACACCCATCCCCTCGATCAAATACCCGATCGAAACGACCGGCTTCGCACGCAGCAAGCCGATCAATTCGCGGTCATTTTCGGATAGTTGATTCGTATTCATGGCAAAAAAGAGCTTTGATTGTCGTTTCGAACCGCATTCTAACGCGTTAAAACATTATTCACAACCATATATGCTAAAAATAATAAAAATGTAAGATCTTTCGTCTTTGGTGGCATTTTTCGTCACGACATTTGGCTTGGACAGGCAAGAATTCCGCGTTTTTCATTTTTTCAAACGGAAAAGGCAATTCCACCTACCCTTGGTGATTCTGAATCTGGCCTTAATCACAACCCAACACCGGCGCAAGCCAAAAAAGTTCCAAAAATTTTCCAAGCTTGCCGGCTGGATGGCGAATAAGTCCCCATCAGCTACACGTTACCAGGAGGATTTGGATCCATGGCATTCCACATACCGTTCAATCAACGACAATCCGCCCGCCACTCCCGGCCTATTTATATCGGATTTGAAGCACCACTCGCTCCCCAAGCCCCGCGGCGGAAATTCAATTGGTGGGGTTTCAATGGGATGTGGATGTCATTTGCCAGTCTGTTAACGGCTGGGTTCTTGTCTCCCATTCCACTCCTCGTCAGCCTCAAAGGGCTGCGTAGACCCGGTAAAAAAATGGCCGCCGTGGGCACGCTGACATCGCTTGCCGGCATGGGTTTGGCGACTGCGATCGTGCTGGGCGGGATTGCTTCCCATCGTCACGTCGAACACGAGCGTCACGCCGCTCATGTGAATCGCACCGTCAAGAAACACGTTGCCGAAACAAAATCATTGATTGCAGCGGCAACTGGCGAAATTGCCGAATACCGCGACAGTAACGCTGGTGAATTGCCAAACGATATTGACGCGAACATGCTGGTCATCAAACACGTCGATCCATGGGGCGAGTCATTGCGGTTCGACGCGGAAATAGATCATGCATTGGTTCGCAGTGCTGGGCCAGATCGGACCTTTGACACCTCGGATGACGTGATCGAAAAGGTCGACGGCAAAACCGAAAGAACTTCATTGTTGCCAGTCGTCAAGGCTGAGTAACCAACGGCACTCCCGGAAAAGTACGGCGGATGTTCTTGATCCGTCGTACCGTGCTGGCTTCTAAACGCGTTATCGCGGAATTGATGTGCTCTCGAAGCATCAGTCCATGCTTCTGGCTTGATAGCACTCGCTCAGCTGGCATAGGTCGATTCGAGTGATTTGTTACAATCGGTCCCGCAATTCCGTGGTCCGCTTGCGACCCATTACTCTCCCGAAATCGGTCGCCACAATCCATGCTGCTCCGAATTTGGACACTTTTCACGACGACGTTTCAGGTCTGGGATCAATCCAATTCTTCTCGGATGTCAGCCGCGATGACCTATTACACGATGCTGTCGCTGGCACCGTTGTTGATGATCGCCATCGCGATTGCTGGATACGTCTTCGACGATCAACTGGTTGAAAGCGAAATCATCCAAAGCGTCAAAGCGGTTTCGTCGACCGAAATCGCGGAGACTGTGGCAGGGCTCATAAGAAATGCCAAGGACCCCAGTTCCGGTTGGGTGGCTGGAATGATCAGCTTGATGGTCCTGCTGTATGGAGCATCGGGGATCTTCACGCAGCTGTTCGATACTTTCAATGACATCTGGCAAGTCCCTCCAGAATCGCGATCTGGATTAAGATTCAACATTCAAAAACGTTTGGTCGGCGTGATGATGGTATTGGTTGCCGGATTTCTGTTGATTGGCACACTGGCTCTTGGATCGGTGATTTCGTATCTAAATCAGTTGGTCGATGGAAAGTACCCGCAGTTAACAACGTGGCTAAACTTGGCGGATCGAGGATTGTCGTTCATCTTGATGCCGTTGGTGTTGTCGTTGATTTTCTGGTTCTTTCCGACTCGTAGAATGCGCTGGACCGACGTTTGGCCGGCCGCCGGATTGACAGCCGCAATGTTGGCAGCGAGTCGCTATTTGATTGATTTTTATTTGCAATTTTCCACCACCAGCGAAGTTTATGGCGCGGCTGGATCGTTGGTTGTACTGCTCGTTTGGGTGTACATTACCGGCCTGGTGGTATTTTTTGGTGCCTCGTTTAGTTGTGCTTGGACCCAGCTGTTCGGATCCCACAGCAATTTAGTTGCGTCGGCAGGCCCGCAGTCGAACAGGGTCCCTAAATCTCGATCATCCGGCGAAGCCGAACTGTCGATCACAAATCATTTGGAAAGACCGGCCCGGGCTCGCGCAACGACGTCGCGGCCGCGTCATTGGTCGGCCGAGATCGCGGCCACAATGCGGCCATTTAAGCAACACCCATCCGAACCAGGCGGACTGGATTCCCTGCCCCCATTGGTGTTACAACGGCGAGCGAGGTCGGTTGGTAATGAGCCAACGAATGAATAGTCCATCAGCAAACAGTGGCTCGCCAAATAAATGATGGGGCAATAATGATTTCAGCCCGCGTTTACCTTGCGGCCTTAATCCTTACAATGTTCAACCTCGGCTGGCCTCTGGAGTTGGGGGCTGAACCGAGGGGATTCGCATTCGAATTTTCGATTTGCAGCGTTTAAAATTCCCCCCCCTTGTAATCATTTCACGAAAGTCACACAGTCGATGGAAGCCGGAATTGTCGGACTGCCCAATGTAGGCAAAAGCACGTTGTTCAACGCATTGACCAGCTCGCAAGCAGCAGCGAGCGCGAACTATCCTTTTTGCACGATCGAACCGAACGAGGGGATCGTCAGCGTCCCCGACGACCGCCTCGAACGAATCACCAAGTTCATCAAACCGCAAAAAATCATCCCGGCCATCTTGAAACTGGTTGACATTGCCGGCATTGTCAAAGGCGCTAGTGTGGGCGAAGGGCTAGGCAACAAGTTCCTCAGCCACATTCGTCAGGTTGATGCGATCATGCAAGTGGTCCGTTGTTTCGAAGATCCCGACGTAATCCATGTAAGTGGCAATGTCGATCCACTTTCCGACATCGAAATTATCGAAATGGAATTGATGTTTGCCGACATCGAGCAACTGCAAAGCGTCAAACAAAAAGCCGCCAAGACCGCCCGCTCGGGCGACAAAGAGGCGCTCCTGCAGGTCAGCGTCATTGATCGGTGCTTAGCTCATCTGGAAACCGAGAGTCCGCTTCGCAGCCTCGAATTGAGCGAACTCGAACGCAAATCGATCCGCAGTTATGGTTTAATGACCTTGAAACCCATACTCTATGTCGCCAATGTGGCGGAGGACGACCTCAATGGCCAATCGCCACTCGTCGAACAAGTTCGTCAACACGCCAAACGGGTCAACGCAGGCGTGGTCGCCGTGTGTGCCAAAATCGAATCCGAGATTGCCGAGCTTGACCCGGCGGAACGGACCGAGATGCTGGAAGCCGTTGGTTTGAAGGAGCCGGCACTTGAACTGCTCGCCCGCGAAGCCTATCGAACTCTTGGACTGGAAAGTTATTTCACGGCCGGCGAAAAAGAGGTCCGTGCTTGGACCATTCCCAAAGGAGCCACCGGTCCCCAGGCTGCCGGAGTTATTCACTCGGATTTCGAACGAGGCTTCATCCGCGCCGAAGTTTATTCATTGGCTGATCTGGAAGAACTGGGAACGGAAGCTAAAATTCGCCAGGCCGGCAAGTTGCGCGTGGAGGGAAAAAACTACATCGTCAAGGATGGTGACATTTGCCATTTTCTGTTTAATGTCTAGGGAAACAGGTCGATTTTTTCGTAACGAAAAACGGCCAATTCATGGATTTGATGTGACGGAATGGTCTAGCGGCTGCGGCGGAGATTTTCGCTTGGTCGCTATTCTTTTCAATCGCCAGCGCCGATCATTTGTGGGGCGACGCTGTTTGATTTAGATTAGAATGTTGGTAGCTCCACCTTAATTTACAGGTCCCTTGAAATGTCCGATGCGACTGGCCCGACATCCACCGTGATCGTTCAGCGACTATTGGACATGCTTCATGCGGGTGATCCGAATGCGCCGCAACAATTGTTGGACGTTTCAACCCAGCGATTGCGCCATCTTTCGAGAAAAATTTTGTCGGACATTCCCGGCGTCAAACGCTGGGAAGACACGGACGACTTGTTGCAGAACGGCTCGATTCGATTGTGGAAAGCGTTGGAGAAACATCATCCGCCAACCACGTTGGACTATTTCCGGTTAGCGGCGGCGGTGATCCGAAGGGAATTGATCGATTTATCGCGGCACTATTTCGGACCGGAGGGAATGGGCACCAATTTACTGCGTTCGGGAAATGTCGCGCCGGATGATGGTTTTAGAAGGGCTGAACAAGCGTCCGACGAGTCCCACGAACCCCAGGAATTGGGGCGCTGGACCGAGTTTCACGAATATATCGAAGGTCTGCCTGACGAAGATCGAACTTTGTTCGATTTACTGTGGTATCAAGGGCTCACCCTCGGTGAAGCAGCGGAACTGACCGGCATCTCAGAGCGGACCATCAGGAGACGATGGAAATCGGCCCGTGTGCAAGTCTATCAAAGACTCCTTGCGGATTGAGTTACTGAATTGGCAAAAACAACAACGACTATTGCCTTGATCGTTAGTCCCATACCAGCACGCGTCCTGTCGAATTGATGTTTCATGATGCCGTAGTCGTCGAAGACCGAACGATCTGTACGGCGCAGCCTCGCCACAAACAAAAATTTCTCTTTTTGTGGTCGGGACCAAAAGCCATTTTCGATGGTCTGAACGGGCCGGTTCAATTTTGCGCTTTCAGATTCACACCAGTGGCTGTAGTTGGCAGCCGCAAAGGACGTTGGTCGGTATACTTAAATGGTCGTGACACGGAGCAATATGATGAGGTCATTCGCGATTGGGAACAGGGAATCTCGTTTGATAACCAAAATCGCTGTCAATTCATGGCGGTCCGAGAAGGCCAGTTGTTCCTTGTTACAAAGGAATAAATCAGCGACGACTACCCCCGTTCGATCGCCCGTTTCATGGCCATCCCCATGTCGGCAGGACTTTGCGCGACTTCAATGCCAGCCGCCTCAAGCGCCGCGATTTTTTCTGCTGCGGTACCTTTTCCTCCGCTGATAATGGCACCGGCATGACCCATCCGTTTTCCCGGCGGGGCAGTTCGGCCCGCAATAAAAGCCGCCACTGGTTTGGTAACGTGTTCTTTAACATAGGCAGCCGCCTCTTCCTCGGCGGAACCACCAATCTCTCCCATCATCAGAATCGCCTCGGTTTCATCGTCGGCTTGAAACATTCGTAGGCAATCAATAAACGACGTTCCTACAATTGGATCGCCGCCCAGACCGACGCAGGTTGTTTGACCGAGCCCGAGATTTGATGTTTGCCAAACTGCTTCATAGGTCAACGTGCCCGAACGACTCATGATCCCGACCCGGCCTTTTTGGTGAATGTAACCCGGCATGATACCGATTTTGCATTCATCGGCGGTGATCACCCCGGGGCAGTTCGGACCGATCAACGTACAATTTGAATTTCGGGCCGCGCGCGATACTCGCACCATGTCGAGTACTGGGATGCCCTCCGTGATGGCGATGACAACCGAAATCCCGGCGTCGATTGCTTCCAAAATCGCATCGGCGGCGAAGGCGGGAGGAACAAAAATCATCGTAGCGTTAGCGCCGGTTTGCTCGATCGCTTCAACCACGGTGTCAAACACCGGCAATCCCAGAACGGTTTGACCCGCCTTGCCAGGTGTCACACCGCCGACCATTTTGGTGCCATATTCGAGGCAACCTTTGGTGTGAAATTCACCGACACTGCCTGTGATGCCTTGGCAGATGACTTTCGTGTTCTTGTCAATGAGGATGCTCATGTGATTGTCTTTTCGCGGCGTATAGAAAACTGAAAACTGAAAACTGAAAACTGAAAACTGAAAACTGAAAACTGAAAACTGAAAACTGAAAACTGAAAACTGAAAACTGAAAACTGAAAACTGAAAACTGAAAACTGAAAACTGAAAACTACCCCAACGTGGCCACCACTTTTTTCGCGGCGTCAGTCAAATCGGTCGCGGTAATCAAATTCACACCAGATTCTTCCAAGATTTTGCGCCCCGCTTCCACTTGGGTTCCTTCCAGCCGAACAACCAGTGGCACGGTAAACCCGACCGATTTCGCTGCCACAACAATCGCTTCAGCGATCGTTGTGCACTTCATGATTCCGCCAAAGATGTTGACCAAAATGGCTTTCACATTCGAATCGGACAAGATAATGCGAAACGCCTCAGTTACCTGGTCGGCGTTGGCACCGCCGCCAACATCCAGAAAATTGGCGGGTTGGCCGCCGTGCAATTTGATAATATCCATCGTACTCATGGCCAGACCTGCTCCGTTGACCAGACAACCGATATTGCCTTCGAGTTTGACATAACTCAGGCCAGCGTTCGAGGCGCGGACTTCGGATTCTTCTTCTTCGGTCAGGTCGCGTAGCGCTTCCAAATCCGGATGGCGAAACAGCGCGTTGGAATCGAAGTTTATTTTGGCATCCAAAGCCACCAATTCACCCGCTTTGGTAACGACCAACGGATTGATTTCGAGCAAGCTGCAATCAAGATCAACATACAATCGGCATAACGCTTTCAGAAACGCATCTGCCGCGCGCACGGATTTTCCGGAGATACCCAATTTTTGACAAAGCTTTCGAACTTGAAAACTCTCGATTCCCTGCGCTGGATCAAAGTGTTCTTTGAAGATTTTCTCTGGTGTTTCGTGCGCGACTTTTTCAATGTCCACGCCACCTTCTTGCGAGCACATCACGACCGGTAGATGGGCCGAACGATCAAGCACGATTCCCAAATAAAGTTCCCGGGCGATATCACAACCCGCTTCGATGATAACTTGATTGACGACCTTTCCTTCAGGTCCAGTTTGAATCGTCACTAGATGATTGCCCAGCATGTTCGCGGCAGCCATCTTGGCTTCGGCGGCGGACCGCACCAATTGCACGCCATGTTGGGCGGGCAGCTCGGTGAAAGTGCCTTTGCCACGACCACCCGCGTGAATTTGGGACTTCACGACTGCGACCGATCCGCCCAACTCATCAAAAGCCTGGGCGGCTTCAGCGGGCGTGCGGGCGACTCGGTTTTCAAGAACTTTGACGCCGAACCTTTGAAACAGCTGTTTCCCTTGGTATTCGTGGATTTTCATGGGTTGCGCAGGAGTGAAGTGGCAAGATTAAGTCCGAGATTATAGGGAGATTCAATTTGCACGGTCAACGGGTTGGGAAGATCCGAGCCACATCGATTACCCATGAGAACCCGGATAACCCATAAAACCACCGCTGATATCAACTGGCAGCTGTAAACTCCCGATTCTAAGCGTGGACGGGTTTACTATTTTCAATCGGTAGCGGCGATGGATCGCACGAAAAAACTGCTCGATACGACTTCACCTTTTGCGCTCGATCCTTTCGTTGCGTACCCCTCCTTGTCTGCGGATCCAGGCAGGCCTGAGCGTCCCAAATCGATCGAACAAATCTTGCAGGAAATAAACGGCTTTCAAATTTTTCCCGACGGTTCGAGTTCCATCGCACCGGTTCGATTGGCGGCTGGTCCGCAAACAATTGCTCCCGAACCCGATGCCCATCGCGTAGAATCAACGATTGGCATGCGTCACGCCAACCACGCATCCCGAATTCCTGTGGCCATTATCGCCAAGCCCAAGTCACAATTCGGCGGAACGGCCGAGGAAGATTTTCCGGTGCTGGAGTTTGATGTTCGGATGTTTGAAAATCCGGAAATAGTACCAGAACTAATAGCTGCCCCGGCACCCATTCGCAATGCTTTCGAATTCGATCCGGATTTTTTTGATTATGCGGCGATCGAAACTCGCGACGGAAGTTTTTCGCACAACTCATTCCATCAACCCGCAATTGTCGCCGCCAAATCAGACGGTGCGGGTGCTGCGCCCGGCGTTTTTTGGGCGGCGGCCAACGATGTGATCTTCATCGATGGGCAAGATGGGTTCGGTCATATTGATGTGGCCTGTTTCGAAATCTCGACCGCTTCGTTTGAAGCCAATCGAATTCGTATTCGTGGGAGTGACGGTGCCGAATTCCAAATTGAATATCGAAACATCACTCATGCGATTTTTGCCAACGGAGTCGAGGTCGAACTTGTCGCCAAATTTTCTGCGCCTTCGTTGAAATAGCAGCCCGGAAACCGCTATTAGTGGTCATCGGAAATTTCGCTAGCTGGCTGAAATTGCGACAGGTTACGTTTCATCACCGTCAAGTAGTCCCCGTCGTTTGGCCGAATATCCAACGGATCAACGATTAATACGGTAACACCCTGCGATCGCACAACCTCAAGCAGCTCGGTGGAAAACGGGTAGTTCGACAGCAAGACCGTTTGGCCTTGATGTTGAAGCGTCGGACGATTCTTGTACAGAGCCAGGAATTTCTCCAATTCTTCGGCGGCAACGGCTGCGTTCGGTGGTTCAAACCAAGTCAAATGATGATCCTGCCACCCCGCGGCTTGCGAGAAGAATTTCAAATCCGGATTCGCGGAAAGGACGACCAGCGGTTGATCGCCTGGGGACTGCGGCAGCTCCTTGAAAGCTTCCGCGAGTTCGGTCAAGTCTTGTTTCAATGCTTGGAGATTGGCCGAAAAAATCTCTTTGTTGGCTGGATCAATTCGAGCCAACTCGGTCGCAATGTAGTCGGATTGCTTACCTGCGATCAACGGATTGAGCCAAGTGTAGGCGACCGTCGTCGGATGGGAATGTTCCCCTTCGGGACCATGCGAATGCACCAGCCGAACATCGTCCACCGAAATGTAATCGGCCAACGCCAGACCCCTGGTGGCCGAATTGCAGATCTTGGAATCGGGCAGCGAAACCGAATCGAGCCATTTCGCAAACCGCGCGCCCACGCCATTGGCTACGATCAAGTCGGCGTGTTGCATTGCCAAAATTTCATCGCGCTGCGGTCGCCACTGGCTCGCTCGTTCACCAGCCGGAACCGGGCAGCGGACTTCCATCTCACTGCCGGCAATTCGCTGGGTCAGATATTCCAACGGATAGGAGACCGCGACGATTTGCCGTTTGGCACCCGTGTCGCCGGTGGAAGTGGACCGGAGCGACGGTCCTTCGTCACCGTCACCGGGTTGGCAACCAACCAGCGGCAACAAAATCAACCCATTCACAATCAGCCACCGCCAGGCGAATGCTCGTTTGATTGGGTCAGCCCGTCGTAACATAAGAATTTTTTCAGTTAAATGGGAGAACAAACAATGGAGATTTTCCGCCACGATTTTTTCATTGTGGCGAAGCGGTGAGATTTTGGGTCGCTCCTATCGACAAGCCGTAATTACTTTGTCGCGGGCTTCGTTGATTCTTGTTTCAGCTCCTTCGCGCGGTCCAAACACGCCGCATCGAGAGGTGAAGAATTTCTCGCACCCATCGCCTCCCATGCAGCTGTAAGTTTTTCGACGAGTTCTTTATTCGGCGGATCAACCGACTTGAATTGAATTTCCAGTGCGGCGATTTCCTGCCATTGTGGTTCATCAGATTGGGCCCAATGGGCGACCGCGCCGACTAGATCTTTCTTAATCGCGAACAAGAAGTCTCCGTGTGTTTGGTGGGCCGCCTGATCATTGGGTGTGGATATCAGCAACTTCTCCGCTTTCGTGTTTGCTTTCCACATTTGTTCCAACTGGGAAATGTTTTTTTCCTGTTTTTGGTAAGTCTTGAAGACCTCCGTTTGGCCCGCGAGTTTGGCCAATTCTCGCCCATGTTTGGCAAACCAGCCGGCGCCATCAAATTCCTGTTGATCCAGCATTTCCTGAATCAAATTATCCAGCACCTGTTTGTAGTCAGTTTCCGTTCCCGGTGCGACGTTTCTTACGGCGCCAACCATGGTTTTCTTGGCAAGCTCCAGGAAGTCAATTTCAAACTGGTCATTAATTTCTCGAAGTGGAGTCAAGGCCAGCTCCGCATCGCCGATCGCAATCGCCAACTCCCAGGCTTGATTCAATATTACATATCGCTCAATCGGTTCGGTGGACATGCGTCCATCTTGAAACAACTCACCCGCCAATCGTGTCTTCGCTTCTTTGGTTTTCGCATTCTCGAATTTTTTTCGGTAGGCCGACATGAACTTGTTCATTTCCTGGCCAATCTCCTTGGCATTGGGCACCGCGAGTTTGGGCGGAATCGGTGGTGTATTGCTGACGGTTGCCGTCGAATCACTCGGCGGAGTTGTCAACGAAGCTGGTGGTGAACTGGCAGCCGGATCGGGATTCACCACAGCAGGATTATTCACCAGCCCCGGTTCTTCCACGGGAGAGACCGGTTTGGCTGCCAGGGCGTCCAACGACGATACTGCCGAAAGATCGCGAATGCCGATCAGTCCCAGGGAGCAGACATTCGAACGAATTACCAGCCGGCCCTGGACTCCAATAACCGGCAAGCCTTGTGCGTTTTCGGACTTGGTTGTCGCGACATCCGAATTTCCAAACCAGGCACTGAGATAGTTGTCTTTGGTATCAAGTCCAGCCTCGCCGATTTTCATAAATGTCAAGCGGATTCCCTTGACCCGATTGGAACCTGCAACTTCGAGCGATCCAACGGCGAACCCAGGCTGACCCAGAATCAAGTGCCGATCCAAAGGAACACCGAATTCCTTGCCGACTTGCGCGCCGTCACGTTTCAGAAAAATTGGTTGCAATGACTTCAAGTCCCCGTTCTGAAATTGCGAAACGATGACACCAATCAACAACCCGCCGCCCGTTGCCAGCTCGCGATAATCCCGATTACCCATTTTCTCATCGTTGGTCTGGGCGAAAAACTCAAACTTCGACGGCTCGATCGCCCCCGCGATTTGGCCGATCAGATTTATCGAATTCGAATCTGGTTGTCGGTGTTTTCCGAAATCTCCCGGTCCTTTGTACAAAGGAAATTTAGCCGCCAAATTGACGGCGGGTGGGCGATTTCCGGATTCTCGCGAAGCATCGGCTGGGGACGTCGATGGCCGATTGTCGAGGTTCGAATTGGCCGAGCCGGTCGCTGTCGTGCCAGTGAACGAATTTGCGGGCGACATGTTTGAAGAGTTTTCGTTTGGATCGGCCGCCAAATCGACGCCGCTAGTGGAAGGACCACTGGCCAACGGCGAATCGGGAGTTTGTCTACTGATACCGACCCCGGGGATGATGCCGGATGTCACAATGAAGCCGCCCACGCCGACCGCAGCAACGGCACCGGCGACCCATCCGATCAGTCCCCAAGCCACCTCTCGCCGCTCTCGTCGGGCTTGTTTTTGACGGATATTGGGATCGGTCTGGATGACCTGACTCTCCATGGCCAGCAACGGCGGACCGTCGATACTGGCACGAAGTTGATTGTCATATTCCTGTTTTTGTTCAGCAGTCAATAGCCGCCGCCGCGCCACGGCCAACTCGTTGAGCAAATCATTGCACGCGCGCCCCTGCGGACCATTTTGAAAGCAGCGAACATGCTCCATTTGCCGGTCCGCCGCCATCGATATGATTTGTTGATCTGCTTCAAACAAATCCAGTCCCAATAGACGATAGTAATTGATCGGGCGATCGGGATCGCGAATGCCGAGCCATTGCAAATAGGGATCGAAGTCTGACATGGAATTAGTCGCGGAAGTTGGAAGTAGGAAACGCCGGCCGACATACCATTGGAATCCATGACAATGGTGTGGGGACAAACCGTAGTCGAATTCAATTCTAATGCATCACAGCGACTTTTTCATCTGCTAAATGGTCGCCATCGATCGACTGGACCATTTTGACGCCGCGGGATCGGCAATCCCGGCAACCAAAGATTTACGAAAATCACGTCCGCAATAACAAAGATTCCACTAAATCACCAGAAATGCTCCAGATTCCCCACGCGGCAACTGCTACCAGGACCATCGCGATTGCAAATACGATGGCCAGCTCCCAGCATTGCAACATGGCAATTGTACCTCGGCTACATCCTATCTTGAACATCGTTTGCATTTCCCGTTGGCGCAAACGGAGCGACAACATGACTACCAACACAAGTAACAACAGAGTCGAGATTGCGATCAAGATGGCATTGGCATCGAAAAACAACTTGATTTGAAACACCATCTCCATCAATTCCCGCACCGTTTCCGCGGGACGGACAAATTGCAGAGCTTGATCACCAACGTCGTATTGTCCCTCCAACAATGTTTGTGATTTTACGTCCGGCGGAATCGCAATAATTGCCGTTAGCGGAAACTGCTCCGAATCGCCATGGAAATGGAACGACTCCAGATTCTCAGCAGTAACTTCGGTAAACGGCAGTACCGCCGCGCTGGCAATGATCCGGCCATCCGTTCTGGCCAGAATCTTTCCCGCGTCCGTCTCGTTGGCCAGATCTTGATGTCCATGCCCAAATCCAGCGATGACCCACACCGTTTTCAAGTCGACAAACACTGCATGATCATCGGCGGATTGAGACGGAGCCAGGATTCCGACGACCCGCATTTTCAGCGGATACAGTCCCGCGATATCAAGCACGTTTTCGCGATCCGATAACAGTTGATCACCGACCCGCAACTGCAACGCGTCCGCCACGGAAGCGCCCAGCACACATTCACCGAGCATGGCGAACAACGTTCCGGTGCTCAACTGCAATTCGCGAAACTCAAAATAGTCGACCGTCGTGCCAACGATCGGGTATTTTCTCGCGGTGAATTTTGAATTGATCGGAATCGGATTGGCCAAACCGGATTCGCGAATGCGGGTCGTCTCACCCATCCTGACATCACCCGGAGACTGGGTCTTGAAATACAAGGCATGCAACGCCAGATCAAGTCGACTGCCCGTCACACCAATGACGATGGGCGTCGCATCGGCCCGCGACAGGATCTTTTCGTTAAACTGCCACAACAACAATTTGATCGCGATCGGCAACAATGCCGTCAGAAAAATGCAGCCGATCAAAATCAATGACTTGAATTGATTGTACACGATGTACTTCAGCGCCAACTTCAATGTTCCGCTCATGTTACCGACTCCACGGCAGCATTCGCAATCCGAAACAGGTTAAAGTCAATCGTCCGATCAAAGCCGGCCAAAATCCCCAAGTCATGCGTAACCACGATTAACGTTTGCCCGTTGGCTGTCGCTTGCTCAAACAGAATCTCGAGAATCAGTCGCTTATTGGCCGGATCGAGATTGCCCGTCGGCTCATCGGCCAGGATCAGTTTGGGACGATTGATCAACGCGCGACAGACGGCCACGCGTTGTTGTTCGCCTTGCGAGAGTTGTGATGGCAGTCGGGCCAGTTTACTGCTCAGTCCCATGGCGGTAGCGCGGGCGAGCGACTCCTGACGAATTTCACGATTCAAATTCAATGTCGAGTTGATCGCATAGGGCAACAGAATATTGTCGCTGGCCGATAAATAATCAATCAATTCGAATTGTTGAAAAACAAAACCGATGTTGGAAATCCGAAAGTTACGACGTTGCGCATCCGACAACTGACCCAACTCAATACCACCGACCCGCAGTTGTCCGGCCTCTGGAACCGAAATGCCCGCCAGCAAATTCAGCAAAGTTGTCTTACCGCTGCCACTGGGACCGACAATCGCGACTTTTTCGCCGGCGCTGATCTGCAACTCATCGATTACTAACTGAAATTCCGAATCCGGGTAACGGAATCTCAAGTGATTAATTGTAATCATGAAAAATGGTTCTCAGCCCGCGGCCGGCGCAGCTCGGCAGCTGCGCCCATACGACTATCGCCGCCGCCCGACATTTCGGCTGATGAAATCGGCTTGCCGCCGGACGGCTGGACTTCCATTCGGATCGACCGACTGGCGCGTCAAATCACGTCTCTCGGCCTCGGCGAGAAGGTCATCGCTGATTTCCTGATTCGAAATGATCTGTACCCGCACACTCGATTGATTGGCCGAACCGAATCCGCCGATTGATTGATTGCGAAACGGACGATTGAGCAGCGGTAAATTTCCCAATCCAGGGACGCCGTAGCTGGAGCTGCCGAAACCACCTCGCGAAACTCCGCCCAATCTGGCCACCCCCGCGTCAGGGACGCTGACGACCGTGTTGATGCTGAAAAAATTCACCGCAGGAAGTTGAATCGACGTTTGTAGTGGTTGCTGTTGCTGGGCCGCCGCAGGGGGGAGTTCAAGCAGCCACCCGCCGCCCAACCAAAAAACGAATGCTATCAACAACAACTCAAATTGCCGAACGGAACATCGCATGATTTCACCCATTTGAAAAAACAAATCGCTTGCCCGCGACACATTCTAGCAAAAACTGCGCTGCGATTGAATAGTTGAAATTATTGGCCAATTTACCGTCGAAGATGCGTGGCACGACAAATAATTACCGCGGATCTCAAATTAAGCCCTCCCGAACTGCCCAAACCGCGGCTTGCGTCCGGTCATTGGCGTCAAGTTTGCGCATGATTTTTTGCACATACTCTTTAACCGTTGCCGAACTGATCGATAATGATCGTCCAATTTCGCGATTGCTCATCCCCATCGCCAGATGTTGCAACACTTGTTTCTCGCGTTGCGTCAACGGTGTAACGATTTCGCTCCAGTTGGTGGTCGCTCGAATTTTAGCCCGGATCTTATGTAGCTGACTTGATGCCGGAGTCGGCTCACCGGCCGCTGCACGGCGGATCGCGGCGAGCAAATCCTGCGTGGCTGAATTTTTGCCAAGATAATCATGACATCCCAGGGAGCCAGCGCGCGCGATATGCATCGGACTATCGTGCATCGAAAAAAACACAATTGCGCAACCGCCTCTTTCGGTCGCATAGGATTCCAATTCCCGGATCACATCGATTTGTCCCAACCGGATTTCAGTCACCAAGACGTGCGGTCGCAGGGATTGTAATGCTCGAATCAATTGGTCGCAGGAATCGACCTGCCCGACAATCTCGAGATCAGAATCGGCGATCGCCCAACGCAACCCATCAGCGATTAACGGCTGGTCGTCGGCGACTAATATTTGAATCGGCATACTGAATCGTCAGGTACGAATGTACCGGTTTTCCGATGTGAGTCGGATTTGGAAGCTGACAATAGCGAGTCAGCGTGGGAAATCTACTAAAGTTGAGGCCATTTCGCTGCTTGGTAGCTTGGGGTGACCTAAATAATCATTGTGACGTTGCCTTGGAGCAGCGTCGAGTGCGCGTGTTGCATTTTGTCTCGCCATCGATCCGTTTCGCCGTTTCAATTCATCGCTGTTTAGCCGTCAGACTCATGAAATCCTCTTCCGCCAACCAAAAACCCACCATGTCACCGGACAGCCCAAAACAGATTCTATTGGTTGATGATGATCAACATTTGCTTCAATCCATGGGCCAATGGCTGCAAGAGCAAGGCTATAAGACCTACCTGGCAGCCAATTGCCAGACTGCCGAAAAACACCTTTCCAACCACCCCATCGATCTGGCGCTGGTCGACCTCCGTCTCGGTTCGGAGGACGGATTCGACGTCCTGCGATACTGCCAGCGGCACTGCCCACAAGTTGCCGTGTTGCTAATGACCGGTTATGCGACAATCGAAACCGGTGTCGAAGCGATTCGCGCGGGAGCTTTTGATTTGCTGACTAAACCGCTCATTGATGATGAGATCCTGCTCGCCATCAACCGGGCTCTGTCGCAACGACAGGTCCTCGAAGAAAACGAACAACTGAAAACCCAACTCGATCAACGGTTTGGTCGCTCGAGTATCATCGGTAATGATCGACGGATGCAAAAAACTTTTGACATGATCGACAATATTGCCGACACGCGCGCGACGGTGTTGATCACCGGTGAAAGCGGTACCGGCAAATCATTGATCGCGCGGGCAATTCATCAACGTTCCAACCGTCGGAAAGGCCCGTTTGTCGAAATCGCTTGCGGTGCATTGCCGGAAAATCTACTGGAGAGCGAATTGTTTGGGCATGTGGCCGGCTCGTTTACCGGCGCAACCGGTAATAAAATTGGCAAATTCAAACAAGCCGCCGGCGGTACTATTTTTCTCGATGAGATTGGTACCGCTTCGCCCAGTCTACAAGTCAAACTGCTACGCGTGTTACAAGAATTGGAGTTTGAGCCAGTCGGCGGAACTGAAACGATCAAAGTCGATACCCGCATCGTGTTGGCCACGAATGAAAACCTGGCCAAAGCCGTGGCCGAAGGACGCTTTCGACAGGATCTGTACTATCGCGTGAATGTAATCAACATCGAACTTCCCAGTCTCCGAGAGCGCGTATCGGACATTCCCACGTTGGTACAACACTTCCTATTGAAGATTTGCGAGGAAGAAGGAAAACAAGTCGAGGGTTTTGACGCCGCAGCCCTGCAGGCTTTGACAGCTTACAATTGGCCAGGCAACGTTCGCGAACTCCAAAACATTGTCGAACGCGCCGTGTTGCTCGGGACTGGGCCAATGCTGAGTGTTTTCGATTTGCCGTCGCATGTCAACAGTTGCACGTCCAATACCATGGTCCTCGCGCCCGCCGGAAGCCGACAGTCACTAAAAGACGCACTCGAAGGTCCCGAACGGCAGATCATTTTACAGTGTTTGCGCGAGAATAACTGGAATCGGAACGAAACCGCCGATCAGTTGGGAGTCAATCGAACAACTCTTTACAAGAAAATGAAGAAGCTCGGTTTGGAAAACCCTCGCGCCGTAGCGGGTGAGTGGTAAGCCAGCGGACACACCAAAGTGTGTGATGCAAGTCTATAATGGTTGGTGCGTTGCGTCGGCAATCGCTCGGCTTAGCGAGTGACATTGGCGTGAGGTTTTCCTGACTTGCGTAACCCACCGCTTGCACAAATGCCGACTTCACGCACCCTACGCTACGACGCTACCAAGCCGTGAACGGTTACGAATTCTCAAACACTTTGTGCTTGCGAAACCAGATCCCTACCAACTTGCGCCGACCACTCGGTAATCAGGCGACGAAACATGGGCTTGGCTTTCGACTGCTGAATTGCGACCCCGTCCAACTCCGCAACAGGCAAGATGCCAGCCGAAGTGCCTAACCAAAGCAGCTCATCCGCGGCGTGCAAGTCGGCGATCGTCAGATCGGTTCGTTGAAATGGAATCGCCAAACGACGACAGATCACCTGTTCAACAAATCGCACCGACACGCCGGGCAACACATATTCGGCCCGCGGCGCGATGAGGGTGTGATCCTTCACGGCCAGCAAACTTGCCGTTGTCCCTTCCGCCACGAACCCCCGCGTGTCCAGCAGTAACGCCCGGGAACCCGGAGATTTTTTGTGGGCCTCGCGCTCAGCCAGGAAATAGTGCATTCGACTGCGACATTTCAATTCGCGCGGAACGCACTCTGTCGGAATCTCGCGCGTGTTGACTGTCGACAGACGAATGCCGTTTTCGTAGTCCGCCGACCAAGCGGGAAAATTTAATGGCAAGGCATAGATCAGAACCGTCGCGGCAGCGAGTTCAACGATCTCGGCAGGAGCCCGCACCGCGTGTCCACCAGCAGTAATCACAATCCCGATTCCCAGGTCTCGACCGTCGGGCAGCGCTCCTAAATTCCGGGAAACGATTTCCGTCGCAATAGCGCCGATCTGATCCATTGACAGACCCGGTTCGATTCCCGAGATCGATAATCCATTTGCCAATCGATCCAGGTGAAACCCCAGCAGATGCAGCCGACCGCCAAACGTTCGCAGCTGTTCCGAAATTGCGACGCCCATCGTAAATCCATAGTCCCATACGGGAATCGTGGCGGATTCCAGTGGCATGAATTGGCCATTCAGATAAGCCAGCATCGCTATTGCTCGTGGTCGACATTGAGGGCCACAACGTGACCACTGGCAACTTGTTGCACACGCACCATCGTCAAGTCATTTTCCTGAGCCGTGGGCAACAGACAGCGAACTTGCGCGTAACGACACGACGTACCGGCAGCCATCCCTTGGGAGTCGACACTTTCCACGAGCAATTGCAGATTTTGTCCGACCAAACTTTGGAAATAGTCTTGCTGCAGTTCGATTTCCAATTTCGCCAACATCGCTCCGCGCTCCGATTTAAGGGGCTTCGAAATCTGGTCCGGCATTTCCGCGGCCGGCGTGCCACGACGCGAACTGAACGGAAAAATATGTATTTTTGAAAAACCGATTTGCCGGCAGGCGTCCAGCGTTTCCTCAAAGTCCTGGGCGGTTTCACCAGGAAATCCGACGATCACGTCCGTGGTGAACGCTGGTAGAAACAATTCGCTTTTTACCAACTGGCACCGGTCGATGATATGTTGCCGCGTCCACCGCCGTTTCATGGCGCGCAAAATTCGATCACTGCCACTCTGCAGACACACGTGCAAGTGCGGACAAACCCGGTCTTTGAATTCCTGCATCACCGCAATCAACTCGCGGGTAACTTCGGTCGCCTCGATGCTGGACAATCGAATGCGAATTTCGGGAGCGGTGGTACATATCGCTCGAACCAAATCCGCCAGTCGGGTCCATTCCGATTTGGGTTTGCCCCGATTGAAATCCACACCGTAATGTCCCAAGTGAATTCCTGTCAGGACGACTTCGCGAAATCCATTGTCGCGCAAGCGCCGAATTTCGGCTAACACGTCGATCAGCGGTCGACTGAACATTTCGGGGCGAACGGTCGGGATGATGCAATAACTGCATCGCAACAAACACCCGTCTTGAACTTTGACGTACGCGCGGTGGCGGTTATTCAAGCCCGAGATTCCGTTGGGAATATCGATTACTCCGAACCGACCCAATAGATCCGGCAATTCGCGTTTGTCTTTGATGACCTCGGCGACTCCCGGCAATGCCGCAACCGCTTCCGGTTCGCGGGTCGCATAACAGCCCATGACAATAATCCGGGCGTCTGGATTATCGCGATGCAAGCGGCGGATAATCTGGCGACTCTTGGCGTCACCTTCGCCGGTGATCGTACAAGTGTTGACGATACACAAATCCGCCAACTGATTGTCATTGGCGTCTTCGTAGCCGATTCCGAGCAGACCTTCCCGAACGAACTGCGTTTCGTACTGATTGACTTTGCAACCCAACGTCACCGTTTTGAGCTTGGCGTTCATTCGATCGCTTCGATCGTCGCCGACATCGAGCCGACGCAGCGACTGATCAAGAAATCGCGACCGAAGGCATGAATTTGGTCGCGCTTCAATTCCGCATGCTCGCGGGTGGTGGTCAGGCAAACGCAGCGTCCAACTGAATCGACAGTTTTGGCGATCTGAATACCTTCGGAAATCGGGTGCCCAAAGACTTGACGCATCATCAAGATCACATACTCATAGGAATGATCGTCATCATCCCACAGGATCACCTGGTAACGAGGCTGTTTTTTTGGTCGCTGGTCTTTTTTCTGTTTGGGGGACTGGCGGACAACCGGTTCAGCCACCAAAGTTGAGGATCCGTCTTCGGACATTTGATTTCTACCTGATTGAATAATCTTTCCCACACCCGATGCATCGACAGTTCGCGCGGAACCACGATAGTCGATCCCGGCCAAGACCGGTATATTCAGCAGCAACTGTCGTTTTCGTCCCACGAGTATTTTAATCGCGATTGCTGAACATGCTAGATCGAAAATTTATCCTCGAAAACCTGGACGCTGTCAAACAGAATTGTACCAATCGGAATGTTTCGGCGAACGTCGACCGATTGGCCGAGCTGGAGACCGCGCGCAAAACAAAATTGCAACAAGTCCAAGAGTTGAATACGGCAGCCAATGCCACGTCCAAGTCGATTGGGTCGGCCAAGTCCGATCCCGAACGCGAATCACTAAAAGAAACCGGTCGCAAACTTCGCGACCAAAAGGACGCCGCCCAGCACGAGCACGACCAACTCGATCGCGAAATCCATGCGATCCAACTGACGATTCCCAACATGGCACACTACGAGTGTCCGGTCGGCGGGGACGACAACTCGAATCTGGAAGTCGCGCGTGGAAAATTCACACCGCGAACGTTTGATTTCCAACCACTGGATCATGTGGAAATCGGCGAAAAACATGGCTGGATCGATTTTGAAGGAGGTGCCCGCACGACTGGCAATGGTTTTTATTTTTTGAAGGGCGAATTGGTGCTGTTGGAAATGGCGTTGCAACAGTTCGCCGTGCGGGAATTGTCGAAACTGGGCTTCATTCCCACAATCACGCCCGACTTGGCGCGCGATTCCGTCCTCGAAGGGATTGGATTCATGCCCCGGGGACCCGAGACGCAGATTTACAGTATCGAAAATTCCGACCTGTCGTTGATCGGCACCGCCGAGATCACTTTGGGCGGTTTGTATGGCGGCAAGACGCTGACTGATGACGAATTGCCAATCAAATTGTGTGGCATCAGTCATTGCTATCGGACGGAAGCCGGTGCGGCCGGACGCGCCTCGCGCGGATTGTACCGCGTTCATCAGTTTACCAAAATCGAAATGTTTGCGTTCACGCTGCCGGAACAAAGCGACGCGATGCACAATCACTTGCGACAAATCGAATGCGATTTGTTCGACGCCCTCGAAGTTCCGTTTCGAGTTGTCGATACCGCCACCGGCGATTTGGGCGGACCGGCCTACCGGAAATTTGACCTCGAAGCCTGGATGCCCGGCCGCGGCGAATCCGGTGAATGGGGCGAAGTGACCAGCACTTCCAACTGCACCGATTATCAATCGCGTCGCTTGAATATCCGGTACAAGGAAAAGGACAAAAAGGGCACTCATTTTGTCCATACCCTCAACGGCACCGCTTACGCACTCAGCCGCGCCGTAATTGCGGTCCTGGAAAACCATCAAAATGAAGACGGCAGCGTTACCGTTCCCCCTTGTTTACGACCCATTTTGGGGACCAACGTACTCGGCCGATAGCGTTCGTCGAGAAATTTTTATTCGACTTCGATCACGTCGAGCAACCGATTTCGAATGTCGCCTTCAATCGGTACCGAAGCACCAGTCTGTCGCTGGATCAGGATGAAATGAAACAACGACTTGAGGGCAAACTGGGGGTGACCGAGCTTGTTCGCCCACTGCCGGACTTCACCGCTGGCAGAACCGAGCGTAATCAGGCTGGTCTGAATTTCCAAGACCTCGCCTTCCCGAATCGGAGCGCGAAATCGGAGCCGCATGTCCATGATGATGAACCCCAATTCCTTCGCCGCTAACAATTCCACCAAGCCAATTTCTTCCGCGTACCGCCAACGGGCTTCTTCCAGCAATTCCAAATAGCGGCTGTTGTTGACGTGCCCAAAGGCATCGGTGTGATACGAGCGAATAGCAAACGTAGTCTTATGTATCATGGAGTCGGAGATCGGGTGATGGGGTCGCTACAATTCGCGAGGCCCTCGCGATTTTGAATCGTAGGTTTAGCAAACATTGGCTGTTCCGCTAACGCGTTTTGGCTTCTTCGCGAAACAGTTGGTCCTGAATGGGCGCAATGTACTGTAAAATCCTTGCCAGTACTGATGCCGGAGAGCCCGTCGCATCAATGTGTGCGACAATCTCGGGTGGGTAACAATTCAGCAACGGCGCCGATTTTTCACGGTAGACGTCAAATCGTCGACGAATAATTTCCTCATTGGCGTCATCCGAGCGGTTTTCGCGAATCGCGCGTCTCCGCAATCGACGAATCATGTCCTCGATATTACCGCAGTCCAGGTTGATCACTTGCCGAATGTCCAGGTGATCTTTGACCAATTCAGTCTGTGCAACATTGCGCGGCAGCCCGTCCAGCACCAATAAGTCTTCCCATGGTTTATACGTCGACATCGCGACAAAAGCCCCCAGAGCTTTCTTCCAGATCTTGATCGTCAACTCGTCTGGGACCAGTTGACCACTCGAACTGTAGCCATAGACCTCTCGGCCTTCCTCGGAACCAATATCGATCGACCGAAATACATCACCCGCCGACATGTGGAAAAAACCTGGAATCGTGCCGAGAATTTTGCCTTGTGTCCCTTTGCCAACTCCTGGCGGGCCGAATAACAAAATCGACCGGAATGGTTTAACGCTGGCCATGAATCAAGTCCTCATGCACGGAACCTAAAATATTTCCATCCGGATCCACAGGTTCAGCCAAACGACAGTCTAGGTGTGGAAATCTCGCCATCAATCTTCCAATCGACACGTCCAAAAACTTCACGAGCAATCTAGCGCACCATAACTAACAACTGAATTGGACGATTGCCTGCGTTGAAAATTGCCTTCCGAGCCTCAATTGAATTTCCGGCAAGTTCTGGTTTTAGTTACAAATTCAACGCGAAGCAAGACAGCCAGCGACTACATTTCGATCGAAAACCACAAAGCCAACCATAAAGCCAACCATAATGCAAACCACAATCATAAACCTTGCTGCGCCCGTAGGCTGCACCACCGAACCAGTGGACCACCTCGATCGACACGACCACCGGCGGCCGTTCAAGTTGTTTGCGCGCACCGCGCCGATGGTGATTTCGGAATCGACGACCTGTTTGTGGAGAAACAAGGGTGCCGACAGCGCTTGGTTTTAGCGCTAGTGGTCGGTCAAACTTTAGATTTAGGATTAGCCGTTTTAACGCTAGCCACGGTTCCGTCACAAAAAACCGAGGTTAGCGCCCAAACGGCTAATGACAGCAACCCTAATTCTTGAGCTTGACGGACCACTAGTTGCAACGCCACGACTCACCGCCAAGTGGGTCCGGAATCAACTTGCCAAAGGTCTGGCCAGCGCGATTGGGCTATGCCACTGGCCGGTTTTCTCGCAGTGAAATTTGAGAAACTCGGTAATCCAGCGAAGGTACGACGCCGCGGTCCGAATCGAATCGTGCCGAAGTCGTTGTGCGTCCCGAACACCATCGAGAAGACTGGATAAACTAGCCATTGTTCCTATCCTCGTCAAATTAAGGGCTATATACAGACGTCCGTATAATAATTGTTATTTGCTGTAGAATGAATCGATGGATAGCGTTTACCTCGAAACTACTGTAGTTGGTCATATCGCCGGAAGACTGCACACAGACACGGTGATTCTTGGCAGGCAGACGATTATGCGGCGTTGGTGGAATGCGGCTGACAAACGTTACCAACTCTTTGCGTCAAATCTCGTTGCTGCTGAATGCGGTGCTGGAGACACGGAGGCTGGGCAGGAACGATTGGATCTACTCATAAACATCGACCTATTGGACATTGATGAAGAAACGGAAAAGCTCGCGAATGCATTGCTCGCCAATCATGCGGTTCCAAAAACGGAGCCTCGAGACGCTACCCATATTGCAGTGACTGCGGTGAACGGAATTGACTATTTGGCTACCTGGAACTTTAAGCATATAATGAATCCGTCGACTCAACACCTGATTGAGGCTATTTGCAGAGATTCGGGTTACGAGCCCCCTACCATTTGTACACCCGAGCAACTAATCGAGGCCTATGATGATTCCTGACCCAACCGAAGAAATAAAGTCGATACGCCATCGGCTTGGGGCCGATCTAGACTTTGATTTGCATAGAATCATCGCCGATACTCGCAGACGGCAGAGCGATTCTGGTCGAACATACATTCGCTTGCCTAGCCGAAAACCGCAAATAACAAAGCATTGCATCGAAGTCGCGGATCAGCCGCTTCCTGATGGTGGTTCAACTCCGGCGACTCGATGAATGCGGTCGTTCGCCAACAAAGAGAAACCGGCTCTTGACGCCTGCATATCCTTCACCTGAAAGCTGGGAATACGCTAACGACCGTCAGCGTGGACGTGCACTTCGTTCCTTCACCGAGTTGCGAGGGCGATCGGTGCCTGTTTATTCTGGTCCCTTGTTTGTCGATGATGACAACGAAGTCAAGATTCAACTACCAGACGAAGTCGCAAGGCGCACGATGGTCCTTTGGGCCGTTGAACTTCGAGCCGAAGGAGTTCCCCAAGTCGAGACTCTTGGAATCATCGAGCAACTTGATCTTTGGAAAAGCGTAAGCCCATCGGAGAAGGCGTTTCTGGAAAACGAGAACCCGAGCCCCGGCGAATGTCAGTCGCTCGTTTGGCGGTTGGAGAGCATTTGGGTACTGATGTGGGCATTGGGCCACATCGAGCAACTGGATTGGCCAAGCGGCATGTGTGACGTGCCTAAGTTGGCTGGACTCGTGAGTCCACATGAGGAGGATGCCGAATTCATTACCTCTGCCCGACTACGACCCGCTGCGCAGATTCTGGACGCTCAGGATCTGATCATGCGAATTCATTGGGCGATTCGCGATGCTTATCTGAACCAAGGCGGGATGTTACCCGAAGGATTGGACTGGTCTCAGGATGACGATTGGGTTCCGGCCACCTTGAGCGCAGAAGTGGGAGTGGTAGAACAGCGGCACCACACGCTCAATTGGTTGGTCAACTTCCTCGATCCAGAGAGCTGGGACAACGTTGACACGCCAACATAGCGATGTGATGGCGAACAACGAATCGGCATAGGGGCCGCATTGCTGCGGACCACTGCCACACCACCTAGCATGCGGGTCCGCACTAGGCGGTTCGTCCCTTAGAAGCAAGCTGGTCCAGATTGTTAATAGACTCGATAATCCTGACTGCTTGAGATAGTCGGTAGACAAGGCCCTGTGAATGGCTTTGCTGGACGACATCACCCAAGGGCCTTTGCTACTGCTGCCATGCGTATAGGCTTCACGCTCTCGAATGCCCAGCTTAAGCAAGTTACGAATGCGGGTTCGTGGATTGCGCCATTGCTGCCAGAAACAGGCACGCACACGGCGACGAATCCACTTGTCCAGATCGTCGTAAAATGATTTCAGTGGGACCAAACGAAAGTAGCCCACCCAGCCCTGAACGTATCGCCGAAGTTCAATGAGTCGTGCTGGCATCGAAACCCCTCGATTGCGGCCAGTTTTTCCAATCGTTCGATCAAGCCTTCCACCGCGACTCCCGTCGCGCCCGATCGCTGCTGGCCCAACATGAAAACCACACCGTTGAGGAGGAAACCCACACCGTTGAAGAGGAAACCCACACCGATTCAATCCGTGCAACCTTCCCGTCTGTCCGATACAAACCGGACTGTCCGCCATCCTTTCTGCTTGCATCTCAGCCGTCCATTGCATTAAACTGCAGATCGACATTCGCTTCGCCCAATGGAATCCGCAAACCGCGTCCCAGCGAAGCGTCTCAGTTCAACGCACAAACTATCCCTCCGTAAAAAGTCGGGATAGTTTGTTATTCGTTATCCGAAAAACATGGGATCCATCGACTACGCTGATCTAGCAACGAAAGTCCGTGACGGACTCCGAAAGACTTTCACAGATTTGCTTGCTGCAAATCCTGAACGTTCATTTTACACTTTCGCAATATGGACAGACGACTCACTGCAGTTTGCTCTCGCTGCAGCGAACACGGAAGAGGGGCTCACTGCCACAGTCAAACACTACAACAAAAAGGTCGATCCCAAACACGACATAAAAACCACTCGCAATATTATGCGATGGTCATATGGTGATTGGGAGTTCTTTCCCGTTGACGGCGGAGAACTTATCGAGGACGTCAATTCTGTATTGCAGGACAACTTTTACGCAGATATGGATGTGTTCGAGGAACATATTGGACCGCTTTGGCTGGCCTTGCTGGATGGATTCAAGCAGTTGGACGCCGAAGGATTCTTTGGAACGGGGGCGGAACGATCAAAAATCACGTTGTTGCTCGTTGGAGATCTTCCCCACGAGATTTTTGACGAATGGGTTACTGCCCTTAATCCTGAATCTGTTGCACAACGGTTTCTAAACTGGGATTGTGACGCAGCTGACGCGGAAAGTTTCGGAGACGGGAACGAACGGGGCCAGACAACTGCAAATACGAGTAGCCGTTGTTTGCTAGCAGTTTAGTGCCTGCGTTTGCCCTGATAGCAAAAACGAATCGAAAAATGCCTTGACGAAAAATGTCTTGGCGTGGCTCCAGCTTTCTCCCCTCCCAGCTTTCATCCCCGCAGTGCTCGGACAACGCGATGTGATTGTTCCTATCTCCGCTATCATCCCCAAACCAATTCTCAGTCCAACTATTCTTAACCATCAAAATGGGCGGCCAAATCGGTCTTGTCCAAAACTCGTTGGAAACTCGTTGGTGTGGCCCCAGTCTTCGCCGCCTCGCCGCCTTTGAAACTCGTTGGTGTGGCCCCGGTCTTTTCTCCGGTCTTTTCTCCCAGTCTTCGCCGCCTTGGAAACTCGTTGGTGTGGCCCCGGTCTTTTCGCCCCGGTCTTTTCGCCCCGGTCTTTTCTCCCGGTCTTTTCTTTTGGTGTCGGACGTCATCTGAGGATTCGTAAAGGTCGACCAACCCATCGCTGCGAAGGTCTCCGGTAAGTCGTCATTCCGGTTCGTTCGAAATCCGAACGAACCGGAAGCGACAGCCGCGGAAATTCGTCAGCGATGGGGTCGAAGTCATTGCTTGTCCGCCGGGACAAGCTACCATCAAGGATAATTGGCGAAGTGATTTTCGCCGGCACACAAAAAGAGTCGTTGGCTGTCGCTCCGAGCTCGTCACCGGCTCCCGCTCGGCCAACTATTTTACGTGTGCGTTTACGATAAGCCGCCGGCAACGCGGGTTTTGAAATCATAGTTTTTTGGTCGCGGCCTCGTTACCGCCGTCGTGCTGCGGATAATCAACTCTCATGCGACGATCACAACGAAAGACCGGCACGAAGGTTCGTAATGGAAAGGTCACCCGCAAGAACAGAACCGACCTTTCGAACCACTACTCGCAAATTCGCCAAGCCGAAACGGTGATTGATCGTTTACGTCCGGGCGACGGTTACAAGCACTATCTCACCATCGCGGACGTGAAACGATTCATCCAACTTTTGCCGAATTGGAATGAACTGTCCGACGGCCTTGATGCGATCATTCTTGCGGAGGGCGGCGATGCAATGGGATGGCACTGGGATGGCGTTGTAGCTGTGGGCGCTTGGGAACGTGAATTCACGCTCGATTGGGACACCACATTTGTGAACGCGCATTCGGATATTCTCAATCGACTCGGCGTCGAATACGAACCGATCGAAGATGACCCCGAAGGCGTTTTGTGTTACTTTGACGAAGCATCAATCAAAGGATTCCAATTGATGCACGTTCTGCTCCATGAACTGGGGCATCACCACGATCGGATGACGACAAAATCCCGAGTCCGCTCAGCGCGCGGCGAATCGTTTGCCGAGACATATGCTTTGAAATATGCTGACCGTCTTTGGGACGACTACTTTCGAGAATTCACCTGGTAACTTCCATCCGGGCCGCAGAACCATGCCTTGAACCGAAGTGGCCGACAACGTGGGTTTTGAAATCAGGTTTTTTTGGCGGACGCCCACTGAACCAAAACGTTAGGCTACAAGAGAAACGGACACTGTTCTGGTGGCGATAATGGGCAAAAAGGTAACCACGTCGAAGGAAGTAGATTCGTACATCGCCGCCCAACCTCCCGAAACACAGCGCGCACTGGAAGAATTGCGATCTTGCATCTGGCAGGCAGCACCCGGGGTGTCCGAACTGATGAACTACAACATCCCAGCATTTTCCCTGGTCAAGGACGAAAAGCGCGACAAGCAGATCATGGTCGCCGGGTATCCCAAGCATGTTGGCTTCTATCCCCACCCGGACGTCATAGACGCATTCGCCGATCGACTCGCGGCGTACAAGTTCGCCAAGGGTTCAGTCCAGTTCCCCTTGAACAAGCCAATCCCCAAGGCACTGGTCATCTCGATGGTGAGGCTACGGCTATCCCAGTTGCAGGAATGAGTCTTTGTCATCGATCAACCAAGTATTTGACATCGCGATGTGTCCCAGAAACGAAACCGATGTTCAACCGATCTATTCAAGAAGGCCGGTTTTTCTGAATCTCGACCGACAAGCGGTTTGTTTCTAAACTTCCCGCACTGGTAAGATGGTCCCGCAGACGCCGCGTCCGATTGGTTCCGCATCCGGCGGACAACGAATCGTCTCAGTCAGAAAATCGCGTCCGAAAGCACCGTTTATGGCGAAAAAGCGGGGTGTTGAACCGTTTTATTCCCCAGGCAATCGCAATGGATCCAGATCCAAAAGCAACTTTCCCGGCTCGGGCATGTTAAAATCAGGTCTGTCAAACAAGCGACTCAACAACAACCCTGCTGGACCTGATATGACGCGTTCTTTTTTGCTTTTTGGCTGTCAATTAACAATCCTGACAGCCCTGGTGTTTTGGCTTGGTTCTTTGAACTCCAACGCCCAATCCACGGCGGTACCACAACGTCAGGCAACTGAGAAACCGGCGCTAAAATATCAAGTCGATCTGTCCGATGCGAAGAACCATTATGTGCAGGTCACATTGGACGTATCCGCCACCGGAAAAACAACGGAACTGATGATGGCGGTTTGGACGCCGGGATCCTATCTGGTGCGCGAGTACGCCAAACATATCGATTCGATGACGGTAACCGCGGACGATGGGACCCAACTGGAATTCGCCAAGACTCGCAAGAACCGCTGGTTGGTGCAAACGCCAAAAACCAAACGCATTTCAGTTTCCTATCGACTCTATTGCAACGAATTGTCCGTGCGAACGAACTGGTTGGATCGGCAGTTTGCCGTGCTAACTGGCGCGGCCACGTTTATTACGGTCCCTTCGATGCTCAAGAAACCGCATGAAGTACAGCTCGTCATGCCCACCGGCTGGACGCGCAGCGCCACCAGCCTCAATGTGACCGGGAAACAAGCCCATACTTTTTTAGCCGAGAATTTTGACGAGTTGGTGGATAGCCCGATCGTGGCCGGCAACATCGATATCTTTCCCTTTTCCGTGGGCGGCGTCCCACATCAGTTAGTCAACGTCGGAGACACGGGATATTGGGATGGCACGCAAGCGGCAACCGATCTAACGCGCGTGGTTAGCGAACAGCAAAAATTATGGGGCGTCGTGCCGTACGATCGGTACCTGTTTCTGAACATCATTTGTGAATCCGGTGGCGGCTTGGAACACAACAATTCGACTCTGATCATGGCCAGCCGCTGGAGCTTTCGGGACAAAATGCGATACAAGAGCTGGCTTAGTCTGGCCAGCCACGAGTTTTTTCATACCTGGAATGTGCGGCGACTGCGGCCAAAATCGCTGGTTCAATACGATTATGAAAACGAAATCTATACCGAGAGTCTTTGGATTGCCGAAGGAATTACCAGCTACTACCAGGATCTGGTGCTGGTTCGCGCGGGCTTGCTGACCCAGTCGGAGTTTCTGTCACGATTGTCCGCCAATATCGACAGCGTGCAACGATCCAGCGGGCGGAATCTGCAGAGTTTGTCAGATTCCTCGTACGATGCCTGGATCAAATTTTATCGGCCAGATGAAAATTCCTCGAATACCAGTGTCGACTATTATTCCAAGGGCGCAGTTGTGGCTTTCCTCTTGGACGCCAAGATTCGCAAACTGACTCGAGGAAAAAAGAGCCTCGACGATGTGATGCGAACGATGTTTGAGTCCTATGCTGAAACCGGCTACACCGTGGCCGACTTTCGAGAAACAGCCAGCCAAATTGCTGAAACGGACCTCACCGATTGGTTTCAGGCCGCAGTGGATTCGACAAACGAGCTTGATTACCAGGACGTGGTCGCGTTGGGTTTGCAGGTGCCAGGCGTTGACCAACGGGAGCTGCCGATCGCGAATAAGCCGAAACAGGTTGACGTTCCAACGAACAAATCAAATCCCAGTTCAAAACCAAAGTCTGAGCCGAAGTCCACGCCAAAACCAAGCTCGAAAACAAACACGGAATTGAAGCCCAAGCTGAAGACTGCGGTCGCTGATCCGAAATCGGGAAGCGACCAGAAATCGGTCGATGCAACGGGGTCGAAATCCACCGGTCCGGGCGCAGCAGCGCCCGAGAAGAAACCGCCGCAAGGCCGGCCTTGGTTGGGAATTCAAACTGGCGAGACGGGCGGGCGCGTCACGATCGTTCGCGTGGAACGGGATTCCCCGGCAACTGTCGTCGGCCTCAATACGGGGGATGAAATCATCGCGATCGATGGCTACCGGGTTGCCGCATTGGAAGGGCGGTTAAGTCTCTACGAAGTCGGTCAGGAAATCAAGTTGTTGATTTCGCGACGGGATCAATTGATCGAGATGCCGATCAAGATTGGAACCAAGACGGTACGAGATTGGCAATTGAAGCTGAACACCAAACCAAACAAAAGCCAAACATCGCAGTTGAAGGGCTGGTTGCAGATTCCGAAGTAATCGGCGCGGTCACAATCCACTCGTTTCCAGCGCCGATCTGGCTTAATTTGGAAAGCAAGTTTTTCTGTCGCCACCCGCCATTTTAATTCTGTTCACTCTGAGCGAACAAGAATATAGAAATTTCGATCGACTTCGAATTCGTCGATTTCCGATCCAAAATCCAGAGTTTGTGAATTCTCGGTCGGGGTCAAGCTAACGGTTTGTCCGTTGATCGACACGCGTATCAGCATTGAGAAATTTTCCACGACCTCTTCAAACTGATATGTCAATTTGGTGCCGTCGAGGTGATACCGCAACACTGGAATTTTCGTGGAACGCAGATACTGATCAAAAAACGGTTTGAGTTCCAACCCGGATTGTTGGCTGAGGTACTTCTCGACTTGTTCGGTCGAGACGGTTTGATGCCAAAACGTTTTGTTCAGCCCGCGCAGGATCTCGCGCCATTTGGCGTCATCGTTAATCATGTGTCGCAGGGTATGCAACAGATTGCCCCCTTTGTAATACATATCACCCGAGCCGGATTGATTGACATTATACGTGCCGATGATCGGGGAATCATTGCTGATGCGTTTACGACAACCAATCACATAGTCTTCGGCTTCCTTTTTTGTGAAATGATACTCGACGAACAGATTCTCTGAATAGTTTGTGAAACTTTCATGAATCCACATGTCGGCGGCATCTTTCATCGAGATATTGTTGCCAAACCACTCATGCCCCGATTCGTGGACGATGATGAAGTCAAATTTCATGCCCACCCCGGTTTGACTCAAGTCAGAGCCACGGTAGCCGTTGGCAAATCCATTGCCGTAGGTGACCGAGCTTTGATGTTCCATGCCGAGATAGGGGACTACGACCAATTTGTAACTGTCTTCGTAGAAAGGATACTTGCCGAACCAATATTCAAACGCCGCGATTGTACGGGGAGCTTCTTTGAAATGCGTTTCCGCTTTCGCGCGTTGCTGGTCGAGCACCCAGTAATCGAGATCCAATGTGCCAAATTCGCCGGTGTATTTGTCTGAAAAATTAACATAGTTGCCGATGTTTACGTTGATACCGTAATTGTTGATGGGTTGAGTGACTTGCCAGTGAAAAGTCTTCGTTTTGGCAGTCGCATCATGTTCGGTTTTCTGGAGGCGACCGTTCGAAACTGCTGTCAAGGATTCGGGGACCGTGACCCGGATGTCGACGCCGTCCTCGGGTTCGTCGTAGCCGTGATCTTTACAGGGCCACCAAATACTGGCGCCAATTCCTTGACAGGAGGTGGCAATGAAAGGTTTTCCCAGTTCGTCTTTTTGCCACGTGAAGCCACCGCTCCACGGCGGGTTTTGGCTTTCCGTCGGTTGGCCCGCATAATCTATTTTGATTTCTTCGGTGGCCCCAACCGCTGGGGGTTGATCAAATTCAATAAAGTAGGCGTTTCCCTGGCGCTTGAATTTTAAATCCCGTTCGCGGTGTCGCACGGACTGGATCGCCAGCGGTTCTTGCAAATCAATTTGCAGGGTTTGGGCCGGCTGAAGTACAGAAAATCGTACTGTATTGGAACCGCGGATCGTTTTTGTATCAGGATCAACGGCGATCGACAGATCGTAATGTCGCAAGTCCCACCAGGTGCGCTCGGGAGTCAAAGAGCCCCGCAGTCGGGCCTGTTCCTCGTCGGCATTTTCGGTTTGACCGATGAGCATCACGGACGGACACAACAATACGATCAGAGCAAACGTAATTTTGATCAAGTCCATGGTCGCGGTCGCCGCTTAAAAAAAGTGATTTGTGACAGGCAATCCTTGGCGACTAAAACCGAATCCTTGACGCTGTTTGTTTAAGTTTCCGCCTGGCTCAAGATCCCGGCGATAGCTGGCGGCGAGTCTACAACGCTAACAACAATCGACTGGGAGCTTGTAAGTAGGCGATCACATCGTTGAGGAAGCGGGCTGCCGCTCCGCCATCGATCAGTCGGTGATCATAGGATAGGCTCAGCGGCATCATCAAGCGAACGGCGATTTGGTCATTCGGCAAAACAATCGGCATTTTGCGGGAACGACCAACTAACAGGATTGCTGTTTCGGGAATGTTGATGATCGGAGTTGAATAAGTTCCGCCGATCGCGCCGAGGTTGCTGATGGAAAAAGTTCCGCCGCGTAGCTGCTCCACCGTAAAATTGTTATCGCGAACCGCATCTGCCAGGTCGCCCAACTGCCGTGCGATCTCGGGAATACTGAGTTTGTCCGCATCCCGCAACACGGGCACCACCAGTCCGCGATCCGTGTCCACGGCCACGCCGATGTTTACATAGTCTTTGTAAATAATCTGTCCGGCCTCCATATCGACTGATGCATTGATTAGCGGATGCGTTTTCAGCGACATGGCCAGCGCTTTGATCAGAAATGGCATCGTCGTGAGATTGATACCTTTGGCCGCATACTCGGTTTTGCTATTCTTGCGAATCTCATCCAAGGCCGTAATATCGGCGTCATCAAAATTCGTTACCCGAGGACAGGTTGTCCAGGATTCATGCATTTTACGCGCGATGGTCTGGCGGATCTTCGGCATTTTTTCGACATGCACGGGACCATGTCCGTCGCTTTGTCCGCCGGTTTGTGCGCGAGTCGAATTTCCGGACTTGCTTCCTTCACGAACAACTTTCAAGACGTCATCGCGAATGATGCGACCATTGTCTCCTGTCCCATGTACCGTGTTTAGATCCACTCCGACTTCGCGGGCAAACCGGCGAATCGCCGGGCCGGCCGCGACTAAATTACCGGTGGTTGGCAAAGACTCCGTCAACACCATCGGCTGCGGTGCCACTGGAGTGACCGGCCGAGTCGGTGGTTTCGGAACGACTGGAGCCAGCGGAACCGTTGGTTCCACAGCCGGTTGAGGACGAACTGCCGCCACGGGTGCGACTGCGGGCTTGGCAGGAGCCGGTGGGGCTTCGCCAACCGTCGCTTCAATCGTCACCACCACGGCTCCAACTGCCACGGTCTGGCCGGGGGAACAGTGGATCTGGGTGACAACGCCAGCTGCGGTTGACGGAACAATCATCGTCGCTTTGTCAGTTTCCAATTCGACGATGCCTTGATCTTTCTTGATTTGGTCTCCGACGGCGACCAATACTTCCAGGACGTCGGCTGATGTGACGTTTTCACCCAGGTTGGGAATTTTGAGATCAGTGGGCATTGTGTTTTTTTTAATTTAGTCAGTGGATAGTTTTTTGCGCAATCGAAAACAGGTCGCCGGAAACTTCGCCGTTCACCAAGCGATTCAATCAGGCATACAGCGGATTTACTTTGTCAGGATTTACCCCGAGGTCTTGAATTGCAGCGGCCACGAACGCCGCATCAAAATGCCCCTGTTGGTGCAATTTGAACAGCGTGGCGATGACGACACATTCGGCGTCAACTTCGAAGTGTCGACGCAACGCGGGCCGTGTCTCGCTGCGCCCCATGCCGTCAGTACCCAAAGCCACAAGATCGCCGGGCAAGAAATCGGCAATCTGTTCCGTATGTGCTTGGACGTAATCGCTGGCGGCGATGAATGGGCCCGTCATTCCCGCGAGTACGGTTGCCAGATAACTTTGGCGCGGTGGTGAAGTCGGATGGAACATGTTCCAGCGACGACATTCTTGTGCCTCGCGACGCAATTGAGTGTAACTGGTGACGGACCAGACATTCGAAGCGATCTGGTATTTTTCCGCCAGAATTTCCTGAGCCTTGAGGACGCCATTCATGATCGCGCCGCTACCGAACAACTGGACCTGCTGTTTGGCGCCGGCAACTTCACGCGAACGAAATTTGTAAATTCCTTTGACGATACCTTCTTCACAACCGGCCGGCATGGTGGGCATGACATATTGCTCATTGCCCACCATGATGTAATAGATCGCGGTTTCACCGTCTTCGTAGAGTTTTTTCAGGCCATCGAAAATAATCACGGCAGTTTCGTAATGGAACGCCGGATCGTAAGCCCGCACCGTGGGGAAGGCGATCGCATTGAGCAGACTGTGACCGTCTTCGTGTTGCAACCCCTCTCCATTGAGCGTCGTTCGGCCGGCAGTACCACCGAGCAAGAAACCCTTGGCCCGCATATCGGCGGCGGCCCAGATCAAATCTCCAATGCGCTGAAAACCGAACATCGAATAATAAATGTAGAACGGAATCATATTCACGCCGTGCGCGCTATAGGCCGTGCCAGCGGCGTTGAACGATGACATTGAGCCGGCTTCGGTAATCCCCTCTTCCAACAACTGTCCGTCTTTGGCTTCTCGATAAGACAACATGGTGTTTTCGCTGTCCACCGGTTCGTACAATTGCCCGGCGTGAGCATAAATGCCGATCTGTTTGAACATCGATTCCATTCCGAACGTTCGCGATTCATCCGGTACGATCGGCACGATGTTTTTGCCAATCTTGGCATCTTCGACGAGCTTGACCAGCAATCGCACCACACCCATGGTGGTCGACAATTCCTTTTTTTCGCTGTCGCGGTCGATCAGGGAACGGTACTCTTCGAAACGAGGAACTTCCATTCGTGGAATCGCCAAGGGGCGCGAAGGCACCGGGCCACCCAACGCGGCACGTCGTTCCTTGAGATATTTCATCTCGACACTGTCCTCCGACGGTTTGTAGAACGGGGCTTTGCCAACGTCTTCGTCAGAAATTGGAATGCCGAAACGCGTACGGAATTCGAGCAACTCTTTTTCGTTAAGTTTTTTCTGATTGTGAGCGATGTTGCGACTCTCACCCGCTTCACCCAGCCCGTAGCCTTTAATCGTCTTGGCCAGAATCACCGTGGGCTGCCCTTTGTGATCACAAGCGGCCTTGTAGGCGGCGTAGACTTTTTCGGGATCGTGACCACCGCGACGCATCCGTACCAGTTTTTCGTCGGAGTAGTTTTTGACCAGTTCCAGCAACTCGGGATAGTGGCCAAAGAAATGTTCGCGGATGTACGAGCCGGGCATCGCCACGTATTTCTGAAACTGACCGTCCACAATTTCGCCCATCCGTTTGACGAGCAATCCCAATTCGTCGCGTTCCAAAATTGGATCCCAATCATCGCCCCAGACGACTTTGATCACATTCCAGCCAGCGCCGCGGAACAACGCTTCGAGCTCTTGAATGATTTTGCCATTGCCCCGAACCGGACCATCCAGCCGCTGTAAATTGCAATTGATCACAAATTTCAAATTGTCCAATTTTTCGCGACCCGCCAATGTAATCGCACCGAGCGATTCAGGTTCGTCGCATTCACCATCGCCAAGGAATGCCCACACGCGCTGATTCGAGGTGTCCTTGATGCTGCGGTCTTTTAGATACTCGTTGAAACGGGCTTGGTAAATCGCCATGATCGGGCCGAGTCCCATCGAGACGGTCGGGTACTCCCAAAAATTCGGCATCAGCCAGGGGTGCGGGTAGGACGAAAGTCCTGGCACGTCCTGCAACTCGCGGCGGAAGTTCACTAGATTCTCTTCGCTGAATCGACCCTCCAGAAAGGCTCGTGAGTACATGCCCGGTGAGGCGTGGCCCTGAAAATAAATCTGATCGCCGTCGTAACCTGTTTCGCCGCGCCCCCGAAAGAAATGATTGAAAGCAACTTCGTAAAGTGTGGCCGCTGATGCGAAGGTCGAAATGTGGCCACCGACTTCGCCCAAGCCCGGTGCCGACGAAGCCTTTTGACCTCTCACAACCATTGCCATCGCATTCCAACGCACGATGCTTTTGATGCGCCGTTCGATTTCGCGGTTGCCAGGATAGGCTGGTTGTTCAGACAAAGAAATTGTATTGATATACGGCGTATTGGATTTCATTTCCAAATCCACGCCCTCTTGTCGGGCGCGCGCTTCCAGGACCGACAGCAAATACTTCGCCCGCTCTTTGCCTTTGCTTTCCAAAATGTAGTCCAACGAGTCGAGCCATTCCTGTGTCTCGGTCGGATCAACATCGGTGGTTTGTTTTAGATAGGGCTCGTTGGTATCGTCCAGTGATCTGCTGGCAGAGTTAATAACTTCCGACATTGAGTTGGGCCTGCAAAAGAAAGTGAAAAGGCGCAGTTGCGGCGCCTTATTAAATGGGCTGGGAAGATTAAGTTACCGGCGAATCACTAATTCCTAATTCGACGCTTGAATGTAATTGATTGCATTCAATTTGTTGGATCGTCTCAGATGTCATAATTCTTGTAAAATGTAACGGTTTCGTAAAGAGAACGGTTTTCGATTTAGTGGGCTAAGGATGACGAATCGACCGAAAAATGCCACCTAAGGGGGCACCCCTGACAAAATAGGTAACGTATCAACTTGAATTATTTTCATGACTGCCCAAAGTCGCAACCGATTTGCTTCGCTAACAAGCACCCCCGCGATCTTGGCGGCGGACTCTACGTCGGCAAATGTCCGCGAAAAATTCGAATTGCACCCATCAAGTTGCCGAAATCAACGAACGAGCCAATCGGAAAACATCGTCCAACATCGTTTCAGTCAATCGGCCTGTAAACGTGTTTTGTTGGCTCGGGTGATAGCTTCCAATCAGAAAACGTCCGTTAGGCAGCTTTAGCTGTGCCAGATGAGAAAATTTCTGCTGCGGCCGAACAGGTTCTAACCATTGGATTTCTAGCAGCTGATTGATTGTCGCAGTCCAGGCCAGTCCGCCCAAAGCAACCAATATCCGAGGCTGGCATAATTCGAGCGTTTCCGCAAAGAACGGTTGGCAGGCGGCGATCTCAGCGGGCAGTGGTTTATTATCCGGTGGCGCACAACGGCAGATATTGGTGATGACACAATTTTGCATTATCAGCCCGTCGTCGCGCCCGGTCGATTCGGCCTGATTGGCAAATCCAAAACGATGTAGCGCCCGAAAAAGCCAATCTCCACTGCGGTCACCCGTAAACATGCGCCCCGTTCGATTCGCTCCATGGGCTCCCGGCGCCAAGCCAACGATCAACAAATCCGCACGAGGCGATCCAAAATTCGCGACCGGTCGACCCCAATAGTCTTCCAAAGAGTAGGACTTCCGTTTTTCCCGAGCGACGATCAAACAATGCTCTCGCAAGCGCGTACATTGGTCGCAATTGACAATGCGGCGATTAAGATCGGACCAACGCGTCTTGGACAACGGAGAGACTCTCAAAAAAGAAGACGACTAAAAAACAAAATTTTGCCCATCGATCACACACGACATTGGCCCCAATCATTGGCACTGCCAACATCCTCATGCTGATCAAGCTGCTGGCATTTGATAGGCTAGCATGCCGAATTTGCCGGTGACAAAACGGTAGCCGGCGCCTACTCTCGCCGACCGGAGTCGTCGACAAATCATCATACTCAATTGCATGATTCGGGTGAGGGCTCCGCGCCAATTTGTCGGCCGAATCAGCTGTAGGAAAATCCCATAATGAACGCCTTGTCTCGTCGTCAATTTATCAAACACGCCAGCTATGTTGGAATGGGAACGCTGTGTTGTGGCGGCTGCAAAACTGCACCGGTGACAAAACGACCACAATTGCTGTTGATTCCGGAAGGCCAGGAATTATCGCTAGGTCAAAGTGCCTTTCAGGAGACGCTTTCCAAGGGTCAACTCTCGCAAAACCAACGACTTGCGGATTTAGTAGGTCGGGTTGGCAAGCGGATCGCCAGCGTCGCCGATCGAAGCGATTACCAATGGGAATTCAAATTGCTTGCCGACCAAACGCAAAATGCCTTTTGTTTGCCAGGTGGTAAGGTCGCCATTTATGAAGGAATTCTGCCGATTTGTGAAGACGAGGCCGGAATCGCCGTGGTCATGGCCCATGAAGTAGCACATGCGCTGGCGCGTCACGGCGGCGAGCGAATGAGCCAAAACATGGCGGTCGACGGGGCCAAAATGTTGGCCGAGAAAATTGCAGGGACTTACGCACCGTCCCGAAAAGAACTGTTGATGCAAGCCTATGGCGTCGGATCAAAATACGGTGTGTTGCTCCCTTACAGTCGCAAACAAGAATCCGAAGCGGACCACATTGGAATCACCTTGATGGCCCAAGCGGGCTACGATCCCAATGCCGCGCCCGGATTTTGGAAACGGTTCGGAGATTTGAAACAAGGCAATCAACCAGCGGAATTCATGTCGACTCATCCGTCTGATGCGCATCGCGCCGAAGCGTTGCAAGAACTCTTGGTGGACGCGAATCAACTTTATCAACAAGCATCGATGCAACTCGGATACGGTGAGAGGGTTTAGGGTTCACCCGCTGAGCCATACTCCGCCCCGCAATTCCAACAGACCCAGAATCCTTCATCGACGTCTTCGCCGCAAGCGCAACGCCAGGCCGGCGTGACTTCTTCCTGTTCAGCCGCCGCGATATCTGCGATCAATTTCCTGGCTTTCTCGACATCTCGACTCATGACAAATAACTCGATCGCACCTTCACCTTCCAACGAAAAACCCAGCGCCGATGGCTCCATCCCAGCGATGGTCGACTGAATCGAATGCTCTTCCAACATTGCTTTGGCCAAGGTTGCGTCGGTCTCGGATTGAAAGTTTGTCAACCGGACAAATTCGTTTTCTGACACGGCGTTTGCTCCTTCAAGAAACGGGATGATCTTTCTGGCACGAAGACAGAGAGGCGATTAACTCGCGATAAATTTTGTCAGCCGGCAATTCCGAGGCCACGTATTGCCGTACCGACCGCGTCAGCCGTTCGCGCAGGTTTTTGTCGCAACTCAGTTGTAACAGCTGTTGGGCCATTTCGTCAGCGGTGTTGGCGACCAACCAAGGGTTGGCAATTCCCACCGATTGATCCGATCCGGCGATTCCCTGCTTCGTCGTCACCAATGGTTTTCCAAAACACATGGCTTCGATGTTCTTGATTTTTAGTCCTGTACCAAATTGAATTGGATTGACAACGATGTCCACCAACGCATAAAAATCTGACACCTGTTGGACGGGACCGAGTATCTGTACGCGATCCAGCGGTCGTTCGCCGGCGAGCGATTTTGTTATTGAGCCGGCGACAATTAGCCGTAGCGAATCATGACCTGCCAACAAAATCGGCCAGACTTCAGCGAGAAACCAACTTAACGCGTGTTGGTTAGCAGCATTGTTGGATGCCAGGATGCCAATGGAGAGGGAATCAGCCGGCGGCCTGGTGTTCCGATTGTCTACGGCGGCTTCGTGCATCTGTCCCGCCATTCCAGCCACGATGACCGGTTGTTGTTGGCTGACAAAACTCCGGAAGATCGCCGCTTCTGCGGGTTGGATCGCGATTACAACGTCAAAACTATCGATCGCCGCCGCTTCTTCGTTCCGTGACAACTCCACCCAATGCTCGTATCCATGTTGTTTAAATTGCTGCTGCCGCATCGACAACACATCATGGGTGTCGACGGCATAGAGAACTCCCGCCCGCTGTGAACGGTCGGGAACCAAATAGGACAGCGTGATGTATTCGACAAGCACGGCATGCGGCTGTAGGCGGGCAACACAACTGCGAAACCGACGTTGAAACTCGGCGGACCGAAATTCAGACAATCGTTTGGAGCGGATACGCTGGATTGAATCCGGCGAACTCCGCTGCGCGTCTTTGCGGTTCCACCGCTGTCGCAAGGCCTCCAAAATACAGTTGCAGCGCCAGCGAATACTATCCCACCAACCCTGGGGTTGCCAGTCTTCAACTAACGAAATGACTCTCAAATTAGCTGCGGCAATCAGCAGCCGATCGTTCGTCGTTGTTGTTTCGGCAATCGGTCCGAGGAACAACGTCGTAACATCAAAAGCATGTTCGCTTAAATACTGTACCAGTTCCGCAATTCGTTGTTGAGCGCCGGTTTCACGCCGCCAAAAACGAACGTCCGTCGCCACCACCAAACGAGTTCTGGCTATTCCGGCGGTCATTTGTTGATTCCAGCTGTGGGATCGACCCCTGTGGAGGGATTCCAGGCTCGAAATTCTCCCCAGGCGATACTCGCGCGAATCAGATGCGAGACCCATTCGTCGGCAGGCGAGAACCGTCGTTTTAATGCAAAACAGCCTCGATTGTGAATCGCCACTCGCAAAGCGTGAAATTTGGACTTCATGGTCGGTGCTTCTTTTAGCACGTTGGCTTGACCCTGTCCGACAAAATATCGACTGACATATTTGACGGTAGCGCGATCGTCCGGAATGAAGTGTTTCAACGTCGCAGTGGGCAACCAAATTCCGACATGCCCAGCCCGGGCCAGGCGATCGAGGACGTTAATTTCATCATCGCCCAACATGGCACTGGCCGATCGTCCCCAGTCGACGTTAAATGGAAACTGTTTTTGAACGGCGGTTCGAACAGCGAAGTTGGCTCCGAACGGATATTGCTGAGGTGGCAATTCAAACTCGTCGTTCCCTAAATCACGAGCCGCATAAACCGGATGGCATTTCGGCCATGTTTCGGCCAGCCAGATCGGTTTCCGGGACTCAAACACCGGAACGATTTTCCCGCCGAAAAATGCCGCTTGAGGAAATTTGCGGGCACCGGCGACATAGGCGGCCAACCAATTCGGTTCGACGATAACATCATTGTCGGTCCACAGAATCAACTCGCCAGTAACATTGGCAATCGCGGCATTGCGACTGCGCGCGTGGCCAGGTTGCGGTTCAAACACGTATTGAACCGGCAATTGCCCTTGGAACGACTCGATGATCGCGCGGGTATCGTCCGACGATCCATTGTCGACGACAACAATTTCCCAGGTGACATCGGCTGGGATGTTCAACTGTTTAAGCTGTTGCAACGTTTGGCGCAGGAGTCGACTTCGATTCCAGGTACAGATGGCGATGGAGACTTTCATTGCATTAACCAGACCGTTATTCCAGACTTAGAATAAATCGTTTCATGTTCGCTTCCAAGTCCGTCCATTTCGACCCGCAAGTCGCCGCAAAATCCTGCGCTCGTTGGGCCGACGAATAGTCCGCGAAGTCATCGCGCTGAGCGTCGTTGGCCAGGAACTGATGATATTGTTGCGGCATTTTCTCACTTAGGTAAAACGTCATTCCCCAGGATACGGCGTACGCCAACGACGGGTCCGTGCGAAACAACTGATCACTGGCGATCAATTCGGGCAGTCGACCGGCGACTTGTTCGTTGCGGTAGTAGGCTTTCAGTTCAGTCAATCGACCCCGGTTGATTCGGTCGGTCAGTTTCGTGTAATAGAGACTGTTATTCACCCCTGGCGCTTCAAATAACATCGCCAATCCCTCGCTGACCCAGCGCGGCACCGGCGCGTATCGCGAATGAACGCCGGTGTTGAACGCCGTTTGATGGGTGGCCTCATGAATGATCGTGTCGGCGGTAAAAAACCAGTTTTGGTCTTTTGAACTACCTTGAGTTTGGTCATAGGTGATAATCCGATTACTTTTGGGGGAATAGTAGCCGAGAATCTGGCTGTCGTAATCGTGATAGGCCCTCAAAAAGTTGTCGAACTCGGTCCGAGTCCTCAACACGATCGCGACCATCGGAAAATCGGGCGACGACAATGGGAAGTTTCGACTGGAAAAATAGGCGTCAAATCGCCCATAGAGTTTCTCGAACGGCATCGCCCAGACTTGATAATCGCCCGGCGGATGTACGACGACGAAATTTCTGGTGATCGAGACCTGGTATTTTCTACCAAACTCCCGCTGCAAATTTTCGCGGATTGCTTCTGCCGAAAACGGTTTGAAATCATGGCTGATCGTCTCGAAATCCTTCTCCGAAGCGACGGGCAAAATATTGATTTTTCCATCTCGGCGCAGCAACATCATATCGCGCCCATCCCAGGCCAGCGGTTTACCCACGTAGGATCCATTTTTGTAGGGAATTCGAATGGTTGCTTCCCGGGTCTGAACTCCCCCGGCGCGCGCATTGAGCAGAACTTGCAACCCAAGGAAGCATAGTCCCAAACCAATTTTACCCAGATAGGTGTGCATCCTCGAATTCCTCGCTCGTGATATTCCCGTGGCGTTCCGATCGATTCCAAACTGTCTAAAAGGTACGTCACAATCGACGGGCAAAATCCTGGGAAAATTCGTAGCGGCCAAATGATGCCAAAAAGCAACATTTCCTGACTAGCGCGACCAGCCAGACGGTGAATCGAGGCCCTGGCTTCGCCCGCGAAACGCCTATCGGCGGATTCTTCGAACGCGCGGAGTCCGCACCATGAACGGGGCTGAACTTCGCGGTTGCCAAAGAAACGGTTACAATGGTTATTCGGATTCTCCCTACACCCAGTCTTCGGAATGCACATGATTCACTTACGACGACTATCGTTGCTCATCATTTTCCTGCTGTCGAACGGTTCGTCGTTCCTGGTCGCGCAAGACCTTCCCGATGACGAAATGGAATTGATCGAGAGGATCGCCGAATTGCAACGAGAACTCGAATCGCCGCAAATGGATGATCGCGACACAGCCGAGAAGGAGTTGCTGAAGATCGGCACGCTCGTGTTGGATCATCTGGAACCGGCAACCGATCGAACTCCCTCGGATGCCGTTCAACGACTCAATCGAATACGCCTGGAACTTGACAAGATTGCTGTTTCCGAAGTCACGCAGGCCAGTAAAGTAACGCTTGCCGGCACGATGTCGGTGACCGAAGCGTTGTCGCAAATTCGCCAACAAACTAACAACGATGTCGATTTCAATGAAGAAATTCCGGACCAGTTTACGCAGCAGCAATTGACCCTGGATTTGAAACAAGTCGAATTCTGGCAGGCAATCAATCAAGTCATGTCCCTGACATCGCTGGAAATTGATCCCTATGCCGGTGAGCCCGGTCAATTGCGTCTGGCGCCGTCTCGCGCGGCCCGCGCGGCTGCTGCCAATCCAGGCCTGCCGGCGGATAATCCGGACCAGAAAATGGCGGCGGAGTTTGTTCTGCCGCGAGACGTTTCCGGTATTTTTGATTTGACCGTGACGAAGATCAATGCCTCCCGTAATCTGCTCAATCCGGAACAAAATTATTGCCAAGTGACCGTACAAGTTCGCTGGGAGCCGCGTCTGCAACCCATTTCGATCGATTTGCCGATCGCCACGATCAAGGCGTTGGATGAGTTTGACCACCCGATTGCGGTCATCAATGAAGAACAAGTAATTCATGGTGTGGTCCAACCGGAAATCCCCGAATTGGAGTTTCTGATTCCGATTGGCCTGCTCGATCGACAAATTGAAGTCATCAAATCGTTGGAGGCTACCATCGATGCCGTGTTGCCCGGACGGATGGAGACCTTTCGATTCAAGAGCATCGGTGCACTCGAGATCGGCACCGAACAACGAAAAGCCGGCGCCGTTGTTACGTTCGGCGGAATCCGGAAGAACGATGATTTGTTCGGCGTAACCGTCAGTTTGAGTTTTGAAGACTCGCAAAATGCGTTGGAGTCACACCAGGGCTGGGCTTTCAATAATCCGATGTATCTCGAGGATGCCAATGGCAATTCGATTGAGCCCATCGCGACGGAAACATTGCGGCAAGACAATGGCGAAATTTCGATTCAGTATTATTTTAAGGACGACCCGCAAGATCTCACGCTGGTTTACAAGACCGCCGCCGCAATCGTGCTCGTTCCCGTAAAAATTCTGCTGAAGAACATCCCTTTGCCCTAGACGGCCACTGATATTCCGACACAGATCGGCGACGATCGTCGAGTTAACGATCATTACTCAAATTCCCGCGTGAATGAGGCCTTGCTCGATCCATGAAACCTTGGCCCGCACTTCAGCTGAGCTTGCTCCTGTTCGGTGTTCTAACCACAGCCAAGCTATCGGCCCAACCGACGGAGGCAGCCTCAATACAGGACTTGGATGGGCCGCCCAAGATCGCTGCGACGGTCGATGGATATCCCATTTCGACAACGGCCGCACAGCGCCTGTTGAATCAATCTCTGCCCAATCACCAACGAGCTGCCCAAGAGCCCGTGATGATTGAAACAGCCATCGCGCGGCTAATCGACCGACGGGTCGTCTATCAATACCTGGTCGCAAATGGCAGCGCGGCCGGAAAAAATGCAGTGCAGGTGGAAGTCGAAAGCTTGGAACGCGAACTCGCCAAAATCGAACAATCGTTGAATGGGTACCTGGTCGCTCAGCAGTTGACTCGCGAGGAATTGGAATTCGAAATCGAATGGAAAATTTCCTGGAATCGTTATCTCCAAACCAGCTTGACCGATGAATTTCTGGAACAATATTTTCAGCAACACCAACGACAGTTTGATGACTCCGAAATGCGCGTCGCCCATCTGTTGATCAAGACGGATGATCGAGTATCGGTCGATCAAGCGCTGGCCAAAGCGACGGGGATTGTGGCCGACTTGGAGGCCAACAACGTCACTTGGGACGAGGCGGTCTCGAAACATTCCGCCGCACCGACCCGCAACACGGGCGGGGAAATGGGTTGGCTTCGATACGATGAACCGATGCCACCGGAGTTTTCAACGGCAGCCTTTCGATTGGCGGTTGGTGAAATCAGCCCCCCCGTTGCCACGGCCTTCGGTATTCATCTGATCAAATGTCTTGAACTGCGGACAGGCAAAACCGGCTGGCGCGATGCGCTGGATCGTGTACGGGAACATGCTACGCGATCACTTTTTGAAAAACTCGCGTCCGAACATCGCTCGAAAGTCTCGATCAAAATTCAGCCCTAAAGATTTCCTCGCTTGCCTTGTTCGAGTTCCAATGATTGGAACAGCGCTTTGAAATTCCCCTTGCCGAACGACTCACTGCCGCGACGGCAAATAATTTCAAAGAACAAAGTCGGCCGGTCTTGCAATGGTTTGGTAAAAATCTGCAGCAAGTAGCCTTTATCATCGCGATCAACGAGGACCCGCAAGTCCTGGATCTTTTTGATGTCCTCATCAATTTTCCCGACGCGATCCCAAACGATGTCGTAGTAAGATTCCGGGATATCGAGAAAATCAACGCCCCGTTGTCGCAACTGGCCCACGGTGTTGATTTCGTCTTTCGTCAATAACGCGAGATGCTGAATGCCGGGCGTGTCATGATGCCAGTCGAGGTACTCTTGAATCTGACTCTTATGGATACCAGCGGCTGGTTCGTTGATCGGGATTTTGATCAACTCGCGGCCCGAATCCATGACCTTCGACATCAGCGATGAATACTCGGTGGAAATGTCTTTGTCGTCAAAATGTTTAAACAGTTTGAAACCGAGCACTTCTTCGTACCACTGCACCCAGTGATTCATTTTTCCCAATTGAACGTTGCCGACACAGTGATCCACGTAAAACAAGCCAGTGGGATTTTTTCGATTGTATTGGTTGATGGCCAAGTCCTCGAGAACCTTGAATTTAGGCCAGAAGACATTCCCACGAACGATGGCTTTCTCGCGCACGTAAGCCCCCGTGCGCGACACAAAACTATGCACGACGCGACCGAAAGATTTAACGCCTGCCTTGACCACCGTGCCGGTCGCATCCGTAAACTCGATCGGTTGATAGGCCGATTCGGCTCCGTTCTTGATCGCCTGTTCGTAAGCCGCGACCGCATCGTCAACGGTGAAAGCGATATCTTTGATGCCATCACCAAACGTAACCACTTCCTGGGCCGCTGGGTGTTCGCCGTTCAGTCCACTGGTTAACAAAAATCGAATGTTACCCTGTGTCAACAAATACGTGGCCGAATCGCGCACTCCCGTCGTCAGGTCAGCGAGCTGTTCGATTTCAAACCCAAAAGAATGGGCATAGAAGTAGGCCGCTTGTTTGGCATTGCCGACGTAAAATTGTACGTAATCAACATCGATTAACCGCAGGGGGTCGGGAGTTGAATGCTGATTTGTGGCCGGTGCAGTGGGTAGCGTAGAACTCATCGTTGTCTCCGAGATAGGGGCGCCAAAATCGCGTGCCAGCAGCCCAGCGTTGATTAAAAGATACCAAGTTGGTCGCGGGCGTCGTCGGTCATCATGTCCTGGGTCCAAGGTGGATACATGACTACTTTAACTTCCACGTGTTCGACATTGTCAATTTCTCCGGCATACTTTTTAGTTTCCGCGACCAACTGGGGCCCCGCTGGACACATCGGGCTGGTCATGGTCATTTCGACGTTGACATCGAAACGATCATCCTCCCCCTCGCGAGGAACGACATCGACGACATAGATCAATCCCAGGTCGACAATGTTGACGAACAGTTCGGGGTCAATGACTTTTTTTAGTGCTTCACGCACATGGTCTTCATGCAGGGGCATAGTTGGCTACTGATGGAAAAATTGTTTTTGGTCGAAAGATCCGCGACTGGAACATTTTCAGCCGCAAGAATTTTTGCTCTCCCTGATTGTATCCCGAGAATAATCCGAGTCGACCCCAGCGAGGCAGGGCACCGGAGTTTACAGCTGTTTTTTGGGCCGCGGAACTTTTGTCTGTCGGCCCTTACGACGACCTGGACGGCCTTTATTTTCGCCGGAACGGGCTTCGTCGACCGCGGACAAAGGCTGGCCCACATGTTCCTGCAACTGCTTGATGCGATCCCGCAGCGCACCCGCTTTTTCAAACTCCAACCCTTCGGCGGCGGTAAGCATCTCGGTTTGCATTTCCGAAATCAGATCTTCCGTAATGTAAATCGTCTCCTTCGAAGCGATGGCGGCTTCGTTTGCTTCGCGACGCGAACGAATATCCTGACTGATTCCAGCGGAAATGTTTTTCTTGATTGTCTTCGGCGTAATATTGTGGGTCCGATTATATTCTTCCTGCATTCGCCGGCGTCGCGCGGTTTCTTGAATCGCGTTTTTCATGGCTTCGGTCACCTTGTCGCCATACAAAATGACCTTCGCATTGACATTGCGCGCGGAACGACCAATCGTCTGGATCAGGGAAGTTTCGCTCCGCAAAAAACCCTGTTTATCCGCATCCAAAATGGCGACCAGGGAAACCTCCGGCAAATCCAAACCCTCGCGCAACAGATTCACACCGACCAACGTTTGGATGCGGCCCATTCGCAACTCGTTCAAGTGTTCGACACGTTCAAACGCATCGAGTTCACTATGCATCCACTTGGTAACGACGCCATTTTCGGACAGGTAGGCGGCCAGATCTTCGGCCAATCGTTTGGTCAGCGCCGTTACCAACACGCGTTCATCAACGGCCTGTCGCTTTTTGATTTCAGTCAGCAAATGCGCAATTTGTCCACTGGCCGGCACGACTTCGACAATTGGGTCGAGCAATCCAGTTGGGCGAATGATTTGTTCGACGACTTCGCCCCCAGTTTTCTCCAATTCATAATCACTGGGAGTGGCCGAAACATACACGACCTTGTTAATCCGTTTCTCCCATTCGTCAAATCGCAACGGGCGATTATCCATGGCGCTGGGCAATCGGAAACCGTGAGCCACCAGTGTTTCTTTGCGGCTACGATCGCCCGCGAACATGGCGCGAACTTGGGAAACCGTTACGTGCGATTCGTCGATGAACAACAGAAAGTCTGGCGGGAAAAAATTGTATAACGTCTCCGGTTCGGCCCCGGCGTCGCGGCCAGCCAAATGACGACTGTAATTCTCGATGCCGGGGCAATGCCCGACATGTTCGAGCATTTCGATATCAAAACGTGTGCGGGCATTCAGGCGTTGGGCTTCCAACAGCTTTCCCTGGCTTTGAAACAATTCCAATTGCTCTTTGAGTTCGGCTCGAATTCGTTTGACGGCGTCGGCAATGCGCGCTTCGGATGTCACGAAATGTTTCGCCGGATAGACGAACACTTGATCCTGTTGTGAAATCGTTTCGCCGGTCAGGGGGTTGATGATGCTGATTTGTTCGATGTCGTCCCCCCAAAACTCGATTCGATAAGCAAACTCTTCGTACGATGGCCAGACTTCCACGCTGTCGCCGCGCACACGAAACCGGGACCGTTCAAAGGCGATATCATTGCGTTGATATTGAATGTCGACAAACTGGGCCAACAATTTGTCCCGGTCGACCGTGTCTCCCCGTTTGATCGCCACCATCATTGATTTGTAATCCTCGGGCGAACCCAAGCCGTAAATGCTGGAGACGCTGGCAATAATGATGACATCGTCCCGGCTGACCAGGGAGCTCGTCGTCGCCAGGCGCAGCCGATCGATGTCTTCGTTGATCGATGCATCTTTCTCGATGTAAATATCCCGTTGCGGGATGTAAGCTTCGGGCTGGTAGTAGTCGTAATAGCTGACGAAATAGTGGACCGCATTATCAGGAAAGAACTCCCGAAATTCCGAATAGAGTTGTGCTGCCAGCGTTTTGTTATGCGAAATAATTAGCGTCGGTTTTTGAATCTGCTGAATTACGTTGGCCATCGTAAAGGTCTTGCCCGACCCAGTAACACCCATCAGCATCTGATGTTTCCGACCGTCACGGATTTGCCGGACCAAGGCCTCGATGGCTTGCGGTTGGTCGCCATTGGGTTCGAACGGGGCGCTAAGTCGAAACATGAATGGGCAAATCGCTAAGTCAAACAAATGAAGGTCACCGCCATACAGGCGAACCCTAGATTGTAGGCAGCAGTCCGCTGCGGATTCAATGCGGTTTGGAAATTGGCAGTAGATACGGCTTAAGCTGTTCGAATTTGCTTGGGCCAATTCCCGGCACATCCAGAATTGCGTCCACCGAATCAAACGGGCCCAATCGCTCTCGATAGTCGACTATCGTACGAGCTAGACTCTCACCGACCCCTGGCAATACTATCAATTCTGGCCACGCCGCTGAATTTAGGTCAACCCGATACTCGGCGTTCGCGGAAGGAGCCTCGTCCAGGTCCACCAAACCGCCGTTCATCCATGATTGGTACATGAAATAGCCGATCATGCTCACCAAGACCATTAACAGCAACAGCGCGATGTAGGGTTGATGTTGTTTCCACAACACCAGTTTCCATTGACGGGCCAATGATGGACGATCGTTGTGGGGGGCAGCGGTCATAGGGATCAAGCGGCTGTTTATTCGCTATTCCATTCTCGTTGGGTAATTACCCCATCGCCGTTTTTGTCTTTCGCATAAAACTGAGCAAGAATCTCATCATCCCAATCCTGCGAAAATTCATGCATTTCGATCTGGTTATTCAGATTGGTGTCAAGATCGCTAAACGAGCCGCCTCCACGACTGCCACGAGATTTTGATCCGGAGCCAACGGGACGTTCGCTTTTGGAAGGCTTTTCGCGACTTGTCCCGGCAGCTGCTCCTTCGGCGGCAGGGGCGGCTGACGGAGTGGCAACAACGCCCAAACTCGTGCTACCGCTCAAGCTGGCCGTCAACTCGTCTTTGGTAATGAAGCCATCGTTGTCAGGATCCGCGTTTTGAGGAGGTCGGCGCATCGCCTTGACTTCCTCAGCGCTCAATTTCCCATCACTGTCTTTGTCGTAGTTTTTGACCAAGCTTTCCGCATACACTTTGTAGCGTTCCTGGCTGCTATTGTCCGAACTCAATGAACTAGCGCCGCGACTGCTATCGGACGATTTAGCGGACGAACTTTCACGAAAACCGCGCGTGGAGGAAGTTTTTGATTCCGAAATAGTCGATCCGTTCGCCGTATTCGAGAACCGACCGCGTTCACCACCGCCGCGATTTTTGTCCTCTTCCTGGCGATTGCCGGAATCATCGCGATCTCCGCGGTTGCGATCTTCCGTGGATTCGATGCGACTATTGTATTGCTCTCGAGCGCGATAGCGATTGGCCAATTCAATTCGGGATAATTTGCCGTCGCCATTGGTATCGCTTTCCGCTGGCGGTGGTTGCCCCCATCGTCCCTGTTCGATTTCGCTCTTCTCTAATTGACTGTTCCGATTGCGATCGTATTGGGAGAGCGCTTCATCGACTTGTCGGATGATTTCGTCGCTAAAAGTCGAATCGAGCGATTCATTGGCGGTGGCGCCAAAACTGGGAACCGGCTCATTGACCGCACCGAACGCCGGAACTTTTAACACCTTTTTGGTTGTTGATTTCGAAGAATCGTCTCTTGATTCCTGATCTTTGCGATCTTTGTTGATCTTTTCCATGATTGTTGCCAACAATATTGGCTGGCTGGTATCCAATCCCATCCCTTTCAGAAAGCCTTCCGTACGTCCCGTGATCTCAGTTGGCTCCAATTTTCCACTGCCATTGACATCGAGCCCTTTCAAATAGGACTCGGGATCAAAACGCCTGCGTTCTTGCGCAGCGGACGGTGAAGGACCGGCGACCACAAAACAGCCAGCGAAAAAAACGATCAGCACCGTCCACTGGCGACAATTGAAAAGACAGATTGAATTTGGCATGAGTCTGATTTGCGATGTTGGCAGTTTTAGGGATTCAAATAAAAGCAAATAACCGGTGAACAGCAACGAACAGGTTGGGTGAACATCGTTCATCGTGCAAGCCCGCCGGAAAACCAGCTGAACAGTTTAACCCGTCGATGATCAAAAAGTTTCTTACTATTCATTGTAGGGTGCCGGAGGGCTGACCGAGGTTCGGATTTTTCGATCCGGCCAGGGGTTGAGGGCTTTTACCCGATTTGTTTGCAGGATTACAGCGATTTGACCGGTTTTTTGCGACTCCCAACCCGTCGAAAACGTTGACTGGCAACCTCGCAGGGTAGATAATGGGGCGGCTGATTCGTCGCGCACAGGCCTTCATTGGCCGCCTTATTCAATTTGGGTCGCTTCCGCTGAATTGATCTACGTCCATATTTCCAGGCGCGCTTTCATGATTTCCCATTGTCAAAAATGCCAGAAACCAATCTCCTCAACCGCGACTCACTGTGACCATTGTACCAGTAGCCCATTGGATTTTGAATCGAGGCTGCAACAAGCCACGGAACTCATTGAAAACGAAGACTATCCTGCCGCATTGCGACAACTGAACGGTGTCATCGTCGATGCGCCTTCAAGTCGTCTGGCCGAGTGTTATGCGGTTCGCGGATTTGCCCAGTTAAAGAGCTTGAATTTCGTGCGTGCGGAAGAAGATTGCACGGAGGCCATCGGACTAAATTGGGATCAATCGCAAACCTATGTCTGGCGCGCGGCGGCGCGTGGCGAGCAGAATAAATGGCGATTGGCTTTTGATGACCTGGACCGGGCTTGTGAAATTGGTGGACCGCTGCGTGACCAATATCTCGGTTTGATGGAGTCTCTGGCGGCAACCGCCAGCGAATTTTTTCGAGATCAGATCGCCGCTGGAAATGGGTCGGCACAACTGTTTTTCGAACGGGGTTGGATTTATCTGCGATGCGGCAAATACCAAAAAGCAGAACGCGATTTTCAACACGCCCTTCGCGAACAGCCCCAGCATCCCTGGGCATCGGTGGGAATGGCGGAATTGCGATTGCATCAGCAGGAAACCACGGGTGTCCGCGAACTTTGCGACGCTGGCGTCGGCGGTGACAAGTCGTGTCGTCGGCGCGCCCTGCAGATTCGGGCGGAACTTAATTTTCAAGCCGGCGACAACGTTTTGGCAAAACAGGACCTGGATCAATTGGCGGAAATGGCTGGCTCGATCGCACAAGAAATTGTCGAGACCGCGCGCTTGCGCAGCCGGTTGGGAGATCATGTGTCAGCCATCGATCAGCTCAATCAAGTGCTGGAACAATCACCTGAGCATCAACTGGCCTGGTTGGTCCGAGGTGATTGTTACCGGGAAATTCGCAATTACGGATTGGCGATCAATGATTACACCCGGTATTTGGAATTTTTTCCCAAAGACGTGGCCGCGTTGGTGCGGCGAGCCAAGATGTTTTTGGTGACCAAACGTTGGGTTGGCGCTCATGCGGATCTTGAGCGGGCAATCGGGATCGATGAAACCGATTTCGAAGCCCATTTAGTCTTGAGCAAGCTTCATTTAGAGGAAAATTGTTTGGATCAGGCTTTGAACCAATGTCGATTGGCTGTCCACTTGGACAACCAAAAGTCTGAAGGTTTTGCGGTTTTAGCCACGATCTACAATCGGCTGTGCGATTATGGAAATGCCATCGAAGAGTTCAGCCGCAGTATCGAGTTGGCCCAGCAATTGGAAGAAAAATCCCAATATCGATATCTCCGCGGGATCGCCTATTATGAACTGGGTGACTTTGAAAAAGCATTGCAAGATCTGAATCGGGCTTCGCTGGATCGTCCCAATCATGCCGGCAGCTGGATTTGGAAAGCCGCGACTTGCGCCCGCCTCGAGGCTTGGACCGATGCGATTTTGGGTCTGCAACAGGCGATCCTGGTTCGCCCGTCCGCTTCTGAACAATACCAAAAGTTAGGTCGGCCGGTCGCTGAACGGGCGATTGAATTCTTTAACCAACAACAACAACGTGGATACTCTAAACCGGACCTGTTCCGCAACCGAGCTTTGGCCAATCAGTTTCTGGATTTACCTGCGGAGGCCATCAAGGATTATTCCACCGCGCTCAAACACGATCCAGACGATGTGGAAACGCTGATCCGAAGAGGACAGGCGTTTACTTGCTTGGGGGACACGTCGGCGGCGATCAAGGATTTCACAAATATTATTCTGCAAGACAAACGCAACCATCGGGCGCGTTATTGCCGTGCGATCGCCAATTTGGCTGACGGTAATTTGGAATCCGCCAAAAAAGATCTGCAAAAAGCCATTCAAACGGCGCCCGATCAACCGCGCTATTACAATTTACTGGGTGAGTTGTGGCAAAAATTAGGCGCGGGTCCAGCTGCCATCGGGGCCTTTGACCGTTCTATCCTGCAAGACCCGACCAACCCGCTCACCTATCGTCGGCGCGGAATGGCGCATTTGTCACTCGGACAACATCTCCAAGCGATCCGTGATTTCTCCCACTCGCTGGAACTGAACCCGGTTCAACTGGACCTGCTGGTGCACCGCGGGCAAACTTATCTGAAGTCCAATCAGCCGTTGATGGCGATCGAGGATTTTGAATTGGCGCTCACGAACGATCCGCTCTTGGCGAAGGCCTATTCTGGACGGGCCGCCGTCCTGCTGACTCAGAATCGATTCGAGTATGCGTTGATTTGGTTGACCAAGGCGATTCACCGGTTTAGCGATCCGCGCGAGTTGTCCGAGGTAGTGTTTGCGCGCGGCAAAGTGTTTTATCAGATGGGCCGAACATCGCCGGCGATTTCCGACTTCACGACCGTGATGGAATTGATGGTCGACGATCCAAAAACGGTGGCAGCTGCCCGGTACGCGCGGGGTATCGCGCAAATTCACGCCAAGCAATTCGATTCTGCCGCCCGGGATTTCCGTAAACTGCTGCTCTTGCGCCCACACGCCGAACAATTCCGTGCTGCCCTGGACTGGTTGGCGAATCGAAATCAGCCGCTACCCACATTTTTGCAGCTGCCTGCCACGTTAAAACCACCGACTCGTCCACCCGTCTTGCGGAATGGAGTTGCGTTGTCGGATCAGACCATCGCCAAGTGTAAAAACGAGCGTCCCTATGACGCCTGGATTGTGCGAACGCCCGACAAGAAAGAGTACGGCCCAATCCTGTTACCTATTCTGGCGGCTTGGGCGCTCGAGGGCCGATTGGATCTTGGGATGAAATTGTTGCGCGCGGACTGGTCGAAATGGAAACGAATTGAGAAAATCTTGCCCGAGATCACCCCGTTGGAAAGTCTTTCCGGATTGATTGAGGAATTTCCGGAATTGAATCTGGGTACGGTTTCCAGCAAACATCTCGCGGAAGATTGAAGCGCCAGGGCGAGCCAGTGCAATGCTGGTATGGTAGGCTGAATGTCGCGCGCTGGAAGCGCGCGACTAATTTACGCAAATTACACAGGGAGTACGCGTGGAAGAAAATCAGACAATGGTCTTTGTCTCGGATGTCGAGGGTGAACCACCACCAAAAATTTCGAATTCATTCAAGAAATACACGCATTTCAAAGCCCTGAAAACTGGTGGTAAGGCGAAGCTCGTGTCTTGCAAAGATACCAATCTTGGCCGACGCGTCGTGTTAAAAATGCTCCGTCCCGAGTTGGCGTCCGATCAAGTCGAATTGCGTCGTCTGCTGCGCGAGGCGCGAATTACCGCGCAACTGCAACACCCGGCGACTGCTCCGCTCTATGAATTGGGGCAAACCGATGAGGGTGAGTGGTTTTTCGCCATGAAAAAAATTAATGGCGCGACGCTGTTCGATATCATTGTCGGACTTTCGAAACAGGAACCGGAGATCGAGGCCGCGTTCGGCCTCAATCGCTTGTTGTCGATTCTAACCCAAGTCGGCGACGCGCTGGCTTATGCCCATGTCCGGGGGGTGATGCATCGCGATGTCAAACCCGAAAACATCATCATCGGCATGTTCGGGGAAGTGACCCTGATCGATTGGGGCGCCGCCAAAGTGTGGGGGATGTGCAATGAAGGTGACGAACTGACACAAGGCGAACGCGGCGGAACGCCGCTCTACATGTCGCCGGAACAGGTCCTCGGCAATCGTTTGATCGATGAACGAACGGACATCTACAGTTTGGGCGTAGTCATGTACGAGATGTTGGCACAGCGTGAACCATTTCGTGGGAATAGTATCCAGGAGACTTTTGAGAATATCTTGCACAAGCCTCCCGTGCCGCCGCGCGAAGTGGCACCTCACCGATTTATTCCGCAAGTCCTCGAAGAAATTTGCTTGAAAGCAATGTCCAAACGACCTGATGATCGCTATTCGCAAATGCCGGAAATGTTGGGCGCGATCGAGAAGTTTCGCAGCGATACGCTAATGCGGGGGGAATAAAATGCCGGATCCGTTGGACAAACACGTACAACAAATCGAACTAAAACTGGGAATCCTGATCGGCCTTTCCGCGTTGCAATTGATCGTGCTGTGTCTGATTTTGATCAACTCGCTATTGCCGAATTTGATGTGGTTCTTCAAATTGATCGCTTTGTTTTTGCTGTTATGCGGGGCGGGATTTTTTTTTCGCAACCAAATTCCCGGCTGGTTGGGTACGGCCAGCCGATACGTATTTTCGCACCTCAAAGATCCTGAAACGAAAATCTAAGGTCACCGCGTCGCCAGCCCGTTGTCGACGACGGCTACATCGCAAAATTCTACGGCGGCAGTATTTCCAGTCGGCGACCACGCGGATCAATCAAACCACAATCAATCGCTTTGTCCGTCAGCCGATCCAGTGCCCGTCGCCCGACGTCACCCAAGTCGATCGTCCAATCATTGACGTACAGATCAACGTGTTGCAGCAAGACCTCGTCGATCAGCGATTGAGCATAATGACGCATGGTGGGCACGGTTTCGTCGCGATGCGCGAGAGCGTATTCAATCGAATCCCGAATCACCGCTTGCGCAGTCCACAGCTGGTTGCGATCCAAGTCTCGTCGGGCGACAATTCCGCCGAGCGGTAACGGAGAATTCGTGTCCTGTTCCCACCGGGTTCCCAAGTCTTCCACCAGGAATAAACCCTCGTCCGGCCAAGTGAATCGACCTTCGTGGATGCACACGCCAAAGTCGGCGCAACTATTTTTCAGGGCCGGCATGATATCGGAAAAGATACAGTGTTGCACTGCCGTCTTTCCCTCGGCAATCGCCGTCGCATAGTACAGCTGAAACAACAACGCGGCAGTCGTAAATGCGCCAGGACACAACGTGATTGAACTGCCGCCTGGGAGTTGGCGATCGGGCGAAGTCTGACTCGCCGACGCCAACAGCAATGGTCCGACACCAAACCCGAGTGCTGAACCAGAAGGCAGCACGAACGTGGTTTCGGCGGATCGAATTGCCGCATAAAAGCTGGCCTTCGAGATATCAAATTGACCGGTCAACAAACCTTCGTTCAATTGTTGAATATCCAGCAATTCAATGTGGAATTCGAGGCCCCGCAAATCAATCTTTCGATGCAGTATGGCGTGAAAGGCAAAGGTGTCATTGGGACACGTTGAAATCGCCAATCTCATGTTTTTTTCGCCATGATTTGGCTACTCACCTTGACGGCTGCAGTCATCGCCAGTTCGATCTCCCAATTGGCGTGCTGTCGGTCGCCGGCTCGATTGGAGATGCCGCGCACCACGGACAATGGGACCCGACACAATTGACACGCCACCGCGACGGCAAAGCCTTCCATGTCCTCGGCAATCGCTGTAGGAAAAGCGGCCAATCGCTGTCGCACTGCCTGCGCATTGTTGGATGCCGCCGACGAAGTTAGCAGCAAACGATGGGCCCCAGCGACCTGCAGCGTATTGACCGCGGAGCCGGACTGCAGGGCAATCACGTCACCAATCGCGGTTGTATTTTCATCGCCCGTCCATTGTTGCCAGCCCATCTGGTTTGCTGTCCTAAAATTAGAACCGGCACCCACGCCAATTCCATAACAGCCGACCTGAGTAAATTGAGCGGCCTGGCCGACTGGCAGATCTTCGGAATAGGTTCCGGCAATTCCCAACAACAAGACCTGTCGCGGTTGAAACTGCGAAATCAGTCGCACGGCCTGAGCGGCCGGCACCGTGGGACCAAACCCACAAATCTGCAGATTGACGGGACACTGATCCGGTAAGTTCGCGGGCCAACTGGCTCGGGCCAACTCCCGTTCCAAAACCGTCGGAACAAGCACAAGCCATCCCGACGGCGCATACGGGGATTCAGCAGGTGAGTTACTCATGGTGTCATTTATCCACGTCGGATGGACGACCCTTTAAACCGAATTTGAATCTGGTAAACCGCTTTTTCACCCGTCTTGATCAGCCCTGTTTGCAAGTTTACCGACTCGGGCACGTTATGAATCTGTTTGTCTACGACGGCGTGATAGCCGCGCTCGGAAAAAATGTCAATCAACATCGATAGCGCCAACGGTTCGCCAAAAATATTGTCTTCCGAGTTCACCGTGGCTCGTCCGGACAACGCATGTCGTGTAACAATGGGCATGAATTTTTCCTGGATCAGTTGCACCACTTGAATGAACTTCTCGCGTTGTTCGAGTTCATAACTGTCCAGTCGTCGTACCAAATCCTGTCGCGCATGAACGATGATTTCTTCGGCCAGTGGAATGGGGCTCAGGCGATCAAAGGTGCGGGGATCCAGCTCCAACGAGCTTTGGTATTGCAGTTCTTTCAGGATATTGGCTTCCACCTCCGCGATCGGACCTTCCGCATTGATGAAGTGGTAGTGATAGACTTCCTTCAGCGATTGCAACGCATCCCACGTCTGCTCTTTGAACACGCGGTATCGTTGTTTGGCTTTTTCCACGTCCAAATCGGTAACCCGCAACTCCAACAATTCGCCGATGCCGGTCTCGTGCACTTCCTGATTGTGTTTCGCGATCTGTTCGCCCCGATGCAATTGCCGCGCGACGCTGGTTTTCTCACTGGCAAACAACACCATCGCGTGAATCGTGGGGCGACGAAAATGAATCGCCAATTTGGTTTCGGCGAACTCACTGTTCAATTGGTCGATTTGATCAACCAGCATTTGCAGACATTCGACCTGGACTCGCGTTCGAGGAAAACCATCGAGAAGTGCGCCATCGCGATATTGCAACTTCAACATCTCGCGCAACAGAATCCCAATCACTTCCTGGTCGCCAACCATTTTTCCCTGATTCTTGATTTTCTCCGCCTCGGGAGAAACCAATAATTGGCTGATGACGATCGGGGGACAGGTTAAGCCACGAGCGCGGAGAATAAATCGGGTATGAGTCCCTTTGCCCGCTCCGGGGGCCCCGCCCAAGAGAATCAACTCCTTGGGAAATCGCAAATTTTCATAGCCGACGTCTTCCAATAGCGATTCCCAAACGTTGTGAAAAATCACTTGGGCATCTTTGATTTCGAGATCCACTGCTGGAGCTGCCGCCGCATTGGTTTTTGATTCGGTCATGATTCAATCAGTCAACAAAAAAGTCGAAACAGCAAATTATAGTTCAAGCGACCCGGATCGGGCAGCCAGCAATTTTCACCGATCACCGGTCCAATCACCGTCCAATCGAATAGCCTTGCTCCCTCAAAAAACGTGTGATTCGTTCGCGGTGATCGCCCTGAATTTCCAAATTTTCGCCCTGAATCGTGCCGCCCGCGCCGCACTGATTCTTTAATTGGGTCAAGAGTCCGGACAAGTGTTTTGCGGTGGGGTCCAGGTCGCGGATGACCGTAACGGACTTTCCCTTCTGGCGTTTTTCCAAACGGATGCGGGCGACCTGTTTTTCACGTGCGACCGCTTGCACGACCGGTGGCGGGCATACGCAGATCGAATCGAGTTCGCCACATTGTTCGCATCGCGGCGGTCGATCAAATTCAGTTCCTTCAAACAATCGCATCGTGTTGGCCTGATTCAAATGGTTGCCCGATGGGCTGTCGATCGGTTATAAATGGCGTGAACTATTGATCGTCGGGGACGCCCGTGATCAGATTGATCAAAATTCCCGTATCGCTCCTGGATAGAAACATTAACCCCGATGTCACACGCAATCAACGGCCTCGTGTTTGCCTTTCGAAAAAATCTTGATTACGCCCCCAAATTGGTGGCCGACCTGACCAATGCCCAAATGACGGCCCAACCCGCTATCAATCCCGATTTGCCAACCAACCATGCGGCCTGGGTCTTGAGTCATCTGAATGTCTATCTGCCGATTATCGAGTGCTTGATTAAAGGCAAATCGTTTGTCGATCCGTTAGATCATCGATTTGGTAAATCGTCACGGCCGGAGTCCGATCCGACGTTGTATGCATCGAAACAGGAATTGGTTGATGAGTTCGTGCGGGGACACGAGCGAATCATCGAACTACTGGAAAAATCTGACGATGCGGTCCTCGGTAAACCAGTGCTGCTCGCGCGTTGGCAACCGACCATGCCGTTTACCGGGATCGTACTTCCTTATCTGATGCTGAACCATGAAAATTGCCATCTGGGACAACTCAGCGCCTGGCGAAGAGTGCAGGGGCTGCCCAGCGTCTAACTCTGGGGACGGCAAAAAAATCATTCCGACTCGGAAATCGCTTCATCGCCTGGTCTTTTGTAAAACTGGCGGAGGTCGATTCCTTTTTCACGCTGTTCGTCTTCGAGCATTTTGATTCGCACTTCCATCCGCTCGAGCGTCCGTTCCAACTTCGGCAACATTTCGTCGAGCGGATTGGGGGGCTTCGGTTTCGGGACGGCGGGATACCCGAGTTGGCGTTGTAAAGCCGCGAACAAATACAACGGCTCCTTATGTCGATTGGCCAAGGCAATCCGACCCTCGCGCTCGCCAAACAAAACCGCTTCGGGGCGCTTCACGTTTTCTTCGATTTGGGATTGGCGAATCAAATAGTACTCGCTGTAAACGTAAATCAAGTCGGCCAAATCCAACATGCCGATCTGCTGCCGGACCCACAAAATCCACCGCCGCCACTCTTCGTTGTACAACACGTCGTCGGACATGGCCTTGAGTCCGAAATCATAGTCCAACCGATTGCGACAAAGCGTCTCGAATTGAAAACAAAACATGGCTGAGGGGTCGGACTTTTCGGATCGAAAACGGGCTTCGTGCTCTAAAATCAACAAGGCCCGATTCATGTCAAATCGACCCCGGTCATCTTCGGCGGCGTTCATCAAGAACGTCTGGAAGGGTGTGAAGTAATGAGCCAACTTCCGCATGGCAGTTCCCATGGTGCCGACGTGATTGAGCTCAGCCAATAGAAAGTCGATCGCCATCGGCAACTTTGTTGTCGCCAAGATCTCCTCGCGCAAATGGCGCATGATTTCCTGGACCGGATCCGAGGAATTCAATCGGTCATGTAAACCGCGGAACAGATAAGCTTGTTCGACGTACTCTTCACGTTCGAGGATAGGCATAGGATCATCGTGTTGAGTGCTGGGCTACCGTCATGATTCTAACGGACCAGAGCGTGCCCGACAGCACCCGTGTGAAGCCTGCCTCACGGCGGTTGGGAAGAATGTAAACACGTGCACGGATCAGGGAGGCCTCGAATCAACTAAACCGGACAGGGTCTCATTTCGCCCATGGTTCCGATCGAATTGACAGGATCGCCGTATTTTGTCGCACCTGTCCTGTTAGAAATGCAGCGCGATAATACAATGAAAGTCGCCGATTTCATTGGAAATTTAACTGACCAACGATCTTTGTATTCCCGATTCGATTTTTTGGAGCTGTTCCATGTCCAGGTCTTTCTCCACCATTCCAGCCGCCGTCGAAGCGATCGCGCGGGGCGAAGTCGTCATCGTGCTTGATGACGAAAACCGTGAAAATGAAGGGGACTTTATTTGTGCCGCCGAATTGGCGACGCCAGCGACCATGAATTTGGTGATGAGTGGTCGTGGAGATTTTTGCATGCCCATCCTGCCCGATACGGCAGCGCGATTGAAAGTTCATTCCCTGGTCGGCGAAGGGGACAATAACTCGTCCAATAAAACGGCCTTCATGACACCACTGGATCATCGATCGGCCAAGACCGGCATTACTGCGGAGGAGCGTTCGATTTGCGTCCGTGCGATCGCCGACCCGAATAGTCGCCCCGATGACTTTCAGCGACCCGGTCATGTGCACTTATTGTTGGCCAAAGAAGGTGGAGTGTTGCGCCGGGCCGGTCATACCGAAGCAAGTGTCGATCTGGCGCGCATGGCTGGCTTGGCTCCCGCCGGAGTCCTGTGTGAGATTCTGGACGACGACGGTAACCGCGCGACCCGCGATGGATTATTGGAAATCGCCGCCGCCAAGAAACTTCAGATCATCACAATCGAAGATTTGATTGCCTATCGACGCGTCAGCGAAAAACTGGTGACTGCATCCGCGACGGCCCAGTTGCCGACCAAGTACGGTGAGTTCCGAGTGATCGCGTACAACGTCCAATACGAGGCACAGGAACCGATCGCCCTGGTGATGGGAGATCCGGCGAATGCGAAACTACCGCCGTTGGTGCGGATGCACAGCAGTTGTTTTACCGGAGATTTGATCAACTCATTGCGTTGCGATTGCGGCGACCAGTTGCATATCGCGATGGAAATGATTGCTCGCGAGGGTCACGGCGTGTTGGTTTATCTGCCCCAGGAAGGTCGTGGGATCGGCTTGGCGGCCAAGATTAAAGCCTACGCCCTGCAAGATGGTGGCCTCGACACGGTCGAGGCGAATCACGCTTTGGGATTCAAAGCCGACATGCGTGACTATGGCGTTGGCATTCAAATCCTGAAAGACCTGGGACTGAAACAAATCCGTTTGTTGACGAACAACCCCAAGAAAACCGCCGCCTTCAACTTGCGCGGTTTCGGCTTGGAAGTGGTGGATCAAGTCCCGATATTGCCGATGCTCAATGAATTCAACGCTCAATACCTGGCTACCAAACGGGATAAGATGGGCCACATCTTGCCGCTGGATTAGGAACGCGGTTGGCCGATTTCGCGCAGATATTCCGCCAATCGCGACTGGAGGTCGACAATTTTTTGCCATTGCTCGACTGACATTTCAACTCGTTGCTTTCTGGCGTCGACATCCGCGTCGGCGATTACCCGACGGACTTGCATGTGCAGGTACTCAATCATTTCCGATAGCTTGGCCGCTTGCCCGGGGGACATTCGCTCGGGAAGTTTGGGAGGCTCCAGATCAAGTAGAGCCAGTTGGTAGTTCGGATCGTCTTTCCAGTTTTCTTTGATCGCCACTTTGTCGAACGATGATTTGGAACCGACTTCATCGGATTTGTGCGGCGAACCGAGTCGTTGCAGGCGATGGTTGATTTGGAGACGACTGCCAAAGATGAGAGTACTTCGTCCCAGCGTAATCAAGTCGCCATGTCGTAGAATCCGCAGATGGACTTCTTCGTTGTTGACCTTGCAGCCGTTGGTGCTCTCGAGGTCCGTCAGTACGATATCGTCGTGATCTTGTTGGATTTTCAAATGGAACCGGCTGATTCGCTCATCATTCAGCTGTATCGAATTCCCTTCTTCGCGTCCGATCGTGACGGGAATGTCGATGTCCTGATAGATTTTGCCTCGATCGGCACCGTCCAGAACGCGAAGTGTAATAACTGCCATGCCTGTCTGCCTTGTAACGATCGGTTGGTTCGGATCGTCGCTCCTCGGACCTGGAATAGTGCAGGGTTCGTGACTTCGAAATCATTTCCCGAATCCCTCGCGCCTCGGTTCAATTGTAACACAAGAGCCGCCGAATTTCCGAATTCGTTCGACAGGTTTTCATGAATTGTCCTCCCTGGACCGCACAATCTCTATGAAAGGTGCAAATTGCTGCCCCAGGCAATGTGTTCTCGACGGCACCCTTCGGGCTGCTAAATCCTAGGGACAAAGGGTATGATCCAGGCAGTTTATTCCACCGACGAGTCCCCACGCATTACTCGAGGGCCTCGAACTTTGTCTGTCCGCAACAGGATTTCATGAACCAATTCATAAATGTGGCCTCCCAAACCGAGTTGTCGGATGGAGAAAAGAAGCTAATTGAAGTCGACGATCGGCTGGTTATTCTGTTTCGTTTGAGCGATGCCTATTACTGTCTGGATGACGTTTGTACACATGACGGGGGAACCCTTAGCGATGGGGAACAAATTGGTTGCGAGATCGCTTGTCCCCGACATGGAGCCCGGTTTGACGTCCGCACTGGCGAAGCGTTATGCATGCCGGCAACCCAAAACACCACCGTCCATGAAGTCAAACTCGAGGGAGGCTACGTCTGGGTGAGGTTAGCCGAGAGTTAATCGCAACGTCGCGCGGAAGTCACTTTCGTATCCAGTTGGAGATCGTCGATCGAGTGGCCAACAAACCGATGCGAGGCCGACACGAGTTGTCAACTTTCCATTTCCCGAATCACGTTTAACAAATCCAACGGCACGGGGCGGTGCTGGCGGAAAGTGTCAGCGAACGCAACCGAAACGCAATGGTTGTCGGCCGTGCCGATCATGACACCGGTCTCTCCGCGCATTACGGCTGCCACCGCGCCGCAACCCATTTGAGTGGCGCGGCGACGATCTTCGGGAGTCGGCGTGCCACCGCGTTGCAGATGTCCCAGGATTTGTATGCGGGTTTGGAAAGGACAGCCAAGTTGAGAGAGTTGTTCATTGATTTGTGCCGCACCTCCTTTTTCGTCTCCCTCACTCACGATCATGATCGCCGTGGTGCGGCCCCGCTTTTTCAGCAATTTTAGATAGGCAATAATTTCCGCGAAATTTGTGTCCGTTTCGGGAATCGCGACCGCGTCGGCACCGCTGGCCAGCGCCGTATACAACGCAATGTAGCCACTGTGTCGCCCCATCACTTCCACCAAAAACATCCGGTCATGGCTCGACGCGGTATCGCGAATTTTGTCCACCGCTTCGACGGCTGTTTGAACTGCCGTGGAAAAGCCAATGGTGTAGTCAGTACCACAGAGATCGTTGTCAATCGTGCCAGGACAGCCGACAATTTGACCCTGCCAAATTTCCGCCAATGCCACGGCACCTCTAAATGTGCCGTCGCCACCGATCGGAATCAGGGCATCGAACTCATGATCCTGCAGAACCTGTACAGCTCGCTGCCGACCTGCTAATGTGTGAAACTCCTCGCAACGGCTACTTCGCAAGTGGGCTCCACCGTGATGCGCCCACGTGGCCACTCGGTTGGGGCTGAGCAAAGGCAAGCCATCGCGGTTGAGCTTGAATTCCCCATGAACCAGTCCTTGGTATCCTCTCATGATCCCGATGACTTCGTGCCCGTGGTGATGTGCCGACCGAACAACCGCCCGTACGCAGGCATTCATTCCAGGCGCATCGCCTCCACTGCACAGGACGCCGATTCGCATGACTTTCTTTCTATTTTCCAAAACCACGACCCGGCGAGCAGCAAATTGACGATGATTATAGAGAAAAACTCCGTTGTTTTCCTCCCCTTCGAATCCATTTTGGACCGTCGAATTCTTTGTGGCATTGCCTTGCTGGTTTTGCCGAAAACGTCTATAATCTTCGCTCTTGCAATTTCAAAATTGTGCTATTAATCTGTCGGCGCGCCGACCCATCTTGCCAATATCAAGTATTCCAGTTCCATGACAATCGACAAAAGTTTAAAAATTAAAGCTGGCTCCGTGAAGTCGCGGAACGTTTTGACTCGCCCGGAACGGCTCATGAAGCTCATCGAGGTCGACCGCTGGCAAGATGGTGACCCAATTTACGGCATGCCGAAGGTGCGCGTCCAAAAGATCTCTTTGAAGAAGAAAAAGAAGGTCAAGACCGAAGAACCCAAAGACGCCAAGAAGAAAAAATAGTCTGGCGATTGGAGTCGGTTTGGTCGTGCGGCGGATTTTGTCCGTCGCTTCTCTGGAATTGCACAGGGCTAGAGCGCTGTTTGTTTGCCCGTGTTTGGGCCTGGTGATTTTTTGCCTGGTGCTGAAACTACGGCGCCAATCTCAAGCGGATCCATGTTCGGCCCGCATCGGGCGTTGAATAGACCATCCGATCGTGTAGACGATTCGATCTCCCTTGCCAAAATTCTGCTCGGCGGATGACCAGCTCGTAACCGCCCCAGTTTTCGGGAAGCGGTATCGGCTGGCCAGTGAATTCCTGGTCGATCTTTTGCGACACCCGTTCCAAGGCTTCCCGCGAATTCAGCGGCTCGGATTGGCGTGAAGCGCTGGCGCTGATTTGCGAGGCTCGCGGGCGAGAATGAAAATAATTCTCGGACACTTCGCGCGATGTCTTGATGACAACCCCTTCCAGCCGAACTTGGCGACCGAGATAGGGCCAGTGGAACGCAATCGCGGCTTGCGGGTTGATGGCCAAGTGCTTCCCTTTGGCCGATTCGTAGTTCGTAAAAAATTGAATTCCCGTTTCTGAAACTCCCTTTAGCAGGACGACGCGGACGGAGACATTTCCCCGTTGATCGGCCGTTGCCAAACTCATCGCGTTCGGCTCAAACCATTCGCCGGGACAATTTTCAACGGCCACGGCAAACCAAATTCGAAACAGCTCCATTGGGCTTGCAGGCAATCCTTTGTCGTCGATTCCCAGATCTTCATACTCTTTGCGAAGTTTTTGAAAGTCCATACGGTTTCTCGCCCTTTCGGCGATTGGGTAGTTTTTGAAAAGCAGACAGGGCAGTTGAAAATCTGCAGAAATGAAGCATCGACTTGGTTCCCAACCCGCAAACGATTATCATACGGCATCAACCCAGAAAGATTAATACCATGCCGACCACATCCAATAAACCCAACCTCAAATACCGGACTGAAATCGACTCGATGGGGGAAGTTCAAGTTCCCGCTGACGCCTATTACAGCGCACAAACTCAACGCGCCGTCGAAAATTTCCCGATCTCGGGCTGGCCGTTGCCCCCGCCAATGATCCACGCCATGGGCCGAGTCAAATACGCTTGCGGGATTGCCAATCGCGATTTGGGCAAACTTACCGGAAGTGGCAAAAACCTGTTAACCGACTCGCAAGTCGGGTCAATGTTGGCAGCGGCCCAAGAGATTATTGACGGTCAACACGATAACCAGTTTCCGATCGACGTGTTCCAAACTGGCTCGGGCACCTCGAGCAACATGAATATTAACGAAGTGATTTCCAATCGGGCGATTGAAATCGAGGGTGGAAATCGGCTGGATTCACACAAGTGCATTCACCCCAATGACCATGTGAATATGGGACAGAGTACGAATGATACTTTTCCCACCGCAATTCACGTAGCCGTCGGCATGGAGTTGGAGACGAGACTTCTCCCGGCGTTGCATCGACTGGCGAAGACGCTACACGAAAAAGAATCCGACTGGGATCAAGTCATAAAAATTGGGCGGACGCACTTGATGGACGCCACTCCGCTCCGGTTAGGGCAGGAGATCGGGGGCATGGCCCGCCAAATTGATTTGTCGATTGAACGGGCCAAACAAGCCACCAAGGCCATTTGCGAGTTGCCGGTTGGTGGAACTGCCGTTGGTACAGGCATTAACACGCATCCGGAATTTGGCGAACGCGTCGCCCGGGACCTGGCACGCCAAACAAGTATCCCCTTCATTGCAGCGGTCAATCATTTCGAAGCCAACGCACAGCGCGACGGCTTGGTCGATTGTCACGCGCAGTTGAAGACGATCGCCACGACGTTGTTTAATGTCGCCAACAATATTCGTTGGCTGAGTTCGGGGCCACGTTGCGGTTTTTTTGAAATCGCCTTGCCCACGCGCCAGCCCGGCAGCTCGATCATGCCCGGCAAAGTCAATCCAGTAATGTGCGAAAGTCTGATGCAAGTGACGGCGCGCGTCATGGGAAATGATCAAACCATTACGATTTGCGGCGCAGCCGGAGGTCAGTTTCAATTAAATATCATGATGCCGGTGATGGGGCAAACGACACTCGAAAGTATCATGTTGTTGGCCAACGGCATCAATGCGTTCATCGATTTCTGCGCTGCCGAAATGGAGGCGAATATCGAGGTTTGCGAATCGTTTGTCGAAAAGAGCTTGTCCATGTGCACAAGTTTGAACCCCTATATCGGCTATGAGAAAGCAGCCAAGTTGGCGAAAGAGGCCTTCCAGACTGGCAAGACAATTCGCCAGTTGTGCGAGGAACAGAATATTTTGCCACCGGCCGAACTACAGGAAGCACTCGACCCCATGCGAATGACCGAACCTCAGATCTAACCAAATGCAGAACAGAAAATTGCTTCCCAGGCTGGCCGCCATCTGCCTCGTGATGCTGGCTCGTAGCTGCACACTTGCACCGATGCTAACGTGTCAGGCCGCCGAAGAAGTTGGACGTCCCTGTAATTTTGTATTCATCTTGGTAGACGATTTGGGTTGGACCGATCTGGGTTGTTACGGAAGTACGTTTTATCAAACGCCGAATCTCGATGCGCTCGCCGCCAGCGGTATGAAATTCAACCAGGCCTACGCAGCGTGTCAGGTTTGTTCGCCGACACGGGCGAGCATCTTGACCGGGCAGTATCCACAACGCTTGGGGATCACTGATTTCATCGATGCCACCGGCGGCAACCAGCCAGAAAATTGGAAACGCCCGACGAAGATGTTGCCCGCGGCCTACCGCGATCATTTGCGATTGGACGAAATCACCATTGCTGAAAAGCTGAAATCGGCCGGCTACGCCACTTTTTTTGCCGGCAAATGGCATTTGGGTAACGAAGGACAATGGCCCGAAGATCAAGGTTTCGATATCAACCAGGGCGGCACAGATCGGGGCGGGCCCTACGGCGGGAAAAAGTATTTTTCGCCGTATGGAAATCCGCGCTTGACCGATGGCCCGGAGGGAGAGCATTTGCCCGACCGCTTGGCGACTGAAACATCCAAGTTCATCGCCGCCAATCGGGACCGGCCTTTTTTGGCTTACCTATCTTTTTATTCAGTCCATACACCATTGATGGCCCGGCCGGACCTCGAGCAAAAATACGAAGCGATAAAAAAGGGGATGCGTTTGCCGGGCCCCATTTGGGGCATTGAAGGAGCCCGCAAAGTTCGCTTGATTCAAGAGCATGCCGTCTATGCCGGAATGGTGGAAGCGATGGATCAAGCAGTTGGCAAGGTGCTCGAATCATTGGCTGAAAACGGATTGACGGAAAATACGGTTGTGATTTTCATGTCGGACAACGGGGGACTTTCGACTTCCGAAGGTCATCCGACTAGCAACTTGCCCCTGCGCGGCGGCAAGGGCTGGATTTATGAAGGAGGAATTCGAGAACCTTTACTCGTCCGTGCCCCTGGAATTACCAGCGACAGCTCGCAATGTGAGCAATATGTTTCAAGTGTTGATTTCTATCCGACCATGTTGGAGTTAGCGGGCTTGCCAGCTGATGAGCGACCGGTCATCGATGGCCAAAGTTTTGTCGCATCGCTTCGTGGAGAACCGCAAAATCGCGGCCCGATTTTCTGGCACTATCCGCACTATGGAAATCAGGGCGGAAGTCCGTCGGCGGCCATCCGAGAAGGACGATGGAAGCTGATTCAGTGGCTGGAGGATGACCGGTATTCTTTATACGATGTCGAAAATGATCTCGGCGAAACACGCGATTTGGTGTCCACTCAAATTGAGGTGGTGGCCAGTTTGAAGACCAAGTTGGCGGCTTGGCAACAGCTTGTTGCTGCCAAGCCTTTGACCCGACGAGATAACAAACCCGCGAATTAGCTTGGGTTTCCACGACGTGTTGTTTGTGCCGGTGGTGTTAAGGGGCTTTGATAGCGTAGCTACGATTCTCTTCAAATTGAAGATCAACAGCCCAGCAAAACGCTGCGATGAAGGACGCTGTCAGGTCCATGCCTCGCTTCCGTTACATTCACGATGTCAAACTCTGACGATTAGGATCCCTGTTCCGATTGGGATCGACGTCACTGTTTTTCCGGCTGTTCCAGTGAATTCGATTCTGCTGATCGGATTCAACGCTCGTTCCGATGATGTTGATTGATGGGGTTCCTACGCCAAAGCAGATTCCTCCGAATTCAACTATTTTTCGAACCTGAGCAAACCTATGAATCGCATGCATCCTGCGGATCAAACTAGTCCTGGCGTTTACGACATGCTGCGAATATCCTTGCTGTTGTCGATTTCATTGTTGCTGACTTGGACCACGGGATGTAGTCACCGCCGTGCTAACACACCTCGATTTGATTCAACGAATTGTGGCGTCCCCTGCCAATCGTTGCTGCAACAACTGGAATACGCAGATATCAAGGACAATTACTGCGATGATGACAGTGATATTCTGGCGGCAGCTCCCTTAACCATCAGCACGTTTCAAGAGCAGCAATCCTGGGAATTGACGATCGAACAATGCGTGGAATACTCATTGGCCAACAGCGATGTCTTGCAAAAATTAGGCGGGGTCGTGGTGAATTCGCCCGTCGCCGCCACGACCCTGTATGATCAGGCAATTAATGAAACCAACCCTGGCAGCGTTGAAGCGGCCTTGAGTGCATTTGACGCGCAGTTAAATACAGGGCTGTTTTTTAATCGGGGCGAGCGTCGGTTCAATAACCCCTTGTTTGGCGGTGGTGTGTCCTCCCAGGTCAGCAATACAGGCAACTACAACGCAGCGCTGACCAAGCAGACAGCGTCAGGTACGTCCTTCGCTTTGCGGAATATTATCGACTATACGCGAACCAATGTGCCGATCGCCACACCCGCGAGTCCGTTTGGTAACCGCTTCGGCAGCGTCTATGATGTGGTAAATCAGGTCGAAATGCGGCAACCTTTGTTGCGCGGTCGGGGCACGGCAGTCAATCGTATCGCTGGACCTAACGCCGTCGCCGGAAACTACAACGGTGTGCTCATCGCGAGAATCCGCAGCGATATCTCGTTGACGGATTTTGAGATCGCGGTCCGCAATTTGATCCGTGATGTGGAACTCAACTATTGGGAGCTGTTTTTTGCGTATCAAGATCTCGACACGAAAATATCGGCGCGAGAATCGGCGCGTGGGATTTGGCAAAATCGCAAGCAGCGACTGGACGGTGGTATCGGCCGAAAGGAAGACGAAGCTCAAGCTCGCCAGCAATATTACCTATTCCAAAACCAGGCTCAGAACGCACTCACAGGCGTCGCGAATGGACCGTTGGGCGTACTCGGTGCCGAACGCAACTTGCGGCGACTGATGGGCCAACTCGCCAGTGATGGTCGGTTGATAAAACCAATTTCCGAACCATCTGTCGCGCCAGTTGTCTTTGACTGGCATGCCACGCAGGCTCAAGCGTTGGAATTGCGGGCCGAAATTCGTCGGCAAAAATGGACGGTCAAACAACGCGAATTGGAATTGTTTGCGGCCAAGAGTCTCAATCAGTGGCAATTTGACATGATTGGACAATACGATGCGCGCGGTTTTGGTGATCAATTGTTTGGTAATCCCGGTGTGGTCGATGGCAGTGCCTTGCGTGGGTTGGTTAATGGCGATTTGAATGACTGGCGGGTGGGAGTGGAATTTGGTGGCGCGATCGGAAACCGACGTGGCTTTTTGGCGGTTCGCAATGCTGAGCTGAGCTTGGTTCGCGAAAGAACATTGCTGAAGGAACAACAACTTCAGATCACTCACGATCTCAATGCCGCGTACACGGAAGTTGATCGCGCCATGGCGGCCTTACGAACGAATTCCAACTCTTTCATCGCGGTCCAGGAAGAACTCGACCCATTACGCGAACGGGTCGAAGTTGGTGTGGATACGGTCTTCTTTTTGCTGAACGCAGAACAACGTCGTGCAACCGCCGAGAGTGCCGTCCATCGCTCCGTGGTCGATTACAATCAAGCCCTATTGAACTATGCATTCGTTGCCGGGTCGATGCTCAGCCGATTCAATGTTTCGCTGACTGAAGGCCAATGGTCCCCCGAGGCCCAGCAAAATGCGATGCGGAAAGCCGGACGCTATCCAACCGGTGGTGCTCCGCGAAACTTCGATGTGACTCCCGTCACGGCCGGACCGGTGAACCAGGTTCGTCCGTTGCCAGCCACTTCGGTCGCCCAAAATTCGGTTACGGTTGAGGCGCCTGTTGATAGTGATGAGAAATCGAATCCGGAATCCGACCCAGACACGGACGACGACTCGGATTCCAGATCGAATTCCGATTCGGTGCCTGAACCCGATGGCGAATCCAGTTCGACGGGCTTGAACCGAATGATCAGAAGCTCGCCATTTTCCACTTCGGATCGTCGTAATTCCGCGTCGCCGGAGCGATCCATTTTTGGTTACCGGTGAGATTGATTCATGGAATAGGTTCACCAATCTGAGTGCGCATGCGCCGAATTGTGAAATGGGTGGCCAAGAAGTGGGGCGAGCCGTTATACTGAACCCGGATTCATAAACCTTCGTTCCATTCCTTCATTCGCTAGCGCAACGCGTCGTCGCTAGGTCGATCGTGGTAATTTCGCGAAGATTCTCGGCAGCATTTGGACTTTCGCGAAATCAATTTTCATGCACTCCCTTCGCAGTACCGGTATCTTCCTAATCGTCTGCGCGGCACTTTGTGGATTGGTGGCCTTCGAGCGTTACCAAACCGCTCGGCGAACTGCTATGGCAATTTCCAATCTGATCGCCGGATTCGAGATTGAGTCAGTGAGCATACCCATCGAAACGAAGGTCGCTGGATTTCTCAGCGTCATGTTCGTTGTGGCCGGCCTGCGATGCATTTGGACTGCATTGCGACCTCCGCGGGAAATGCTCTAGGCAAACAGCCCGGCGATCGGTGTTCCTTTGTCAGCCACCGTGAAAGGACGCAACGACGGCGACATGGTTTTGACATCCAATGGAATTCCCAAGGCCTGCGCAATTGTCGCATTGAAATCCGGTACCGTGACTCGATCTTCGATCACTTCTCGGCCTTCTGGATCGGTTTTTCCGAATTTGATACCTCCACGAATTCCCCCGCCCGCCAGCAGACACGTGAAGGCTTGTGGGTAGTGATTGCGCCCCAAATCCCGATCGGTAAAAATCGTCGGCGTACGCCCAAACTCCGTCGCCACCACGATCAATGTTTCCGCCAGTTTCCCGGACGCCGACAGATCGGCCAACAGTGCCGCCAGCGCTTGATCGAGCACGGCCCCCTTTTCTTGGACACGAGTAAAGTTGTCGCCATGGGTATCCCAGCCACCATCATCCACTTCGATAAATCGGACCCCGTTTTCGGAAAGTCGTCGCGCCAACAAACAGGCTTGGCCCAATTTGTTCCGGCCGTACCGGTCGCGAACTTCAGCGGACTCCTTCGTCAAATCAAACACCTGCAATTCTTTGCTGTGCATTAACGCGACTGCCTCATCGTACATGGCGGCGTAGGCTCGCGCGGTTTTCGTATTGTATTGATCGACATAACCGGCGTTCATTTTTTTCAGTCGATCCAAACGACGTCCAAAGCGATCCTCCGAAATGCCGGCTGGCAGTTGGCTGTACTGCAATCCGACATCGGGATCACCGATGGGCAATGCCGCAAACTCCGATTCAAGAAAACCAGCCCCCAAGCCACTACTGGCGCCACCAATTTTTACATTAGCCGGCAACGTCGGATTGGATTTGCCCAGAAATTTTGCGCTCCAGGCCCCCAGATCCGGATGACTGATCGTCCCGCGCAATGTGTAACTGGTATGCATGAAATAGCGGCCTTGCTCGTGAGCCCCCTGATTGGAGTACATTGAATTGACGACCGCGACGTGCTGCATCTGCTGGGCCAACAGTGGAAAAAATTCACTGATCAGCACTCCATCCGCAGTTGTTTTGATCGATTCGACCGGACCTTGGGTCTCAGCGCCAGGTTTGGTGTCAAACGTATCCAGATGACTCATGCCTCCGCTGAGGTACAAATAGATTACGGATTTCGCGGTTGCCAACCGATTCAAGCCCGCTCCCGGGGACTCGGCCGCGAGAGCTTGATTGGCCAGCAAAGGCAGAGTACCCACGCCAAGCAAAGTTTGGGCCGCGCCGGCCATAAACGTCCGGCGCGAAAGTTCATTGGGACTGACAATTAATCGATTCATGGAAACTGACTTGATTGAAATACATGCGAACAGGAATACCGGACCACCAGGCAGACCGCCAGTTGAATCGTCAACCAGATCGGCCGCACAATTCAGAACAGCGGCCCTACTTCAGGAAAATAAACTCATTGGAATTCGCGAGTACCCAAATCAGGTCGGCCGAAACATCTTTGATCTGGATATTGTCTTGGGCTCGCCATGCCGTTTCGAAATCCGGCTCCCACAATTGCAATTCGGCGGTCACGGGATGTCGATTCAACATCGCCAGGAAAATTGTATTGACACAATCGCGCGAACTATCGGCGGCCGCAACGGCTTGCAGCAGGGGACTGCCACTATCGCGCGCAATATTTTTTTCGACGAGACCATTCATCATGTTCAGGACCTGGGTCACCGCTGGTTCGCGATTGGAATTGTCGATCTGTTCACGATCCGACTGGCCAAATTCCCGTAAAAAATGACCGGGCTTGGCCGGCGATGCGATTTCCGAAGCACGTGAATAGGCTTGGTTTTGCCGACTAATCTGACGAAACTCCGTCATTAGTTCGCTTTGTTGGAGCCTCAATTCGCGCAACCGGTCGTTGTCTTTGGTGCGGCGTGCGAGTTGAATCTGTTTGCCGATTTGATCACGCTCGGCAGCGAGTCGCTTGAATTCCGGGTTATTTTTTCGATCCTCGAGTTGGCGGCGATTGGCTTTTTCCAGATCGGGTATCAACGCGATCAATTCGGCGGGGCTCAACGAACGTACTTTTTCAAAAGCTTCATAAAGATCGCCCGCGAAATTCCCCAATCGCTTTTCCATCGGGTTCGATCGTTGATCCACATTCGGCTCGGCCAGCACCAACAACGAGTCCCAGATCTGTTCGGCCGATAGTCGTCGCACGAGCGGGCCGTTGAAATAGAATTGGTGTGGATCGTCTACGTCGGTCGAGTAGGCTGCGGCCTGCCAGGTCTGCGAATTGTAGATGGCGCGGAGAAATTGTTTCTGGTCGAATTCGAGTTCGATCATGGTTGCCGTCAGGTACTCCATCAATTCCGGATTGGAGGCGACGGTGTTTTCCTCGATCACATCGAGCGGCTCGATCAAACCGGCACCCATCGTCTGTTTCCAAAAACGATTGGCAATCACCTTCGCGAATCGAGCATTGTCGCTGCTTGTTAACCACTGGGCATAAATCTCACGCGAGCCGATTTCCCGGGCACCCGGTATGGCGGCTTGTTGCAACTGTTTGTTGGGTTTCCGGCCGCGTTTGGCATTTTTGTTGGGCGGCAACGGAATTGTCGCCTGGGTCAAGGCAATCGACTCAAACAATTCTTTTGCAACTACAATCTCGCCACCGTAACCGTCATCACCTGTGTATTCATCCGGCAGCCGAGCCAATCCGGTTCCCGATCCTTCGATTCCATGGGTAGCTGCCTGAACGATGTCCTGCAACACCTTGCGTTGTTCAGCCGAAAGTTCTTCGGCTCCAGTGTTGCGCAGGGACTTGAATTTCTCCACCATTTCCTGGGATCTGTATCGCATGCCACCGGTGAACGCCACCATTTCAAAATATTGTCGTTGTGTCCATTTGTCGAATGGGTGATCGTGACATTGCGCACATTCCAAACGCGTACCGAGAAAGACCCGAATCGTATTCGACATATTGTCTTCCGGCATATTTCGATCACGCAAGTAGAACCCAACCGCTCCATTGGTGCGCTCGAGATTGGGACCCTGGGATGTGATCAGTCGCTGCACGAACTCGTCGTAGGGCACGTTTTGAACCAACGAATCCTTGACAAAATCAATGTAACTCTGGCCCGTCAAGTTTCCTTGCAATCGAGTTTGAATTCGGAGCAAGTCAGCCCAAAAATTAAACTGATGACTTACGTAACCATAGGAGTCCAACAATTCATCGATCAGGTCGGCCCGTTTTGTGCTGGTGGTCGAGTTGAGGAACTGAGTCGTCTCACCGAGTGTGGGAATTCGACCAACAATACTCAAGTAGGCTCGCCGCAAAAACACTTCGTCCGTCGATTGCTCGTTTCGGTTTTGGCCATGTGCGGAAAGTTTTTGCTCGACCAGTTCGTCAATTCGTTGGCTGATTTTCTCAATCGTATTACGAGGTTTGGTCTTTACCGAATCGGATTCTCTCTCGTGGGGCGAATCGAAACCGCCCCAACAGACGGGACAGAACCAAAAACTCAACAGCAGTGTGACGTGTGCGGTTAGTCGCGATGCGGGGACGATTTTAGGTGTTCGAATCATTCGAATATTCATGATCAAGAAATTGACAACGCCGAAAACCTGGCCGACTTAGAAACGACCCGGAAGCCAATCCGGCGTTAGGCCTAAAAGACGTTCGGCTAGCGCCGAATATTGGATCAAAATCGTCGCAAATTCAGGTTTTCGTCAAAATCCGCACAATCGAAATGAAAGCAAGCGCTTTTTTGACTCGGCTATCAATTTAGACCGGTTTTTTGCACTTTCTAACTTCCGATTTCAGGTTATTCTTAGAGTACGAAGCGACTGGGACTTCGGTCTCTTGGAGACTGGATGACGCGGTCGAATCCCTAATTCACCCGAATTTCATTTCTCAACGAATCTCAATTCCAAACAAAATATCGGTCGGCCTTTGCCCAGTAATGCCAGTATTCGCCGATCATCATTCACACAATCACGGCTCGCACCTATCGATGAATAAAACATCCCGTCAAATAACTCGTACACGATTGCCAGCTAATCGTTTTGATTTTCAATTGCTCGAAGCGCGCCAGTTGTTGGCGGGCAATTTTGTGGGGCAGCATCAAATGGCCGAATCATTGCCGACCGGTACCAACTTGGTCGTCAATGGTGATTTTGAATCGTTTACCGCTGGGGCCGATAAATTCTATGGCGAGTCAGAGATCACGGGTTGGCGCGCCAAGCACACGCTGGCGGGCCGGCAGTTTAATTTGATCGACGTTCCGATCGGTTATGGTTCCGTGTTGGATCTCGATTCAAATGCAAAGAATTTCGATCGAGTTTTCCAAAACGTTCCGACGCAACCCGGCAAACAATATTTGTTGTCGTTCGATTTCAATGCTCACTCCGGGGCCAACCCTGGCAGGACGGCGCATTCGTATGATTTTGAAGTTTGGTGGAACGGTTCCCATATCAAAACGATTACCGCCGGCTCGATCTGGCAAACGGGTGTGTTACGGGTAACAGGGGGTCTTGGAAGCACCACCGAACTGCTGTTTTGCGAGGTTGAAGAAGGGCCCCAGGGCGGCGGCGATGGACTGGGCGCCTTGTTGGATAATGTGCGCGTCGTGAAGTCAGTGGGATCGCCCACCGTCAATGGTAGTTTTGAAACGACGACTGGAACATCGCCGTTGAAACTCGCGGCTGACGTTCCCGGTTGGAATTCGATTGCGACAGAAGTTCAAAAGCGTTTACTCCGTGTCGAACAATCCTCTGGTGCGACACCAAATACTCAAGCGACTCAAGGTTCTCAGTTTCTAAACTTGGACACCTCCAATACGCAGCGTGATACGGTGTTCCAGGATTTGACGACGGTAAACGGCGCGGTTTATTACGTTTCTTTCGATGCTCGAAGCGATGGTTCTGTTTCCGACCGATCCGACGAACTGCGAGTTCGATGGAATAATGCTTGGGCGACAACCATTCGAGCGGGCAGCGATTGGCAGTCCTATGGAATTGTAGTCCGGGCGAATTCCAGTCTTTCGCGCTTGATGTTATTGGAACCAGGCAATGGCAACAACGGCGAGGGTTCTGGACCTTGTATCGACAATCTGCGGGTGTTTCGCATCGATCCGGCCGGGGTCAATGAAGCGCCGACAATCCAGCAGTTAAGCAATCAAAATGCTGAATTTGGATTGGTCAAGACGATTGCCGTGACAGCTACTGATCCGGAAAACCAAACTCTGAGTTATTCGATCTTGAATCAAACCGGAATTCCCGCCGGCCACAACCTGCCGACGATTTCCAGTGCGGGTGTTGTTAACTGGACACCATCGAACGCCGGATCGGTTGCCTTGACGATTCGGGCGACCGATAGTTTGGGGAAATTCAATGACATGACTTTCAACGTTACCGTCGGAAGTTTCGTGCCCTTCGCTGGGAAGCGGGCCTTGTCAGCGGTTCCCCTGCAGTTTCGAACCGGAATTTATCAAACGGCCGGTGTTCCGGCGATGGGAATTGACACGACCAAGAATTTTGAAGCCCGTTTTAACACGACCGCTGGCTTGTTGACAGTAAAATTATTCGCTAGTCTCTCTCCAGCAACGGTGAACAGCTTTGTGTCTCTGGCAAGAGACGGTTTTTACGATGGTGTGAACTTCCACCGAGTCCTCGCAGGTTTTGCGGCACAGGGTGGAGATCCAACGGGAACCGGAACTGGAGGACCTGGCTATCAGTTTGGTGATGAGACGTCGAACGGATTGACTTTTAACAAGTCCGGTTTATTGGCAATGGCTAATGCAGGACCTGGCACCAACGGAAGTCAGTTCTTTTTCACCTACGGAACACCTACGAATCTTAACGGCAAACATACAATTTTTGGCGAGATTATCGGCAGCAACACAGCGCTTCAGAACCTGGTGGTCACCGCCGACGCGCAGCCCAACGGCACGGAAGTGCCCCGCACCGGAATTACGAAATCAATCATTAATTCAATTACGATTCATGTGACTTAGTTTTTTGATTTCCAAAAAATACAACACGATTTATTCCTGAGAAATTAAAAAAACCATTTTCCTTCGGCCCTCCACCCCCAGGCAGTCGATTATGTACTTCCCAAAATCGTCATTGTTAGTTGTGTTTGGCGTCGCCTTGACGACGACCGCCATCGTGGCCTCCTTGATTGCCTCGCCGTCACGAGCTCAGCCGTCCGCAACGATACTGAATCAAGCGACGGTTTGGGAGTATGGACGTCTAAAAATTGATGGCGACCAAGTCACTTGGCAGGCCGGCGAAACAAACAACTTCATCCGAACCTTTTCGCTGGCTGATCAGTATCGCCAGTTGAGAGGAAATTCCCAACCGACATTGACCAACCTGTTGAATGTAATCGGTCGTGATGGTTGGGAACTGGTTGCGACGGACGAAGTGAATTGGACTTTCAAGCGGCACCAATAGTCTCGGTCGCCCAATTGGGAATTTCACAGTATGATACTGGATCGCGAGATCACCGGCGACGACGGTGTTGACTCGGATTCTCTTATTCCTACTGGTTCAAATTTTCATTCATGACCGATATTTTCGACGACCTTCAATGGCGTGGCCTGATACACCAGACCACTGCTGATCAATTCCTGCCCAATTGGCTCAAGACGGGCTCGCGCACCGTTTACGCGGGTTTCGATCCAACGGCCGACAGCCTGCACGTGGGCAGTCTGTTGCCATTGATGATGCTGCGACGTTTTCAAAACGCCGGCCATACGCCCATTGCGATTGTCGGCGGCGCGACCGGTATGATTGGCGATCCCAGCGGCAAAAGCGCCGAACGCAATTTGCTCACGAAAGATCAACTCGCCGCCAATGTTGCGGGCATTGAATGCCAAATGCGCAAGTTGCTCGATTTTGATACCAACTCCCGTCCGGCTCTACTCGTCAACAATGACGACTGGATGAGCCAATTCAGCTACACCGAATTTTTGCGCGATGTGGGCAAAAATTTTCCAGTTAATGTCATGCTGGGAAAGGACTCGGTGAAATCCCGGTTGAGCAGTGACGCTGGTTTGAGTTACACGGAGTTCAGCTACATGCTGCTGCAGGCCTACGATTTTGTACATTTGCATCGGGAATTTGGCTGCGAATTGCAAATCGGCGGCAGCGATCAATGGGGTAACGTGACTGCCGGTATCGACTTGGGTCGCCGGATGTTGGGAGTCTCGCTGTATGGTATTACTTGCCCGCTATTGACCAAATCCGACGGTTCAAAAATGGGAAAAACGGAATCCGGTGCGGTGTGGTTGTCGGCTGAACGGACCAGCCCCTTCGAGTTCTATCAATATTGGTTCAATGTAGCTGATGAGGATTGCAGCAAGTGCCTGCGTTTTCTGACAGAACTATCCCATGCAGAAATCACCGCTCTCGATGAATCGAGACAGCAGGCTCCGGGAAAACGGCAGAGTCAACTCCGATTGGCCGAAGAGTTGACGCGACTGATTCATGGTTCGGATGGACTCGCCAAAGCAGAATTGGCAAAACAGATCTTGTTTGGCGCGGAAATCAAAAACCTGAGCGACGGCGAATTGAACCAGATATTCGCCGATGTTCCCAGCGTCGATCTCGAGCGAAGTCGGTTAACGGGTGATGGATTGCCACTCGTCGATGCCCTGGTATCTGCCGGTCTGGCAAAATCCAAAAGCGAAGCGCGGCGCACAATCGAACAGGGCGGTGCCTATGTCAACAATGTCGGCGTTCCGCAAGCGGAAGCTAAATTGACCACTCGGGACCTGGCCAGCGAGACGGTCATCGTCCTGCGGAGCGGGAAAAAAAGGTATGCGCTGTTGCGGTTCCGCGCTTGACGGCCACAGCTCCGTTACTTGAGCACGCCGAACAACAATCCGGCAATACACGCGGTCATACAACAGGCTAACATTCCGCCCAACATCGCCCGCAGGCCCAGCTGTGCCAGATCGCCGCGACGTGAGGGTGCGAGTGGTCCGATCCCACCGATCTGAATTCCGATTGCTCCAAAATTGGAAAACCCGCACAGGGCATAGGTTAATATCACCTGCGTCCGTTCCGACATGCCGACATTTTCGTCGGCTATCGCCGAACCCATATCCAGGTAGGCCACAAATTCATTGACCACCATCTTCGTTCCCAATAGTTGTCCGGCCAGTCCACATTCCCGCGACTCGATGCCCATGATCCAGGCCAACGGATAAAACAAACCAGCGAACAGAGCATTCGTTTGCCATTCGAAATTGACCGGGGTATTTCCGCGACCGAGATTTACAATTCGCTCGGCAAGTTCACCCAGGCCGTACAACATCGAGTCGAGCATCGCCAACAGTGCTAAAAACGCAATCAACATGGCAGCAATGTTGATTGCCAATTGCATGCCTTCGCTGGCACCCACGGCAGCGGCTTCGATTACATTGGCGGCCCGTTGCTCGTCCGTAACTTGCGGGTGTTGAAGTTCTCCGGGGGTTTCGGTTTCTGGTTGCAAGATCTTCGCGATTACCAACGCAGCCGGCGCCGAGATAATTGACGCCGTCAGCAGGTGTCCGGCACTGATCCCTTTGGAGACAAAAACCGCCATCAAACTGCCGCTGATCGTGGCAAAGCCACCCACCATCAAGGCATTCAATTCGCTGCGCGTCATGCCAGCCACAAAAGGTCGAATTACCAACGGTGCTTCCGTTTGCCCAACCAACACATTGGCCGCTGTGGCCATACTTTCGGCGCCCGACGTGCGCAACGTCTTCTGCGTCACCCAAGCCATCCCGCGCACAAGCACTTGCATGATCCCCAAGTGGTAGAGCACCGACATTAACGCTGCAAAAAAACGACGGTTGGCAAAACACCGAACGCAAATGTTTTCGCCAACACCAGCGGATCAGTCGGATTGCCTTCCGCGATGCCATTGGCGGTAAATAAGAATCCCACGCCAGCGAAAACATAATCGTTAATGGCCTAAAAAAAAGCCTCGACGCCGGCAAATAGTATTCCTCGTGGATAGGTGCCACCCATGGTCCAGTTTTGGGATTGAAATAGAATCGCCGCCAACCCGAGCTGCAACAACAACCCCAATCCGACTAACCTCCAATCGACTCGCGTTCGGTGGGAACTCATCAACCATGCCAGCCCCACCATGACGAACAGACCCACGAGACTGATAAGGTTGAGGTGGTTCACTGAATTCGGCCTCGGTTGGGAGTTGGACGGCAAACAATCGGCAAAAAAATCGGTCGCACGAACTTACGGGATTCGTAAGCTCAATCGATAAACCACTTAAAATCACTTCTCGCCCGGGAAAGACATACATGCGAACTTTATTGTGTTTCTTCCACGGCGACTAACGATTGAACTTGGGGTATTCCACTGGCATCAGATTTGAGAGGTGGCAATTCATAGGTCCGTTTCTCGTCGGCAACATAGATTTCATCCATTTCGGTTTCATCGACATCTTTTCGCAGCAGCAAGTAGATTGCCGCTGCCTGGCACCAAAACAGTCCGTAGATAAAAGCGGCAGCCAACGTTTTCACGAACGCATTCCAAAGCCCAATGAGTCCCCGGCCAACTTCCAATGATTTTGAACCGGACACCATCACTTCGGTGTTGCCGCCGTCGACAGCCGTGGCCAATGCTGGCGGAGTCGGCAGATTGGCCGGACCGGGCAGATAACCTTGAATGACATCGATCCGATCGGAGCCATACAAACCGGTTCCCCAAGAGGTCGACCAATACGCCATTTGAACGACACCTTGCGTCAATGTCCCGACGATCATCCAGCAAAATCCACCAAACAAGATCGCGATCAACATGTAGAACGCGTAATGGAGCGGCCGTTGAAATGTATAAGCGTAAGAACGGGTCATGGCATCGAATGAGTTTTGACTTTCCGCCGCCACACTGGCAACCATTAACGGCCAACCGAACATCAATCCGAGTAACAGCAGCGACATCGCGATAGCCAGTAACAACACGATAAACCAAAACACACCGACCAACATGACTCCAATATCAAAGCCCATGAACAGTCCGATCAAAAAGGTCGGAATACAGAGGACCGCTACCGCTGCTAATGGAATTCCAATTGCCCCCGCTGTGGTCAGCCATTTTTCCATCGCAAATTCAAACGCGTCGTCCAAACCAAAATGCTCGTTGCGAGTCAAACGCAACAGACATACGCGGGTGATAGCCAGCCCGACAAACGACCAAACCAGGATCGACCAGGTGTTGCCCAACAGAAAATAGCAAAACTCCCAACCGCCCCGGGTGCCGTCGAACAGCAACCGAAACGGGCGCACGAGCTGCTCAAACACCATTCGCGGGCCACTAAACTGGCTACCCAGAATTTCAATCGCTCCCACCGGTTGATCTGATTCCGGAAACACACTGCGATAGGGGCTGGCGTTCAATTCCGTCGTGCGCATCAAGACGTCATCGGCGCGTTGGGCGTCATGCAGAAACAGGGTTTGGCTCAACAACCAACCCATCGGTGTCAACAAAACTCCCAGCAACGCAAACACCAACACAGTGACGCTGGAAGCAACCGGCAGGGTCTTAAAAATTAGAGTCCAGGGGCAAAGGTCTTGCCAAGAGATTTTTTGAACGATGACCGATTGCTCTGACATACGACTTGTTCCAGCCTGTTAAATTCTTAATCGGAAACTCGGAAGCGGGCCCGATCGAGCCGCCATTATAGGCAACTTGCCCCTGGAAAGAAGCGAGGGAACGAGCCAACTGGGAATAACTTGTTCAACGCGAGCCACGCGGTCGACGATCGGTTCGTTTTTTCCAGCGGACGCGTGAGAAATTGTGCGATTCCAAATCGGGAAAATCAGCCAACCTCCACTGGTTTTCGCATCGACCCAGCCTATTTAATCGGAGTCAGCGGGTCCGGAAGCACTCGCACGCGAAGATTGCGAAACTCAATCGGTGCACCTTCCGCTTCCAGTGCTAAAAAACCCGTTGCGGGCTCACAACCATTGCCTCCCGAAACTTCGCGGCCGTTGACCCATAGTCGGATTTCACCATTGATAGCGCGGATGTAGTAATGATTCCACTGGCCAAAGCCGAGCGAATGATTGCTGGTCGGAAAACTTCGTTGACCATTGGGTGACAGGGGCGGAAACGGTTTCATCTTGGAACTGCCCACGGGAAACACATCACCGTTAGTCGTGAACCAATCGGCCTTGTCACCGGAACTCTTTTCGTATTCGGCAGTATACCCGTGGTCCAGCACCTGACATTCAATCCCCTCGGGAAGTGCATTGGGTGGCAATTGGTCTAACACTGATTTGGGAGCCCACACGAATACTCCAGAGTTTCCGGCATTCTGCAAATGTTTCCATTCCAACAATAATTCGAAATTCGTATAGGCATTGATTGAACGCAAAACTCCCACGCAATTCCCATTACACGATAGTACACCGTTCTTCCAGCTCCAGGTATCGGGTTTACAGTTAACGTTTTTGAAATCGGATTCGCCGAGAGTCTGCCAACCGGGGCCGGTTAGATCGATGAGTTGTTTGGTCGGATCGCCAGCCGCGGTCTCCGTCACTCGCTCTTGCGACCGGGCAACCGGAACAAAAAACGAAACCAATAGTGCGAGGGCCAAAAGAGGCTGGGCTAACAAAGATAGGTTCACGGCTATTCCTTCGAGAAAAATTGTGGCTGCAAGCAAATCCGCGAACATGTTTCGGATCCGGTCAATGACTGACCCCGACAGTTATTCCCTGATGTTTTACCGGACGATGCCACGAAGCGACAAGACGCCGCACTTGGGAAATCGAACTGACACTGGAGTTCCGGGTAAACGTCGTGCTCGGATTATGCGGATTCTGTCGAAGGTGACGCCGCTGGAACAGCTTTCGCGTTTTCCTTCGGGAAACTGTCGGTGGTTGGAATCGTGATTAGGGTGTGGAAATGGTATGCTGGAATTCGGCTCGGGTCGAATCTTTGCCTACCCCCGATTTTACCAAAAAAACTCATTGATCGGCATTTTTATTTCATCCACTGTATCCAATTCGAACCAGGTACCGAATTCGCCAGAATCAGCTTTGGCGACGTTTCGCCACGTTTTGCAAGCCGAAGCAGCGGCGATCGTCGCAGGGGCGGAACGACTGGGACCGGAGATCGATGCGGCGATTGAATTACTTCGGCAAACCAAAGGCCGGGTCATTTTTACGGGACTGGGCAAGACCGGATACGTTGCGCGAAAAGGTGCGGCTACATTTTGCAGTACCGGTACTCCGGCAATTTTCCTGCATCCCAGTGAAGCCTTACACGGCGATCTGGGGGTCGTGACACCTGGCGATGTACTGATCGCGCTCTCCAATAGTGGCGAAACCGAAGAGGTGCTTGGATTGTTGCCGTTTATGATACGAATGGGTGTTCCGGTGTTGGCCGTAACAGGAAACATGCAAAGTTCCCTGGCCATTCGCAGCACCCTGGTCCTGGACGCCAGCGTAAAATGTGAAGCCGATCCGATCTCCGTCGCACCCACCAGCAGCACGACACTGGCAATGGCCATGTGCGATGCGCTCGCCGTTGCCTTGATGAGCCAACGCGGTTTTACGCGTCAACAATTTGCGATTTTCCACCCTGGTGGTCATTTGGGTCGCAAATTACTGCTGCAGGTCGGTGACTTGATGCGCGTTGGAGAACGCGTGCCAGTAATTAACGCCGCGGGCAATTTGAATGAAGCAATTGAAATCATCTCCGCCAAGCGCATGGGAGCCGTGATTGTCATTTCCAGTCAACGACAGGTGTTGGGAATCCTGACCGACGGTGACCTGCGGCGTCTGTATCAACAGTCCACACCTCAAACGGTAAATGTTGAATCATCGCCGATCACGACCTGGATGACTCGCTCGCCGAAACAGATCCACTCAACAGCATTGGCAGCCGAAGCGCTAAAAATGATGGAAGACAGCCAGATCACCGTGTTGCCGGTAGTGGACGAACAGGACCAGTTTGTCGGTGCCATCCATCTCCACGATCTCATTCGTGCGGGTCTGGCCTAACGAGTATCAGTGAACATGCCTCGCCCCACGGAACCTATCGAAACTCCAGCCACCTACGTGACCCCTGCGGATGCAGATTCGCTGGCTCGCAGCGCGGGCCCGGTGATTCGGTACAGTGCTCAATCAGAAGTGCGATATCCGGTGCAATTGGTTGGTCAAATTTTTGCCGATTTCTATCACGGTCGAGAACTCGCCTGGCGGTTGTTTTTGCGAAACCTGCGGGGGCTCTACCGACAAACATTCCTGGGATTATTCTGGTTGTTTTTGCCGCCCTTGGCCAATACTGCGATGTGGGTTTTTCTACGCCAGGCCGGTGTGTTTGAGACGGACGAGACGTCCGTGGATGCGACGGTCTATATTTTGACCGGGATGATCCTGTGGCAAGGTTTCATTGATGCATTCAAGATGCCAATCGAGGCGATGAACAAAAATCGCAACTTGATTAGCAAGTTGAATTTTCCCAGAGAGTCGTGGTTGTTGGTCGGCCTCGGCGAGGTGGTGTTTGATCTGTTGATTCGCATGTTATTGTTGATACCGGCGTTTATCTATTTTGAAATACCGTTGCATGGTTCGCTGGGATGGACGCCATTGATCATCACGGCAATGGTATTGTGGGGGATGTCGTTGGGATTATTGTTGATGCCATTCGATTCGTTGTACCAAGATGTCGGGCGATTTGTGACGATGCTGTTACCCTTCTGGATGATTATTACGCCCATTGTTTACCTTCCCAGAACGACGTATCCCGGTTCGTTATTGAATTGGGTGAATCCAGCCAGTCCGCTGCTGTTGTTAGCTCGTGATTGTCTCTTGATGGGTTCATCCAGCCACTGGCTGACCGGATTGTGCTGTGCCGCGATCATGCTGCCGGCGCTGCTATTGGGATTGATTGTGTATCGGATTTCGATTCCGGTGCTGGTCGAACGCATGAACACTTAACACTCGAGTCCCTCCGCGTGACAATCACCGACAACAATTCCGATTTGATACTGGACGTGGAAAACGTCTGGAAGATCTATTGCCGTAATTTGAAACGCGCCATGTGGTATGGGCTACGGGATTTGGGGCGGGAAGTAGCCGGTGCCGGTCGCGACCGGACTCAATCCGATTTGCGCCCGGGAGAGTTTTTTGCCATCCGCGACGCGAGTTTTCAAGTTCGTCGCGGCGAATGCGTGGCGATGATCGGCCCCAACGGGGCCGGCAAAAGCACGATGTTGAAGCTGATCAATGGTTTAGTCAAACCCGATGCCGGCAAGATCATAATTCACGGCAAGATTGGTGCCTTGATCGAGCTGGGTACTGGATTCAATCCGATTTTATCCGGTCGCGAGAATGTCTATATCAACGGTGCGGTGTTGGGTCTGAAGAAACGGGAGATCGATCGACTATTCGATACGATCGTCGATTTTGCGGAACTCGGTCACGTCATTAATGATCCTGTCAAAACCTACAGTTCCGGGATGCGAATGCGGCTCGGTTTTTCCGTCGCGGCAAACTTACGTCCACAATTGTTGCTGATGGATGAAGTATTGGCCGTGGGTGATGTAGGGTTTCGCATGAAGTGTTTTGCTCATTTGCGAAAATTGGTGGATCAAGGCGTTTCGATCATTCTGGTCACGCACGCGGTCGGCATGCTGCAACGAGTGGCTACTCGAGCCATCGTGTTTGGCAACGGCAAGATCATTCACGATGGCGATTTGGAAACCGGTTGTACGATCTACGAGGAAACACTGGGAGCGAGTGACCGCAACCAGGACACTCAGTCGGAATCTGCGGACCAGCGGGCAAACATCGATTCGGTGGCAATCATCAACGCACAGGGACAACCGCAACTTCAGTTCAATACTGGCGAAACGGTTTGTGTGCAGGTTAAATTGAACTGCCGCCAGCCCGTGAAACACGCCCGACTCGTCATTGCGCTTTGCTCGGCCGTTCATGGGACCTTGACGTCGGTTTCGACACCGCATCAGAATGTGGAGTTTGATCTGGAATCGCCGGGCCGGGTGATCACGTTGTCGTTTCCGGCGATTCCGCTGTTGATTGGAGCGTATCATTTCAACGTTTCGTTGATGGGACCGGCAGCGACGGACTTCTATCATCGCAGCTCCGGACGGGGATTGTTTCGCATCGTCGGACCGCCGGTCAACGCCAGTGGTTTTGGCATCAACGGCATCGTGAGTCTGGAACATCGATGGGATGTCAGTGAATAACTTGAATCTACATTTTGTTGTCTCGGCACCTCGCAGTGGTTCCACCTGGTTGTCCACAGCACTCAACCATCATCCGGAAATCTTCGCCACGGAACACCGGTTGTTGGGACGGTTTTGTGAGGTCTGGAAAAATAACGATGGAAGTTCCGCGCCGCGAATCACGTTCGACAGCTACGCTCGAGCGTTTGCGATGCACTATTTTTATGGGTTCATGGGACTGACTTACGAAGGATTCGTGGAGGAATTTCAACGCGAATTTGCCGGCTTCCTGGTCGATTTTGCGCAAACGAGAACCGGCAAGACGGTGGTGATCGATAAGGTCACCCCTTATCCGGGCACGGCTCGATTGGTCATTCAACAAATCAACAAACTCTATCCGTCCGCTCAGATCATACAGTTGGTTCGCGATGGCCGAGACGTGACGACCAGCGGCACATTTGATTGGTTGTTAAAAGATGCCAGCGGGACGGAGCGACACGAATTTTTCGTGAATCGACGACCCAAGCTGACGCTTGAACGGTTTTTTGATGATTCCGTGATTGAAAAATGGGCGCTGAATTGGTTAGAGTCCATCACGGCGTTTCATGGTCAGACTCAAATCGCTCGACTATCATACGAAGCGATGAAATCCAATCTGGCATTCGAGTTGCAACGGCTATTTGAAGTTTTGGGGGTCGCCGCGACTCCGGAAATTGCGCAACGTTGTGCGGAACAAACCACGTTTGAAAAAATGGCGGGGCGTTCGGCTGGCGACGTAGATCCTACCGCCAAAGCTCGCAAGGGAGTGGTCGGCGATTGGAAAAACTACTTTACGCGGGCCGATGGCGAGTTGTTTCATCGACTGGCTGGTACAGCCCTGATCGAATTGGGATACGAGCGCGACGACCAGTGGATTGAACGCCTGCCGACGAGACTGGAGCTTGGCCAAAATGACTGAACTGAAGGCGTATTTGCTCTGCCGCGTCGCGGACCAAAATCGTACCTATACGAGTTGGTTAAACCAATCACCATTGCCCACGGTTGTCGTGGACGAATATTTACCCGATTGGAATGTTCCCGACGACGCCGGGATATTGATTACTCACCTGCATTATCGCTGGGAAGAGCTCACCACGTTAAGGCGGATCCACCAACAGAATCGCGTGCCGGTTTTGATTTTGTGCGACGGAATTTTGGAGTACCGGAATACTTGGCTGCATCCGGAATTGGTCGAGGGTTCATTGTTCCAACCGGTGTTCGGCCACAAGATCGGTTGTCTCGGTCGCGCTCCCGCTCGGATTTTGGAATCCTGGGGCAATGTCGGGAAATGCGAAATTGTGGGCTTGCCACGATTGGATTCCGCGCTCGCAATCCCGGCCCCGCCAATTCGTACAACCGGACCATTTCGATTGTTGGTTGCCACGGCTACCACACCGGCGTTCGATGAGCAGCAACGTGAAGTAGTCATTGATTCATTGAGACAGCTTCAATCAAAATTGCATCATACGCCGACTATTCAGGGTCGGCCCGTTGAAGTGCACTGGCGATTGAGCGCGGGTTTGGAACAATCGCTTGGTTTCGAGGAGGTTGATTCAGAAAATCGAGCGCCCCTTTCAGAATTAATCGACCAAGTCGACGCCGTGATTACGACGCCTTCAACGATTTATCTCGAGAGTGTGTTGCGGAACCGCCCGACGGCATTGTTGGATTTTCATAATTGCCCACAGTACATTCCTGCAGCGTGGGTGATCAGCGCCGAACGACATCTCGATGCGGTCTTGTCGGAGCTGGCCAATCCTCCGGCACCAAAAATGTTGTTCCAGCTGACCATGTTGCAAGACCAACTGGAATGTCAAACGCCCGCGATTCCGCGACTGGTTCGGTTGATTGAATCCATGGTTGAGGAACGGCAACGCTGCCTGCGTACTTTGGAACCACTCAACTTTCCCTCGCGAGTTTTGCTCGATCCGTTACCTGGATTCGCGGCAGTGCCGATGGAGCTTGAGTTAGCGAAACTCTACCCAAACAATCCAGCGTTTGAGCATCAGGATCTTCAGCGATTGCAAGTCGAGCTGGCGGCGGCTGTGAAGCGACTCGAATCCCTGCCGGCGGAATTAGCGGAAAAAAACCGGTACCTTGCCCAGTTGAATCGCGCCGCAGATCGTTCGCGCGTCCGAATTGAAGAAATGCACAATCGCGTGGTGGCCCTCCGAAAACGCTTTGGTGTGGAATCCGAATCCGAAACGGACTAGCACGTCGACACTGGCCAATGGGGGAGTATCGGCATAATCGTTACTCTCGGAGTGGTTGGCCTCCCTAATTCCAGGTAAGTACCTGGTTTCGCTTTCCGGAAAGTTTTGCCTTGGTTTAGACTGTTAGACTGGCAATAAAATGGACGGCCGCTGTTTGCAACATGCGTAAATATGATCCCAGTCGACCCCTGATTTACACGCACATTCCCAAATGTGCTGGTAGCAGCGTCGTGCGATTATTGAAGCATTGGTTTGGCAAAGAGTACCACAAACTCAACCAGGATGAGTCTCGCGATATTGTCCTGCCGCGGGTGGAGACTCGTGATGCGGAGGGTAACTGGCTACCCAATGTGAGATGCATCCATGGACATTTCAATCATGGTCGGGGATATGGGCTGCCCTATTTTTATCCCGAGCTCGATCAGTATTTTACGATTTTGCGCGACCCCTTTGACGTCACGGTCTCGATGTATTTCTTTGCCAAGGGCCGCAGTCGCGAAGGACGTTTCTGGTTTCGGGGCCAGCCCGTGGACTTGCGAGACCAGTTTCCTTCTGTCGAATCTTACGTCAACACGTTTCCCTATTGGCTCTATGACCATTTGCCGGTCGACGTGACGTTGAGCAACTATCGCGAGAAGCTCCACGAAAAGTTTATTTACATCGGGGTTTTTGAAGACTTACAAACCACCCTTGACCGCTTGGCCAGGATTCTCGACAAAGAGCCCGCGGAGCTGGCACACTTCAACGTTTCCGAGTATGACGAACCAGTTCCGGAACACTTGCGCGAACAGTTTTATCGCGACTACCCGTTGCTCAAGCGGGTCTACGATTTTGCGGTTGAGCATTACAAAAACATTGATATCGATTCGAGCAGCAGCTGACGTCCCGACGACAAAACACTATTGGCGATTTTCTGCATTGGAGAAGTACGTGAAACTTGGTTTTTACTCGTGCATGAGCGGCATGCCGTGGGGGGGCAGTGAAGTCCTCTGGCAGCGCGCTGCGCGGCTTTTGCAGGACGAAAATCATCAAGTGGCCGTCAACTATAAATGGTGGCCCAACAAAGCCGTTCCGCTGCAACAAATTGAACAGCACGGGGGAACGGTTTGGCTGCGAGATCAACCCCGGACCTATTTACAAACAAAAAAAGCCGCCGTTCGCCAGTTGTTTGCCCGCCAGGCCGCTACCAAGTCCTGGTTGGAATCCGAGCGACCAGAAGCCGTATTGATTACGCTGGGTTACCATCCGGACCAGGTTCATGTTGCAGAAGAATGTCATCGTCTAGGTATTCCCTACGGCATCAATATTCAATGCGCGAGCAATTTTTTCTTTATCCACAGCGATCGCTTGGACGAGTACCGTCGTTGGTATCAACATGCCAAACGGGTGTTTTTTGTTTCGGCGGAAAACCAGTTAAAACTGGAAAATAATATTGCCATGAAACTGGACAATGCTGAGATTATCGCTAACCCCTTTAATGTTTCGTATGATTCCAATCCGGATTGGCCCACCACGGATGATGGATTTCGCATTGCCTTTGTCGGACGAATTCACTTCCAATCCAAAGGGCAGGACCTGATCGTCGATGTCATGAAACAGGAGAAATGGCGAAAACGAAATCTCAAAGTTGTGTTTTATGGACATGACCAGGGCAACATGCGCCAATTATTGGAATTAATCAAAATGCATGGACTGGAAGAGCAGTTGATCTTCAAGGGCTTTACGCAAAACGTTGAAGAAATTTGGCGGGACAATCACGCGTTGTTGTTGCCTTCGCGTTATGAAGGGGCTCCGTTAGTAGTGATCGAAGCAATGTTATGCCGGCGTGTTTCGGTGACCACTGACATCGGTCGAAATCGCGAATTGATGGACGACAACGTCTCCGGATTTCTGGCAGCCGGCGCCACGATTGAACTGTTGGATGATGCGCTCGAGCGAGCTTGGCAAAAACGCGCACAGTGGAAACAAATGGGCGAATTGGCCGGACAACATATTCGCAGCCGGTACCCGCGCGATCCAATCCGCGAGTTTGCCGACAAGATTCTGGACCTCAGCAAGCCGCCGGTCACATCACCCAAAACGCCAACATTGTAATCAGAAAATTGTTCAGCGCGTGCATCAACATGGGTGCGAGCAACGATCCGCGCCATTCTCGCGCTAGCGAAAATCCGATCGCCAACGTCATCAACATCGGGATTCCGAATAGCCCTTGCGGATGAATCGCGGCGAACACGAAACTGTTGATCAAACAGGCCAGTCCCAAGCTGACGCTGCGTTGCCAACCGGAACTCCAGTCTCGCAAATGACGAAAGAACACGCCCCGGAACATGGTCTCTTCGACGATCGGGGCCGCTACGCAAGCCATCACCAGAATCATTCCCAAAACCGCCAGATTGCCTTCAGCGATGTACTCCTGAATCGGGTGTGATGGTCCACCCTGTCTCGCAAAACTATCCACCGATTGTCGCTGACCAAACATCGTAATCAAAACGATAACGAGCAACATCGACATCACGATCGCCGGAAGTAAGGCGACATAGGCGACGATCGCCAAGCCCCCTTCGACGAATGGATTGCCAAATTTCCAGCCAATATCACGGCGCACTTCGGTCCACGGGATACCGCGCACGACCGGCCAAATCAAGGTCAACAACGAACCGAAAAACAGAACCGGCATCCACATCATTTGCGACACTTCATTGTCGACGCCGAGACCCTGCAACGCCAGGCCGAAAGGAATCTGCCCGCCAAAAAACACGACCATCCATAGTGCGAATGTTTCCGCGTAGAGATTGTGGCGCGAGGTTTGGTGAGCAAACCGAGAGTGAATTTTTCCTGAGAACAACAACACGATCAGGACAACTGCCACAATTAGGCCGACGACTGCGGCCAAAATTCCGCCGATCAATGAGACCGCTATGGCGAACATCGTACTTGTCGACTGGGCCAAAATCCTCTGACGCTGGGTTTGATCGGAAATCTCCTTGGGCACCAAAATCAGTTCACCAAACCAACCCAATTTTTCCCGCAAAAGCTGTCGATCCTCCGGATTGACGACCGCGTTCTCAGATCGACGGTTGGCAGAATCGTCGATCAACGAATCGATAATTGACCGCAAGCGAGTCTGTTCGTCTGTGAGTGTCAATTGCGCAGCGACGATTCGTTCAGCGGTGGTTCTAAAATGCTCCCGGGCCGCAACCGGACCCGAGAATTCTTTGACCAGGATTGTGTAACAGAGCCGCTGACTGACCGGACCCACATCGAGATCCGGAGGAAGTGGCTGGGCATTTCCTGGTGGGCCCAGTTCACGCAGAGCCAGCAACATTTTGCCCTGCATTTCGAGTTGTGCGAGTTCCGCTGACGAAGCATCCGGTGCCGAACTCGATTCGACAACTGGCTTGCCAAATGCCACCAGTCCGAATACTCCCAGCGTGACCAGCCCGATCACAATCCAGGCCAACCAGCCGCCCAACGATAATTGTCGCGGACTTAAATCTCCGGCCGAGTCGTTAAACCGGGCGTCAATCGCAACAGGCAATTCTGGTTCCACAATTTCGACGAGCGGAAAAATTGGGGCGGCATTCGGTTCATTGGCAGCCGGTTGGTCGGTGAAATTCACTGGTGACTTTATTGCGGGTTAAATCAATTGGATGGCGGAAGCAAAACGACGGATGAGCAAGCAAGTCTCACGGGGCCTCCAAGGACAGCACTCAGACGGTCGTCCCGCGGCTGAAACTTGCCAACGATTGTATCGGTTAGTCGAGCGACGTCGATACAATCCGACCAGCCTGACCGCGCAATTAAATTCTACGGAAGTTTCCAATTTTATTTAAGCCGCAAAGTTTGACTAACACGAAATCTGGCATAAGTTTCTGGTGTTCACGGGATGCGAGTTCCGGAACTGGTTCAAGAGAATGAAAGTTCTCCTGCAACCATTTGCCTGCCAGTTTTCCTCAACGAGGGAAACTCACCAATACCTTGTGGGACAGCTAACAACAGCAGGACAGACACTCATCGTCTGGTTGGCCAAGCCCTTTATTTATGTCCAGAGCCCTAACCGGCTCGACCCCACACGGGGTGTTTGTCGAATCCTTCGGAGGAATGACGCTATGAAAAATTTCATGAACAAAGTTAAAAATTTCTTGCAATCAGAAGACGGCCCAACAGCTGTTGAATACGCCATTATGTTGGCTCTGATCGTGATCGTCTGCTTGACTGCAATCACCGCCGTTGGTAGTGCTGCAAACTCAGCTTTCACCGATATCGCTGGCAAATTGCAAACTCTGCCTAACTAGTGTTGGGTAGGTTCAGGCCTGTTGCAGGTCGCAGATCTAATGCCCCTCCGGTTGTCCGCAACCGGGGTGGGCTTTTTTCTGTATCGTAGATGGCTCACGAATGCGGTCCGGACAGTCAGCATCCACGGACATTTATTCAGGCAACCAACTTGTTTTGAAAGAGTCAAATGGAAATGTTGATCTCACCAGAGACCTACCAACAGGCGTTTGAAATGGTCTGTTGTTTTTTTACCATGCTCGCAGTATTTGCGAGCTACCTTTTGTCGGTTCGAGTCTGACCGACCACAGTGCGAGATTAACCAAGCGACATTTGTTAACTCGTCAACACTGAATCAAAATTAACACCGGGTGCAGGAGATAAATTAATGGGTGGCGTTATTACCAACATGGCCGATAACTGGGTTTTCTGGGCCGTGAGTGTGTTTGCAATCGTGGCCGCATACATCGATGGCAAAGAACTACGAGTTCCCAACAAATTGACCTTTCCGATGATCATCGGCGGTTGGATCTGGAGCTCCATTTCTTACGGCATGGCGGGCGAAGGCTGGTACGTCGGGTTGGCGTGGAGTCTGGCCGGAACGACGGTCGGCCTGCTGACCCTGATCCCGGCAATGTCGATCGGCGGAATGGGCGCGGGCGACGTCAAGATGATGGCCGCCATTGGAGCCTGGGTACACTGCACAATCACATTTTATGCGTTTTGCTGCGCCACGATTGTGGGGGCGATTATCGCCATCATCATGATCTTGATGTCCGGAAACGCTCGCAAACATTACGACCAGTTCTTCTTCATATTCCACGAAATCGTGACCGTGAAGAATCCGGAAGTGCTATCGGAAATTGCAGCCAAACGCAAACCTTCGATGTTCCTGCTCCCCTATGGAATTCCGCTGGCGATCGGCACGATCTTGTACTTCGCTTGGAACGGATTGTTGATCTAAGCCTCAAATTTTACTTGGTCGCTGAAGTCTCTTACGTCGGATCATTTTGACTGAGGAACCAGTACAAACGATACTCCTTTGGGAGACCCACCTCCGATTTTGCGGAATTTGCCTCGGATTCGAGCTGGTTCCGCAAAATTGGAGCTTTTTCGTTTTAAGCCCGAATCTTTACTAACACGCATGCAGTTTTTTGAATGCAAATTGCGCTATTGGCAATTGCAGAATCGTATTGGTGCAAAGATTGAGTTCCAGGGACGGAGCGGATAACCACGCAGGTTATCAATCGGCGTGAGGGAAATTGTGACCACAACATCAGCGGGACTGGCCCGTTGGTGAGGCGATGTTCTTGACAGGCGAAGGCCGGGATAACTCAAATGAAATCTAAATCTTTTATGCTGATGATCCTGTCCATGGGATTTGGGCTAATTGCGGCTATCGGCATCAGCCAGGTAATGGGGCGGAGCAATGGCAAAGAAGCGGTTGCGGCGCCGACAGCACCGGTACTGGTGGCGAAGGCCGATTTGGAACACAACGCGTTCCTGACCGAAGAGAATGTGAGCTTGGAAAACTGGCCCTTGGAAATTGTTCCGGAAAATGCTGCCAATTCACTGGAACAGATCACGGATATGGCTAGTCGGCAGGCACTCAACAAAGGGATGCCGATCGTGATGACCACGCTGGTTCACAAGAAACAGATCAATGATATCAACATCCCCGTAGGCTCGAACGTAATGGCCATCAAGGTGGACGAAGACGGCACGATCCATGGCTTGATGAAACCGGGCGACAAAGTCAACGTGATCGGATTTTTTAAGAGCAAAGACGGCAGCGGACAAGTTTCCAAAACATTTCTCAAGGGATTGCGAGTCTGGTCGGTAAACGCTCAGAGGACGGCACAGAGCGGCACGCGTGAGGAAACCAGTTCCAAAGGAAGTGCTATCGTGGGGCTCTTGGTGACCGAAAGACAAGCTGAGGCGATCGTACACGTGCAAAGAACCGGATCGTTGCAGTTGGTTCTACGAGGCGATCAAGTTGAAGAAGGAGACGGAGATACATTGAACTCAGACGTTTTCGGGATGTCCGGTGCCACTGAACAAACGGCAGCAGCGGTAACGGTCGAGTCGAATGCGCCTGAAGATTCTCAGACAAAGTCTCAAACAAAGTCCCAGACGTCTGGCTTCAGCCTTTTCGGCGGGACCAAAAAGGTGGTTGAATCCAGCATGGTAATCTGGAACGGCAGCGAACCTCAAAAAGTACTATTCCAAGACGGAAAACTACCCGATTCTTCGTTCCGTCGCCCGACGCCAGGCGTCAAACCTGGTCCGCCAGTTTTTGTCGGTCCCGCCCCCCCGGAAACAGCGTCAACTCCGGTAGCCCCGGTAAACCCGGCAACCCCTGACGCTTCGGTAAAGTCTGACTCTTTTGACGATCGTGACCGAGGATTGGAAGAAGATCAATATCAGGGTGAATAGGTTCGAATTAAACATTCGTGAAGCGACTGTTACAACAGTTGTAGCGCCTTGAAATTCCGGTCGAGATATTTGGTCTCAATCCGGTTTTTCCTGTAAACGGATCAAGAATGATTCTGACCCACGCGAGGATTCACGGATGAATATGCGAAACCCATTTTTTCATTTCTCTTGCATGGTGTTGGCGACCGTGTTTGGACTCAGCCGACCAGCCTATGGAATTCAACTGGGTTCCGAAATGCAGGTTACGAATCAAGTCGAATCGATGGACATCATCACGGGTTCCAGCCAAATGCTGAAATTCGCTTACGACGTTCCAGAATTACAGATTGAAAATCCGGAAGTAATTCAGGCCACGGCCAAATCCACCGACGAAATAATGATTACCGGACTGAAGCCGGGAATTTCGACGTTGACCATCAGCGATGCCAACGGAAGGCTGCAAACGATCACTATCAACGTCGTGGTTGACACGCGTCCGGTACAACAAGCGTTGGCCAAACATTTTCCCGACTCTCAGATCCGGGTAGATGCGCTGCAGACTGGGATCATTGTCAGTGGATTTGTTGCGCGACCTGATCAGGTCGAAAATGCGATGTTGGTGGCTCGGGACTACTTCCCAACCAACGCGATCGATCAATTGCGGGTGCAAGGCACGCAGAACATTGCGATCAAGGTCAAGATATTCGAAGTCTCCCGTTCGAAACTGCGGAAGCTAGGTGTCGACTGGTCGGCTATCGGCCCCAGTGGCGGAGTGGTTTCCAGCGTCTCCGACCTCATCCAACAATTCTCGTTACAAGATGGCTCGGTAGCTGCGGTTGGTCAGAACATCACTGGTGGCGTGTTCACAAACGATAGCTCGTTCAATCTCTTTATCGATGCGTTGGAACAACGCAATGTGGCCAAACTGTTGGACGAACCTGTACTGGTCTCGCAAAATGGTCGCCCTGCTGAATTTTTATCCGGGGGCGAAGTTCCAATACAGGTGGCCAGTGGATTGGGCACTAATTCGATCGAATTCCGGCCTTTTGGTACCAAATTGGATATCGTCCCGATTGTTCATGGCCAAGGTCAACTGACTTTAGAGGTACGAGCCGAAGTATCGGAACTGGCCAACGAATTGGCTGGGGACACCGGTGTGCCTGGTTTCCGCGTCCGCCGCGTCAATACGGGCGTTAAAATGAGAGCGGGACACACGTTGGCGTTGGCTGGCGACTATCGCGAAGACACGCAGTCGCAAGTTCGGGGCGTTCCGAAAATCATGGATACTCCCTTCTTGGGAACAATGTTCCGAAAAATCAATGACGAAACCAATGAAACGGAACTCGTCTTTTTGATCACACCGAATTTCATCAGCGATGTCGAACCCCAGATGGTTCAACCGCTGGCTCCAGGACAACTGACGTCACGTCCATCCGATCGCGAATTGTTTCTTAATGGACATTTGGAAGTTCCCCGCTGCAACGACGATTGTCCCATCTATGACCGATTCGGTAACAGCCTGGGTCAACAGTCGCAACAGTTCGCTCCGCAGAATTCCAACCAGGGAATGGAAGTTCCGATGGGCCAGAATCCAGGATCGAATGCGCCACAACTCGGTCCATCCAATGGACCAACCTACGAATCCTCTGGGGTCCAACCGGCGCGTCGAGGAAACTTCGGCCAACCCGCTCGCCAAGCCAATGAGTCCTCCGGATTCAACTGGCCGGGTAGCACAAAACACCGTTAATTATTTTTCGATTCACAATATAGGCCGGGTAGACCACAAGTTTTTCTGGCGCGTGTTGGGAGTGTTTGCGAACTTGAATATATAACCACAATGGTTGTCAAATGAGCGGTACGTTACGTATTTCGATTTGCGATCCTAACGAGAAGTCTCGTGAGAGTCTGAAGAAGTTTCTGATTGGAATGGATCAGATTTGGCTGGAAGCAGATTGCTCGCGGTACGAGTTCTTCACAGAAATCGTCGGACAAACGACGCCCGATGTAGCGATCATTGACATCGACAGCAACGACCAAAAAGCCTTGGCCTTGGTCGAGAGTCTGTCGCGGAGCTTTCCTGGTTGCGGAATCATCGTGGTCAGTCAACGAACTGATGGTCAGATGATTTTGCGAACGATGCGGGCCGGTGCGCGCGAGTTCTTAAATTCGCCGGTGCAGATTGATGAGTTAGTCGGCGCGCTGAACCGCGTCGGTTCCTCACGAGAAGGTGGCGCGCGAAGCGCGTCCAGTTCCATTATCGCGGTCGCCGGATCTTCCGGCGGCGTGGGAACAACATCGATTGCCATCAACCTGGCAGTCGCCTTGGCGCAAAATCCGGATCGCAGTGTCGCACTGATCGACATGGATTTGGCGCTAGGTGATGCCGATGTATTTCTCGATATGATTCCCGATTATACGCTGCTGGACGTCGCCCAAAATATTTCCCGGTTGGATCTGGCATTGTTGCGCAAGTCGTTAACCAAGCATGAGACTGGCGTGTATCTATTGCCGCGGCCGGTTCAAATTGAGGACACTTCGTCGATTACGACCGAGGATTTTCGGCGCGTGCTGGGATTGCTGAAAGCTTCCTTTAGTCATCTCGTCATCGATCTCTCCAAATCCTATAGCCGGTTGGATATCGCGGCGCTCCAAGCTGCCCAACACATTTTGTTATTGACCCAATTGGACTTGCCCTGCCTGCGCAATGTCGTGCGACTGCTTTCATCGCTGGAAGTTTATGAAGGGGTCAATGAAAAAATCAAAATCGTCGTCAATCGAGCTGGCTTGGACAAAACTCAGATCAGTTCCTCGAAGGCCGAGGAGACCATCGATCGGGAAATTTTCTGGCGAATTCCGAATAATTACAGTGTGATCTCGGAATGCCGAAACAATGGCGTGCCGCTAATCCAGCAGGCTCCCAAAGCGGCCATCACCCATTCGATTTCCGAACTGGCGGAGAAATTAATTGGCCATCAATCGAGCGAATCCGAAGTTGCCGACGTCAAAAAAGACAAAAAAGGCTGGTTGAAGTTCCTTTCCAAATAGCGCCATCGCGCCATCTCGCGCCGTTGATTCTTCGATAACCAGCTCCGGACTACCACGCCTGCCAATCCGGGTTAGAATTCGCGGTTGCCGAAAAATGTTTCGGCCAATCCGACGAAACTTGAAACTGGGAACGACTTGTGACCTCCGTTGCGCGATTTTTTTTCGTTTGGTGCTGGTCATTCGCCGCCGCTTTGTTTTGCGGCTGTGAATCGCCGAAGGCACCTGCACAACCGCCACCGATTCCGCCGGCTCAACCTGCCGCGCCGGAAAATGTTGGCAAACCGACCCATCCGGACGCCGTCCCTGTTCCGGCGCCGGCGGTAACCAACGATGGCAATCGAAAAATTTTGAGTCTATTCGATGGCGAATCACTCGCCGGTTGGGAACCAACCAATTTTGGTGGTGAAGGAGAGTGTCGAGTAGAAGCGGGTAAACTGATTATCGAACCCGGCTATCCGATGTCCGGCGTAACTTCGACCCGGTCCGATTTGCCAAAATCAAATTATGAAATTTCACTGGAAGTCCAGCGAACGACCGGCATTGATTTCTTCTGCGGCCTGACGTTTCCCGTCAATGATTCGCACTGCTCGTTGATCCTGGGTGGCTGGGCAGGAACCGTCGTCGGACTTTCCAACATTGACGATCAGGATGCATCGCGTAACGAGACGCGAAAATTGATGAGGTTCGAGAAACATCGCTGGTATAAGGTCAAGGTGCGGGTGGAACCCCAGCGAATTCAAGCCTGGATCGACGAGGAGCAGGTTGTCGACCAAGACATTACCGGTCGCAAGATTTCACTTCGCAATGAAACGTTGCCATCGCGTCCGCTGGGAATTTGTAATTTCGAAACGACTTCGGAATTCAAGAACATAGAATTGATTGAAATGCCGAATGATTGACCACGCCATGGCCGACCAGCTGAATCCGGAGATTTTGCCCCACGAGCATTTCATGCGGCTCGCCTTAGCGCAGGCTCAGGCCGCTTACGAATTGGACGAAGTCCCGGTCGGTGCAGTCATTGTGCGTGAACAGCGCGTTATTGGCGCGGCGCATAATTTATCGCGACAACTGCGCGACCCGACCGCCCACGCCGAAATGTTGGCGATCACACAAGCGGCGGAGTCAATTGGCGATTGGCGATTGGAAAATTGCCTGATGTACGTGACGCTGGAACCCTGCGTCATGTGTTCCGGCGCGATTTTGCAGTCGCGATTACCCCAGCTGATATATGGAGCTGCGGACCCCAAAGGAGGTGGAGTTCGATCGTTGTTTCAGCTATTGGAAGACGATCGCTTGAATCATCGGTCCGCGGTGATGACGGGCATTCTGGAAAAAAGTTGCGGTGAAATTCTTACGCAATTCTTCCGCCAGCAACGGGCAATAGGAAAAAAATGATCGTGCGAAATGGTCGATCGATTGGCTAACGTGGGGCTTGAGCGCTACTCCACGATTTGCAGCAGCTGCCGCGCAATCTTTCTTCCGGTAACACTCATCGGTAAAGCCGCGATCTCCGCGACCGACTGCCAACGACCGTTCGCTGCCGTTGACTTCAATCGCCCGGCAACTTGATTGGCAACCAGACAATGGAGAGTAATGCGGTAGCGCGTGACGGCGTGTTTGAGTTGCCAATCGATCGGTTGCAAGGTCGTAGACAAGCCGAAATCTTGCGAAACCTGCTGTTCCAGGTCGGACGCGTAGTTCCCATTGGTCGCGGGTTCAATTCGATAACGCGGAAAGTCCCACAATCCGGCCCAGCGCTCTGGTGATTGGCAGACTCGAACGAGATATCTTCCCCGGCGAGGAATCAAAACCACCGCTTCGGAAATTTCTTCATAGCACATACGGCGGCCCGAAACCGGTATTTCAGCTTGAAGGCCCTGCGAAAACGTCGCACACCGGTGCACCAACGGGCAACAATCACACGCCGGATTTTGCGGCGTACAGAGTTGGCTGCCCAATTCCATCAGCGCTTGGTTGAAATCTCCGACGCGTCGGAGCGGCAGAATTTCTGCCGCGTATTGCCACAATTCGCGTTGATTGGCTGCCGAGCGTGGATCGGTCCGCAGTGCCAACAATCTCGCAAACAAGCGAATCGTGTTGCCTTCCAAAATCGGCTGCCGTTGATCCAATGAAATCGACAGAATCGCACCGGCAGTATAGCGACCGATCCCCGGTAGCGCGAGAACGTCATCAAATTGTGACGGGAATTCGCCACCATGTTTTGTCACGATTTGCCGAGCCGCCGCATGGAGTTGGCGGGCTCGGCGATAGTAACCCAACCCCTCCCAAAGTTTCAACACATCCGCTTCATCGGCCGCGGCAAGTCGCTGGACGTCAGGAAATTTGTCCATAAACCGATTGAAGTAACCGACAACAGTCGCGACCTGGGTTTGTTGCAGCATGATTTCGCTGATCCAAACTCGGTAGGGAGTTTTGTTTTTTCGCCACGGCAGTTCGCGTTGGTTTCGATCAAACCAGCGGAGCAGGGGACGGGAGTAGTTTTCAGTTTTCAGTTTTCAGTTTTCAGTTGGGACGATTAACGGCAATACCGTTCAATGAATACAAGCCCGTCGCGCCAGCAAGTGAACTTTTCCCGCAACACGCGTTCACTCGCTGGCGCGACGGGCTTGTATTGCCCGCTTCGTTGAACGGTATTGCGACTAATGGCAAGCCGCCGATACTGCGAACGAGCGCAGCCGATTGGTTCCAGGTTCAAAGATTTCAATTCTCAAGCCTTCCGAAAACTCATTCACCTACCACAAAATTGACCAGTCGATCTGGCACGACAATGGTTTTTCGAACGACTCTGCCCTTCAACAATTCGGCCATCGCCTCCTGAGACTTGGCCGCCGCTTCCAGGTCACTGGCGGACGTGCCGCGCGGGACCACAATTTTGACGCGATTTTTGCCGTTAACTTGCACGGGGATTTCGACATTCGCATCGATCGTCAAACTTTCTATGTACTGCGGCCAGCCTTCATAGGCCAACGAATTTGCATGACCTAACGCGCGCCATAATTCCTCCGCGATGTGCGGCGCGAATGGCGAAAGCAACAGTACAAACGACTCAATCGACTGATGTGGACGTTGTTCTGACTTCGTGAAGAAATTGACAAACTCCATCATTCGCGCAATCGCCGTGTTGAAACTGAGCAAGTCAATATCTCGGGTAACGGCTTTGATCGTTCGGTGCAGCACTCGCAACTGTTCTTCGCTGGGTTCCTGGTCAACAATGGCCCGATTCAACACTACCGCATCGTGCGCATCATCGACAATCATTCGCCAGACTCTGTCCAGAAATCCGCGGACGCCGTTAACGCCGGTCATGCTCCAGGGCTTGGACTGCTCGAGTGGGCCCATGAACATTTCGTACAACCGGAGCGAATCAGCCCCGTACTCGGCAACAATCAAATCTGGATTGACGACATTGCCTCGAGCTTTGGACATTTTGTGAGCCCTGCTCTCAACCCGAATCTGCGGATCGGATTTGAGTACGAATCCGTCTCCTTGCTTTTCGGCTTGGTCGGGGTCGAGTTTGATTTGGTGAACCGCCGAACCGTCTGATTTCAACACCGATTTTCGATTCTCATCTTCGGTCACATTGTCCGCCGAAATCCATTGTTCATCCGCACCTCGAAACGCCGTAAACTCGACGTCGCCGAGGATCATCCCTTGATTGACCAGACGATTGAATGGTTCCGACGTACTCAGATGCCCGCGATCGAATAGCACTTTATGCCAAAACCGAGCGTACAACAGATGTAGCACCGCGTGTTCCGCACCCCCGATATAGATGTCGACGGGCATCCATTGTTTTTCCAGCGCGGGATCAACAAAGACGGTTTCATTGTCGGGGTCGATAAAACGCAAAAAATACCAACATGATCCCGCCCACTGGGGCATGGTATTGGTTTCGCGTTTGTATCGAATGCCATCAATAACAGGAAACAACCAATCGGGATGGGCTTTCTCCAACGGCGGTTCTGGGCGGCCATGCGGTTTGAAATCTTCCACCTCCGGTAAATCGACGGGCAGATCCTCGAGCGCAACAGCGCGCATCAAACCAGTCTTGGAGCCAAACTCGTCGATCTCGTTAAGAATGGGAAACGGCTCACCCCAAAATCGTTGTCGACTGAACAACCAATCGCGCAATTTGTAGTTGACTGCCGCTCGCCCCCAACCATTCTCAGTCAAATGACTCGTGATCGCGGTTTTGAACTCGGGTGTCGCCAGCCGGTCGAATTTGCCGGAGTTGATCGCCGTTCCGATTCCAGCATAGCAAGCCTTTCCAGTCCGGACGGCTTCCATATCAACTCCTGATTTTTCCGACGGGAGTACGACTGGAACGATTTTCAAATCAAAGATCCTCGCGAATTCGAAATCGCGGATATCATGCGCGGGAACGGCCATGATCGCGCCGGTACCGTAGCTGACCAATACGTAGTCCGCGATCCAGATCGGAACGGGTTGACCATTGACTGGATTGGTAGCGTAACTACCCGTAAACACACCCGTTTTCTTCAATTTCTCGTCTTGTCGGTCGCGATCACTTTTGGCAGCGGCAGTTTCGCAATAGGCTTTGACGGCTGATCGCTGGTCGGCAGTGGTCAATCGTTGTACCAAATCATGTTCCGGCGCGATCACCATATAGGTCGCGCCGAACAACGTGTCCGGACGCGTGGTATAAACGCGAAGTACATCGGCGGTGGGTTTGCGAGGAAAACCCAGAGCCATGCGCGTGGTGTGCCAATTTGAAAAATCATCGCCGAGATAGAAATCGACTTCCGTACCGGTGCTGCGGCCGATCCAATCCCGTTGCAATTTTTTGATTCCCTCGGGCCAATTGACTTGGACCAGATCATTTTCCAATCGATCGGCATAGGCGGTAATGCGGAGCATCCATTGTCGCAACGGCATCCGTTGGACCGGGTGGCCACCGCGTTCGCTGCGGCCGTCGATCACTTCTTCGTTGGCCAGCACGGTGCCGAGCATCGGGCACCAATTGACCAGTGCATCGGCTTGGAATGCCAACCGAAAATCGTCTTGGTAGCGGCGAATCGACTCGACTCCCGCCGACGCAACTTCAGCGGGAATCGGCAACTCGGAAATGGGGCGACCGATTTGTTTTTCGGAGTCGAACCACGTATCAAACAACACCAAAAAAATCCACTGTGTCCAGCGTACATAGTTCACATCGGTAGTGGAAAGTTCACGATCCCAATCGTAACTAAATCCCAACATTTTCAACTGTCGTTTAAACGTGTTGATGTTTTTTTCGGTGCACGCGCGCGGATGCGTATTGGTTTTGATCGCATGTTCCTCGGCTGGCAGCCCAAAAGCGTCAAATCCCATCGGATGCAGCACGGCTTTTCCTGCCATCCGGGCTTGGCGCGCGATGATGTCGGTCGCTGTGTAGCCTTCCGGGTGTCCGACGTGCAAACCATCACCGCTCGGGTAGGGGAACATATCGAGGACGTAGAGTTTTTCGCCGCTAATTGACGAGGGGGTTTTGAAAGTCTTGTGCTCGTCCCAGAATCGTTGCCACCGGGGCTCGATTTCAGCGGGATTGTATCTAGACACGAGGATGGCCTGGGGTTGGATGCTGCGATTTAACTCGGAATTGTCGTCCACAGTTTAGCAAATTGGGTGGAGTTGGTGCAGGATGTCGCGGGTGAAACGGACCGATCGATGGTTGATAGCCGGACCCCAAAATTCCAGCGAGGTTCATTTGCCCAATTGAATTCGTGTTTGCTATACTGTTAGATCGGACAAATCAGTCAACAGTTTTCTTCCTGCCATTGGATATTCCCTTGATTCGTCGAAGGCCCCGAATTCGTTTAGCGGTTGAAGAGCGTGAGTACATGCGAGCGGCGGGGCAATTCAATGCCGAACTGATGGACTTTGTTCGTCCCCATGTGAAACCGGGCGTAACGACTGGCGAGATCGATCGAATCGTTCACGAATATACGTTGGATCATCATCATATTCCGGCCTGTTTGGGTTACCCAGGCGACCGCGGACCGTTTCCAAAAAGTTGTTGCATCAGCGTAAATGAAGTGGTTTGCCACGGTATCCCAGGGCCGTACGTGCTCAAGCCTGGCGATATCGTAAATGTTGATTTAACGACAATCGTTGATGGATGGCATGGGGATCAATCCGAAACATTCTTGATCGGCCCCCGTGATCAAATTAGCGCCGAAGCCGTCGCGATCACGCAGTGTGCCTTGGACTGCCTGTACCTGGCAATCGATGTGATTTCGCCCGGCTGCCGAATTTCGGTGATTGGAGAGGCGATTGTCGAGTACGTGCGTCAGAATTATGGATTTGGTGTTGTGGATAAATATGTCGGGCATGGTATTGGAACCAAATTTCATCAGCCGCCCAACATTCCGCACGTCGCGACGCGGCAGTCCTATCAGGAACGACTGCATCCAGGGATGTGTTTTACAATTGAGCCGATGATCAATGGCGGCACCGCCAAGACGTTGAATGATCGCTATGACGGGTGGACTGTTCGCACGTTAGATGGCAAGCTGACGGCTCAATTCGAACATACAATTTTAATGACCGAATCCGGCCCGGAAATTTTGACCGGCACCAAAGCCGGGCCACAAAAAGGCTTCCGGTTTTAGTCGAACGTCGACCACGGAGCCCGACGCTGTCACCCACTGATAGCAAGGTTTCATCTTGAGCCGCCGGTTTTATTCCGCTAAACAGTTAGCTCGTGCTACCTCCGACGCTGGCGTTAGGGTGGGATATCCGTTTACTCAACGGAATCAAGGATGGTTCTTTCATGGCTGTAATTCACTTGAATGATGTGGCGAAATTGCTGCTGTTGGGCTGCGCCTGGCTCAATTGTCTGGCGTTGACCGCGCACGCACAGTCGCTCGACAAAGAACCGCAATTTCCTTACCAAGCGATTGTTGTAACGGAGGATACGGCGATTCTTAGCGGACCTGGACAAGTCCATTACGCAACTGGATCGTTGTCGCAAGGTGCGACGGTCGAAGTTTATCGGCATGATCCAGGAGGATGGTGTGCGATCCGTCCGCCGAGAGGAAGTTTTAGCCTCGTGCCTGCTGCCACACTGAGCATCATCGGTGATGGCATTGGCGAAGTAACCGAAACGGGAACACAGGCGTGGGTCGGAACACAACTCGGACCGGTCGAACAACCTTTATGGCAAGTCAAGTTGAAAATGGGCGAAGCCGTTGAGATCCTCGGGCAAGCAAATTGGCCGGAGCCGGCGGGACATTCAACGGTTTGGTATCAAATCGCCCCCCCCGCTGGCGAGTTTCGGTGGGTCAACATCAACGACTTGCAATTGCCGCCGGACCAACGAAATCTTATTTCTGTCGCTCAAGCAGGCGCCAGAATCGGCGTTAGTTCAGCCGCTGATTCGGCCGTTCAACCGACGAGCTTTCAATCCTCGCAACTGGATTTAAATGGCCCGCGAAACTCGGTTGCCAATTCGGCCAATTCAGGTTGGCGTCAAGCAAGACGGCCGATCGATCGGAGCGCGATTGACGAGGTCACCCAAGGTAGTCGAAGTTCTTTCACGGATGCAGAAATCAACGGGCCAAATACTCAAGGGAATTTCAGTTCTTTGCCCGTTTCGCCAGAACGCCTGGCTTCGACGAGAATCGATCCTCGTTTTGACCTGGAACAATTGTTGCCGTCGCGAGCGACAGGCAATGGATCGGCAAACGCAACTCCCATGCCCTTGGGTGGATACGCGGGATCTCAACCGTTGACCGCCCGCTTGACGGAGTTGGAAATGAAGCTGAATCAAGAAATGATCAAAGAACCGAATCAATGGCGTCTGGTCGATCTACAAACTGCAGCACAACTTGTTTCGGATACAACTGGGGATTCGATGGAACAACTTCAATCGCAGCGGTTAATGATGAAACTCGAGAATTGCCGAAAAATCCGTGCCGACTATCTGAAAGCCTTTAATATCAACGGTGGAGCTGATGCAAATGGAGCGGTGGGCTCAGGTTTGACTGACGAGGCGTTCTCTTTGCACACGATGTATGATGCCCATGGTTGGTTGAATGAACTAGTTCGGGCGGGTGGAACCAAACAATCAACCTATGTGTTGCAAGATGACAATGGAAAAATCACGCACCATGTTTCTCCCGGACCAGGTATGAATCTAAGTAGCTACCTGAAAACAAAAGTTGGCATTAAGGGACAGCGGGGTTATCACACCGAACTCAAGCTCGACCACGTCACCGCGGAACGTGTGATCGAACTCGACCGAAACCCAATTCGCCGATAGTTTTCTTTGCTTCGCTCAGAATTCTTTACACCCATTCTTATCAATCGGTGATCAGCTGCGTGAATCCGCGATATCTGCGGTCAAACATTGCAGTGATCCCAACTCGCAACTTCTTCGCCGGCCACCGAAGGGCCTGTTGTCATCGCCTAAGGAATTGACCGCCGATCAAGCCACATTCGCCGATGATCTTCCCAGGTTGGCGTAAACTTTTAACGACCGAAATCATTGTTAGTTTGACCAAAATTTGCATTCGCCGATCGAGCATCAGTCGGTGGTGAACTGTTTAGATTTGGCACAAAGCCACCACTATCGAATTGTCGGGGTGGAGCACTGTTGCCGTCCGCCGGTCGGGATGGCGGTGAACCAAAATCCGGACGGTTATTGGCGAGATTGCTGTTAGAGGTAGAAGGCTCGAAACCAGTCGGCCGTCCAGGCAGTGGTTGGAGGCCAGCGGGACCATTGGTGGGCTGATTGAACCGATTGCCACCCTGCGAACCAGGAAAGTTATCCGCCCTTTGCGAATTGCCCGAATCAGGAAGGACGACTGCTGGTTTGGGTCGACCAATCAACATGGCGACGATCGTTTCGGGAGCTTGGCCTCCATCGGTGACACTTAGCGAATAGTCTCCGATCGCTTGATTGTAACTGGTAACCGAAGCAATCAAATCTTGTTCTGACGTACGCCAGATGCGGCCCGCTTCTAAAACAACAGCCAACCCGGTTTGCCGATTGGCCAAAGATTGTCGAGCCGATTCGGCGGCGGTGATCGCAAGTTGAACCGTCGTCGCTCGATTGCAAATCAGCTGTAGCGTTTTTGGCAACATGGAGTCAATCCCGCGCAAGCGCAATGGAATCCTCTGGTACGACTGGTAGAGATCGTAATTCGTGTTGTATTTTTGAATCAGAGGCTGGTCCGCTGGCAGCGGCAATATCGGAGTCAGCGAGCCGTTATTGGTCGCCATCCGATTGGGTAGGAAGTCCATGAGTTTCGATTGGGATTTTCCCAGTTGGATTTCAGCAGCCAACAATTGGTCGTTGGCTTGCGATTTCGCCGCCGTAAGTAACGCAGCGTCGGACGGAGAGTTGGGAGCTACGATCGCATCTAGCCAGCTAACATGCTCGGCCCGGCTGATTAAAGAAGCCCAGTCATACCAGGTTTCCCAGTATTGCGAAACCATTTTCTGTCGTTGATTTGACGGCAGGGGTTGGTCAAACATTTCCACTAGCCTGGTCGGTTGTCCAGGGAGGGGATTGGCGGCACTATCGATGAGGTACCTCGAAATCAATTGTTTCGCCAAATCGATTTGCAGTTCGGGTTGTGCAATTGCTTGGTTGAAAGTTGTGGGTTGCACGTCGGCGTCGGAAATCGTCGAATCAAACGGTTGTGCGTTAAAGGTTCGTTCGCGAAGATTATTGCCGAATTCTCGAGCCGCAGGCCGATCCAGCGCGGGCGGAAGTTCGGACGCTGCATCCTGGGCAGGTCGATCGAATCGCCGCGAATTTTCAAATTGGGATGTTTGAGAATCTTGGGCCGTGAAAGTTCCCGACGCCGTGTTGGTTTCCCCCGGCAGCTTGAACGTTTCGGCACCCATTCCTGTTTCCTCCGCGGGTCGGGTAAATGACTTTTCGTTCGGCGATTGCGGCATCAAGATACTCTGCGGAGCGGAAGGAGCTGGGGGCAGAGGTTGGTTGGTAAAGGTCTCCGGTAGGCTCGAACGATAGGGATTGACCGGCAAATCGATGCGGGAAGAGGGACTCGTCTGTTCGTCATCGACATCCGGAATCGGAGCCATGTCGTTAATCCCCGATGGAGTGTCGGGACGGTCCGACTCCGGCAACTGAAACCTGCCGCCAAATTGATCTTGGGCCGCATCTGCGGGGGTCGGGTAGTTGTTGACAATCCCGCCGCTTGCCAATAAACAGCCCCAATAACCCGCCAACAGAAACGATTTCGACTGTAAACGGTGGACGAGAATTCTTGGTGAAACGAGCATCCTTGCACCTATTGTTTCAAGATTTTCCAAGCCGCCGCCAACGGGAAAATTGTACCGTGACGGGCGTGCCAAAGTTGTCGCAGATAAATTTGTCCCGAATCGAATTCTGAGTCAATCCCGATTATTTCGCTGGCGAACGCCGGAAAGCTTGTCCTGCCGACAAAAAGTCTGATAATGCTATCAATGAAACGGGGCTTCACAGGATTTTAGAGATGAACGATTCAACCTTTCGAAACCGCACTCGGTGCCAATCAAATCGACGACTATGTTCCCGATCGCTGGGCCCTGTTGTGGTGGCCGCGCTGATTTGCGGCCTGATCCTGTCGACACCCGTCCTGGCGCTGCAGTTAATTGCTCCTCCGACGATTGACGCAGCATCGCGCAAGACGATCGGTCAGTTTTTGACCGACGATTGGCCGCGAGAACCGGCCCATCGCAAACAATCCAAGGCAACTTTCGAAGCGCTGGAACTACCAAACACCGAAATTTCGATTGCCTATTTAATCAACCGACTGCGCCACTTTCAAAATCGCGACGCCCTGATTGTGGCGGAAAAATTGACGGCCAACCAACCAAAATCGCTGGACGGTTGGCTGATCCGCGCTCATCTCGATGCGTTGACCGACAATTTCGATCAAGCGCTGATTGACTTGCGTTCCGTAAAAAAAATAGTTGCCGATACGCCCGGTCTGAGCGATCAGCAAAAACTCGATACTTATCGTCGCGTGGGTCAGGTGCTGGGTTATCTGCAGGGTCCGGTGAAGGCGCGACTTAACCCGGATTTGCTCAACTCGACACTCGACTTTGTGACACAACAGGCCAAGGATGCTGAATTGGTTGCCTTAGATGCCGGTCGCGCAGAAGTGCTCCAACGTTTTGACACCCTGCTGAAAACCCAGAACGAAAAAACCAATCAGGAACTGGAAAAACAAACGACGGTCAACGCCAATCTCGACGTGACTCTGACTAACCAAAATCAACAACTGATGCAATCGTCTCAGCAATTATTGGCACGTCAAACTCAACTGCAGACCGAAGCAAGTCAACGACTGGCGGACTTGACAAGTCGAACCAGTCCCCTCCAAAGCAATTTGACATCGATCGCCATGCAAATTAATGCTGTGCAAAACGATTTGCAATTACTCTATACCGACTTGTATAACGCGCAGAATGTTCCGCCTGGATATTATTCACCGGTTCGATTTTTGACGGAACAAATTCGTAACCGTGAATTAACCATGTACAATTTGCAATCCAACGCCCAAGCGACTGGAAATCAACTGCGCTCGTTAGAGTATCAAATTAGCCAAACACAAGCGGATTACGACTCGCAAATCTTGCAATTGCAACAGCAGCACAAGAAGCTCGAAGGCACGGTGTTGCGCAATCAGAACAAGCTGGCGAAAATCGCTGGGGGGCCCGAAATTGCCGGTGGAAAAAAAGACGCTGTCGAGAATCGTTTGCAAGCCTTGACCAGCTATGTTGAAATTCCGGTTGAGCTGTTACGTCAGCAAATGCTCGATTTGGCACGCAACCAATAGTCGATTGCCGCCGAATCGTTAGACTTCGATTTCCTGGATCCAACCAAGCAGTTTTTCAATCGGCAAACCCACGACATTGGAGGCCCGCCCGCTCTCGATGTGGACCCAGTCCAAACCATCTTGGTAGCCAAAACCTCCGGCTTTTCCCTGCCAACCGTCGGTATCGAGGAAAGCCTCCAGTTGTTGTTCGTTCAATTCATCCATCCGCAATGTCGTGGTTTCCAAATAGGCCTGCTGTCGCCGGGATCGCACGTCCCACAAACAAACACCGGTCAGTACTTCATGCGTCTGCCCGCTCATCAATTGCAACATTCGGCGGGCGTCGACACGGTCGGCAGGTTTTCCCAAAACTTCCCCTTGGCAATGTGCCACGGTATCAGCGGCCAGTACGAGACACCGTGTATGATGGGAACTGGTGATAGTTTGCCCGATTCGTCCGGCCACATTCTGGGCTTTCAAGTAAGCTAATTCCACAACCAATTCGCCGGGTGGCAAATTCTTGTTGGCGTTTTCCTCCACCCAATCATCGGGCGGAAATACGGTAAACTCAAATCCTGCCTCGGTCAGCAATTGTGCTCGCCGGGGTGACTGGCTGGCCAATATCAGCTGCATTTTTCTTTCGACCATTAATCCTGACTCAATACTCAATCGGATGACACCACGGCTAAAAATCTTATTCGAAGACAACCATTTGCTGGTTATCGATAAACCTACACTACTGCCCACGATGGGTGTCAACGAAGGTGATGACAGCTTGGTTAGACAAGCGAAAGACTACCTGGGAGAGAAGTATAACAAACCGGGCAAAGTGTACCTGGGAGTTGTTAGTCGATTGGATTCATTTGTCTCAGGGGTTATCGTGCTCGCGCGAACTTCAAAATCGGCCAGTCGACTAAGTGAGCAATTTCGCGAACGAGTGCCTGAAAAATTGTATTTGGCAATCATTCCCGATCTTGCCCGGATGCCAGAGGAAGGTCGATTGGAGAACCGAGTCGCCAAAAATGAGGCGCAACATCGCATGCAAATTCTGCATGATTCTTCGCCCAGCTGTCCTGGTGAGAAATTGGCAATCTTGAGTTACCGAACAAAGGGACGAAGTAGCGGGCAGCGACTTCTCGAAATTCGACTGGAAACGGGACGAAAACACCAAATCCGTGTTCAGTTGGCTGGGATCGGCTGTCCAATTTTAGGCGATCAAAAATATGACAGCGACTTAAGTTTCCCTTTCGGAATTGCTTTACACTCCCTTCGATTGACAGTCACTCATCCGACTCTCAAATCGCTTCAATCGTTTCAATCAGCGCCCCCAGCGTTTTGGAGATTGGACAGATTCGGATATGATATTAAGAACTAGTTTCATATTTTCATTTCGCCCTCCGCTTCCATGAATTCACCGAAAATCAATTTTCGCGAATCCGCGCTTACCAGCGAATTGGTTTCCGAAATTCAAATTCGGCAGGCCTTGGGACTAATTGTTCAAAACAAGGGTGGCGACCCCATTATCGCCAACGATATCAGCGACAAACAACTAGCGGCGCAATTGGTCGAAATGAATGTGTTGTCGGCCTATCAGGCGGACCAATTGCTAACGGGTCGTACGAAACTGAACTTGGGCCCCTACACGATTACCGACTGGCTCGGACAGGGAGGAATGGGGCAGGTATTCAAGGCGGTACATCAAATGTTGGGGCGCGAATCGGCGATCAAAGTTTTGCCGCTGCACAAATCGACGCCCGAAGCAATTGAAAATTTTCGGCGTGAGATTCGGGCGCAGGCCAAACTGGACCATCCCAATTTGGTACGCGCGTTCGATGCCGGTGAAGATGGCAATGTGCATTATCTGGTAGTGGAATATGTACCCGGAACGGACTTGCGGCGTTTGGTACGGACCAAGGGAAAACTTTCCGTACAACAGGCCGCGAACATCATCAAACAATCTGCGGAAGCGCTCGAACATGCCCATCAACGAGGGCTGATCCATCGTGACATCAAGCCAGGTAACATTTTGGTGACGCCCGCCGGTACCGCAAAACTATCGGATCTGGGATTGGCGTTTTACTTTAATGATCCAGAAGATCCGCGCTTGGGAAAAATTGTCGGAACCGCCGATTATTTGTCGCCGGAACAAATCAAGACACCGCTCAATATTACCCATGTGAGTGATATATATTCCTTGGGTTGCACGTTGTATTACGCGGTTACTGGAAAGGTCCCGTACCCCGGCGGAACACCCAAAAGTAAAGCGCGTCGGCATTTGGAAGAGACGCCCTGGCATCCGCGCCGCTTTAATGAGGAAGTCAGCGATGATTTTGTCGATCTGATTGGCGACATGATGGAAAAAAACCCGAAAGAGAGAATTCAGTCGGCAGCCGAAGTTGCTGAACGACTGGCTCCCTGGGCGGCTGACAACAGTCCGCTACTGAAGGAAGATTTCGACAATCGTCCGCGTTGGATTCCGGCTCCTGTTCCCTCCGCTGACGCGCAGGATACGGATCCGAACCACGACGAAATCACCGAGATGGCCATGAATGAGATCAGTGATGCATCTCAATCGGGCTTGCAATCCCTCGGTGGAGCCACCGATGCCAATTCGGCGGGAAAAAAAATCAAGCCGCCTCCGCCATTGTCGACGGCCGGCAAGTACAGTGCCGCCGGTCATTTGCCCGATGAACTTTTGTTTTCCCTCTCGGCGCTTTTTATCACGGCCGTAGTTTGCTTGGCAATCGGAATTTTGGCTGGCTTCATCGGTGGTTATTTGCTGGGGCGGTAACGCGACCCTCCACGAACTAACCCAGCGCGGTAAACACGTCTATTTCTCGCCTTCTCGTCATTCCCAGGTCAGCGAGAACCCAGTCGATTCACGATAACGGGCCAGCACCAATCCGACGCGACCGACAATAGAATGCCACCGCATTCAATGAACTCGTTCGAGCACAAAAAAGGCTAACGGAATCTGTATAGGGCCAAAGTTGGCAGTTGCTCGGCCAAGCAAATGGTCGTCATCCAGCTTGACAACTTTGTCGACCAGCAATCGAGCGGCATCGCCAGGGGGATTGCCACCATCGCGATATGAGAAGACAACCCCTTTTCGAAACCCTCCAATGCCTTGCGGCGGTTGCACCATAAACTTGCCACGACGTTCGAGTTCCCCGTTGGGCTCAAATTTCGGTTGCCAGCCCATCAATTCCAACATTTGATTGGAAACTTGGTGCACTTGAATGTTGTCGCCGATAATCACGTTGCCCGTCGGTGTGATTTCTTTGATAAATTGGCGATAGCCCGCCAGCTCAACAATTCCTTTGTTGACTCCCCGCCAAATCCCCACCAATTCGTGGGGTGCCGGTGTGGTCCCTTGCCGAAAGAGGCGGCGATACTGGAGCAGGGTAAAATTTCGAGTGTCCATCATTTCCGATGATCGCCCACAACCGCCACAGCTCGATTCAGGGCCAGGATATCCGAACGGGTCAGACAGCGTGGTGTTTGATACATCCGACTCACTGGCGATTAGTTGATTGCCGCCGACATCAATGTCAGTCAGCTCTTGGGCAAACATGGTCGGCCCATTCCAAACCAGACATAACCAAACAATAAACAAAGGCTTGGCGGCGGTTAGCATCGTTGAATCTCCTTTCAAAGTCGGTAGCAATAGCGGGAAAATGCCAGTTGGAAAATTGAAATCCGAAATAAAACGACCGGTCGACCTTTGGTGTTTCTATCGTTGGGAAGTACCCGAATCGGTCACCCCGATCAAACAAACTACAGGGAAAGAACGACTTATCGCACTGGCTTTGACGATTGAAACGAAAAATAGACCAAGTTCCCTGTTCCACAACGCCGTCCCTATTGGCTTGATATTGCCTCACTTCGCCCACAAATTTCTCTGTCCAGTTTGGTAGCGTCTCATTGGTTGGGGCACGAAATTGATTAGAATAAGCCTTCAAAAAGTTGGCATCCGGCGGTTCATTTGGCTGGACTAAAACCCAATTGAGTTTCACCAATACCAATTGCCGTAATCCTTGGTCGATTTCGTTTCGAGATCCTTTTATAGAGAGATTGCCACGATGGCCAAACAAAAAATAAACTTCGCGATGGTCGGGTTGGGGTTCGGAGCCGAGTTCATTCCGATCTACCAAGCCCATCCGCAAGCCGAAGTGGTGGCTATCTGTCGCCGCCAGGAAACCGAATTGAATCGTTGCGGTGATCAATTTGGAATTGACAAACGATATATGCAGTTCGATCAGGTGTTGGCCGACCCCGACGTCGACTGCGTTCACATTAACAGCCCGATTCCGGACCATGCCTGGATGTCACTCAAGGCGTTGGATGCCGGCAAGCATGTCATCTGTACGGTGCCGATGGCGACAACCGTGGAAGACTGCCGCCAAATTGTCGAGAAGGTGCGGGATACGGGCCTGCAGTACATGATGGCCGAAACCGTCGTCTACAGCCGCGAGTTCTTGTTTATCAAACAGCTTTATGAAGCTGGCGAACTCGGAAAAATTCAACATCTGGCGGCCTCGCATCCACAAGACATGGACGGCTGGCCCAGCTATTGGGAACAGATGATTCCCATGCACTATGCCACGCATGTCGTCAGTCCCTGTCTCGGCTTGATGAATTCATTGGCTGAGAAAGTTAGTTGTTTCGGCTCCGGTACCGTACGAGATGACATCGCCAAAAAATCTGGAAACCGATTTGCGGTGGAAAGTTGTCACATCAAGTTGAAGGACAGCGACGTAACGGCTCACATCTGGCGTTGCCTCTATGATGTTGCCCGGCAGTATCGCGAGAGTTTCGACGTGTACGGAACGAAAAAAAGTTTTGAGTGGACCTTGATCGAAAACGAATCGCACGTCTTACACACCGCCAAAAAACCAGAACATCAAATTGCGGAGAAAATTCGGGTCCCGGATTTTGCGCGTTTGTTGCCATCGGAAATCCAGAAATTCACCCTGCCACAGGAAATACACGATGCGAAACATTTGAGTTTTGTCCAGGGTGGTGGACATGGGGGCTCGCATCCACATTTGGTCCATGAGATGGTCAGTGCGATTGTCGGTAGCCGCGATCCCTGGCCCAATGCTCAAATTTCAGCGAATTGGACGTGTGTCGGAATTTGTGCGCATCAATCCGCAGTCGATGGTGGCGTCGTGATAGAGCTTCCGGAGTTCACGTTAGGTTAGTGCCGCCAAAGCCTGTTCGCGTCAAAACACCAATCGAACTACACTCGTCCCGTTCGCCGGAAACAAGTTTGAAATCATGAAATCAATTTCGCTCGTCATCGTCACGCTGCTGATATTCCTCACAACTTCCCTTGGTATTGCTCAAGATATCCAAGGCTTGTTTCTGGGTGACAATGGACATCACCTTCCTCGACAACGGTTCGCAGAATTGCAACCCGTGTTACAGGCTCATGGAATCCAGCTGACCTATACCGATCAGTTGGCCGATCTGAACGCACTCACCCTGGCAAAGTATGATGTGCTCATCCTCTATGCCAATATCGACGAAATAGATCGTCCGGCCGCGGATGCCTTGCTCAAATACGTTGACGCAGGTGGTGGGTTTGTACCACTCCATTGTGCTTCATTTTGTTTTCGCAATGTTCCTGAAGTCGTCGCGCTAATGGGGGCTCAATTCCAACAGCATGGCACCGGCGTGTTTCGCTCGGAGGTCGCCGCACCCGAACATGAAGTGACGAAAGGCTACGGTGGATTCCAAAGCTGGGATGAGACGTACGTCCATCACTTGCACAACGAAGTCAATCGGACGGTGTTGGAATACCGTTTCGGTGACACCGGTCGCGAACCATGGACCTGGATTCGAACACATGGTCAGGGGCGCGTGTTCTATACTGCCTGGGGACATGATGGGCGAACTTGGACCAATCCGGGATTTCAGAATCTCGTCGAGCGCGGGATCCGCTGGGCCGCGAAACAGGATGCCCAAGCCGCTGGCGAATATCTGGTCGATGCGGCTTTTCCGGTTCCCGAAATGAATTCGATGCCGACCGACATCAAGCCCTTCGAATACGCGGATGTCGGCGGAGAGATTCCGAATTACACGCCCTCAGAACAATGGGGAGCCCTAGGCAAACCGCTTAACCTGATGCAAAAACCTCTGCTTCCCGACGAGTCGATTAAACACCTGATCGTACCGCAAGGATTTCACGCCGAGCTATTTGTTTCCGAGCCACAACTGGCCGGTAAGCCGATCTGTATGGCTTGGGACGAACGCGGTCGATTGTGGGTGGGCGAAACTGTGGACTATCCCAACGAGCTGCAACCTCCCGGCCAAGGTCGGGACCATATTCGTATTTGCGAGGATACCGACAACGATGGTCGGGCGGACACGTTCAAGGTGTTTGCGGAAGGCTTAAGTATTCCCACCAGTATGATGTTCCATCGCGGCGGCGTAATCGTCCAGAACGGAATCGAAACGCTCTACCTGAAAGACACTAACGGCGATGATCAAGCCGACGAGCGCCGAGTCTTGTTCACAGGCTGGGATCTCGGGGACACGCACGGGGGAGTCAGCAATTTCCAATACGGTTTGGACAACTGGATTTGGGGCATGCAAGGCTACAACAATTCAGCTCCCCAGTCACCGAATCACCAGGGCGAACAATTTCGACAAGGCTTCTTTCGAATGCAACCCGATGATTTGAAAATCGAATTTATCCGCTCGACTAATAATAACACTTGGGGACTGGGCATCAGCGAAGAGGGGATCATTTTTGGTTCGACCGCCAACGGTTGCCCCAGCGTTTACATGCCGATCCCCAATCGATATTACGAACGCGTACTTGGCTGGAAACCTTCCCTGACTCTCGAATCGATCGCCGACACGTTTAAGTTTTCACCCATTACGAAAAATATCCGGCAGGTCGACTATCACGGTGGTTATACCGCCGGTGCTGGTCACGCGCTATACACAGCCCGCGAGTATCCGCGCGAGTATTGGAATCGAGTTGCGTTTGTTAATGGTCCGACCGGTCACTTGGTCGGATCCTTTGTGCTCAATCGGCAGGGAAGCGATTTCCGATCGACCAGTCCCTTCAATTTACTGGCGAGCGACGATGAATGGACGGCCCCGATCATGTCCGAAGTGGGGCCAGATGGTCAGGTGTGGGTCATCGATTGGTACAACTACATCGTGCAACACAATCCGACTCCCCTGGGATTTAAGACCGGCAAAGGACAGGCGTATGAGACAAAACTGCGCGACAAAATTCACGGCCGAATCTATCGAGTCGTGGCCAATACTTCGAAGTCTCTCCCCATTCCTAATCTGACCACCGCCAGTTCCGCAGTACGCTTGGCTGCGCTGAAGCACCCCACGATGTTGATTCGCAAACACGCGCAGCGTCTCTTGGTCGAACAAGGGGATACCACCATTGCCGATGGATTAATTGCTTTGATTCAGGACCAAAGCAGAGACGAAATCGGCCTCAATGTGGGAGCGATCCATGCGCTCTGGACCTTGCACGGGTTAGGTTTGTTAGATGGTTCCAATCTGAACGCCAATGAGGTCGTTGTGAGTGCCCTGCGCCATCCCTCGCCTGGCGTCCGTCGCAATGCCATTCAGGTATTGCCTCGAACTGCGGAAGCCGTCGCGGCATTGATTGAGGCGCAGGTCCTTCGCGATCCGGATCACCAAGTCCGAATAGCGGCAATCTTGGCATTGGCAGATTTGCCAAAAGATGGTCCGGAGGCCGCGCAGGCTTTGCTAGAAGTGATTTTGAATCCGAATGACATGGCAGATCGCTGGATTCCCGATGCCGTCACCTGTGCTGCAGCGGTGAATAGTCAACATCTTATCCCGCTGCTGGCCACCGCGCCCGCACTTTCAGAAACCGCACTTTCCCTTGTTCAACGGCTCGCCGATCATCACGTTCGCAGCGAGCGATCCGCGGACGCGGCTGAATTGCTCGCCTGTTTGAACAACGCTGATCCACGAACCATTGAGTCCGTCTTACAAGGATTCAGTCAAGGCTGGAAACCTGAAAAAAGGGCGACGCTGAAGTTTGATGCGACCATCGAAGCCCAGTTGGAACAGATTTTTGGCCGACTCTCCCCCGGTTCACAAGGCAAACTCATCACGCTCGCGAACGCGTGGGGCAGCCAGAAATTCACGCAATACAACCAGCAGATTATCACCGGTTTGCTTGCTACTATTCGCGACCAAAACACGCCTGACGCCGCACGCATTACGGCCGCAGAAAAACTGATCGAGTTTTTGCCCGCTGACGGCGCGGTCGTCACGAAGCTATTGGATGAAATGACATTACAAATGCCCCCGCTAGTTTCAGTTGGAATCATTCGGGCACTTGACGCCAGTCGTTGGGAGGGAGTGGGCAGACAATTGTTGGAACGGATTGCGACGATGACTCCCACGCTGAAACAAGCCGTTTACCAGGAATTACTTAAGCGGACCAATTCAACTCGCGCATTGCTTGACGCCGCTGAAGCCAACCAGATTTCGTTGGATGAATTGGATTTGGATCAACGTGTATCGCTGGCCTCGCACCCTGACGTCGATATTCAACGGCGGGCAAACGAGCTCTTGTCGCTCGGCGGAACACTTCCGGATAAAGACCGAGAGCAGGTAATCGGTGCCTATGCCAGCGTGGTCCAGCAAACGGGAGACGTCGCCAAAGGCAAACTTGTCTTTGTCGATCAATGTTCCAAATGTCATCGGCATGGCGAAATCGGAATCGAAATCGGACCGAACTTGACTGGCATGGCGGTGCATCCCAAAGATGAACTATTGGTTCATATTCTCGACCCCAGTCGCAGCGTGGAAGCAAATTTCCGAACTTACAAAGCAATGACGATCGATGGCGTGTTGATCAACGGCATGTTGATGTCAGAATCGAAAACCTCGATTGAATTGGTTGACACAGAAGGGAAAAAGACATCCCTGCTGCGCGAAGACATTGAACAATTGGCGATGTCAAAAAAATCTGTCATGCCCGACGGTTTTGAAAAGACGATCCCTCAGGCCGCCATGGCCGATCTACTTGAATTCTTGACCTTGAAGGGGCAGTATCTGCCACTCCCCTTTGATCGGCTGGCCAACACCGTCAGCACCCGCGGGATTTTTCACGACAATGACAATGGTCCGGATCGCATGATTTTCGAAGATTGGACACCGAAAACTTTCAAAGGGGTTCCGTTTGTGTTGGTGGATCCACTCGGTTCATCGAAACCGAATATCGTCGTGTTGAATGCCCGTCGCGATGCGAAACCCGAGCAACCGACACCGACCGTCAAGTTCCCCTGCAATTCATCCGCCCAAGCCATCCACCTGTTAAGTGGTGTCGGGGGCTGGTGTTCGCCCTATGACGATCAAGAAACCGTATCTCTAATCGTCCGTTTAAAGTACAGCGACGGCCAATCCGAAGATCATGAGTTGGTCAACGGAGTTCATTTTGCCGATTACATCCGACGCGTCGATGTGCCCAACAGCGAGTTCGCCTTCGATTTGGCGGGGCGGCAGATTCGATACCTTTCGATTTCACCCCGACGAACCGAGACCATCGAATCGATTGAGTTGGTCAAAGGCCCAGATCAAACCGCCCCGATCGTCATGGCGATCACGGTCGAAACATTACCTCAATTGAAATAGACTCATTCGGATTCGACCTAACGTTCCCTTTGGTAGAATGACGCATGAACATGGAGTGACCTGATTAAGCGAACAACGCCGTGATCAAGAATGGCTTCGTTTGGCCCCGGTCACGATTTCCTTAGGATACGGAGCGAGGCGAAGTCGAATCGCAGTTTTCCGTCGGGCTCGTCCCGGTCGGAAACATTACTGACTGGTTACACCACCACCTGGAATTCATCCCAACAGTTCCAAGCACGCGGCTTCTTTGGCTTTGCATCGGCCCTGGATCGTCGCGCTCGGATTGGTGCCTGGTTTGCGCTTTGGTCGACGGAATTTCAATTGTCAATTTGTTTGGAGTCCATCACTTCTTGGATCCATTCTTTCAGCATGGTCGCGATGGCGGTGTTGAATTCTCCCTGTTGAAAATTCGCCAAGCTTTCCTGTTCGGTAGCAAAGTCGTGAAACAAGTGATCCGAGTTTGGCAGAACGACGCTCTTTCCCCAACCCGGGTGTTTACTGTTCACCACATCGGCAATTAGTTTATGGTCCACGTCGTAGGTGACGAAGTCACTGGCTCCGCGAATGGCCAACACCTGCGCGTCACACTTGGCCCAGTAGGCGGGGAAGTTAGTCTGACCGAGTTGGCGCCAGAACTCCAACGATTTGCCACTGAATAGTCCGTTGGGGAAAATGGCGTCAGCCAGCGGTGCCAATTCGGGATGCGATTTCTTGACTTCATCGACCGACTTATTCTCCAGAAAAACAAGTGCCATCAATCGCGATCCCAGGCGGACTTTTTCGTCCGTGTTCTCGAAACTATCGCCGGCCACGAGGCCCTGATACCGCAGCGTATCCAGCAAATATTCGAACCAGTTCCGAGCGGCTGCTCCGTAGACGGCGATCCCCTTGACGTGATTCTCGGATGCTACCATGGGCCCAAAGGCGCCCCCCATACTGTGCCCGAAAATGAACACATTGTCGGTGTCCACCTCGTTCATTTCTTTCAGTTGTTTCAAGGCCTGTCGATAGATATCCAGTTCGCTGGTGTAATCCAACTCCGCAAACGGTCCGCCTTCGCTGTCGCCGACGCCCGGCTTTTCAACTCGTAGCGTGACAAACCCTGAGTTGGCAAATTCAAACAACAACGGGCCATCGATCGTTGTCACATCACCCTTGGAGCCTTCCAACACGAAGTCATAGGAAATGGGTGAGAATCCTTGGATGAACATGAATCCAGGGTGCTTGCCCGGTGACTTGGGTTTCGTAATGATCGTTCGCATCCGTTTACCGTGACTCACGATATGGCTGTAAACGACCTCGTAGTTGGCGGTTCCCGGGTCGCGCGGTTTCTCCGCAAAGATCGATTCCAACTCCCGTGGCTTTCCGTCGCGGAGCACCGATATCGAAACCGATTCTCCTCCGCGAAACTCGCTCATGGTTGTCGCGATAGACGACATAGCGACCGGCTTCCCATTGATTGCCGTGACGATATCGCCGTCCCTCACACCCGCTTTGTCCGCCGAAAGACCGGTGACCGGCGTCTTGGCAAGCAAGCCGACGCCATCCGTCAAGTTATTCAATTTGGCCTGGTCCTGCGGGACGGGAGCAAAGGGCAGCCCCAGGACCGCGCGCCGCGGCAGCTCGTCGTTAGATAAAATTGGGTTTGGCAAAAGCAACAACAAAGCAATCAACAAGCGTTTCATGAAAGACTCCAAAGTCGGTGAATTGGGCGATTGTTTATTCAATGGAACGGAAAAAAATCTTGGGCTAGCCGCCAATCCTGGCTCGTTCCAGTCGGTGTTTTCGCCAGTTCGCGAGCGAACGGGCGAGATGTGATTGGCGAAATCCGTGGCCCGTAAGCAGTCGTCGAAAATCTGCCGCGTTATCAAAATGCTGTAGTTGGCGATGGTAATAGTTGATGTATTCCAGCGTCGCCAATAACGTGAATCCTGATGCGACATATTGAGCAGCCAGCAAGGTAGGAAATACGTGGTAGGCTTCGCGCAGGGTCAACAGATTGCTGACGAGGATCAACAACAATGAAGGCAGCTGCGCATAGTGAAGTTTCGGCAACCAGTATTCTTCATACCTCAACTCGCCATCGAGTCGCATTTGCATCATGCGAAGGGCGATTGTTCCGATAACCAGGAGCCAGGCGGTGGCAACCAGCGAAACCGCCAGTGCCAACGTGAATTGATTTTTAAAAACGAAAACTACCAGATAGCTTGCTACTGTTGGAAGCAAAAAAACATTCAATAGCTCAATCTTCCAATATCTGCGGAGGTGTATTTGAAGTCGTTGCCTCGTAGAACTCATCGCGCAGCCGATAGTCGGATTGCTTCGTTGAAGGGACACGGTGGAGCGGGACATTAGGTTGCGGTGGTTCGTTTTAATTATCGACTGGCAGTTATCAATTGACGAAATCTGGTCGGCGCAGGCGGCGAACTTCATCGGCTCGATTCAGACAAATTCAAGAACTCAACCGTAACAACGCAGCAATTTTCGAAAAGATTGCTGGCAGATTGAAGGGAAACGGTGTCCGGCAACAATCGAAAAACAAGCGTGGCCACGAGCACCAGCATCACTGCCACGGCGGCTCGACATCGAAATCGGTTTAAGTAAATTCTGTCGCGCCAACATGAAATTCGGCGCGCGAATTCGTAGCTTGCTGGCGAATTTTGTTGCATGTTTTTGCGAAATTCATGTTGCAACAGGGTTGTCCCACCGAGATTCGTCGTGGCTCTGAAAAAAGCCTCCTCCGGTGGTATGCCACGGTTCACCATTCGTTCGATTTCACAATGCAGATGATCTTCGAGTTCCAGAATCTGGGCACTGCGGCCAAAGCGATTCGTGCAGACGCTCTGACAATACTGACGGACTTCTTTCTTCAAGTCGAACACGGCTGGACTCCTTCGATTTTCTTCAGCATCGCATGGACGCGTTGCCAATTTTCCCTCAGACGGCTCAGTTCATTGGTGCCTGCCGCTCGCAGTCGGTAGTATTTTCGTTTCCGACCATTTTCAGCTTTACCCCAATACGACTGGATCAGTTTCTGTTTTTCAAGTCGATGCAGAATCGGATACAGCATCCCGTCAGCCCACTCCATTTCACCGTCGGACAATTCGCGAACTTGTTGGATGATTGCGTATCCATAACTATCGCCCTGTTTGAGAATGGATAGTACTAACGGCGTGGCCGAGGCCGCCACAAGATCTTTGGAGAGTATGCTCATCCGGAGTGCACCAAGATTTCTTAAGGAATTGATTGGCTCGTGGCGGTGATTTGAGAGCGGCCATTGGGGGTTTTCGCCACGCCTCTGGATTATACATATAAATTCTATGCATGTCAACTCTATGTATAAAATCGAGGGCAAATTCACCGTGTTGGCAGCCGATCGTTTGACAAAAGCACTATTGCTGCGAAATTAAGCTACCGTTCCACACATCTGCTGCTCTTTTTTTGGAACATTTTCCACAACAATTTCCATCCCCAGGAATCCATTGTATGAAAGTCGATTTCAAGTCTGATTTTCCGGTCACCGATGCCGCTTGCAAAACTGCAACCGGCCGAACACTTAAGGATTGGTTTAAAGCTTTGGAAGCACGAGGCGAAACACTCAGTCGCCGCGATTCCATCGATTGGATGAACGGCGAAATGAAAGCGAAAGACTTTTGGTGGAGCACCACGGTGTGGGTTGAATTTGAACGGGGCAGGGGGATCGTCAACAAAAAAGACGGTTTGATCGAAGGCTACAATATTTGTGTTACGAAGACCATTAACGCCGGCTTGAACGATGTCTATTCCGCATTTGTTAAGCCAACGGAACTGGTCAAATGGTTCGGGGCCGGAACCACGGCAACCGTCAAAGATGGCGGGCAGTTCAAGGACCAGGATGGAAACTCCGGCGAATTCCTACGCGTCCGATCTGACAAAGATCTCCGGTTCACTTGGAAAGGCCAGAAATCCGATTCCACAACGCAAGTCGATATTGCTTTTGCGGACAAGTGCAAAGGCAAATCAGGAATCACGCTCACCCACAATCGCATCCAAACACGCGCCGAAGCCGACGGCTTGCGCACTGCCTGGGGAGCGGCTTTTGATCGACTCAAGGCGCAATTGGAATAGGCGTTTCACGTGTCGAGTCAATCGTTAACTCGGCAACTTAGACTTGTTCTGCTCCGCAAATTCTTTGAAGTTCTGCATGAATTTCTGAGACTGCTGGTGGAAAACACCGAGCATCACGAACGCTATCAGTTTCATAAAGAAATTTGAGAACCTGAATTCGTTTTCGCTAACCCAACGAGTTTTCCGCGAACCGACATCTTCCAATCGGTTTTTAACTTCATGCCAAACACCAGGGCATTCGTAAGTCCCATCAAACCGCTCCGGCAAATCACGCAGAGTGATGGTCTCATTTGGGTGAGTCAATGTCAGAGGTGACCGCCGCAATGGTAACGAAAAATTTAGCCCACCACAAATCGTGGCGCGGCCCGAGCTGTCGGCGAACTTGAGCAATTACCAACTGTTGCTCCAGGTCGACTACAAATACACATCCGGAAAACGAACCATGTCCCACAGTGGTCAGGCTGAACAACTGGTCTTCCGGCCGTTTTGAACCCGTCGGCGCACCAGGGCGCAAATGCCGAATCCAGTGCATTCCCATTCCATCATCGTCTGTGTAACCACCGTCGGTGACTTTTATCGGTTGGGGTAGCAACTGTTCAAACGTGGCGGGTGAAATAAAATCCAACTCGCCATAGCTGCCACGATTGGCGACCCATTGAGCCAAAATCCCCAGTTCCATCGCGGTGAATTCGCCATCGGAACTCGCGTTTCCAATTCTCACATCGCCAAAGCCGAGGGGCTCAAACAGATGTTCGGAATAAATTCTCGCCGCGCTTTTGCCAGAGAGAATCTCCATGGCTTTGGCGGTCAACTCATACCCGAGACCGGAGTACGCGTACTTGGCGTTCGGTTGGTTGGTGTCCAACCCATTCAGAACGACATTTTCCAAATGCGGGTTTTTCATCCCACCAAACTCGCCATGTCCGGCCAGTCCGCTAGTGTGGTTAAGGCATTGACGAAACGTGGGGACAAACTTGGCACCGACGGGATAATCGACAAACACTCGAGCCAGCGAATCATCCAGCGACACTAGTTGCTGATCGACGAACTGGCTAAACATCAGCCCCGTGACGGTCTTGGTAATCGAAGCAACCCAACAGCGATAATCCAGATCGATCGGTTTGCCAGCTGTATCCGCGCCATACGCCCGATGAGTCACAATGATGCCCCGTTTTGCAACGAGAGTCACAAACGGCTCACCGGTATCGTCTGCCCAAGCCTGACAGAGCTCTTCGATTTTCGTTTGGGCATCCACCTGAACTCCGGCTTCTTTCGCAGATCCTTCGCGAATCACCGGCGCCAAAGCCTCGCGTCGGCGCGGCGGCCGAAGTCCGCGAACGCCATCGGCAAGTCCTTGTAATTTTAGTTTCAAGGCCAGCTGAAGATCATCGTTCCGGACACTCGCCGATTCGACAAACCGCGCCGGATGTCCCAGCGGCGTGGCCTCGCTGATGCCCGCGACCAAAATCGCGCCTTGTTCGTTATCGATCATCGTTCGGACCAACATGTCGGAACCAAAGCGTGTGAACTCAAGCCGATGTTCCTGCCATTGAACCGGCAACTGCGGCCCCGGAAAACGCGGAAACTCAACTGACAAATCGGGCGGAGGTGAAATCGCCAAATCTGGCGGGATTTCATAAAACGTCAACGCGCGACGAAAGGCCATTCCGTTGGGCGCTGTGCCCTCAAGCCAGGCGAGCCAACGTCCCGCCGCGTCCGGTTTCGGAAACTCTTCCAATCGGCTGTTAAACCAGCGAACGCGAAAATCGACATCACCGCCCAGTCGTCGAACTTCTTCCACATCCCGCCAGATGATTCGCGGTGTCGTGCCGGCCGGAAAAATCCATTGACCTGCTTTGGAAGTCGTCAATTCCTGAGACTGAAACTGTTGTCGCTGTTGGGGCACCGTCAGAGGCAGAACCTCGTCAGCGCCCGCTCGTTCAATCGTCCCAGGACTGGCTACCTGAGCTTGGACTACCTCCATCGTCAAACCAGCCAGCCAACCCAACAGGATTGCCTGGCAAAAAATCGACCGGTTGAAACACATCCGACAGACTCCGACAGTTAATTTTTTGTTGAAAAAAATTATACCGTAGTTCGGCAGCCGCGCTGTGCCAGACAACCGGAATCAATGGCGGTTCCATGATTGGATGCTGGCCCCGTCGCCCCACAGGATTTGTCAATCTCGTCGCAATCGACGCTCTGTTGAGCGTTTAGATGATATTTCCATAGCGATGCACCGTTTGCGTCATCGATTGTTCTTTCAAATAATTCAACAACTCCAGGCGGCCATTGGCAGATACGGTCGGCGCGATGATCGGGATGTTGCCAATGATCGCCGGAGCAAATTGTTGGGGATCCAACACACCGAGTACTCGCAATGTTCCTCCCTGCTGTTGGCTTAACCGCTGGGTGCATTGTTCGACGGTTTCCACGCGATAATCCACTTTCGCAATTTCACCAAGTCGCGACAGCCAATCCAGTTTTTCTGGAGCACTGAGTTCAAATCTCACACCCGTGGTTTGACAGGCCAATAATGCCAGCGCCGTTGGAAGCCGCGAGGCAACTTCATGCGGATTCTGCACGCGCAAGGCATGCCACGGCCGCGGTCGATACCGAAATTCATTCGTCTCGCCATGCACTTGGGACGGATCGTGCGATCGGGAAAACTCTTTGGCCCACCAATAAGCATAGCTCCCGGCGGCGGCGAACAAGGTATCCATGGCTGCATCGCCGCCCAAGAGATCGCCCAAAGACCGTGCTGCTTGATGAACCGTTCGCGATGGTTCGCTGCGCAGCGTCGGCAATCGATCTTGATTCCAATTACAAAACGTCGCGACATAGTTGGGACCACCGGCCTTGGGTCCAGGACCGACACACGAATTTTTCCAACCGCCAAACGGTTGCCGACGCACAATCGCACCGGTCGTCGAACGGTTAATGTAGGCATTGCCCACCTCGACCGACTCGCGCCAGCGGGCGATTTCCTGAGGATCGAGCGAATACAATCCGCCTGTCAAACCGAATTCACTGCTGTTCTGAATCTGAAGTGCTTCTTCGAAATTTTCGACGCGCATCAGCCCTAGCACGGGACCGAAACATTCCGTTTGGTGATACCAACTACCGGGTTTCACGCCGAGTCGAATCCCTGGTCGCCACAAACACGGATTATTGTCGACCATAACTGGCTCCAGCAACCAACTCTCGCCTGGATCTAATTGGGTCAATCCGCGTTGCAGGTATTGATCAGGTTCGCGTTGGATCGGTGTGACCAGCGCCGACGGATCCCAGGAATTGGCGATTCTCCACGATTCCGCCGTATCTTTGAGTTGCGGAAAAAATTTCGGATTGTCATACACCTCTTTTTCAATCAACGCCAAACTGGTCGCGGAACATTTTTGGCCCGCGTGCCCAAACGCGCCGGCCACCAGGTCCTTGATCGCCAGATCGATATCCGCGGCGGCAGTTACGATCATGGCATTTTTGCCACTGGTTTCCGCAAACAGTTTGAGGTCCGGGCGCCACGATTGAAACATTTTTGCGGTGAAAATACTGCCGGTCAAAATAACAGCCGCCACCCGCGGATCGGACACCAGTGCTTTGCCAGTCTCACCATCAACCGTCGGAGCAAACTGCAAAACCTCTTGGGGGACACCAGCTTGCCATAATTGCTCAGCGAGTCGCCAGGCAACCAGCACGGTTTCTCGAGCTGGCTTGAGAATTACCGAGTTACCTGCCGCTAGCGCGGCCAATACGCCTCCCGCCGGAATCGCGTAGGGGAAATTCCAGGGAGGTGTCACGACGACGACCCCCAATGCCGAATGGCGAGTGCCATCATGAAAACCGGGTTCGTTCAATCCCAACGCATAGTAATTGGCGAAGTCAATCGCTTCGCTGATCTCGACATCTGCTTGAACGATATTCTTTCCGGCATCCAATAACATCGAGCCAATTGTATCGCCACGTTGTTCAGCGAAAATGACAGCCGCCCGCTTGAGTATCGCAGCGCGGTGATTAAATCCGGCTTGGTCCCAGTCGGGAAACGCAGCGGTAGCGGTTTGCAAAGCCGTTTCGATATCAGCAACATGGGCCTGAGCAAATCGATACGCTTGGTGTCCGGGGCGCGATGGATCTTTGGCCGAACCAGAGATATTTTCTTTGATGAACCTACCCCCGACCTGAATGGGCAATGGCTCAATTTTTAGGTCCCGCCATTTTTCAATAATCTGAGTCGCCCAAGTGCGGTTGGCTGGCAGGGAAAAATCCGTATCAGCCACGTTATGAAACGAACCATCCTTCGTCGCAATCGTTTCGGTTAGCCGGTTCTGTTGGCGATTGGACGCCGAAGGCAATGCTGGGTCGCAAGCCAGTCGGCAAGCTGCCAAAAACGCATCGCGTTGTTGATTCCAGGCGGGTGAGCCTTCTTGCAACGCAAACAATGCCCCAAGAAAACTACCGGGCGCAGTATTCTCATCCAAGCGTCGTACCAGATACGCCACAGCAGATTCAAACTCTGCGTCCAACACCACCGGAGCATAGACCAGACAATCGCCTGATCGCTGGCGAATTTCCATCGCTTGCGCGTTGGCCATACCTTCGAGCATTTCGAATTCGATTCGATCGGAAACTCCCCGCCGCTCGCGTAACAACAAGGCATAGGCGATGTCAAACAGATTGTGACTACCCACACCGATGCGTACCGACGCGGCATTCTCCGGTCGGGTGGCAAACTCCAACATCCGTTTGAAATTAGCATCGACCAGCGGTTTGCTGGCATAGGGGGCCAGTTGCCAATCTCGCATTGACGCTTCGACTTGTTCCATGGCAAGGTTAGCGCCTTTTACCAAGCGGATTTTGATTTCGGTTCCCGTTCTTTGTTTACGTCGTTGGGCCCAAGCCGTCAGCGATTGCAGGACTTCAAATGAATCGGGTAAGTAGGCCTGTAGCACGATCCCGGCGGAAAAATGATCGAACTCGGCTTCGTCGAGTACCGCGCAAAATACATCGACCGTCAAATGCAAATCGCGATATTCTTCCATATCCAGGTTGACGAATTTCTGCTCCGTCGACGAGCCTTTGATCGCGGCCTGATACAGCGCCCGCAAGCGCGGCTTGATGCGCTCGATCGTTTGCTGATAGCCGGTCAGACTGATTTGGCTGAAGATCGCCGAGAGTTTGACCGAGATGTAATTTACGCCCGGTTCCAGCAACCGCTGAATGTTATCGTGCAGTCGTCGATCGGCTTCATGGTCGCCAAGCACGGCTTCGCCGAGTTGGTTAAAATTTACCCGGATGCCGGATTTTTTTCTGAGCTCCAGATACTTTTTGAATTCCTGGACTTCGGCCGAGATGATGACGTGTTCGGAATCCTGCCGCACTTTTGCTTTGACCTGCGGCATCACGGCTCCTGGAATCAGATTGGCGACGCCGTTGCCAAGCCACAGCGCCATTCGATCGGTGGCCGCGAAGTACTTGGGAATTCCATATTCGGTAATCAAACTGTCCATCCGCCGCGCGGCCCGTTTGGCGGTCCGCATCCGCAAAACTTGATCGGCCATGGCAATGGTAAATTTTTTACCAGCGGCATCGTCCATCATGCGCGCCATCATGGCTGACCGCTTTCGCTCGGCCGATGTTTCCCGATCACGCGAGGCCTGAAGAATTTCGCCAGCCAGTCGGACAGCTTTTTCGGGAAGATCGCTGACGTCGACTGCTGGAACAGTGGGAGGGGTAGTCATGAATGCCGAAGGCTCTGTTAAAAGTTGACGGAATGAAACTGAGGTGAATAAAACTGGAACTCACGCGTTGCCAAATTGGAACGTCCAAATCTGACGATGACGCTAATATGGTTAAATCGCTACATGCACCGGACGCCTCCGCAAAAAACAACTGCGACAAACTAAGACCCTAACTCTGATGGCCGACGGCTTGCTGAATCGATGTGAAGTTGTGTTGATCGAGTTGTTGCAATAAATATCGGTTGATTTCACGGACAATACTCGGTCCACCGTAAATAAACCCGGTGTAAATTTGGACCAGGGAAGCTCCTGCCTTGATCATTTGCCAAGCCGCCTCTCCATCCATAATCCCCCCCACGCCAATGATCGGGATTTCGGGAGGCAAGTTCCGAAACAAGTATCGGACAACCTCGCGACTGCGAGTGGCCAAGGGACGCCCCGAAAGACCGCCGTTGCCGATTGCGGCAATGGCTTCCGGCGTCGTCCGCAAACCAGCGCGGGACAACGTGGTGTTGGTGGCAATCACACCATGGAGTCTAACCGATCGCACGATTGAGACGATGTCCGCCAATTGTTCGTCCGTCAAATCCGGGGCGATTTTCAGCAGGATTGGTTTGGGATCGATGTCGTGGTCCAGAGAAAGTTGTTGATTGAGCTCAGTCAGTGAACCCAGCAACTCCGTCAATTGATCCCGATTCTGCAACTCCCGCAAACCGGGTGTGTTGGGTGAGCTCACATTGATCGTAAAATAATCGGCAAACATGAACAGTCGTTCGAAACTGTACCGATAGTCTTCAGTGGCGTTTTCGAGTGGAACAATTTTGGTTTTCCCAATATTGATTCCCAGAATGTCCTGGGGTGCCGATCTACGGCAACGCGCTAAGCGTTGCGCCGCCGCATTGGCGCCCCGGTTATTAAATCCCAACCGATTAATAATTGCCTGGTCGGCCGGCAAGCGAAACAATCGCGGCCGCGGGTTACCAGGTTGCGGTTGGCCAGTAATCGTACCGATTTCCACATGACTAAAACCCAGTCCCGGCAGTTGATAAAACCAACTGCCATCTTTGTCAAAACCCGCTGCCAAGCCAACCGGATTGGCGAAATCCAGCCCAAACAATCGCTGCTGCAATCGCGCATCGCGAACCGCGTAGTGCCGCCTCAGAACTTTTATCACGGGGGCCACGCCAAACAACCCAAAAACACTCATCGATAGGTAATGAGCGCGTTCAGGCGGGAGGCAAAAAAGCAATTTGCGAATTCCGGATTGCCACAGCATAAATGGGCTTTAGTTAGGGTCGAAGCCTACCAATTCAGACCGACACCTTCGCCACCGGATTGGCGACCACGTCCACCTTTAAGTGGTTCATTGCGACTGGCCACAACCAATTCGCGAGGGGGCTCTTCGACTTCTGGTTCATTCGGTTTGCTTGCCGCCGTCGCTGTCACTTTGGGGGCCGGAGGTGCGAGGCAGGCCTTGTGGGATAGCGCCATTTTTTGGGTTTCCGGATTAATCGACAAAATCTTGACCTCGATTTCCTGGCCTTCCTGAACCACGCTGGTGACTTTCACGACACGGTGATACGCCAGTTCCGAAATGTGCACCAAGCCTTCGACACCGGGAGCAATCCTGACGAATGCTCCGAATTCGGCAGTCCGCGTGACAGTTCCTTTAACAATATCATCGACCGAAAAATTACCCGCAATGTTTTTCCAAGGGTGTTCCAGTGTATCGCGCAGCGAAAGTGAAATTCGGTTGGCGGCGATGTCGATTTTTTCAACTTTGACGCGAACTTTTTCACCGACTTTGACGACCTCACTGGGATGTTTGACTCGCGACCAGCTGATTTTGCTGACATGGATCAAGCCTTCGACGCCGCCGAGATCGACAAACGCACCAAAATCCATCAGGCGGGTAACCAATCCTTCGCGCAATTGACCGGCCTCGAGATCGACAAGCAGCTCCTTCTTTTTCTCTTCATTCTCGCGGTCCAATATCGCGCGACGGCTAAGCACCAATTTGCGTTTTTCCGGATTGACTTCCATCACCACGCAAGGAAATTTCTCGTTGATGTATTGGCTGAAGTCCTCGACTCGTACGCGATCAATTTGGCTGGCCGGAATAAAACCGCGCAGACTGTTGACGGCGACTTCGAGGCCACCCGTGTTGGACCCCGTCACCCGAGCCTCCACGACGGCACCTTCGGTGATGTCTTCCCAATCGGCGACACCAATGGCCGCTCCTGGCACGGCGAGTTCATAGAGGTTGTCTTCTTTGTTGTGGCCTCGAATAATGACTTCAATCATGTCCCCTTCTTTGGGATCATTTTTGAAATGATGATGGGTGGCGACACCTTCGAACTGGCCATTGAGTTTAAAAAACACATTGTCGTTGTGAATCTTGGTAACGATGCCCTTGACGCGTGAATTCGGCTCGAGTTCTTCATGAGCCGCTTCCGATTTGGCGACGACATCCGCCATCGATAATCCTCCCAGTGCGGCCTCGATTTCCGCGTCAATGTCGTCGCTGAAACCGGCGTAGGACTGGATTTCCGGCTCAATTACAACTACTGGTTCGGAAATTTGACCGCTCAAGTCAATTGGATTGGCAATCGCCGCTTGCACCGCTTTGGGTTGCGATGGCTTGAGATTAATGTCCGCCGTATCTCGTTGGGAACCGATTGTCACCGGTCGTTTCACGCTGTTTTCTGCAGGTGCCGACTCGGCTACAACCGGGGCCAGTACCTCTGGAGCACCGGTTTCGGAGGCTGAATTTTTATCAACAGGTGTAGGGTCAGAACTCATAGCGTTACCAAGTAAATTGACGATTGGGTTGAGGATAGACGTTTCAGCAATTCTGAAAGTCTGGTGGGTTTGTATTTTAGTCGGCAGTCGGGGAATTGTGCAAACGGATTCAAGATTTGGCGGTTTGACTCAGCTCTTCAAAAACTGCGGCCCACAGATTCTAACGGAAAATCGTCCGTCCGAAATGGCGATGCTGGCAATCCGGCTGAGTTAATCAAATTCGGCTCAGACGTATCCGTCCAACCAAATCGGACCGCGATCGGGTTTTCAATCGTCGCCGAGCTGACAATAACTTGATTACCTTGAATTTCAGCAATCGCCGGGACAAAGTTTCGATCTTCACCACAGATCTGGAAATCCGTCAGTGGCGATTCGGGTAAACGATTTCCTAATCCTTCACCCACATGCTCAAATATCAAACGAATTCGATTGGATTCAACCGTATGGGACTTATAAATCGGGCTGCAACTGACGGCGGCTTGTTGTTCCTGGTTAAGTTCTGACCGGTAAACATCGGCAAAGGCGATTTTCGCCAGCCGACGTCCGACCTCCTGTTTGTTTTTGGGATGAATATTGTCGGTTTCACCAATATCTGTCGTTACCACCATGCCCGTGTGTGCGACTGACTTCAATGTTTTCAATTGGGCGTCCCAAATTTCAGGCAACGCGTTGATGGGGTGATCCTGATACCGAAAGGGCGCTAGTTGCACAAAATAAAATGGCATTTCGGAGTCGGAAAATGTATTGCGCCAATCCGAGATCAATGCCGGCAACAACGTGCCGTACTGCTCCCCGCGACCATTGTTTGCTTCGCCTTGATACCAGATCGCACCACGAATCCGGAATCGGGTCAGCGGCGCGAGCATGCCGTTGTACAGGTTAGCGGGACTGACGTGGTTATTGGGTAAATTGATTTTGTCCCAGTGCTCCAAGAGCGGCGCAAGGGCCACTTGGGATTCCATCGTAGGCCGCGAGATCCAAGCTTCGGCGGGCGTACCACCCCATGACGAATCGATCAATCCGATTGGAATTCCGGCCAACTCACGACTCAATTCACGTCCAAAAAAATAGGCCACGGCTGAAAACTCTTGAACCGAATCAGCGCTGCATTCGCGCCAGGATTCCACTTTGGAAAAGTCCTGCAACGGGGTCGGTGAAGATTGGTGCGTGACGGTAAAGAGCCGCAAGTTCGGATAGTTTTTCGCTTGTTCGATTTCCGTATTCGAGTTGAGAATTTTTTTCATCGACCATTCCATGTTCGATTGTCCCGAACACAACCAAACCTCGCCGAAAAAAACATCCGAAAAAACCACTCGCGGTTCACCACTTTCGGCCGCCACCGCTAATTCGTACGGTCCGCCCGCTGCGGCAGTTTCCACCAGAACTGACCAATGACCGGACGGGTCCGCGGTGGCAGTTGATTTGTGGCCGGCCAGGGTAATTACCAGCTTCTGTGCCGGTTCCGCCGTTCCCCAGATCGTGACCGCACTATTTCTTTGCAAGACCATATGGTCAGAAAAGATCTTGGGCAGCGTGATGTCCCCACAACAACTGGCTTGCAGCGCCCAAGTCGTCACCCAGAAAATCACGATCGCAATCACCGGTGGTCTGGCCAAAGGGGCAGGGAGCATGGGCTGATTCCTATCAAACAAGATGTCGAATCGGGAGATGAAAGTCCAAAGTGTTTCCACCGTAGGCTACGAATACCACGAGTGTAACTCAACCGATCGCCAGTCTCCACCATCCGCAGGATCGAAAATTTCGATGGTCCTGTCGCGCGCAGACGGATTAAGAGCTAAGTGCGGCGGCGTGCACGACGGCACATTGTCCGATAATTCGCTGACAAACCTCATCGGCTTGCTGCCCGGTGAGAGTTCCCGTTTCCGATCGCAAAACAACGGATAACAGGAGTCGTTTTTTTGTCGGACCATCTTTTTTCTCATCTCGAAACGTCTCGCGATAGAGCACTTGTTCCAACCATGGCCCAGCCGCCGCCCGGACGGTTGTCTCCAAATCGGCCCAATGCACAGCATTCTCCACAATGAAATTGAAGTCGCGGCTAACCGGCGGAAACAGACTTTGATTTTGATGCCGGGGAATCAACACGGCGTGTTTCGTCAACAATGACAAATCAATTTCGCAAACCGTGGCCTCGCCTCGCAAGCCAAATTGCTTGCGACCGGCGGGAGCTACTTCACCCAGCCATCCGAATATCTCGGTGCCGATTCGCAGTTCACCCGAACGAGCCAGATCCAGCAAGGCAATCTGACAGGCATGCCAGTTCAATTTTGTCGCGGGTGCAACGACCGCGACCAACGATTCGATCAATCCCTTGACCGTATAATAATCTCGACAGCTCACGAGCGCCAGTTTCGTGGGCTGATCCGGAAGTTGATGTCCGGACTGCGGCAGATAAACCTTGGCGGTTTCGAATAGTTCGACCTGGTCGTTCGATCGATAATCGTTGATTCGACGAACCTCCAACAGGCTGGGCACTAAACTGCGCCGCAACAAATCAACCGCGCCTATATTCTGGGAGGCCTTTTCCAAAACTCCCAGCATCGGTTGACTGCTGCGAAGTGGCGGCGAATCACTCCACGGGCTAAAAGTCTCGGACCAAACTTGAGGGACGAGACTGGCCGTGACCGCTTCGTCAAAACCAGCTGCCGTCAACACACCCCGCACCCTGTCGAGTACGCGGTCCGCCGCCGGTCGAAATGAGGCCGCCATTGGTACCGCTGCCGTATCGGGTACTTTATCGTAGCCATAGACACGGCCCACCTCTTCGATCAAGTCGACCTCGCGCGTCAAATCCTTACGCCAACTTGGCGGTATTACCGTAATCGAATCGGCCAGATTCCGTTCGATCGTCAGCCCCAATGACACCAAGGTCGGCGCTATGAAGTCGCGCGGAACATCGATCCCCAAGATCCGTTTCAGCTGGCCAAACCGCAGCGTCACCGGTTGCGGATTTTCAGGTCTCGTGCCGACATCAATGATCCCGTCGAGCAATTCGCCGCCGGCTGTTTTGAGAATCAATTCACAGCAACGCCGACTCGCCCAATCCAGATTCGCCGAGTCAATATCTCGCTCGAATCGAAACGACGACGGGCTATGCAAATTCAAAGCGCGCGCCGTATTGCGAATGGAAAGCTGCTCGAAATAAGCGGCTTCGATCAACACATCGACGGTTGTGTCAATTACTTCAGAATCGGCACCACCCATAACTCCACCGAGCGCCAGCGGTAATTTTGCGTCCGCGATCACACAGGTGGTTGGGGCCAACTCATACTCGCGATGATCGATCGCGCGAATTTTTTCGGCAGCTTTTGCGTTGCGAACGACAATCTGGCCACTCGAAATTTTCTGAAAATCAAACGCATGCAGCGGTTGGCCACACTCAAACATTACATAATTGGTGACATCGACGATATTGTTGACGATACCGATCCCCAACGCCTGCAAACGCTGTTGCATCCAGACCGGACTCGGACCGACTTTGACACCCGTGATGACGCGAGCCGTATAGCGGAAACAAGCGGTCGGATTTTCAATGGTTACGCGACAACGAGCTTCGATGGGCTGACCATTGGTTTTCGGCTGCGGATTCGGGATGTTCAAGGGTTTGCCAAACAACGTGGCGACCTCGCGGGCGACCCCAATATGGCCCAGGCAATCCGCGCGGTTACTGGTGACTTCCAGGTCCAACGCGACATCCGCACCGACAATGGTGGTACCGTCGTGGTTCAAACCGGACATCGTCAATTTCTCGACCAGCTGTTCGAGTGGCATATCAAGCTCAACATATTCGTTAAGCCAGTTTTTGGAAATCAGCATCGGACCACTTATTCAAATTAAAATTGCCGCAGGAACCGCACGTCATTGGTGAACAGATACCGAATGTCAGTAATCTGGTGTCGGATCATGCACAGCCGTTCAATTCCCAAACCAAATGCAAAACCACTGACCTGTTCTGGGTCATAGCCAACGCTGCGCAAGACATTGGGATCGACAATCCCAGCTCCACCGAACTCGACCCATTTTCCATCCCAATAATAGTCGGCTTCCACGCTCGGTTCGGTGAACGGAAAGAAGGACGGGCGAATTCGAATCGGGACTGCGTTGCCCAGATAGCTGGTAGCAAATAGTTTTAATACTGTTTTCAAATCCGCCAGGGAAACGTGGTCATCCACCATCAAACCTTCGATTTGATGAAACATGGGATAGTGCGACCAATCTGCCGTGTCCGGCCGATACACTCGGCCCAGCGAAATAATTCGAACGGGCGGTTTCGTTGTCTCCATCACACGAATCTGTACCGTGCTGGTTTGGCTCCGCAACAACCACGGATGGTTCGTCGCGACGACCGATTTCTGGTGACCGCCGTCGGCCGGGACTCCAGCACATGTTTGAGCGACCGATAAATAGAAATTATCCAGAGGATCGCGCGCCGGATGAGCGGCCGGAATATTCAGGGCTTCGAAGTTGTGCCAATCGTCTTCGATCTCCGGCCCTTCGGCGGGCGTGAAACCCAGCCGACCCATAATGTCTTTCAGCTCATTGATCGTTTGCGTGATTGGATGCAACCGACCGATTCGCAGTCGTTGGCCCGGGAGCGTCGGATCGAATTTCGGATCGCGTTGCGGGCCTCCGGAACTAACCGTGATCCTGTTCTGGGCCGCATCAAATGCGAGTTCAATTTCGCTTTTCACGGAATTAAGTTTTTGACCCGCAATGCGTTTATCGGTTGCAGCAACCGCGGCCAAATTCTTGGAAACTGTTTTGAATTGACCATTCTTGGCGCCGAGAAATTCAATTCGAGCGGCGTCGAGCTGCTCCGCATTGTCGGCAGATTGAAACGCTGCAGCGGCAGCGCGAGCAAGATCGTCAAGCTGTTGGACGAAGTGGCCGATTGGCATCGCGTCGACGGACATAATCGAATCCCATGTGGCTAATCGCCTGATTTTTTGCGATTGTCGAATTACGGGCGAGAGTGGTTAAAAAAAGGAAAGACAACGGGGAAGCTGCCTTTCCTGATTATTGTAACAATTCAACAACTCGATATCACTTGCCGGCTCTGGCCACAGCGACGATCGCGTCAAAGCCTTCGGGATCACACACTGCAATCTCAGCCAATGATTTCCGATCCAGCTCAATTCCAGCGGCATGCAGACCGTGAATGAATTCGCTGTACCGGATATCGCGATAACGACACGCCGCATTGATACGAATGATCCACAATTGACGAAACAGTCGTTTCTTAACGCGCCGATCGCGGAAAGCAAACACGCCGGCGCGGATCAAAGTCTCCTTGACCGAACGGAGCATGTTGCGACGACCGCCCCGGAATCCTTTGGCTCGCTTAAAGAGTTTACGCTTGGCTCGAGTACGAGCGGCGCCTTTTGTTGTACGCATCAGAATTTCCTTTTCGGTTTCGCTAACAAGGCCTCAAGCCAATCGGCTCGATGTTGACTGCCCGGAAGAGCGTGCGAGAGGTGACTCGCCAAGTATCAATTTCGCAAAGCTGGAGATCGGCAAACAAGATCGCTAGAGCAATTCTTGGTCACAAACTCCCAAGTGTTTTAGTAGCTGTATTTGCCCAATGCTGCGGAGATCGACTTGACCATACACTGGTCGAGCAGTGTACCAGCCCGCAAATTTCGGGTCCGTTTGGCACTCATGCGAACGTTGCGATGCGATTTACCCGATGGCTTGTGCTTAATCTTCCCATTTGCCGTCAAGCGAAATCGCTTTTTGGTGGCTTTGTGGGTCTTCATTTTGTGAGTTGCGGGCATAACGCGGCTTTTGAGTTTTCAGGTTAACAATTTGGAATCGAGGATTTTAAGCCCAATCGGCGGTTTGATAAAGGGGAATTAGCCGATTGGCGAAAAATTTTCTGAAACGGAGGCAAAACCGCCGAAAAACGCCGGTTTGGCGACAATGGGTTGCGACTCGTTAAATAAAAACCGAGTCACTCGGAACCGTTCCCAACTGTACTGTCGGCGGCGCTTGCGTTAAGTCCTCATGCATGTAGAGCTCGTTCAAATATCCCATTGATTTGGGCCAAATATGGAACTCGCCGGCGACAAAGCTGATTTTCCACTGCCCTTGGATGCCATTTTTTCCGACCAAGCCTTGATACTGGACTTGGTGCTTGCCCAGATATTGTTTCACCCACGTGCAAACTCCCGATTGAACCTCGTAACTGCCGCTGGCATTCCAAGGCCCAACGTAATCCGTTCCCTCCCCGACAATCCTTCCGTTTTCGAAAGACAAATACAGGTGCATCCAACCACGTCGAGGTTGATGATCTTCCAAATAAAATCCGTGCCATTCTCCGGATGGAAATCGATTGTCATGTTCCATTTTCGCGTTCAATAAACTCTTTCAGATCAAGCCAGGCAAACCGGCATCGCTAATCGCCACCGGAATCACCATAATTTTTTACAAAAAAAGCCGCAGGTCGAATTGAGACCCACGGCATTTCGTAAATTCGCGACAAAAACTATTTGAAAACAAGAATTGTCGTGGTGAAAAAAATCGAAAAAGGTTACCGGACAATTGATTGAGCCGACGTTCTTTAGTGGCACAACAGGTTGGACTTCCCAACGTCTGAATCAGGACTTACGTTAATCAGCGAAGGTTTCCAAACAGACCTTTTGCGGTTCTAGCTGGATTTTTTTTCGGAATCAGCACCGGCAGTGGTTGCGCGTCACAAGTGATTCCCAAATTGGTCAATTTAACTGGCAGCGGGAATGTTTTGGTTGCTCCCTCTTTTCCCGGAACATAGACCGATTCGCCCTTAAAGTGCAGAATCGTTTTTTCAATTTCGGGGTTGTTGCGTTTAACTCCCTGTTCGTCTTCTTGAGTCAGCCAGTCGAATGCTCCCACACAAACGTAACTTTCATGCCGATCATGAAATTCAAAGGCTTCGTAGCCTTGGCGTCGCAATTCGGCTGTTAACACCGTGGCTTTTTTGGCTGCATCCACTAGTTTGCTGGACGTGAGGGACTGTCGACCGCGCATTCGTCGGCTGTCTTCGTTTTTAATTTGTTCCATTTCGACTAGATCCATTGTCGTTTCGCCCGCGAACGAAGCAACTTTGACCGAGTACACGCCCGGGTTCTCAAGCAGACTGTGTTTCTGGCCCGAATTCAAATTGATGACAAATTGATCCGTCTTATGGGCTGCAAAATACTCATCCGGCAACATGGGATTGGCCAATAGAAATGCCGATCTCAACGGGGCAACTTTCTGCTCGTCTGGGTCGGCACTCATGAGACTGGTAAATCCGGTACGCCAAGCTCGCAGACGTTCACCGGCGAGCTCGGTTCCGACGACAGCTTCACGGACATCGAAATTCGCAAGTGATTGCGGGCGGATGGTTTTGATCTTTTCCAATGTACGTTGAGCTTGAGGGTCGTCCACGGAAGCAAAATCACCGACAAGAACCGCAATTTCGTCAAAACGGGACTCGGTCAACGATTTCATCTGAACGGGTCGAATGGTCTTTTGATCGTCCCGCATGGTAACGACCTCCCAGCCCATTCCTTGGGTTTCTTTGTTGAAATCGAACTGATGCTCATAAATATAGGCATCCAACCGAAACTCCGATCGCAGCTCTTCCGCCAAACGAATCGCTTGCTGACGACCCTCGTCGCCCGTAAATGAAGTGACCATGATCAACCATGGACCGGCACGTTCGGAAAGTTCGAGGGGGCGGTCTTGGACAGTTTTTGATTTTCCGAACGGAAACATCTGTGCTTGGGCTGGCATCGAGCAGGCCATTAATGACAACCCGAGCATTAAAGAATTGATACGTAACGACTTAAGTTTCATGGTTCACTCCTGGACCGCCAGTTTGAAATAGAATTTTTCGGATCGAGTTCTTTGCGGGCCGGGACGGTAGCAAAACAAAAAATCGCCGGCCAGATCAGATCCAAAAAATTGCTGAAAAGTCTCAAGTTACAGCTGGCAAATGGCGACAGAGCTGCGCCCCAAAAATGCACAAACACCAGTCCGCAAAATGTCAGGGAAGTTCTCCACTCCAACATTTACGGGGTTGATATCTACATTATTCCGGATATTCTATGAATAACGGTTATAAATTGACCAAAGAGGCTTTCATCCGGCTCCTTTCACCGCTTTAATTCTTCCCGGAATAGGCAATGCAATACAGTTTCCGATTGGCCGAGCTTTTGGGGCATATCCCGGACCCTCGTAAACGACCGGGTACCATCAAACAAATTGTGGAATACACCGGACTTGATCGCCATCAAGTTGCCGCACTTCTCAAAAACGAGGTCAAGTACATTCCGTTAAAGGCACTGTCCAGATTGTGCGATTACTTGATCGAGCATGGACATGCTACTGCCGATCAATTGCCGGGTTCGTTGTTTTCGGTCGAACCTGAAAATTTTTGGGAGTTGCTGGCGCGCCGGCGGCGCCTTGAAATGTGCGTCGGCGTTCGTAAGGACAACACGGGAGAAAGCCCAGAAATCTCATTTGTTGTCGCTTCCGATTCCGTGCTGCTTGGCGAGCTGCTCAACGGAGTAACTACGCTCGGCGGAACGGCGAAATTACGAAAATCGGATGGCAACATGGCGTTGTTGACGTCCGATGCTCTGCCCCATCCTGAACATTTGAAACAATCGTTGGTCTGGAGTCCGGGTCAGGCTTCCGAAACCGAAGTCGCACATCGTGCCACTGCGGTTTATAACGAATTTTCCGAGTCGCAAGGGGACAAAGGTCTGATTGGAATCGGTAGCACAAAAAGTAATCCAGTCGTTGAAATCATGCTGTCGGAAGCGTTCAATTGTGAGCCGTTTGTGTCCCAAGACCATTTCGACGAACCTGGTCAACGAAATGTCCCGTTCTTCTTGCGTTACCGTGAAAATGATCCCCATCCCCCATCATGTGCGGCGGGAATCAAGCTCAGTAATCAAGGGGACAACCTCAAGCCTGGGCTGTATTACGAAGACGCCGACGGAAAATGGATTCGATTCGGCAGCGATAATCCGAAAGAGGAAGTGGCGTTCGTATTTTATATTCACCGCGAATCACAGGGGCGTTTAGAAATGGTGATGGGCGGATTTTCCGGTCGTGCAACTCGTTTGCTCGCGCGCGCGATCGCAACGCGTGCGCAAGATTTCTGGCCGCCCAATTATGAAATGCAAGGCTTACAGGTCGGTGGATTTTTAATCAAATTCACGTTGCCCTCAGCGAAAAAAGACAACGACATCCTGCGAACCGATTTGGTAGCGACATCCGAAGTCACGCCCATTCCTGCCGCAGCCCTGGCCCGTCGCTTGGACAGCAACTCCCGCACGCGCGAGGCCTGAACGGGTATCTAAGCCAGAGACTGCGCGACGAACTTTGTTCTTCACTGTCCGTGCCAGCACGCCCGCCGGACAAACCACTATTGATCCATGGTGGGGGTCATTTCGCGGGCTTGGATCGCCCGGCAATCCCCTCGATCCCCCTCGCTACCAAGTCGTATTTGCAATTATGCCGCGACAGCAGCTCCTTTCATTCGGATTGTGACGCGAATACTACCACCACGTCGAAAACTCTGGCGTTCCTGCCATCCGGATTGTCGATTGCCGCCATGTTTGTCCGATTACCCTTGTGTCGGACGGCGTGCTCCGATTGGCGTATTGAATGAATACTATCGATGGGGGAATCCGTGTCTCAAGACATCAACGTGGTCGCATTGGTCAAAGGAGAAGAACGCTATATCTTCTTATTCAATGACTCCCAAAAGAGTGAGACCTTGAGAACGCTCGGGCGTTACGCCTCGGATGCACGTTTGAGCTTTTCCTGGTATGACGCGGCGGTCTTGAGTCAAAAAGTTCGGAATACCCAAAAAAGTCAACCCGCCAGTGGCTTTGCCAACCACAACTCGGCAACCTCCAATCGTTTTGGATCGCCCAGCGTGCAGGACTTGTTCTTGAACGAAGAATAAGGTCCTGATCCACGTGTGAGCGTCCCATGGATCAAACGATCCCCCGTTTTCTGCGCTATCTCAAGATTGAACGCAACTGTTCCGACCTGACGGTAAAATCCTATCGCGAAGATCTGGAGATTCTGTATAGCTATCTAACGGAATCGATGGGACGAATTCCGCGTCCCGACGAAATCACGCCACTCGATTTGAGAACCTACGTTTCGGCGTTGCATGAAGCCGGCTACGCGAAATCGTCGGTCGCACGTCGTCTAGCCTCGCTGCGAAGTTTTTTCAAATTCGCACAACGGGAAGGCCAGTGTCAAAGCAATCCCGCCAAGCCCCTTCGCAACCCCCGGCGCGAACGCAAGCTACCGCACTTTCTTACCGGCCCAGAAATCGGGAAACTACTGTCGGCACCACCGAAGACGGATCCCGCCGGCTATCGCGACCGGGCCATCCTGGAAACGATGTATTCCGCCGGTTTGCGAGTCAGCGAATTGGTCGGCATCAATCTCGACGATCTCGATTTGGACGACGGATTGGTGCGCGTGCGAGGCAAAGGGAAAAAGGAGCGGCTATCACCGCTGGGGAGTTTTGCCATCAAGGCCATTCACGCTTGGTTAAAACGACGCGTGCCAGCTCCCGCGCTGCCCAAGAAAATTGGTTCGCCAGTCTTTCTGAACAAGTTTGGTAAACGAATTACAACGCGCAGTATCGGCCGGATGTTAGAAAAGTACTTGTTGGTTACCGGGTTGGATCTGCGAACCTCGCCCCACACGTTGCGACATAGCTTCGCTACCCATCTGCTGGACAAAGGGGCCGATATCCGCAGCGTCCAGGAGTTGTTGGGACACAAAAGTCTGGTCACCACGCAAATCTATACGCATGTCAGCACTGCAGGATTGCGAAAAGCTTACGAAATGGCGCATCCGCGCGCCAAACACAAGACCGGTTAGTCGCTTCCCTCTGGTGGCGGTTTGCCAGCCAGCCGGCGACTAATAAAAGCCCCGGATCTCCACAGGCTGAATCGGCGGTCGTTTTATGTTATTCTGTGCAAGTGAAACAGGAACTTTGTACAGTAAATTGTTCGTAAAACCACTTGCCCATTCCAAAGGGATATTCCGTGAATAAATACGTTTTCGGTCGTTCATTCATGGCGTTGATTCTGTTCGCCAGTAGCTCAAATTTACCAACGAACTCATGCGGTCAAGGAACGTCAGACATGCCGTCAAACAATGTGCTGCTTAAAACCTGGATTGGCCCTTACGGCGGTGTGCCGCCATGGGACATGGTTCGGTCCGAAGACTTTTTGCCAGCGTTTGAAGCAGCAATCAAACAATCCGCCGCCGACATTGATACCATTGCCAATCAGTCGGCCGCTCCGACATTCGAGAATACGATCATTGCCCTCGAAGAGTCGAGCCAGACCCTCGAACGCGTCAACACGATCTTTGACGTGCACGCCTCCAATCTCAATGTCGGTTCGATTCCGGATATTGAGCGCGCAATTGCGCCCATTCTCTCGAAACACTTCGATTCAATCATGCAAAATGAAAAATTGTTTGCGCGCGTGGCGGCCGTGTTTAACAGCGAGGCGATGAAAACTATGACCCTGGCACAACAACGACTGGTCACCGATCGTCATCGCAACTTCATTCGATCGGGCGCAAATCTAAATACGGAACAGAAATTTCGATTGTCTGAAATTAATGCTCAACTCGCCGGCCTGTTTGCCCAGTTCAGTCAAAATGTTTTGGCCGACGAAGAACTGGTAGCCATCCTAACCGATGCTGCCGAATTGCAGGGCTTACCAACCAGTGTGATCGACGCGATGGCTGCGGCGGCAACCGAAAACACAACCGCGACACCAACCGCCACCGCGAATTCCTGGATCATCACCAATACTCGCTCCTCGATGGAACCGGTGTTGACCTATGCCACCAATCGGAAATTGCGCGAAAAAATTTGGCGGACCTACTACAGCCGAGGGGACAACGGTGATTCTCACGATACCAATGAACTCATCACGGCGATTTTGAAACTGCGGGCCGAACGCGCCATCTTGCTCGGATACAAGACCCATGCGCATTGGCGGCTGGAACCACAAATGGCCAAGACGCCAGAAAATGCCATGAATTTGATGCTGCAAGTCTGGCCCAAAGCCGTTCAACGCGTCAAGGAAGAAGTTGCCGACATGCAAGCTGTCGCCGACAAGGAACAGGCCGGTATCACGATTGAACCGTGGGATTACCGGTTCTATGCCGAAAAAGTTCGCCAAGCGAAATACGATTTGGATTTCAACGAAGTCAAACCCTATCTGCAAATGGAAAAACTGCGCGAAGGCATGATGTGGTGTGCCACCCAGTTGTATGGTTTGGAATTTGAACAAGTAAAAGACGTGCCGGTTTTTCATCCCGACGTGCGAGTGTGGAAAGTCCTGCGCCAAGGTGAACTGGTCGGACTCTGGTATTTCGATCCGTATGCTCGACGCGGTAAACGGAGCGGTGCCTGGATGAATGCCTACCGCGCCCAGAAGAACATTAATGGCCGGATCCTGCCCATCGTCTCCAATAATTCGAACTTCATCAAAGGCAAACCCGGCGAAGCGGTCCTGATCTCATGGGACGACGCTGTAACTTTGTTTCATGAATTTGGGCACGCGCTGCATGGATTGTGCAGCGATTGTCAGTATCCTTCCCAATCGGGAACTTCCGTGGCGCGGGATTATGTGGAGTTCCCATCCCAGTTGAACGAACATTGGTTGACCACGCCGGAAGTATTGAACAAGTTCGCCGTCCATTTCGAAACCGGCGAACCGATGCCCGCCGAGCTGCTCGCGAAAATCGAAAAAGCAGCCACTTTCAATGAAGGATTTTCCACCGTCGAATACTTGGCCAGCGCGCTGATCGATATGAAATTACACTTGGCCGGCAACGTGAAAATCGACCCTGACAAATTCGAACGCGAAACCTTGGACGAGTTAGGCATGCCTCGTGAAATCGTCATGCGACACCGTACGCCGCAGTTCAGCCACGTGTTCTCCAGTGATGGATATTCGGCCGGCTATTACAGTTACCTCTGGTCCGATGCGTTGACGGCAGACGCGGCCGAAGTTTTCGAAGAAGCCGGTTCCTATTTCGATAAATCAACCGCACAATCGCTATACGATCAAATCATGTCCGTCGGCGACACAATTGATCCAGCCGATGGCTTCCGAAAATTTCGCGGCCGCGATGTCGATACCAAAGCACTATTACGCAAACGCGGATTTCCGGTTGGTTCGTAATTGGACGTACGAAATCGGGTGAGTAAAAAGTTGTGAGCAAGGCGGTTGTCGAAATTGGATGACAGTCGGTCAATTTGCATTAACATGGAAAGCTTGGGCAGAATGAGCAGCTTGCGACGGCCTTGGTACCTTGATTTTCGGGTTGAATAGGATTGCAACGATTGTCAACCAACATTTCTGCGGTTTTTTTGTCGCGATTTGAAATATCCATGATAGATTGAGGCTGCCTGGAAACCGATAGGGATTGTTGGGAGAAATGGCTTCGAATTTTTTCGAGACATTTCGTCGGCAGAGACAATCTTCTATTTTTTTGGGTGGCCACTGACGGCGGTCAAATTCCATAAGATAAAAGACGGCGAATCTAATCGATTTGCGTTCGGGCGCAATGATTCCCCGGTAGACATCTTGAAATGACAACATTGCGATGAGCACGGTGAACTCAATCCGGCGAACGGCATCACCGCCAACGGTGAATCCAAATTGGGTGGAGATCGACGCCCCCGCCAAAATCAATTTGTTTTTGGAGGTTTTGGCGAAGCGTGACGACGGATTTCACGAGCTGGAAACCGTCATGACCACCGTCTCGGTGTTTGATCGCCTGCGTCTTGTTCGGCGAGAAGACAAACAAATTAATTTGACGATTGTGAATCCGGGGAAGCCGTCGCCCAGCACATCGGCGATTCCAATGGACGATCGAAATTTGATTATCCGCGCTTTGCGTCGACTGCGTGAATTCGCTTTTAGCTGTCCTCAGCTGTATGGTCCTGTTGACCACCTCTGCGGTTGCGATGTTTTTCTCTTTAAGTACATTCCATCCGAAGCCGGCTTGGGTGGTGCGTCCAGTGATGCGGCAGCGGCTTTGGTGGCCGGATGTAAATTGTGGAATCTAAAAATTCCTCGCGAACAATTGCTTGATGTTGCAGCTGAATTGGGTAGCGATGTACCCTTTTTCCTGTTTGGCGGACTGGCGGTTTGTCGCGGCCGCGGTGAGTTGGTTCAGCCATTGAGCGGATCGGTGGGGATTCCCATCGTGATTGCCAAACCGGTTGCCGGACTGGCAACTCCGCAAGTTTTTGGTCGACTGAGGTTGCCGGACAGACTGCGATCGGGACGGCCTTTAATTCAAAGTCTGGCCACCGGAAGTGTCCGACAAACGGCCGACTTACTTTTCAACCGATTGCAAAAAGTGGCCGCGGAAATGGACCCCCAGCTGACGTTTCTGGCAAGTCGTTTTGCCGAAGTTAATTGCTTGGGGCATCAATTGAGCGGCAGCGGCTCAAGTTATTTTGGAATTTTCGCCTCGCACCGAGCGGCGCGACAGGCAGCTCAAGTCTTGTCCGCTCGCTTGCCGGATACAAGGATTATTTGCAGTCATACATTCAGCCAGTGTCCGAGAATCAGCGCCTAGTAATTGCCGACTGAAGGAGAGTCAATTTGGAAATCACAGAAGTACGCATCAAGCTCATGGAGAGCTCCGAGGATCGTTTGCGTGGATTTTGCAGTATTACGTTTGACGATAATTTTGTCGTCCGTGACTTGAAGATCATCCAGGGGAACAACGGTCCCTTTGTCGCCATGCCCAGTCGAAAGCTAACCGCGAATTGCCCTAAATGTCGCACCAAAAATCATTTGCGAGCAAATTTCTGCAATTGCTGCGGCGAAAAATTACCAGGTACGGGCGTGTCGATTGATTCATCGGGCCGCGCTAAACTTTACGCCGACATCGCACACCCCGTGAATGCCCGATGCCGTGAAATGATCCAGCACCGGATCATTGAAGATCTTAACCGGGAGATTGAATTGGCCGCCCAACCCGGTTACAAATCGCGTTACGACGAGGATTACGATGACGATTTCGATGCGCACGAGACCGTCGAAGCCATCGCCAAGTCCAGTAAAACTCCCCCAAGTCAAACGACAGAATCGGAAAAATCGTTAGATCGGATCGATACCGGTTCGATAAATCCAAGCGGGCCTCATGAACCGCAGTCGGCGGAACAAGATGTCTCGGCCAATGGTTTTCCACCGGTAGCTGAGGATTTCGGCAAAGGAATCTTTTAGTCGAGCCCTGATCGGCTAACGCCTACCAAAAAAAATTGCAGTTTTCTCAACCTTTTTCGAAAAACTTGACCCACTCCGGTACGGCCAACTATACTGAAAATTCGACTGCAATCCGAAAAATTGGCGATCGGGATTGAGTCGAGCACCCGACACATCGGGGTTCACAAGTGATTGTCTCAAAAAAATCCCAACTTTCTCTTACCTTTGATTTGGCAAGTTTAATGCAACGACTTTGGATAAACATACTGTCGAGCGTTTTCATCCTCTCGGTTGTGTTGCTTTCGGCGCCCAAGGCGATCGCTCAAAAACAAACCGCTCCCGGCCTCTTGAAAAAGATTCCAAGCAATCTGGATCCGCGCGATAGTTTTTCGCTGCCGATGCCGTTGCCGGGTCTAAACGCGTCAAGTTACGAACCCAAGTTCGTATCCTCCAAAGACACGCTGCAGAGCCTTGGCAAAGGCATTATTTTGTTTCGCGATGTGTGGGAATACGAATTTTCGTTCTTGGGGCAATTACGCCAAGCGAGATTGGAAGTACCAGACCTGGAAACCGGGACATCATCCCAAAAAAATGTGTGGTATCTGCTGTATCGTGTTCGTGATCTTGGTAGCACGTTGACTTACGATCAAGTCAAGGAGAACCCGGACTTCGAACATATGTTAGCGGATTTGAAACGTGATCGCTCCATACCTGCCGAAAAGAAGTTTTTCTTGCCCCGACTTTCACTCGAGGGTTCGGTGATCAGCAGTGCGGCCGAAGGTTATCAAAAAGTTGCCTATCATGACAAAATCAGTCCCATGGTTTTGCGGCAAATCCAGCGCCTCGAAGATCCCAGCCTGAATTTGCTGGACCCGATTTCCATGTCGCAGACTACGATCCCGTTAGCAAAAACTGACGCCGATGGAGGCGTCTGGGGCGTTGCGGTGTTCGAAGATGTCGATCCGCGAATTGACTTTGTCAGCGTTTATGTCGGTGGTTTGACGAATGCATTTCGGATCAACAAAAATGCCGATCAACGCAATCCGATGAAAACCCTGCAATTGAATTTTTGGCGTCCAGGTGACGTCGTTGATGAAGAAGACGATCGAATTGACTACGGAATTCCGTTGGTGGACGATCCACAAAAACAGATCTTGATCACAGAACGGTACGATTTGCCAGGACCGGTTGTCAAGTGCTACTATCTCAACGTGGCGGCTGCCAATCGGATGGAGTTGGTCGCCGAAATTGACGCCAAAGTCAATCTCAAAACTTTCCAATCCGAGCTGACACCCACGTTGGACCAAGGCAAAATGGCGGAGACGATTAGCCAAGCGTTGTCAAATGCTGGCATTTCCATCGACAAACAGGCGACCTTGAAAACCGTGGTTCCGGGAAAACGCTGGTCTTTTTCCGAGGGCGAAAACCAGTACATTTTGTCACTTGAGCCCCAATTTTGGGAACATCAACTCGATAAGAACGTCGATAAAATTCGTTTTATTAAAAGCCTTGATCATTTGTGGATTTATCGGTAAATTCTGTGGTTCCGCAGAATCGGCTTAACCCGGCCTAACTGGGCTAAGCGACGGCTCAATCGGCCCATCCCGTGGGCTGGCGTTTTGTGGGCAGCTCGCTTTTTTCTTTAACCAATAATCTAACTAGAATATTCAGAGAGTATTTCCATGGCACATAAAAAAGGTCAAGGCTCCAGCAGCAACGGTCGGGACTCCAACGCCCAGCGGCGGGGAATGAAAAAATTCGGCGGTGAACGTGTGATCGCTGGTAATATTTTGGTCCGTCAAGTCGGTAACAAATGGCACCCTGGTCGTGGCGTTGGCCAAGGCAAAGATTACACCTTGTTCGCATTGATCGACGGCCAAATCATGTTTGATCGCGACGGCCGTCGCATCAACATTGTGGCTGCAGCGAATTAGTAATTTCTATTCGTACGGTTTTCAGTCAATGAATTCACCCTGACTGGAGTCGCGCACAATCAGAATCAAACTCGGGGATGCCGAATCGGTATCCCTTTTTTTGTCACGACAGGCAATTTTTATCAGCAACTGGGTACACCAATCGCCAAATCACGGTGGGTTGCTTTGTCCCGTTGAGTGTTCCTCCTTCTTTCACCCCAAGTTTCCATCATGTTCGTGGACCAAGTTCAAATCGAAGCCATTGGCGGACGCGGCGGTCATGGCTGCATGAGCTTTCGTCGCGAAAAGTTCGTCCCGCGCGGTGGTCCGGATGGCGGGGATGGAGGCGATGGAGGCAGTGTGATTATTGTCGCGCGCGTGGGAGTCAACAGTTTGGTCGCGTTCGCCAATCGCCACCACATTCGCGCTGCCAACGGCGTCAACGGTGAGGGTTCCGGGCGACATGGTCGGGCGGGGGAGGACGAGACGATTGAGGTTCCACCTGGCACCATCGTGATCGATGCGGCCAACCGGTTCGTCATCAAGGATCTGTCCGAGGATGGCAGTAGTGTCATCGCCGCACATGGCGGTCGCGGTGGCCGCGGGAATACGCGATTCAAATCCGCCACCAATCAGGCGCCGCGCCAAGCCCAGCAAGGCGTCGAAGGCGAACACAAACGTCTGATTCTCGAACTCAAGGTCATCGCCGATGTCGGTTTGGTCGGCAAACCCAATGCCGGCAAAAGCACGTTGCTCAGTCGCATTTCAAGCGCCCGACCGGAAATTGCGGATTATGCGTTTACGACCAAGTTTCCCAATCTCGGCATCGTGCACATCAACATGGATCGCTCGTTCGTGATGGCCGATATTCCCGGTTTGATCGAAGGCGCTCATCAAGGGGTCGGGTTGGGTCATGATTTCCTGAAACATATCGAACGAGCTGGAATTATTGTACATCTGATTGAACCGCTGCCCATGGACCAAACCGATCCTGTAAAAAACTACCGGACCATTCGTTATGAGTTGGAGCAGTACAATGATCGGCTGAAAGATCGTCCCGAAATTATCGTCGTGACCAAATCTGAATTGCCAAACGCCGAGGAAATCGCCGCTCAATTGCGTGAGGAAACCGGCCGTGAAGTCTTGTTGATTTCCGCAGTGACCGGGGCCGGATTGCCGCAGTTGATTCACCGAATCGCCCAAGTTCTGGAACAAGCCTCAACATGCAAATAGCGGCGGTTGATATTGGTAACAGTTCGATCAAGATTGCCGTCGAACATTCGCTCGATGATCGCTGGAGCTGGGAAACGATCATTCGTGAGCCGGATCTCTCGGAACTGGATCGTAGCAAACTGCACCAGAATCCCGATCCTGTTTTCTGGTCCGTGTCGAGTGTCAACCAGACTCGAGCCGCCAAGTTGGCTGCGTGGATTGCTGCGGAGCGTCCGCAGGATCATTTTCATTTGATCACTCCATCTGAAGTTGATCTGGAAACTGCCGTTCGATCACGCGATCGTTTGGGCCGTGATCGTTTGATAGCCGCTTGGCGAGCGCTCCAACTTAACGAGTCCGGACCTCTCGTGGTCATCGACGCCGGAACTGCCGTGACGATTGATGTCGTGGACGAGAATTCGATTTTTCAGGGTGGCATTATCTTTCCCGGCGCCGCGACAATGCTGCGAATGTTGGCTACGCAAACCGATGCGCTACCGGATCTCTCCGACCGCCGAATCAATTCACAGACTCCGCTGGATCTGCATTCCATGTCGGCCTACATTGGAAAATCCACGGAATCGGCGATCCTGTTGGGCGTTTACCAAACCCAGCGGTGCACATTGCTGGCGGCGGTTGCGGCGCTCCGTTCAGGATATACCCGCGCACCCGACGTTTACCTGACCGGTGGTGGCGCGGTTGAATTGCTGGAATGGCTACCTGACGTTTGGCAACATGTTCCCGATCTTGTTTTGCAAGGGGCTCGCAACATCGGTCGAACTTTATTGGGAACCGATGCTTAACTGAATTCGTCCCTATCAAGGCCCACAAGAAAATCCCGCCTCTGACGATTCTTAAACTGGGTGCCATCCAATCGAAACGATCGAGAAATTCCATGAACCGACCCGGTGTTTTGCCCGTCCTGTTTTTGGCGCTGGGCCTGTTTGCCCTGGTCAATTGGCTTGGCTATTGTAATTTCTCCCAATCGCCCCCAGCGCATCAGCAATCAATTTCTCGCGATTTGCCGACCTCCATCAATCCAATGCCAACCCCCAACCCGGTTGTCTCCGTACCCCCAACTTTACCGTTCGAGGTGCAAGTCGTTTATTCACCGCAGTATTTGATCAACCTGGCAGGATTGGAACGGTTGCATCCGTTCGACATTAAGAAGTATCAAAAAATTCACCAGCAATTGTTGGCCGAAATCCTGTTGACGGAATCGCAAACATTGCGTCCGGAATCGCTCACCGCCGACGACTTGAAGCTGATTCACAGCGACGAATATCTGCAATCACTGCAAGACCGACAGAAGCTGATTCGTTATCTCGAAGCCCCGGCGCTTCAATATGTTCCGCTGTCGCTGGACAGCGCCGTGTTGGAACCATTTCGCTGCGCTAGTGGTGGAACGCTGTTGGCGGCGCGCTCCGCGTTGAACTGTGGAATCGGAATCAATCTGGGTGGCGGCTATCATCATGCCAAACCCGACCGCGGCGAAGGATTTTGCGTGTATGCCGACGTACCGATTGCGATTCGCAAGCTTCAAGCCGAAGGGCTGATCAAAACGGCTCTCATTGTGGATGTGGATGTCCATCAAGGGAACGGAACCATCCTCTGCTTGGCCGACGACGAAATGACCTTCACTTTTTCCATGCACCAAAGGGATATCTTTCCCGTTCCCAAAGAGATTGGCGATTTGGATATCGAACTTGACGCTGGGATGGGGGACGAGGAATATTTGGAGATCCTTGCCGAAAACTTGCCAGATCTATTCCAACGCGCGCAGCCCGATATTTGTTTTATCATCGGCGGCTGTGATCCATTGTCCGGTGATCCATTGGCTGCGTTGGAAATGACTCCGGCAGGTATCGTCACCCGCGACGAAATGATTGTTAATGCTTGCGCCGAGCGTCAAGTGCCAGTCGTGCTAACGCTGTCGGGAGGATACAGCCCCGCTGCGTGGCGCACCCAATTCTCAAGCGTTAAAAATCTGATTGAGAAATTTGGAATTGCGGACCCAACGGTTTCTGATTGAGAATTCCACACAGAATCACCAAAGTGAATTCTCTGTCCCGTCAATTCAAAATCAGGCACTCTTTGTCTGCTCGCCAATTCAACCACAGGTTGACTATTCGAGCATTTTTCCTGAATTGTTGTCACGCGACGGCGGTGCTTCCGTATGGGGAACAGTGGGCGCAAAGTGCCTGGCTATCGTCCTCGGGACAGGAAGAAAACCGGTTTTTTTGGATGCCGCCGCATTCATTTCTACTTTAGTCGGCCAGCGCCTGAGATCGATTTGCATAATTCCATTCAGAGGAAGAGGAACCAAGTGATGACAAGTTTTACACGTTTTTGTTGGCGGATGTTGTGTTTGCCGCTCGTTTGCGGGATTCCCGTCGCCGTATCGGCGTCCGACCATCTCGATGCACCTTCGATTCTGATCGACGGACGCATGGATATTAACGACACCTACATTTTTCAATCGTCGGATACAGCCGCAAGTACCGCGATGGTGATGACGGTCAACCCATTGGCGGGCATCTTGAGCCCCAGTACTTTTAGCGACAAAACGGCTTATATTTTCGATATCGATCGCAACGCCGATGCCAAGGCCGATTTGTCAATCGTGGTGCGATTCGGTCCACTGAATCGGATCACGGGTAAACAAGCCGTCAATGTTCGTTATAAATTTGGCACTACGACAGTTGAAGCCGGAAATGGCTTCACCGGACTGGATATTCCGCTGCGAGGTGGTGGACGACTGCTCGCAACCCAATTCGATGATCCTTTTTTCTTTGACTTGTTGGGTTTCAGGGATGGGTTCAATTTTACTGGCATGGATTTCTTCGCGGGTTTTAATATATCGGGAATCGTAATTGAGATGCCCCGGTCCCGGGTCTCGGGCGGCAATCAAGTGTCTTTGGTTTGCCGAACTACGCTCAATGGATTGCAACAAGACCGAGTCGGTCGACCCGCAATCAACACTGTCTTGATTCCGTCGGCGATGAAGGACGACTTCAACATTTCACCGGCGGCAAGCGATTTTTTGAACTTCGGAATCGTTGTCCGCGACAAAATCGAAGCGTTGTCTGGCGATGCTGCCTTTGCCGATATGCTGACGATGGTTTTACTGCCGGATGTATTATCATTCGACCAATCCAGTGGGGCAGGATTCTTGAACGGCCGACAGTTGGACAATGACGTCATCGATGCCGAGCTCAACCTGCTGACCAAAGGAGTCGTGGCAACTGATGGAGTCGACGGTAACGATTTGATGTTTACCACGACGTTTCCTTTTCTCGCCCCACCTCACTAGAAACTGGGACGGGAAACTGGCACAGAAATGTGACGACGAGTCTGGAAGAAACTGCAGCCCGAGACACTTTTTTTGAAACGATCGAATCCATGTTAAAGTTGAAATCAAAGCGTACCGAGTCTGGCGAACGGGTTGTTTCCAAGCGATTGGCATGCCCGCCAGTTTGGGTTGTCGCCATCCTCGGCGGCTGCATTTTGAAGTTGGAATTGCCGCTTGCCAAAGCCCAGATTTCTCCGTCGGTCACGCCTTCATCAATACAGCAGCCAACGATCAATGATCCGTTGGCTGCTGCTTTGACTCCAAAACCTGTTGTCCCAGGGGCCGCTGCGCCGGTCCCGAAAATTGGGGCTCAGTTACCTGCCCAAAACGGAAATTTTCAAGAGTTCATGCCTACCTCCGACGCGATTCGAATGTTCGAGTCGCGTATTTCTGCCAACCCGTTGGATCACTATAGTATGGTAATCGCGGCTCAGCTCTATTTGCGCGAAGGTCGCGAGAAGAGTCAGCACCGCAGTTTCGAGCAGGCCGAGATGCTACTTCGCCGCGCCATCTACGTCGCGCCCGACAACATCAACGCTAATACCTGGCTAGTTTCCGCTCTCGTCTCGCAACATAAGTTTCAGTCCGCGGTTGATCAGTCGGATGTTGCTCTCAAATTGTCCCCGAAAAATCAGTTGCTTCTTTCGGCTCGTGGAGATGCGTTGCTCGAAATGGGCCGAATTGACGAAGCGGAGAAGATATTTAGTGAGATTGGCAAGAGTATCAACACGCCTGGCGTCCTGGCCCGACAAGCGCGCGTACTCGAATTGCGTGGTCAATTGGATCAGGCGATCGAGTTGATCAACAAAGCCCTGCAAGAGTCAATTGAATTTGATGAACGTCCCCCAACAACAGCTTGGTACGATTACCGGCTTGCTGAATTGCATTTGGGACAAGGCAGACTACCCGAAGCCGAGAAACATGCGTTGAACGGTTTAGCGCGAAACCCCGGCGATCCGAAACTCACAAAATCCATGGCCCGCGTGTTAGCGGCCCAAGGAGAGCTGCGAAAATCACGGCGAGTCTATGAAACACTGATCCAGCTGGAAACTTCGCCAACCTCGATGGCCGAATACGCTGAACTGCTCCAACGGATGGGTGAGCCGCAACTGGCGGCAAAATGGTTGGAGAACGCGGATCGACTAATGGTTCGCGAGCTGGCGACAACAGGAACCGCTCACTTTCGCGATCGTGCCGTATTTCTGTTGGAGAATAATCGCGACCCCTCGGAAGCGTTGGAACTGGCACAGCAGGACCTGAAAACGCGGCAAGATATTTTTGCCCACGATACACTGGCCTGGGCACAGCTCAAATCGGGTCAGCCCCAGAAAGCGCTCGAGAGCATTCAAACCGCCATCCGGCTGGGCACGCGCGATGCCAAGCTCTATTATCACGCAGCGGAAATCGCCAGGGTCTGTGAAATGCCGGAACAAGCGTCAACTTGGCTGGCCCTTGCCAAGGAGATTAATCCTCACGCCAGTTTTTTGCAGTAACGCTTGAAGACTTTCGTTGCCAGCACTTGTTGATTGCGTCGCGTCGAATTCCACCAGCTTGCGCCTTGGATTATTCAGACCATATCGACACCGTGCTGGCTTGCGAAAACTAGATGAAAAATGGATGAATTAATGGGTGCATGACTTAAATCATCAATCTATTGCACGATCGTGCTCAATTGTTCCGTACGCGAAGTTGTTCGACTCTAAGCTATCAACCGAACGATCCCAGCCAAATACATTCTGCCCTTGACTCGACTTCTGAACTTTTGGTACTTCACCAAGTTTGACAGTTCAGGTTCAATTTTCGATTACCAAGGTCTTGAGTCATATGCTATCTACTTTCTTGGCATCGACGGTGTGTTCGTATCGCCGGCACTGTCCATCGTGCATTCCGAAAAACAGCCAATCGGCGAAAGCCAAAGGTTGGCGGTCGGTTCCCGTTTTTAGCTGCCTGATTCTCGCTGGGCTGTCGTTTCAATTCGGCTGCCGCAATCACCAATACGCACATGTGCTGCGCGGGAATCAAGAAAATCTCGTTGGCAGTCATGAAGCGGGAGCAGAAACCTTTAATTCACTGGTTGACGAATCGGTAGCAAAATTGCTGAGCCGCCAACAACCGGCCGGCGCTATCTCGGAAATGGGAGCGTCGATGGCGAAACGAATTTGTTTCGTCGGCGTGGAAAATGTGAGTTCCGAAGACATTGGCGATTTCAAGGATCAATTGCACGAACAAGTTGATACCGCGGTTACGTCGAGCGGACAGTTCCAAACCGTCAGTGCCCGCTTTGTCGAAAACGGCTTGAAACAAATGCGAATGATGCCCGACGATTTAATGGTGCCGGCCAATCGTCGTCAGTTTGCCAATTTGATGGAACAGGACGGACAGCCATTTGACTATCTGTTGTTTGCTCGATTGACGTCGGGTACAACAACCAATAACAAGAGCTATCAACGAGACTATTTGCTGACGCTAGAGTTGGTGGATTTGCAAACGGGTCAATACGACAAAGAGTCGGCGAAAGTTCGCAAGGGCTACCACACGTCGCGATTGGGAAAATGGACGAAATACAATCCGTTAGCCCGGTGAAGTTTCGTCGGAAACCAGCAGCGACTCGCTATGTCCCGTTGTACCGGAAGCTTGTTCGCATGTCGTCGTGGATTGTCGCGCCGATGGGAATTTTGTTCCTGGTTCTGGCGATCGGAAACGGCTGTCGTTCGCATCAGAAAATCGTCGACCGCGCTCACGGCGAGTATTGGTCCGGCAACTGGGACCAATCGGCGGCCACTCTAGCAACGGCCGCCAAACGCCCGCGACTTGACACGGACGTGTTGCTGCTCGATCAAGCCATGATCGAGTTTCAGCGCGGCAAACTGGCGGAATCGCAACAACTGCTCCGGGAAGTGCGCGAGCGATTTGTCAGCCAACCGTTGGGCACCGGCGGCGTCAATTCACTAGCCTACCTGAGCGACGAAAGCCACCGGATATACGCCCCGGAAGATCACGAACGGATTCTGTTGCATGTGCTGCTGGCCTGCAATAGTTTGCTGACACAAGATGGTGATGCCGTCGCCTATGTTCATCAAATCGGCGATCAATGTCAGGCGCTGCTGGAAAACCGTCCGCTGAAAATCGTCGATCAAAATGGCCAGCCCATCCCCCTCGATCCGACTCCCCGGGAAGATCCGACAAAAACAACCGTCGCTCAACCCAAAACCGGGCCGCCCGTGCCAACTTCGATGGTCATCGATCCGGTTCGGCGCGAACTGGCGATAGCGCCGTTGCTGCGAGCGTTGGTTCGTGGTGAGTCACGCTTGGACCATGACGAATTGATTCGCCATCTGCAAGCCGCCAATGAATGGCGTCCCGACAGTCCGTTTCTACAAACCGAATTGAATCGCGCTCTAAACAACGACCAGGCTCCCCGGGGCTACGGAACCCTGTATGTATTGGCGATGGTAGGCAAGGGCCCTCGCAAGGTTGAAACGACGGAGCCGGTTTCATCGCAAGCACTCCTGGTGGCAGACCAAATCCTTTCCGGCATCGGGAAATACTCGTTGCCACCAACGATTGCGCCGATCAAGATTGCCAAGATTCAACTTGCTCCGATCTCGATTGACCAATTGGAAATCGTGATTGACGATCGATTCGTCGGGTCGACCGAAAACATCGCGGACATCGGTCGGCTGGCGGTTGCGCGGCAACAGGAACAGATGCCGGCCATTCTCGCGCGGGCGGTTGTGCGACGGATTGTGAAAAAGGGAGTTGTCGTCGCCAGTAAGAAAGCTTCTGGGGTCGAGGATGACGAGAAACACGATTTGACTTCGTTTGCGTACGATGCGGCGGGCGTGATTTGGGAAGCCGCCGAAAAAGCGGATTTGCGCAGCTGGTCTTTACTGCCTGGCAGTATCCAGGTTTTTCGGATCGACCTTCCTGTCGGTCAACATCAAATCACTGGAGTCCCCGCACTCAACGGGCGCTCCATTGCCGCTGGCTTCCGCGGATCATGCGAAATTTCTGACGGACGTAGCACTTTTGCATTTGCTTCGATCGCCGACGCTCGATTGGCTGGACATTGGGTTACGCGGCGTGACTAGACCCCACTATTTCGGCGCGGGCTCGTCTTGGTTTTCGGCCAACTCCTCGGATGTAGGAGTCGCCGATGCAACTCCGTCAGCCGGGACTTCACCGTGTGCCGTCCAGACGATTGCGTTTAACACGGTCTTGCGAAAGCCATCGTTTTTCCAGTTATCATGAAAATGGCCACCGGTAAAACCGAAACCACGCCCCTTACCATCACCGCGCTCAAACGCCCAACCCAGATGTTGCGGTTTCTGATCTTTGAGTACTTCCTGACGAACTGCCGGGTTTCCACTGTGCGGTCCATCCGGACGGGACAGTGTATCTTGGGGTGGTAACGCCGTAAGTACGGGAGTCACGCGAGTCATTTCTGGAACGAATCGCATGTGGTAATACCATTCGTCGTTTACCTCAAACGGTTTCACACCTTGCGTGACCGGATGTTTCGGGAACGTCTCAAATTTGGCAACCCAATGTGGATTGACCGACCAATCCGTTTCGAAATAGCCGCCGATCCAATTCAGAAATCGTTGTCCGGACAGACCTTTCGGGACTTCCACACCATAGTGCAAACAAACCAGACCGGTACCGCGCCGCATGATCTCCTCAAAAGCTTCACCATTGTGATGGAGGTAATGTCCTTCCCCACCATCGCAATACGATACCACCGTGTCGGCGTTATCCAGGGCAGTTGGATCGGCGGGCCAACCATTTTTGTACACCGTTGTCAAAACCAACAACCCATCGGCTTTCGCCGCCGCCTCCAAGCGGTTGGCAAGCAGCATACAACCGGCATTATGTTCGTGCTGGCCGTAACCATGGCTGGGCTGGCCGGCGACGAATACGATTTTCTTGACACCATTGGCCAACGGCAAGCGTTTGAGTCGCAGGTCTTTGAATTCGATCTTCATGGGCGGACCGACATGCAATTGCAATCCGATCAAACCTCTGGTGAGAGCTAGTTCGGCATCTTCATCGACGACGTCCGCGGTGGTCTGGCCGTTGATCTTGATGACTAGATGATTGCCCATCGCTTGGATTTCCATGTCATTCCAATCGTTGAGGTCGATTTGTTTGAGAATTTCCGCCGGATCGTTGGCGATTTCGGTTTGCCTGTCCCCTTTGCCGTGCAGAGTTACCTTTTGACCGCGCTCACAGAGAATTCCTCGTCCCGTACTCTCGGAATACAGAATTCCAATGTATCGGCCTGAGCGATCGATGTCGGCCTGATAACCAATCATCTCTCCGGTGGCAGGTTGTTGGCTGCGAATCTGAACGCCACTGTTGGCTTGATCCGAGCCCGAAATACGGAATTTGTACTTCAAAACAAAATCATCAACTTCCCCTTGATCCCAGACCAGAAAGCGATTTTTATCCAGTTTTTTTTCCGCAGTTGTTTCACCGACAATCGCGCCATCTTCGACGCGCCACAGCGTTTCATCGCCGCGCCAACCGGTCAATGATTGGCCGTCAAATATCGGCTTGAATCCCTGTTCGTCCTGAGCCTTAAGACGAGGGACAATGGTGAGCAACAGTGAACAGACAGTGAGTCGTACGATCCAGGTAAAGCTCATAATTAATTTCCGCAGGTTGGAAAATAGGTATTGATTCAGGGTCTCAAGGAGCAACACCGATGGGCATTACTGCTCGGTTGTTCGTCCTACAATATACACGTCATTGTCCAGTTGCTGTACTGATTCCACCTGAATTTTTCGCGCTGCCGACAGAGTGGGTTTGCCGACCCCGGCCATCACACTTGTCGCGTGTCGCCCACCGAGTATTTTCGCACCAATAAAGACGTGAGTTTCATCAATTTGATCGAGATCTTGCAGCGACCCCAACAAGCCTCCTCCTCCTTCGACCAGTACATTGGTCAGACCTCGTCGTGAGAGTTCGCCCAATAGTGCCATTAACCGTTGATTGGAATCCTTGGCGGGGTGCCGCCAAATCTCACAGCCGGTTTTTTCCAAGGCTACTAAGTTTGAAAAATCTGCCTGCGGTCCGACGGCAATGAGGGTGGGGAACTCACGGGCCGATTGACAGAGCCTGGAATTGACCGCCAGCCGAGCGGTGGAATCCAGAACAATTCTGGTTGCCAGGCGTGGTCCCGCCGGACGAGCTGTCAGCAGAGGATTATCGGCCAGCGCGGTGTTCACACCGACCATAATCGCATCGACGCGCCCTCGAATCTGATGCACGATCGCGCGCGATTTTTCATTGGAAATCCATTGGCTGTCACCCGACGCAGTGGCGATTTTTCCATCCAGAGTCATGGCCCATTTGGCAATCATCCAAGGCTGGCCCGCGCTGAACCGTTTTAGAAAGGGAGCCAGGATCTTGGCGGCGGCGGTTTGCAACAAGCCGACCTCCACGTCGATGTTCGCCGCTTTCAATTGTTGAATTCCCGCGCCGTTAACCAACGGATTCGGGTCGGGATGGGCCACAATCACTCGCGTAATTCCGGCTTGGATCAACGCCCCCACACACGGCGGCGTTTGGCCATGGTGTGAACATGGCTCCAAGGTTAAATAGGCTGTCGCGCCGACAAGCGATTGGTTAGCCGATTCAATGGCGTTGATTTCGGCATGCGGTCCGCCGAATTTTTGGTGCCAGCCTTCGCCAACGATCTGATCGGCCTTGGCCAACACGCACCCGACCATCGGATTTGGTTCGACGAAGCCTTGCCCACGCAGAGCCAAATCAATGGCTCGTTGCATCCAGATTGAGTCGTTGGAGGATGACATGGGGTCGCGTTACAGCTCCTCGATGATTCCGGTCGAATCTGAAAACGATTCGACTGGCACGTCCACCCGCGCAAGCATGGAACAATAGAGATTCGTCAACGGCGTCTTTTCACGACAGCGAATGTATCGCCCTGTTTTGATTTGTCCGCCGGCACCGCCAAACATGGCGATCGGCAGGTCGCTGTGATCATGTGAGTTCCCATCGGCAATACCGCTGCCATAGACAATCATCGAGTTGTCCAATAGCGTCCGTTCCCCTTCCTGAATGCTATCCAATCGGGTCAACAGATGATTAAACAGGCCGACATGGTATTGATTGATCTTGCTGATCATCTGTTGTTTGTCCAGCGAACCACCATGATGTGAAATGTTGTGGTGACCATCCGGAATGGCCAGATTACGATAACTGCGATTGCTGCCAGCATTGGCAAACATGAACGTCGCGATCCGAGTCGAATCGGTCTGAAAGGCCAAGACCAGCATATCCATCAGCAATTTTACGTGTTCCCCGTACTCCTGCGGAACTCCGGCTGGTCGCACGAAATTGGATTGGTCATTTTCGGTTTGTGTGAGCGAATCGGTGGTATGCAAGCGTCGCTCAATATCTCGTACCGCATACAAGTATTCGTCCAGCTTGCGACGATCATGGACACCCAATTGATCGCTGAGAGATTTCGCTTCGTTATTAACAAAATCCAAAATCGACTTGCGGCGTCGGTCACGTTGGGCCAGGGACTTTTGATTGTCATACTCGCTGCCAGACCCGAACAAACGTTCGAATACCGCCGCCGGATTGACTTCTTTGGGTAGCGGTGAAGTTTCGTTTCGCCAAGAGACATTCGACGTGTATAAACAACTGTAGCCGGAATCACAATTTCCGGCGGTAGCGCTGGTCTCCGTTCCAAGTTCGAGTGATTTCAGGCGGGTTAAATGGCCGATCTTTTCGGCGGCAAATTGATCCACTGAAATCCCGTTGCGGATATCGGCACCGTTGGTCTTGCGCGGATGCGCACCCGTCAGATACGCCGCGACGGCACGCGCATGATCGCCACCACCATCTCCCAAAGCCTCAGCACCGCGGAGTGATAGTCCGGAAAATACGTTCATCTTTTCACGAAAGCCAGTGATCGGTTCCATGATCGATTGCATTTCGAACTCGTGATCGCCGGGGCCTTGCGGTTTCCAATCCGCCATGTGCATGCCGTTGGGAACGTAGAAAAACGCCAGGCGAATTGGCGGAGCCTGGACTGGACGCCGTTTTGCACTGGCAGCCAGCGGTGCGGCCGCCGACGCCATTGCTTCCAACCAGGGAAGCGCAACGACAGTTCCGAGTCCACGCAGTACCGTTCGTCTTGAAATATTGTTGTTCATGGTTTGTGCTGTTATTGTTCGATGGATGCGACGGACCCCGATGTGCGTCGTAGCATGGGAAATCTGAATTCTGTCAAACGAAGATCATTCCTGCGCAGAAAGTAACTCGCTGTTGAATTGTGCAGCAACCTATTCCGCCTCGCCGCGACGTTTCAGGAACGGATCGCTGGTTATCACCAAGTAGATTAACTCTTTAAAACGATCGTCTTTGCGCGATAATCCCTCCATTATTTTGTCGATCGCACATTCGTCAAAATACTCCAACCCGCGTCCAGTAGAATAAATTAGCATTTTTTCAATCATACACCGCACGAATTTGTCGTGCATCTTCTGATGAATCGTCTGTTGCATTTCGCTTGCCCCGGAAAACTGGGATCCGTCGGGTAACAGTCCAGTCGGATCAATCGAATTGCCTTCATCTGTTTCACGCCATCGCCCGACGGCATCGTAGTTTTCCAGGGCGAATCCCAATTCATCCATTACCTGGTGGCAAACGGCACAGTTGGGATCAGCGCGATGTTGTTCCATGCGCTGGCGAACTGTTCCCGTCAGCTCCGCTTGGTCTTCCAGTTTCATGGCTTTCGGATCGGGGGGGGGCGGTTCTTCACCCAGTAGATTTTCCATGACCCATTTGCCACGTTTGACCGGAGAAGTCCGATTGGGATTGGACGTTAGAGTCAATATGCTCGCGTGGGTCATCAAACCGATACGTCCTGTCTTCTTGGTAGAAACGCGACGAAACTCCTCTCCTTTAATGTTCGCAATTCCATAGAATTCTGCCAAACGTTGATTCACGAATGTAAAATCCGTGTGCAGCAACTCCGTAACTTTAGCATCCCGTTGAATCAAATCGGCGAATACCAATTTGGTTTCGGTAATCATATCGTCCCGCAATACGCGATCCACACCAGGAAATAGATCTGGATCGGGTTGAAAATTCTCCAAATGTCGCAACTGTAGCCATTGGGCGACAAAATTGTCGGTCACTGCCTTGGACTTGGGATCGGCCAACATGCGATCAAGCTGTTTGCGCAGGATCGTGGCATTGCGCAGTTCTCCCTCAGTGGCCAGGCGAAACAGTTCGTCGTCCGGCATCGTGCTCCACAAGAAATACGACAGGCTGGTCGCCAATTCGAAATCGTTGAGCATTCTGGTTTCGCCGGCGGTGGTTGGCATTTCGACTTTGTAAAGAAAGTGTGGCGAAACAAGAATGGCTTGGATCGAGTACCGCAACGCAACTTCAAAATTGTCACCTTCGGATTGAGCTGACTCGAAAAAACTAAGCAATTGATCCAGTTCTTCCGTCGTCGCGCGCCGCCGAAAAGCCTTGGAGGCGAGTTTGTTGAGTATCTGGCGGGCGAATTGCCGCTGGGCAGCCGAATCTTTCGGAACAGAATCCGCAATCAAACGACGGTGGGACGGCGGTCGTTGATCCAGCGGTCCTTGAATTTGAATTTGTTGGATAAAGAGGTTTCGATCAAAACCAGGTTCGTTGGCGGTCTTGGCAACATACGCATCGTTCAGAAACGAAATCTCCAGTCGACAGTTGCCAGCTTTCCCGCACACGATGAACTCTTCGTCCGACGCGTTATCATCCCCAGTCGCCGTTAAATTTCCGGAGACCGGTTTGCTATTGTCGAACCCTGCCGACAATTTGATTGGACCTGCCCCACCAGGGGTTCCATAAGCACGGACCCGAACTCGGTAGGTTCCCTTGGCTGGCAATTTGATTTGTTTACCAATCGTCGAATTGGTGTACATGCCAACGGAGTTCTCTTCCAACCCGGTGCCGTCGGCAAGATCGAGTTGGTCGAAACGCAGCGTCTGGCTAAAACTCGGTCGGTCCGGGTCAACAATCGCGCGAACCGACACTTCTTCGGCCGCGTTCAGGTATTTTTCCATCAAAATCGGTGGCAGCGAAATCACGTCGGCAATATTGTCGAATCCATAGCCCACGTCGTCGCCTGGAAAATCTGCGGCTGGTTCATAGTTCACTTCCAGCAGATCTCGAATGGTGTTTTGATATTCCGTTCGGTTGAGCCGCCTCAATGTGACTCGGCCAGGGTCGATATTGTTGCAATCAGCCAGGTGCAATACCTCGTCGAGCCAACTCATCAGCATTTGCAAATCGGCAGCGGCGAGGGGAGTGGCTTCGGCGGGGGGCATTTCCTTGGCCGCGGCGCGGTGTTCGACTTTGAGCCATTTTTTTCGTGCATTGAGAATTTGGTCGAGCGACTGAAATCCGTCCAAATTGAATCCGGCCTCGGCGGAATCGCCTGAGTGACAATCATGGCAAGCGGCTTGCAATAAAGGCTGGATCGTCTCGGTGTACCGACGTTGAAGTTCGCGCAAATCGTCATCCCCACGGGCAATCGAAAACCCGACGACGAACGGAGTGGCGAAAATCAGGAATCGAATCAGCGTCATTGCGACATCCTTGCTTGGGTGTTGTACTTCTTCGGTGCATCAACCGACTTGAAATTTGAAAGTGTCAAACCCTTATTCAAGTCTAGATTATATCGCAACGATTTTATTCGATTCCGCTTGCCAGCTCGCAATTTGGGAATCAAGCGGTCGGCAGGTTTGTGCTCCGAATGGCGCTAAATGACCGGCGTTTCAGGTAAAATCAGGCCAAAAATTAGACTTTTTCCAAAAAATGTGGGGAATTTCTCGAAAAAATCGCGATTTACATGAGTTTTTGGAGCAAACTGCCTTGAATAATCAGTGCGAATCGGTCTAATTTTCGCGTCACCAGATTCGGAAGACCGAATTTCCTTGAGTTTTATCACAACCCCATCTCACTCGGAGGCGTCCCCTAATGGCGAAAAAGACTGGCCCAAAAGCACCAACCAAATCCACAATCCTAAACAACTTGGCCGAAAAAACCGGCGCATCGAAAAAAGATATCGGTGCATTTTTTGATGCCTTGAATGCAGAGATTGAAGAGAGCATTGCCAAAAAAGGTAGTGCTGGTCAATTCACGATTCCCGGTTTGTGCAAAATCGTCGTCGTCGACAAGCCGGCTTTGCCAAAACGCGAAGTCCGCAATCCTGGTACCGGCGAAATGGTTTGGGCGAAACCGCGTCCTGCGCGTAAAGTCGTAAAAATTCGCGCCTTGAAAGGCCTGAAAGATATGGTCGGTTAGGTTTATTCGAATTTCCGTCGGCTTGGAGTTCATTATCGCCAAGCCATTCACTGACGGAAACACCAAACAACTGCAAGAAACCGCTGAAGAATTTCAGCGGTTTTTTTGTTGGCTGAATGATCGGTCCAGCTTGCGGGACTCACTTGGCTGGTTGAATGACAATTTTCGCAGTGTAATCGCCGTCCCAGCGATAACCGCTGTTATTTTTGGCGAAGTTATCCTGGATGGCGATTCCCAAAAACAGTTCACCGGCTTGTTTGGCGACGAAATCACCCGAGGAACCAATCTTGATGTAGTTATCGCCTTTGCCAACGCGGGCCATCAAAGTTCCGCTGTTTTGATTTTGCCAGGTACCCTGGTTTTCGATTCCATCCGGACCTGAGGAAGTGCTCCAATTCGTCCATTGGACCACCCCCGACGCTCGAATCGAGATTTTGTCGCCCCGGTTGACGCGAATTCTAGTGGAGACCGGAGTCGTTTGGAAAAATGAGGTTCCCGAGATTTCGACCGATTTTCGGACTTCTTCTTTGGACGAATTGAACGAACGATCGGCCATTCGGATGTCAGCCAAATTTACCATCAAATCGCCAAATTTGCTGGACAGTTGAAACTCGCTTTGACGGATCTTACCCACGATCGAGAACTCGCGAGTCACAATCAAATCGCCGCGGATTAACGGTCGTTCGAGTTCACCTGTTTCCAAGTCACCGCTTTCATCCGACATTTCGGCAACCAGTTTCTTGATTTCTTCCAAATGTTTCTTGCGTTCTGCACTACCACCGTCTTCAAACCGGCCAATCTCATTTTGCAATTGAAGGCCCATGGACGCGAGTTCACGATGGGAATTTTCGCGGACGGAAAAGTCTTTATCACCAAGCCCTTCCACGAGCGTCGTTATTCTTGCGCCCAACGCCGGGATACTGTCCAAACCGGGATGAAACTTCAAGATGTCACGGATGGGAATCTGCAAGGTTCCGAAATTGGTATCGATATCGATTTTGTCGAAGGCCACATCGCCGCCGACGATTGAACCGTCCCACATGTGAAATCGAATGAACTGATTGCCGATGTCTGATTTCGCCTGGATCGCCGCAGTATCGGTGATTTTCTCATCGGTCTTGTTCTCCGACTGGGGATTAACGACGGACTCGTCATCAGCCGCTTGAACTTCTGGGGGAACACCTTGCTCTTGAACCAGCTCAATTTGGGGCTTTTCGGCTAAGTCCTGTTGAAGATCTTGTTGAGCAAAGGCGAACGGTGGTGTTACGATTCCGACCCCCAGAATCAGTCCGCCCATTGCGACGCCAGTGAAAATCAATTTCGAATTCATGAAACAACCTGCCAAGAAAAGTTGAAAATTGTAATTACCGAGTTGCAAAACAGGACCGCAGCAATTCGTCCGCGACATAAATTAAACCGTAAAACTTGCGGGCTGACCAGTTTAGGGATGCATTGGTCGGACAAATGGTTCCTTCCGTGCGAGCTGGAAAGTCGCCCACACTAGTTTTCGACGGTTGGTCCTTCCAGGGCTGGGTCATAACCATCCAGGAAACTGGAGAGCGAGCGATTTCGGTAGGGTTGTTGCAATTTTCGAACTGCTTTCGATTCGATTTGGCGCACTCGTTCGCGAGTTACGGAGAAGATTTTGCCAACTTCTTCCAACGTGTAGGAGTAGCCATCGGCCAAACCATACCGCAGACGCAAAATTTCCCGTTCGCGATAGTTCAAATGCTCCATCGCTTCATCGATCCGGGATTTGAGTGCCGCCTGGTGGGTATCATAGAGCGGATCATCGTCGCGGTGATCCTGCAGGAATTCACCGAAGTAACTGTCGTTCTGATCTCCGACGGGTTGGTCCAGCGACAATGGCGTGCGAGCCATTTTCATAATGATCCGGGTATCATCCAGCGACAATTTTGCTCGTTCGGCGGTTTCTTCAGGACTGGGTTCACGACCCAGTTCCTGGACCAGGTCTCGCATCACGTTGCGAACTCTGGTCATGGTGTCGATCATGTGCACGGGCACTCGAATCGTGCGACTTTGATCGGCAATTGCTCGGGTAATCGCTTGTCGAATCCACCAGGTCGCATAGGTCGAAAACTTGTAACCCCGTTCGTGTTCAAATTTATCGACTGCCCGCATTAGACCAGTATTACCTTCTTGAATCAGATCGAGGAAACTCAACCCGCGGTTGCGGTATTTTTTGGCGATGGAAACCACCAATCTCAAATTCCCGGCGGACAAGACTCGCTTCGCGGCGTCTTGAGTTTCCTGCAAGCGATTGGTTTTGCTGATGCGTCGATGCAGGGTGGCTGGGCTCTCGTAGGTCTGTTGCATCAAGTAATGCAATTCCGCTCGAATTTCTTCATAACTCCGCGAACCACAGTAGCCGGTTGTTTCGGCTTCTCGTAGCAGGCGACGCAAACTTTGCATCCGTGTGTTGATTTCTTCCAGTTGTTCAAACAGAGGCTGCAAACGGCTGGATCGCAAATTCAATTCCTCGATCAATCGTACACAGCGGTTGCGACGAACGATCATGCGACGCCAAGCCGCCCGACGAACAGCAATCGAGTTCGTACGGACAATGGCAATCACGTAATCATTACGGTTCAAAGCCAACAGATGTTTCAATGTTTTAAGATTGGGCACCAAACGCTGCATGATGCGCTTCTTTTCGGCTTTGTTGGTTACCGAAACTTCGATCGTACGGTCCAATCGCAATTTTTTGTCCAGCACTTTGCGGAGTGCATCATAGGCACCCCGTAACATGAAATCGGTCGCCAACATTGTATTGCGATACTGAAAGCGGGCGGATTCAATGGAAACGGCCGCCGAAACCTCCTCGGCGCGAGTGAGTAACGGAATTCGGCCCATTTGCATCAAGTACATTCGCACGGGATCATCAATTGCGTCGACGGACAAGTTAGTAATGCTTCGAGGTTGGGAGTTCGCAGTTCGGGATTTGCGGTCTAGTGTCGCTGGTGAAACATTCATTTTTTGTTTTGCCTTGGCCATGATTTCCTCGACTGAATTTGCAGCTGGGTGATTCTCAGCGGCTTGATTTAGTCTTATCGCAGGCGGGATGCCAAAGCCGAACTTCTCTTCGAATTCCATGAATCATAGGCAGATCGACGAAAAAGTGTCGCTTTTGGCGAGCTTTTATTCGTTGGCCTCGGATCGGGTAATTTCTCAGCCCAAACCGGATGGGGCAAAAATGCAACTTGTGAGGCAAACCCTTCAACCCATGTTGCGAATAATCAACCGGCCGCTGGAATCGATCGGATCAGAATAATCCGCACGCTGGTTGCTCAAATTCACGTTTCAAACGTACAATTGCAGTCCGGATTTATTCCCCTGACAGAAGTACGGCATTCTCATTCCATGGCGGAAAACTACTACCAGACACTTGGAGTTCCGCGCACCGCGACTCCGGAAGACATCCAAAAAGCCTATCGCAAACTGGCAAGAAAATATCATCCGGATCTCCACGCCGACAAGAACGAAAAAGATCGCGACATCGCCAAACAGAATTTTCAAAAAATCCAGCAAGCGTACGACATTCTGAGCGAACCAGAAAAACGCAGCCTCTACGACCAATATGGCGACAACTACGAACAGATGACCGCCGGCGGAAATCCCTTCGGAGGACGTGGCGGAGCCAGCGCGGGCGGCTTCGAAGACTTCCTTCGACAAATGGGAGGCGGTATGGAAGGGGGCAATCGCGGTGCTCCTCCGCGGGGAAACATGGGAGGATTTGAAGACATCCTGCGCCAAATGGCCGGCGGTCGCGGCGGCCGAACCGGGCCAGCTCCCTTGCCAGCGAAAGGGGAAGACGTCGAACAGGAGATTACAGTACCGTTTGCCGTCTCGGTCTTGGGTGGCGTTCATCAAGTTCAACTGCGCCGGTTCAACGGAAAAGTTGAATCCATCGACGTCAAGGTTCCCGCGGGCATCGAATCGATGCAGAAAATTCGTTTGCGAGGTCAAGGATATCCACATCCTGCCGGTGGACCGCCCGGTGATTTAAAAGTCGTCGTAAAAGTTGCGCCCCATCCGAAATATGCTCGTAATGGACTCAACCTGAATATCACGGTGCCGATCACCGTTCGTGAAGCAGCCGAAGGGGCCAAAATTGACTTGTCCACGCCCCATGGAAAAATCTCGTTGTCTGTTCCGCCGGGTAGTTCCAGTGGCAAACCGCTACGTCTGCGCGGGATGGGTATCCGTACCAAAGATAGTTCTGGAGATCTGATCGCCACGCTGCAAATCGTTGTCCCCAAAGAAATATCTCCCGCCGATTTGGAGTTGTTGAAGAAATTGAGCTCGGCTTGGTCGATTCCTGCGCGAGTCGATCTCAATTGGTAAACCGGCTGTATGAATCGCTATACGTTTCCCAAGACCATTCGCTTGCGCCGCAAGGCTGAATTTGACGCCGTCTTTGCTGGTAAATTGTTCGCAGCGGACGACGTCCTCGTAATGCATTCTCAGAAAAATCAATTGGATTTCACGCGATTGGGGCTGTCGATCGGTCGGAAAGTCGGCAATGCAGTTGTTCGCAATCGCTGGAAACGATTGATTCGCGAGTCCTTTCGCCGACAACAACATGACTTGCCCACGGGACTCGATCTGGTGATTCGGCCCCGCAAAGGGGGGGATTGCGAATTAAATAAAATTTCGCGTTCAATCAATGGTCTAGCCAATCGGCTCGCGCGCAAGTTGGGCCAGGCACCGTGATCACCGGGTGAACACAGGAAAACAACGAGACATGAATCGCGTTTGGCACTGTATCATCGCAATACCTGGTCGCGGCCTCATTCTCATGGTCAGATTCTACCAAATTTGCATCAGCCCCTGGCTGGGCCCCAATTGCAGATTCCAGCCGACCTGCAGCGCCTATTTCATTCAAGCGGTCGAAAAATATGGCGCAATCCGGGGCGCCTGCAAAGGCGTTATTCGAATTTGCAAATGCCATCCGTTGCATCCAGGGGGTATCGATCCGCCATAGGATCAGCTCCGAGACAACTACCAGATTGTGTAAGTGGAGTCGTAGCGCTATTGAGGAAACTAGTGCCGTTGGTGCAGATCGCAAGTTCCGTTGTCGTCGCAGCCGGCACCGTCTTTATTCGCAATTCGATAGCGACGGATGGCAATTTGTCGATAACACCATTGCCAGATTGGCAACGAAAAAGGGATGTGCAGCAACGGCGCGAGCACCCACAATTTCGGTAGGCGACAACTGAGGTAGCGAATTGCTTCCGCCCCGCCCAAACGTCGTTGCGTATCGGCGTTGGGAATCAGGTAAATTTGTTCCATCAGTTGAGCCAAAGTCAAATCCGGAAATCGCTCCGCCGCGATCGGGTCGTGCAGGGAAACAAACACCAGCCGATTTTTGCCATCCAACCACTGCAACTGTCGCACGCCAGCCGTACAAAAAACACATTTGCCGTCGAACAAGACGATGTCGGCCGATGGATATTCGTCGGGGCCAGGGAAGGCTAATTGTTTGTGGTTTGACATTCTTTTCAGTTTCCTCAAGCGGTTACCCGGAAGCACATCGCTCCCTTTAACCGAGTCCAAACGACAGCCCGTTTAGCGAGCATCGAATTCGCACAAATTCGTCTGAAATCCAGCCAGCCGCCAAATTCGGAATAGCCTTTTCCGGAAAAATGTCTCTATAATGACCGGTTGCCTTATACTATACGCCATGCCAACTTGTTAGGTCGGTTGCCAACCTCTGAAAGATTGAAAATGAACGAAATCAGCAGACAGGTATCACGAGCGCGTCGACGAATCGTGACTGGCCAATTTTTTCGAATTTTGAATTGGGCGATGTGTACTGGATTGTTTCTCGCGGCCATTGGAATGTTGATTCCTAAAATATGGCATCTGGAATTTTTGCAAACCGCAGATCAGGTCAATGGCTGGAATTACGCCTGGATTCTGGGCGGGATCTTGCTGGCGTTGCTAGTCGCGGCCGGATTGACCGTTCGGCAACTCCAAACCAGGCTGACAGTGGCCAGCGAAGTGGATAAACGTTTCAATTTGAAAGAGCGATTGTCGAGCGCCTTGTCACTTTCCACGCAGGACCTGGAAACACCGGCCGGACAAGCTTTGCTCGCCGACGCGACCAGCCGCGCCGAAACGATTGATGTGCGCGATCAATTTCAGTTTCGACCTTCGGCCAAGGCACTGCTGCCCGTGCTTCCGCTGTTGGCGATGATCGTCCTGTTGTTTGTTCCCAACGCCATCGAGACCGAATTGACGGCGAAAGAACCGGAACCAATCAATCGTCGACAAATCGAGGTCGCCATACAGGAATTGAAAAAGAAACAAGAAGAAAAACGGCAGGAATTAACGGCCAAGGGATTGGAAGATGCCAATCAACATTTAAAGTCCCTCGAAAAGAAATTTGACGAATTGTTGGAGGATAAGAACGCCGACAAGAAATCTTCGTTGGTCAAACTGAATGACATCAAGAAACAGATTGACGAACGCCGGCAAGAAATTGGCGACGGCAATGAACTTAAGGAGAACTTGAATAAGCTCAAGGACCTCGGCACGGGTCCGGCCAAAAAATTGACCGACGCACTCAGTCAAGGTGACATTCCCGAAGCCCAAAAAGCGATCAAGGAATTGGCCGACAAATTGAAGGAGGGTAAACTCAGCGAAATTGAAAAGAAAAAACTGGTCGCCGATCTGACGGCGATGGCCGACGAATTGAAAAAAATCGCCGAGAAACATCAACAGGAAAAAAAAGAACTGGAAGACCAAATCAAGAAAGCACTGGACGAAGGCGATCTGGACAAAGCGGCTGAACTGCAACAAAAATTGGAGCAGAAACAGCAACAAGAGAAACAGATGGAAAAAATGAAACAGATGGCGGAAAACCTGCAGAAGTGTGCCAACTGTATGAAACCCGGTGGCAATGGTGATCCCAAAAAAGGACAGGGCGGCGATCCCAACGCTGCTAAAAGCGGGGAACAACAAGCTCAAGCTCAACAGGACGCGGCCCAATCGCTCGAAGATCTCGCGGAACAATTAGAGCAAATGCAACAGGAAATGCAGGAGATGGACGCGCTCGAAGATCTGGAAAAATTGGCCGGTGAATGCAAAGGTTGCATGAATGGCGGAAATCCCGGCGATGATCCCAAATGGCAGGACTGGGCGAAAGGCGGTGGCCCAGGCCATGGCAAACGCGACCTGGAAAAGGAAGACACCGGTGGCTTTAAGGCTCGCGTTAAGGGTCAGCTCAGACAAGGCGAAACCGTAGTTACTGGAAACGCCGATGGCGATAACATTACGGGTCGCTCGGCCAGCGAAGCCCGCGAACTCGTCCAAGCGTCCATGAGCAAAGATTCGGATCCACTGGAAAATCAAAAACTCCCCAAGGCCCAACGGGAACATGCGCAACAGTATTTCGAAGCCTTGCGGAAAAACGACTGAGTGTCACGGACCATCATCGAGCCGAGACGGGCGAACAATTTGACTTGACTGCCAATGTGCAAAATCGGGAATCGGTCGGAACGAACTCGACCGTCGACCATGCGGCTCATCGCGCCGCGATGACCAAAAAATTGGCTCCCCTTCGTCGTATAAACTAACTAGTTAACGGGCAACAACATGAATTGGAATCGCGTCCTCCGAGACCTTACCGTGGTGTTGTTATTGGGCGCGACGTTTTACATTTCAGCGATTGTCGTCGGACAAATCGACGAAATCCTGCCGCCGGCCGACAAATCTTTTTCGCGCGAACGATTAGCCGCCGAGAACTCGCATACCCGGGGAGATTGGCTTAAATCAGCCGAACATTTTCTGGCCATCATTGATCAAGACCCGAACAACGGTTACGCCAGTTACCAACTGGTAACTTGTTATCTCTGGTTACGATTTAATACGCAAGAAGAAATAGACAAGTTGACTGAATCGGAAGCGGATCGGGCGAAACTTGAGTCGCTGCGGCAACGATTCATCGAATTCGAGGACTTGGCCTTGTCGGCATTGGAAAAATCCCGCGAGTTTCTACGTCACCGCCGCAGTTCACTGTACCATTTGGCGGCGATACATGCGGATCGAGAAGAATTCGATGTGAGTTTGAAATACCTGGAGCAATTCGTCGACGGAGGATTTTGGCTTAATTTCGGTTTGGAAAACACCGATCGGTTTGGTTCCGGTGGTCGTGATGCGATGACGGACAGTACTATCGATTCCTCACAACGCCGCTTGCATCAATTCGAAAAATTTTGGGAATTAGTTGATCAGGAGAACAAGACTCGCTCGCAGAATTTTACGGTTCAACAACTGCATTATCCCACCCGTGCGCGGAATTAATCCTGCGCGCGGAATGAGTCCTTAACCGCCATCACCGGTGTATGGCCGCCAGCATCGGTGTAGCGTCAGGGTTCGGTTGATGATCAAACTCCATCGACTGGTATGCGCGACCAATCACATCCAACGGCGCGACCATAGTTCGATTTGATCCGCCACGAAGACCACATCGTTGGCCTGAGACATCATCAAGTGGTCAGCCCCGTCAAGAGTAATAAATGATTTGATTCCACCGGTCAGTTCGAAGATCTTTTCCGCATGATAAAATCCCAGTGTCTCATCAATTGGCGAGTGCATGATCAAATGGGGTAATCGAATCGAGGAAATTTCGGCACCCAAATTCCGTTGTCGCAAACTCGTCAACAACTGCGCTTTGATCAAATGACGTCGCCCTCCGATCGTTACTTCGCCGGCGCCCAACGATTCAATCTCCGGGTTCTGTCGCAGCAGATAATCTGCCAAATGCGCCGTACAGGAAGGCGCCGCCAACGTGACTAATCCGCCGGCAGAGTCAATTTGATGAGCGGCAGCCATCATCGCCGCAGCGCCCAAAGAGAGTCCGATCAACAACTGCGGCGCTCGATGGTTTTGCCGTAGCCAATTCGCGACGGACAACACATCCGAGACATTCGTTTCGAAGTTCGTTTCGGAAAAATCACCTTCACTATCTCCCAAGCCGGTAAAATCGAAACGCAATACCGCAATTTGATGTTCAGCCAACCGACGGCTGATTCGCACAATTGCCTTTAAGTCTTTCGAACAGGTAAAACAATGACTGAACACCGCAAACGCCCGGGGCGCGATTTCGGGAAAATCAATCACGGCAGCCAATCGAATGCCAGTGGACGTCTTGATAAATACTCGTTGACTGGGCATGCAGGTGCGTTTTCAGTTTGCAGATTCTAAAAATAACAATCTTAACACTTGGAGCGTCGATCCCCACCGGGTCCGACCCTGGAAAACACCGAGAGTCAGACGTCTGGGGAGTTGGACTCGAAATCCAGCAACGAGTGCATCAAATCCCTGCTGCCGATCATCTTCGTTGAATGAAACACTTCGCCCGCTTCAAAACCGGATAGAGCACCATTGGCGACTGCCATCGAGCGCAAGCGTTCGAAGATCTGCTCTTTGGCTGGTGGAAACTGCGTCTGATAACATCGAACAGCAGCCAACTTGGTTTCGAGAGTCGTTGAAATGTCACTGACAATCGGGTAACTGCTGTTTTCGATCCAGGCGCCCGTCAACATCAATGAGTAGTAGATCTGACATTCGATTGTATGGACTGGCAGTCCATCAAACTGTTCGTCCCATTTACTCAATCGACTATAAAACACCGCTGCATCCGTGATCTGCATCGCTTGCCAATGATCAGGCGATGCCAGCGGGGTTTTTCCTCCCAGGCCAATCACCAGTCGCGGCCGATAACGCCGAAACTCCTTTGCCAAGGCCACACGAGATTCAAATGAATCAAACAGACGGCGATTCGGCAGATCGAGAATGATCCGTTTTGCAATGCCCAAACAATCCGCCGCCGCCTGGGCCTCAGCCAGTCGAATCGCTGGCGATTCGCACAGCGGCGTCGGCTCACCATCTGTCAGGTCAACGATCCCGACTCGATAGCCTTGCTTGGCCAGTTGCGCCAAGGTGCCGCCGCACCCTATTTCGCAATCATCCGGATGAGCACCGACGGCGATTACATCCAGCGTTTCTAAGTCAGTCATCGATTGCATGTGGAAAAATTGTTTTGATCACTGGGCGAAATTGAATCGGGACAAACGCTATTGCAATGGAAAATCAATCGCCGAAATTTTCATTAGCGGGATCGTCTCGACTTGACCACGACGATCAACGACCAGGACGGCATCCGGCTGGATCTCTTTGATCGCAAAACTATCGGCTCCTCCCAGCACCAGTTGCTGGCCATCGGCCAAGCGGATCATGCCGGTTTCCGTGCTGCGCGGCGGAGGTTCTCGCAGCCAGAGTGTCGGAATCAACTCGGGTGAGGTGTCGGCAAAATCGACTTGCTGCAGATTCGGCGTGGGATCTTCATACGCCTTGTCATCACGACCTGACCCTTCATTCTCAATCCACAAGCTTTGTTCCAGTTTTTTGTCGACCGTCCAAATGAAGCGACCGGATTGCAATTCCAGATCCGCTATCGCGATCCGACATGTCGGGAAAACCAGGACCGATTGTCCCAGCTCGAAATCGCCGCGAAAAGGAAAGCGAATTTTGTTGTTGGCAAACCACAACGCCGAAATCTCCTCACGACCAATGCTGCGGCCGCCAAACAGTTCACTGCGGAAATTTTGCATCGGATCGACTTTGATCACACTGCGATCGGTTAACATGGCGAACCAATTCCGCTGACCTGCCACCAACGGCGCGGCCTGACTCTCAAACCGAATGTTGTGGAGAGTTTCCAGCGGAACAACAATGTCCGAATTCAATTCACTCAAATTGATCGAAACCTGATTTCCCGCGAACTTGATTGCCTGCCCCTGCAATAGGTCACCATTTTGCAACCGCAACAAACCCGCTTGTGACTCCCGCACTCCAGGTACTGGCACGGGAGGCGAAAAACAGACATTATCGATGGCGTAATCTTCATCGATCTTGCGATGGATACTGAACAAATAGGGGTTGGATGACAACCTCGCAAACGTAATTGGTTCGGAGGACCTGACACCTAAAAATACACACTTGGAATCTGAGGCTTCCACCGTTGCCAGAATTTGTCCCTCGGCATTAAACGCTTCGAGAATAAAATCACGGGGCTGATCAACGCGGGCCATGAACAAGCCAAATTCCCGGACGCCGCCCATGACCGATCGCTGATTGGGCAGACAAAACTGGAACTCCATCACCCCTTTGAAACGTTTTGACGTGCTGCCCGACGATTCAAACACACACACGGAGTTTTCTCGTGGCGGCATGGGAAACTTGAAACCGTAACCTGACACACCCACAAATCCGGGTTTCTCGGAAGCCAGTAACAATCCGAGCGGCACAAACATCTCGGAGACATCCGAATTTCGGGTCAACTCTTGACCATTGGGAGCTTTTTCGAATTCGATCGTTGTCTGCTCCGGCCGAAAAAAAATCTCGTCGGGTTGCTGAAAAACTTCTATCGATACCGGTTTCGCATGGACTGCGACGGCCGCTGTTTTCTTCGGCGTTGTCAACGAATGAATCTCCGCTCGTGAAAACGACAACTGCTGATCGCGGTACTGGCAATCCAATTTCAACTCTCCCACGTCACCGCGGATTTGCGTGCCATCGTTGAGCACTAGTAAATCGAAGTCTTCGCCGTTTTCAACATTTGTCACTTGCAGTTTCTCCAAAATCCGCGCAACACGTGTACGGACTTCCAAGTTCGGATGTGCTGATTCCGATTTGACCAACGACCGAAATCGGCCGGCAATCTTCGAATCGGCCAAGTGTACCTCCGCTGTTTCTCGCTCCAGATAGTCCCGGCTGGATAATTGAGTCAGGTACTGTCGAATCAAGGAGACCTGCTTGCTCCCCGATTGACCACTCAACGCTAATTCCCGAATCTCACTGACCGGAATTGTCCGCTGCTGTAACTCTCCATTGGCAAGCACGTCGGTCCAAGCGATCGTTGGATCGCGTGTCTCGACGGTGATGACAGTGCCAGATTTCAAATTGACAGTAAACTCGTCAGCATTCGTTGGCGCAACGGCTAACCAACCGATCAGCCAGACGATTGAACACCCAAACAGAATTCGCGTCACGGCAATTTTTTCCATTGATTCACATCGATATATTGGTAGCTGCCTTGATTCTGTGCAGCCAGCTGGGTCAGGAAATTGGTTTGTTTTTGTTGCGGACCAGCACCAAACTGCAGACAGTGGATCTGAGTCTTCCCACCTGCCAACTGCCGGATCATTTTCAACTGTCCCGCGTTGAGTTCAGGATAACCACCATCGGTCAGTAATACGATCACGTCAGGACGGAATGCGATACCAGCGACCAATCCATTTTCGTGCTGTGTCCCACCAAAGGCCACGAGGTCACCAATAAACTGGGCAATCCCAGCTTTGTTTTCCGCGTTCGCCGGCAACATCTGCCGTTTCGACATGGTTACCGTGCGGTCATGATATCCGATAATCTGAAACTGGTGATGCGGTTCGAGTTTACCGATCGCCAGGCTCAATTCCGTACGGGCCGCCTCAATCACCCCCAAACCGGAACTGCCCATGCTTTGGGAGCGATCGAGCACGAAAACAAAGTCGCGCCCGGTTAACTGGCCACCGCCAAAGACACTAATCGTCGCTGGTTCTCCGACCGGTTGGCGGGACTTGATCAACATTCGATCCGTTTCGATCATTTCCAAATCATCCGCGGTCAGTTTAAATTCGGTTGGCAACCTCTGGGGTTGAGGAACGTCGGTCAGCCGATTGGCGTCAATGACCAAGGAATCGGCTGAACGGGGTCCCCAAAATTCGGGAACAGATGGAGATGTTACCGCGCCACCGGGAGGAGAAACTATAGCGGTGGAAATTTCGGTTGTTGACGTCCGCTGGTCAACCGGAGAGGGCTCAATTTCCAGTGAATCAAGCGAATCCTGTTCCGTCAGGTACTCGGGTTTAAGTTCAGCTGGTGCAACCGCCAGCACAATTGCACCTCGCCGAAGTTTTTGTGCAACTGGCTCTCGCAAGCGGGAAAAACTACCTAGAATCAGCAACATGAGCAACGAGTGCAACACTAACGACAGTGTTAACGAATGCCAATTGCGATGTGTGCTATTAATGATCACAGGATTGTCCATGCAACCATTATTTCATGGACCGACCAAAATAACAAAGACAGCGTTACCAAGTTAAGTATTTTTCCCAACGAAGAGACCCAGAATAATCCGTAACTTTTATTGGAAACCGCGGTTTTGTGTTTGGTAAACTGCCAAATCCGCCCGCGATAGGTTAAAATCACTCGTGGCTTTGCGTTAATATCCCCCAGTTCATGGCATTTTCAAAACTTGAAATGTCACACCAATCGAGAAACCTATGAAAGATCGAGTCTCAGCTGGCCCAGCCGAATTGAGTGGCGACGATATGCAGGCGTTGCAGAAACTAAGTGATGCCTATAAGAACGTCCGGCACCAATTAGGCAAAGTTATCGTGGGTCAAAACGAGGTGATCGAGCAATTGATGATTTCGATCTTTGCTAAAGGGCACTGCCTGCTCGAAGGCGTTCCTGGTTTGGCGAAAACTCTAATGGTCAGTACTCTGGCCCGCACGCTGCACCTGGATTTCAATCGAATTCAATTCACGCCGGACTTGATGCCCAGCGATATTATCGGTACCGAAGTGATCCAGGAAGATAAATCGACCGGTTCCCGCGCTTTCAAATTTCTCAAGGGCCCCATTTTTTCCAATATCATTTTGGCCGACGAGATCAACCGTACGCCGCCCAAGACCCAAGCGGCGCTACTCGAAGCGATGCAGGAAAAACAGGTCACGATTGGCGGACAGCAACATACGCTGCCCGCTCCGTTTTTTGTATTGGCGACGCAAAATCCGATTGAACAGGAAGGTACTTATACGCTGCCGGAAGCCCAACAAGATCGCTTCATGTTTAAAGTTTTCGTCAAATATCCGTCGTACGATGAAGAGTATCAAATTGCCGCCACGACGACCGCCGATATCGATACCCAAGTTGATCAGATTCTCAACGCGGAGGATATTCTGCATTTGCAACATCTGGTCCGTCGCGTGCCGGTGGCCCCGCACGTGATCCATTTTGCTCTGCGATTGGTGCGCGCCACCCGGGTTTTGGAAGAAGGCTGTCCCGAGTTCGTGAAAGAATCGGTCAGTTGGGGAGCGGGGCCCCGAGGTGTGCAGAATTTGTTGTTGGGCGGCAAGGCGCGGGCCGTGCTCGAAGGACGCAGCTACACGATCACCGACGACATCCGCGCTGTCGCTCGCCCCGTGTTGCGACATCGGGTGGTGACCAACTTCAACGCCGAGTCTTCGGGCGTGACGTCCGATGACATTATTAATCGACTGCTAACCGAACTGCCGGAACGGAGTAACGGCGATCAAATGGTTCCCGAGTTGGCGAAAGCGTTTGGGTAAACCACGATGGCCGCTGAAACTTCGCCCGCCAAGTACCTCGACCCCAAAACGCTAGACAAAATCAAGCGAATGGATGTCCGCGCCCGGTTGGTCGTCGAAGGCTTCATCACGGGCCAACATCGTAGTCCATTCAACGGATTCGCGATTGAGTTTGCGGCGCATCGCGAGTATGCACCGGGCGACGACTTGCGACATATCGATTGGAAAGTCTGGTCGAAAACCGATCGACTGTACATCAAAGAGTATGAAGAAGAAACCAATCTCAAATGCCATCTGCTGGTCGATTGCAGCAAATCCATGCGCTATGGTGAACAGACGGGCTGGAGCAAATTTGATTATGCGGCCACCGCTGCTGCCAGCCTGGCGTATGTGATGCAACAGCAACAGGACTCGGTGGGGTTGGTCCTGTTCAGTAACAAAATCAATAAATCATTCAAAGCCAGCTCACATCCATCGCATTTGAAACTGCTTTTTCACGAACTTGAGCAAACCAAACCCGATCATCAAACGGATGTTGCCGATCCGTTCCTCGTACTGGCTTCGCAGATCCGCCAACGCGGTATGGTCGTTCTGTTTTCGGATCTTTTTCTTGATCCGGAACAATTGGCGAAATCATTGAACCAGTTTCGGTTGCGCCGTCACGAAGTCATTGTCTTTCATGTAATGCATCACGATGAGTTGGAATTTCCATTTCAGGAGAACACGTTGTTCAAAGGAATGGAGGTCGCGGGTGAGTTGCACACCGAGCCGCGCGCGTTGCGCAAGACCTACCTGGAAGCGGTGGAACGTTATCTGATTCGAGTCAAGAAAGTCTGTTCTTCCGCCGGCATCGATCATGTGCTGCTCGATACTTCCAAACCGCTGGGCAGTGTGCTGTCCAGTTATTTGAACTACCGAGCCAAGTCGAGAAGGAAAGTTTAACGTCGGCCAGGCGTTTTGTCTGACCATTTCCAGTTCCTGAAGTTTGTGCGTCCTGCGACTATTACTATGCTTACCTGGTTCCTGAATCCATGGATGTTGTTGGGCGGATTGGCAATTGCCTCTCCGATCCTCATCCACTTGCTCAACAAACGCCGGTTTAAGATCGTCGAATGGGCGGCCATGGACTTTTTGTTCGAGGCCGACAAAAAAAACCGTCGCCGGGTCCAATTGGAAAACTTGATCCTGCTGGCGCTGCGGTGTCTGGCGATGTTGTTGGTTGCCCTATTGCTAGCGCGACCTTTTCTACCCTCCGGTTTGACCGCTGTTTTGCAACAGCCTCAAAAATTCGAACGGATCATCCTGATCGATGACTCGCTCAGCCAGCGGGTACTAAACAATGTACAACCCGCCTTGGAGGTAGCTAAGACCAGCGTCGCCGAATTATTGTCCCGTTTGGCCAATTCCGATAAGTCCGAAAACTGGTTGACGGTGATGTTGACCAGTCGACCCGATCAACCGTTATTGGCCAACGAACCGCTCACGGCCAACACGCTCGCCACCCTGACAGAGTCGATCAACGCTCTCTCCGCGGCCGATACGGTGGCCGATTACTCGCAATCCTTAACCGAATTGAATCGCTATCTCAGTGGCCTTCGTGAAAATGTCAGTCGTGTTGCCTATGTCTATTCCGATCTCCGAGAGCGGGACTGGGTTGATTCCAGTACCACCGACTTGGAAACCGCGCCCAATAAACTGCTCAATGATATTGCCGATGCCACGTTGGGCTGTTTCCTGATTGATGTGGCTAGCCCGAAGGACAATAATCTGGCGATTCTTGCGGTTCGGCCCGATGGCTTATTGGTGGCTGACAAGACGATTCGATTCAATGTTGCCGTGGCAAATTACGGCTCACAAACTGTCGACGACGTACGAGTGCTGCTGCAAATCGACGATGGTCAACCGAAATTTGAGACGCTGGCGGCAATCGCACCCGGTCAAACCCAGGAGGTCTCATTCCTGCATGTGTTTCCCAATTCCAATCAGGATCCAGGATTGTTAGCAGAAGTCCCGGAATCAAAATCTCGATTTTCCAATTATCGCATCCGCGCCGAAATTGATCGCCAGTCGTTAGGGGAAAGTAGTCTTACGAACGATCAACTATTGGAAGACGGCTCATCCTTGTTTGCGGCGCGAGTGATCGATGGGATTTCACTGTTGTTGGTCGACGGCGATCCATCGGCCGCCAGTGAACGCAGCGAAACCCATTATCTGCGCAGCCTGGATGTACTAGGCACTGGACTGGATGCCGAGATTGCGACCGTTAGTGAATTGGAAACGGTTTCGTTGAACCAATACCAGGTCATCTTTCTGTGCAATGTCGATGAGGCCTCGCCGGATCGAATCGCATCACTCGAACGCTGGGTGCACGACGGTGGTGCACTTGTTCTCATGCCCGGCAACCGCGTACGCGCCGCAACCTACAACGCCGCATTTCACAGAAACGGCAACGGGTTGTCCCCGCTGGCGCTGACGTCCATCGCCGGTGATCCGACAATGGCCAAATGGGTCAATTTCGAAGTTGATCCTCAAATTCATCCAGCACTTCAAGTCATCGTCGACAGCGACGTTTCCAGTTTGAGTAATGTTGATGTTTTCAGCTGGTGGAAGTCCGAACTTCCAGTTAATCAGATTGGCAAATCAATCGCCGTTCCACTGCGTCTAAACGATGAAGATAATTCGCCCGCGATGGTGGAGCGAAGGTTGGGGGACGGAAAAATCGTGGTCTTTACAATTCCGGGCGATGGCGATTGGACGATGTGGCCCAGCAGCCCAACGTTTGCGCCCGTGATGATCGATCTGATTGATTATTTGGTGGGAACCGAAATCGACAATTCCAACGTGCCCATCGGGGGGGCGATTTCCTACCCGGTTGACCTGACGCTCTATCAAAATCGAGTCGGATTGCGGGATCCCAATAATGGTAAAATTGAAACGATCGCCCGGCCGACCGTTGCCGCGTCAACCGCGGCTACGGATTCCGAACAACCGGCAAACGAAAGTCCACCCACGATGCCTGCCGATTCGAATTCCCCCGAGTCGAGCGGTACCTACGCCGCTCATTTCGATAACATCCTGCGGCGCGGTTTTTATTCGCTCGAGTTGGCCCGACATACTGGGGAAACGGATCGCGTGTTGTTCGCCTCCAACTATGACACCCGAGAAAGTCGCTTGACAAAGCTCTCGGCCGCAACTTTGGACGGCGGACTTTTCAATAACAAAGTTTCGCGCGTCTCGGTCGATCAATTGAACAGCCAAACCGTCTCCGGCGGAAACAGCGAAATCTGGATGCAATTGTTGATGGCCCTGTTCGGCGTGCTGGTGATCGAACAGTTTCTAGGTTGGTGGTGGGGCCGAAAACGGTAAACGAAATGATGAACCGAAAAATCTTGAACCCTTCGCGACTCCGCGGCACTTATCGACGGAATTGGTTACGGGTTGCAGTAGTGCGAGTGATTGTGTTTGCCGTCGTGGTCATCATTGCAATCATCGTCGACAGTAACAGCAGTTCCTTCAAAAGACGCCGACTCAATGCACAGGAAGGAGGCCAGGGGGCGATTGAAGTCCTACCCCAGCAACGCGCGCGAATACTTCGCGGTGGAATCGCCGTCAACGTGTTGGACGAAACGCTTCAATCCACCGAGCCTGAATTGAGAGCGACCCTGAAAACTGATCCCGATCTCGAGGCCTCACTCGAAACCGCCGAACGATTCAAAAGCGACGGCAATTATCGAGTGGCAACCCAACTTTGGCAGGCCGTTCTTCAGCGCAGTGGCGATGCGCTCTATTCCAGCGACAACATCACCTATTTTTCGCTGGTCGAGCAAGTGGAACGTGTGTTGGCCGCATTGCCGGCCGACGGCTTGGCGGCCTATCGCGTCATTGCCGATGCAGAGGCCAAAGAGATTTTGGCGGAAGCGCAAGACCCGCTCGATGTTACGGCCTTGAACCAGGTCGTGCGACTGTACTTCATCAGTTCGCTTGGCGATGATGCGGCCTTTCAACTCGGTTGTATTTATCTCGATCGGTTTGACTTTACGGGCGCTCGGCGGATGTTTGAAAAAATTGACAAACAGTATCCCGACTCATCGCTGCCTCGCGAACAAGTATTGTTGCGGATCGCGTTGTGCCAATCCTATCTTGGCCAAACTGACGCCGCGCGCCAGTCGTTGGCAGCGGCGGCCGAGATTGGCGGCGATTCCAGCCAACTCGAACTTGTTCGCCGGTCGCTGGGCGAACTTTCCACCGAACCCAACCGTTCCGTCATCGATCAAAATTGGTCGATGTTGTTGGGTAATTCCCGCCGGTGTGGTGTCATGCCAAACCTACCGGCGGACATTATGCGGTCTGACCTGGTGGCCGTCTGGCAATATTATTTTGCACCTGCCGATGCTTACACGTGGAACGACGCAAAAGGAAGTTTGTTGGTAGGAACAAGTGCGGCCGACGAGACGGCGGAGCGAACATTATCGTCGGTCGAAGAGAATATGATTAAATCTTGGCAAGACAAGAATTGGCGGCCCGCTGGAAATCTGCTGTTCAACGATGGCCGGGTCTATTTCAAATCGGCCGCTGATTTGTCAGTTTGGAATTTGGACAAAGTCGGCGCGATGATCAAATCGAATCCTGCCCAACCGGCAGTCCATGATGCCATCGCCTGGCGCAGTGTCTGGCGCAACGTGTTCGAAGTGGACGAAGCAACTCAGATGATGCAAACCATCCGGCGCAGTTGGGGCGGATATGGAAATCGAAATCTGGAAAGTAACCAGTCTGTGATTCCAGAATCCGTTGCCGAAATCCAACTGTTCGGTGACGAAATTCAACAACAGATGTCCATCTGCCAAGGCGTCCTCTATTCGCTCGAAGGCAAGAGTTTTGACGAGCGAAATCGTGATCGCAGCCCCAAACCCACACCGCAATGGAATACTTCATTTCGACGCACCCGGGTCAATTACCTGACCGCCTATGACGCGGAAACCGGTGTCGTTCAATGGACACTCCCGCAATCGACTGAAGATTCCACTGTCGTTGATCCGACCACAAATGAAGAAACCGTTGACCCGCTGTTTCTTGAGTCGGGTGGGTTCATGTCGGCGCCGATTGAATTTGGCAATTTGATTCTGGTTCCCGTCAATCATGGCGGTGCGATTTCTATCTATGCACTCGATCCCCAAAACAAGGGTCAGACAGTTTGGAAATCGTTTTTATGTGATGAACCGGAATCGGGCGCCGAATCGTGGTCCGCGATTCAATTGACCATCGATGGCAGTGATCTGTTTGTCAACAGTGGGATGGGAGTTGTGTTTGTTCTTGACCCGACCACGGGATTGGTGCGATTTGCCAAGCGCTACGAACGAGTCGGTGCTTCGGACGAGTTTCGTCGCCGCAGTGGTTGGACAGTGAACCGGTTAAATTTTTCCGGTTGGTCCAATGACCTGATAATTCCCTATGGTCGCCAAATGATTTGCTTCAGCTCCGATACCGACACCATCACTGCCTGTGATCGCAACAATGGAGAATTGGTTTGGCGCAGTGAGATGAGCCCGATTGGTCATAAAGTGGATTACGTGCTGGGAATTTACAACGATGTTTTATACGCCGCCGGTCGTGAAACCATTGTGGCCTATGATTTGAAGGGGGAAGGCCGCATGATTTGGGGCGCCGAACAGATGTTCGATGGCAAACAATCTCAAGGCCGCGGGCTATTGACCGCCAACGGTCTTTATCTGCCCGTTGAAAATTCGATTTACCATTTCAGTTTGCCAAGTGACGAAGAAGCAGGAAAATTACTTTCCAAGGTGGAAGTAAAACTGGGCACTTCGGCCCCTGTCGGCAATTTGTTTAGTGATGGAAACCGGCTCTGGGTGCATGGCGGCAATCGCCTCTATGCCTTGAGTCCCGAGCAATAGACCAGCGTACGGACCGGCGCGCCGCCGGTCCAATGAACTTCCACCCAAACCACCACCACTTTATTAACACGAGCCGACGTTGAACATCCTGGCGGAAAACCGATTGCTCGAATGGATCATTGGTAACGATCCCACCAAATCTGGTGATCCCAAACTCCAATGGGCAAATTTGCCGGAATCCTGGGGCGTGTTTCTGTTGTTGGCTGCCATTGCGGCCGTCTCCTGCGGGGTCTTTTGGCTGTACCGTCGCGAGATCAACACTTGCCCCATGCCACTTAAGATGTTGCTGGGCGGTCTGCGATTGACGGTGTTGCTGCTGCTGATCGCCATGTTTCTCAAGCCTTCCGTGTTTTATCAACAAGTCACCGAAATCAAACCGACGCTGGCGATGCTACGAGACAGTTCGTTGTCCCTGGATCGCGGTGACCGGTATCGCGATGTTGATCAAGTCAATCGGTTAGCCGCAGTGTCGGGCTTTCCCGCCGCAGCCATTGGCTCGGGTGAAATCAAACGATCCGCGTTGCTAAATCAAGTGTTTCTGAACAAACCAGATTTACTGAATCAAATGCGCAGTAAAGGCTCCATTCGCGTAATTGATTTTTCCGATGGCAATAAACCGGCGGCGTTGATCCCAGCCAATCTGACCAAACGGACCGACGAACAGCCATCAAAATCGTCGCCTCCGACAGCCGCACCCGAACCCGCTGATCGTCCGGTTCGCGACGGCAGTGAATCAGCCGACGGCAGCGTTCCGAGCGACGCGCTGACCCACACGCTGCCGCCGCTCGTTGCCGATGGCCTGGGAACGGATATTTGGTTGGCACTTAAAGAGACCTTGGACGATCCAGCCAGACTGTCCGGCATCCTGCTGATCACCGACGGACAGCACAATGGAAGTGAAGACCCCCTTGAATTGGCCAAGAAAGCCGCGACTCTCGACAAGCCCATTTTTGTGATCGGGACCGGCGACCCCAATCCACCAAAAAATCTTGCGGTCAACGAAGTCTACGTGCGCGATCGAGCCTACCCCGACGAACCATTTGAAATCGAGGCGGTACTGCAATCCAGCCAGGTCGGCGAATCCGGTATGCCACCGGAAATCGATGTCCAGTTGATTCAACAGCGAGTCGATGCGCGAAACGGCGAACTCGGGCAAGCGTTGGTCGTCAACACCAAATCAGTTCCGGTGCCTGAATTTGGCGGGCGCATTCGTGTTGATTTCGATCATGTCCTGAATCAGCCCGGTAAATACGTCTATTCGGTTGCCGTGGATCCGCTGGATGATGAAACCGAAAATGAAGACAATCGAAAAACCGCGCCGGAAATGGAAGTCGTCGACGAAAAAGTCAAAGTCCTGTTGATTTCCGGACTGCCCAGTTGGGATTACCAACAACTGCAACGCTTGCTCCAACGGGATCAATCGATTTCGCTGAGTTGTTGGCTGCAATCCATGGACGATACGCGCCCCCAGGAAGGAAACGACCCCATCTCGCGACTGCCGCGATCGATGGAAGAATTGGGTAAATACAATATCGTCATGTTGCTCGATCCGAACCCGGAGGAGTTCGACCAGGCTTGGATCACCTTACTCCAGGATTTTTGCAAAAATAAAGCGGGTGGTGTCCTGTTTATGGCCGGGCCGCAATTTACCAGCGAATTTGTCACCATGAATCGTTTGCGTGGAATTCGCGATTTGCTACCGATCCGTTTTGGCGACAATGAATTCATTGATTCCATTGAAGCACTCGCCGCTGCCAAAGATAGCAAGCCAGGACAGATGTTGTTGGTCAATCACAACATCGATCATCCCGTGATGAGCTTCAAGAGCGATGCCGCTGAAACACAGAAAATCTGGTCGCAGATGCCAGGTATTTACTGGAGTTTCCCCACGCTCGCAGCCAAACCAACAGCGCAGGTCTTGCTGGAGCGCGGCGATCAAGTCAATGCCGAGGGAAATCAGCCGCTGATGGTTGCCGGCCGATTCGGAGCGGGAACCGTACTTTACATGGGTTTTCAGGGAACCTGGCGGTGGCGACCCGTCGGTCTGCAAGCACAGTTTTTCGACCGGTTTTGGATTCAAGTCGTCCGCTACCTGGTCGAAACGCGTTCGCTGCAAGGCTCGCGACGGGGGTTTATCGACATGGAAAAAACCGAGTTCGAGTTGGGCGGTCGGATCACGATGATCGGCCGTGTACTCGATCAACAGTTTCAACCTTCCAAAGAGCCGGAAATCAAAGCGGTGATTCGGTCGGGCGATGGACGTTCGCAAGACGTGACCTTGAAATTATTGCCGCAACAGGAGGGACGTTACGAGGGTTCGTTTGTCGCTCAGCGAACCGGCAATTATGTCGCGACGATTGAACTCGGTGCTGACGACGCGGAAGAAAAATTGATCGATCCAGTTTCGTTTCGCATCGTCCCGCCCAGCGCGGAATCGGGAGCCTATTGGCTAAACGAAAAAATGCTCATGGAAATCGCCACACTATCCGGCGGACAATATTATCGTTTGGAACAAATCGAAACGATGCCAACCGCGTTGCCCGACCTGATTACCAGAGCAGAATTTAACAGCCCCCCCGAACCCTTATGGGACGTCAGCCCTTTATTACGCTGGCTGGCGTTCAGCCTACCGGTCGTCTTGCTGTCGCTCGAATGGATGATTCGCAAGTGGTACAAACTTCTTTAGCGGCCAGACGAAATCCGAATTCAGCGATCCTAAATTCGATGAGTGAACTCGCATATTTAAAACTGAAAACTGAAAACTGACCCGATGTCCCCAAACATTCAACAAAAACTCGATCAACTGCGGCGCAAATTGGCAGGCTGGATTCTAGTCCATGGATTGGCCCGCTGGTTGCTGGTGGTCTTGGCCGTGTTGGCTTGCGACCTGCTGCTCGATCGGGTTTTCAAAATGGACTTCGCGCAGCGGATCATTATGCTGTTGGTGATCGCAACAACAGCGCTGGTGTATCTGGGTTGGCGCGTGGTTCGCCCCCTTTTGAAACGGGCCAACGATGATTCGCTGATCTATGAAATCGAACTCAAAAATCCCGAGCTGCAGGAAAATTTGATCTCCAGTTGGCAACTGTCTCGTGAAACGCAGCTGGAATCGTATGGAATTTCTTCCGAACTAGCCGCCGCGACTATCCACAGCGGCATTGCCCGAGCCGAACAGATTGATTTTGGGAAATCACTTGATCGGCCTCACCACCAGCAAAACTGGCTGTTACTGTTGGCCGGAGTTGTGTTGTCGGTAGCGTTGGGTTTTGGAATTGCGAAAACCGATTTGTTGCGCACCTGGTTCAACCGGAATATCTTGCTGCTGGATGACCAATGGCCGCAGGGGACGTATCTGGAAATTGTTGGAGTCCAAAATGGAAAACTGGTGATTCCGCGCGGCACCGATTATCGACAACTGGTGTACATAACGGACGACAGCACCGTGCAGGAGATAAGTGTCTCACTGGAGATTGATAGTCTTGGCGGACGAACAGTGCAGTCAATGAAGCCCACCGGCAAAATGAATGGCCGAGAACAATCGCACGTGTTTCATAATGTCTCATCAAATTTTCGTTTTCGAGCAGCCGGCGGAGACGATGTCACGGAATGGATTGATGTCGAACTCGTCGAGCCGCCGGCCGTAATCGAACTCGAGCTCAACGCGTTGCTGCCCGCTTACACGGGCGTTCCGTCGCTTGTTTTGACCGGCAATGGACCTCACGCCGTGCTCACCGGCAGCAGTTTGCAAATTCAAATCAAATCGAACAAGGCTTTACAACAAGCCAATCTGAAAATTGGTGGCGAACCGATTCCACTACTTTCCATGGGTGACGATCGTTACGGTTTGACGCTTGCGCCCGATCAATTGCGGGGCGGCGAATACGAAATCGCCTTGCTCGATGAATCGGGATTGGCCAACAGCCGCCCCTCCAAGTTCAGTTTGACAATGAAGGAGGACCAGCCGCCCAAGGCCCGCGCTAGTTTGTTGGGAATCAGCGGGTTGGTCGTGCCGCAAGCCTCCTTGCCCGTCTCCTACCAGGCCACCGATGAATTTGGCTTGCAACGAATGTTTTTTGATTGTCAATGGACCGCAGTTACAGAAACGGAACAGCAACCGACCCAACGTGATTTGCCGTTTGCCGATTTTGCCAACCAGGAATCGGCCCTTCGAGAGATCAAAGATTACGCTGTTCTCGATTTACGTCCTTTGCAGTTAACGCCGGGAACCAGTTTCCGGTTTTCGGTCGCCGTCGTAGATAGTTGTCCCAGCCCTCCTGGCATCGGCAAATCTCAGGAATTTCTATTGCGCATCGTCACCAACGAGGAACTTCGCGCCGACCTGCTTCGTCGAGAGATAGAACAACGCAAGGCGTTCGAACAAGCCTATGAGGTTCAAATGGAGCTGGCCAGCGAAATCCAGGCGATCGCGGTCAAACGCGCCGCCGACGGGGTTTCGCCAGAACAATTCCTGACCCAACGGGAGTCAGAATTGATCGCGTTGGTCCGGAATCAAAAATCCATCGGCACGTCGATTGCCCGAGTCGCCGATCGGTTTGAAGAGTTTTTGGTCGAAGTAAAAAATAACCGCCTCGACGAAGCCGAAAACGAAGTCGCGCCGAGCCAGAAAATCGAAACCCGATTTGACACCGGAATCATTCAGCCCATTCGAAAGTTGGACCAGGAATTGGTTTCATTGGCCACGCGGAACCTGGACAATTGTCGTCGCAGCTCGGCCCAAGATGCGGAATTGACACTGGCGGTCGATCAAACTTCATTGATCCATCAACAGATTTTGGTTGAAATGAAGAAGATCCTCGATGCCATGAACGACTCGGAGAATTTCCAGGAAGTCATCAATGATTTGTTGCGAATCAAAGACGATGCCAATCTTTTGAAAACTGATATTGAAAAGAAATTGAAACCCAAAGACATTTTTGATCAGACCGAGTCAGACATTTTCGACAAATGACCGTCGACGGAAATCTGATTCCGGCACTCGTTCCAGCCAAAAGAAACAATCATGCCCAATCGAATCACAATGCTTCTGACCATCGCGGGCTGGGTCGCCTGTTTTTTGGGTAACCTCTCGGCACAGGATGACACGACTCGCCGCAGCGAGCTGGGAATCCGACAAAAACTAGTCGAACAAAAAATGATCGAACTGGAAACCAAGCTCACGGTCATCGCCGAACGACTACAGGAAAAAGAGCCCGAACGAGCCCAACGGCTGATCGCGGCCTATCAACAATCCAAAGAGCAATTGATCACCAAAAAAATGGCCGAGGTGAGCAACTTGCTCGATCAAGATCAACTTCCTGCCGCCGAAGCAAAACTCAATGAAGTGATTGAAAATCTTGAAGCCCTGATCAAATTGTTAACTAACGAAAAGGAACCAACCCTCACCAAACAGGAAGAGCAGAAAATGCTCGAACGTTGGAAGGAAAACATCCAAGAACGAATTCAGGAGCAACAACAGCAACGCAAAGAGACGGAAAAAGTTTCCCAAAAAGATGAGACGATCAATCGACTCGAAGCCCAAATCAAGCAACTGGAAAAACTGATCGGAAAACAGCGTGAGGTAATCCAGGATACCGAAAAAAATGCTGCGGCTGGCTTACGTGCATTGGATCAAGTCGCTGATAAGCAATTCGAAGTTCGCCAAGAAACGGAAGAGTTGGGCAAGCAACTAGGCGGTGAAAAATCCGAATCCCAGCCAGCACAGCCCCCGGAGACCCAACCGAAGGTTCAACCGCCAGGGAATCAACCGCCGGCTGATTCCGAACCAACCAGTGAAAAGCCTGCCGATCCCAAATCCGACGATCCCAAATCCGACGATCCCAAATCGGGTGAGCCTAAAACAGGTGAGCCTAAATCGGGTGAGCCTAAATCGGGTGAGCCAAAATCGGGGGAGCCAAAATCAGGTGAACCAAAATCAGGTGAGCCTAAATCGGGTGAACCAAAATCCGGTGAGCCCAAATCCGGTGAGTCTAAATCCGGTGAGTCTAAATCGGGCGACGAGCAACCGCCCCAACCGCCTCAACCCGGCCAAAAAGCATTGGAAAAAGCTGCGGAGCACCAACAGCGCGCCGAAGAAAAACTCGGCAGCGGAAAGTCGGCCGATGCCAAACGCCAGGAACAAGAAGCGCTGAAAGAAATGGACCAGGCGTTGGCGGAAATCCAGAAAGAAAAACGTCGCATCGAGTCGCTACCACCAGAAGTTTTAGAACAGATGGCCCAACAGCAACGTCGCACTCGCGACAAAGCGATGGAGCTGGTTGAAGAAATGAAAAAGGCACCGAAACCAAAACCGGAATCGGGCGAACCACCAGCCGATTCTCCGGCTCCCCAACAGCCCGGCCAGCAGCCAATGGAACAAGCGAGTGAATCGATGCAACAGGCCTCCGATGACCTCCAAGCGGAGAACCCGGAAGATGCCGAGAAGAAACAAAAGCAGTCCGCTGAAGAGCTGGCCAAAGCACTGAAAGAAATCGAAGAACGACTAAATCAACTTCGTGAAGAAACCCGCGAGGAAAAACTGGCCCGGCTCGAAGCTCGGTTCCGAGAAATGCTCGATCGACAAATCGTGGCGTCTGTCATGACGGTCGAGCTCGATGACAAACGAACTAACTTGGGCGATCTTCGTCGGCGCGACCAATTGTTATTGTTGCAAATGGCCAGTGAAGAAAACGAAATCAGCGAAATCGGCCAACAAGCGTATGATTTGTTACTGGAGGATGGAACCAGCATCGTGTTCCCCGAAATTGTCCAGGAACTTCGGGACGATTTGGCAAAAGCTGCCCAATTGCTACAAGATGAACGGACGGATCGATTTACCCAACTAATTCACAAGGAAATCGAGCTTACCATCCAGGATTTGCTCGATGCTTTAAAGGAAGCCAAAGGGAAACCCTCCGAGGGTGGCGGCGGTGGAGGCGGTGGTGGCGGAAAACAACCGTTGCTTAAGAACTCGGCAGAACTTAAGATATTAAAGATGCAGCAGTTGCGGTTGAACCGGCGAACCAAGCAGGTAGACCAAATGCGAGGCTCGTCTGATTTGGAAACACTCTTGGATGCAGAAGCTCAAGCCGCTGCCGAATTTCAGGCAAAACTGTTGGAAATGACGGACGGCATCATCGAAAAAAGCGACAAGTAATCAGAATCCCCTTGCGACGATGTTTGTCCCGCCGCGTAATCCGTCGGGAAACATTCTACGACAGTTTGAACAAAGGCTAACTCATAGGGAACAACCATGAATCGTATCCAATCATTTCGCCTGGGCTGCTTGACTGTTTTGGCGGTTGTGTCGGTAAGTTTCGCTCATCCCGTGACGGCGATGAATCCACGGGGTGATGTTGATTCGAAAGTCTTGGCCGCCTTTGTCGCGCATGTTGAGTCGTTGGGACAGATTTCCGAGACGCAAAAGAAACAAATCAGAGACCTTGTCGGCGATCCCGCAACTGCCTCAATCACTGACGGTTTGTTATCGATCTATCCCGACTATTCAGCAGCCATTGAGTCATCCGATGCGGATGATGTTTCCGAGGGCATCAAATTGCTCACGCCACTGGCTGACGGGACCGACCCGTTTCTTGCCGCCGACGCCAATTTCTATCTAGCGCGATTGCTGATGAACAACGAGCGTTTCGAGGAAGCCCTGCCGCGGCTGGACAAAATGACTCACGAGTTAGCCGAATATTCGACGCATCTCGGTGATGCTCAATATTACATTGGTGTCGCACAAGCCGGGATGTTGCAAAAAGACGAGGCGATCCGCTCGTTTATGGAGTTCCTGCAATTTAATCCCGATGCTGCCGAACGACTCCGAGTTAGTGCTTGGCGACAAGTCCAGGAGCTGCAAGCCATTCAGGCTGGGCAGCTGAACGATGTCCATCAACACATGGATTTTTCACGTCGTCGATTGGAACTGGTCGAGACCGATGAAACCACCCAACAAAAACAGGATAACATTGTCAAAATGCTGGGTCAGCTGATCAAGGAAGCGGAAAAAAAGGAATGCAATTCCAGCTGCAAGAATTCCAATACGGAGAAACAAGCGGAAAACAAGCCAGCCCCGCCCAAGCCAGCCCAGGAACCCAAACAAGGTAAAAGTCAACAAGGTGGTTCCAGCTCCAATCCAAATGGAGACGTGGTTGAAAAATCTTACGATGATTCCCCGACCAGCCCCTGGTCACGATTGCGCGATCGCAGTCGCGACCCGGCAAACAATGCCGTGAAGGAAAAACTGCCGGCGCGGTACCGCGACATCGTGGAAAAATACTACGAAGCTGCCAACGGCGACGGCAAAAAGTAATTGATCACCGGCGCGGGAACTTCATTCGACAGCCGAATTCAAATGCCGCCAACACTCCCGAGCTCCCACCAGCCCATGCAGCCAGTCAGTCGACAATTCCAATCGTTCGTAGGTTCGCGGCTGGTATCTGGTTTGCGATTTGAAATCCGAAATACTGGCGTGTCCTTGGCGCTGCTGTTGATCATTTGCTCAACCGCGTCGGCACAACTTACCAACGTGACGGTCAAGCAATTTGATGGCTCAAGCATCAGTGGTTCGATCGACTCGATCGACGCGCACGGCACTCTGGTTGGCACCGGGTTGCCAAGCAAGCTGAATTTGCGCGACGTACTGGCGATTGAAACCAAGCTGGCGGTCGAGCCAAAATCAGAATTTAACGTGGCAGTGCAATTGGTTCTGGGTGGGCAATTGTTGGTCCGCAATCCGGCGATCAACGCTGAAACGCTGCAGTTTGAATCGGCTGCGGGAATAAACCAAATTCCCTTGCAATCGATGCGTGGTATCATTTGGCAGAATTCCCCGGCGGTTGAACAATTGCTCGCCGCCCCTTCCAAGGCCGATGACACGGTCTTGGTCGAAACAGCTGAAGGCGAACGCCAAGTCAGCGGGATCATCGAGTCGCTCGATCAACAAAAATTACAAATGGATTACCAGAACGAGTCCCGTTCGATCGGTGTGGCAAAAATCCGCGCGGTTGTGATGGCGGACCTCGGATTGCCTGCTCCCGCTGGCTCGCTGGCGACTGTGCAATTGTCGGATGGCTCGACGGTCGTTGGCGTGATCGCGCAGTTGATTGCCGGAACTTTATCGCTGCAAACTCAGGTTGGCCAAACAATCGCCGTGGAGTCCAGCCGCATCATTGGCATTTCCATTCGGTCCGATCGGCAACAATTTTTGTCTGATCTACAACCTGTCGATGTGCAACAACGGACCGAATTTGCTGCTCAGCGCAGTTGGCGTCCAGATCGCAGTGTCGAAAACAATCGCCTTTCCATTCGTCTCGGCAAGTCCGACCAGGTGATTGAATTTAACAAAGGATTGGGGACCCAGGCTTTCACACAATTGGACTTTGCCAACGTCGGAGAGTTTGCAACTTTCCAGGCCACGGTTGGAATCGACGCCGAGACCCTCGGGCGCGGTGATTGCCAAATGGTAGTCCGCGGCGACGGGATTGAACTTTGGTCCCGGCAAGTCCGAGGCTCCGACGAGCCACATGAGATTAGTTTGAAAATCGACGGGATCAGTACGATTTCGCTGGTCGTTTATCCTGGCGCCGATTTTGATCTGGCTGACCATGCCGATTGGGGAAACGCCCGTTTTGCTAAATAGCCGGACGGACCTAGGTAGAAACAAAATCAATTGATGGCTTTAAACAACAGTCGTTTCAGCAATCGTCTTTGCCGTTCCATTTTAAGCATTGCCGTTGTCTGCAGTTGGGTCGGTGGTCTTGATTCCGCTGTCCGCGCAGATGAACTTTCACCAGCGGATTGGCAACGGATTCTGCATCTGCAACAGCAACGCGTCACGGCCATCAACTCGGTCGTCGGCAGTGTGATTGCCATTTATGATGAACACCGAGTCGGCGGCGGTTCCGGAGTGATCATCGACCCCAGCGGCATCGCGCTGACCAATCATCACGTGATTATGGGCGCTGGTATCCAAGGCTGGGGGGGTCTGGCTGACGGCAAGCTGTACTCCTGGAAATTGATCGGCACCGATCCCGGCGGTGATGTGGCGGTTATTCAAATGGAAGGTCGCGACGATTTTCCATTTACCCCGCTGGGCGATTCCGACACTGTGCGAGTCGGCGATTGGGCGTTAGCGATGGGCAACCCCTTTATCTTGACCGAGGATCAGGCTCCGACGGTAACTCTCGGTATCGTGAGTGGAGTAGAACGATATCAACCCGGCGCGGGGACCAACGAGCTGGTCTACGGAAATTGCATTCAGGTTGACAGTTCAATCAACCCGGGCAACTCCGGTGGCCCATTGTTTAATTTCAGCAGTCGCGTCATTGGCATTAATGGGCGCGGCAGTTTCCAGGATCGTGGCCGCGTGAACGTGGGGTTGGGATACGCAATTTCGGCCAATCAAATCAAGAACTTTCTGCCTGATTTGTTGGCCACCAAACTGGTCGAGCACGGCACGTTGGACGCAAGTTTTTCCGATCGCGACGGCCAGGTTGTATGCTCAACCATCAACCAGGAGTCTCCAGCCGCCAAAGCCGGGTTGAAATTGGGGGACCAATTGTTGGAGTTTGAAGGCCAGTCCATTAGCAATGCCAACCAGTTTACCAATCTCATCTGTACGTTGCCGCAAGACTGGCCGGCTACGTTGAAGATTCGCCGGCCGAACTCCGACGAAATGACAATCCATGTGCGATTGTTAGGCTTGCCCTACCAACAACCACCTCGCCCCCAAACACCACCGCCACCGAAACCCGGCGAACAGCCGCCGCCCAGTGAAGAGCAGCAACAACAAAAACGGCAACAGGAAATGGTGGACTTGCTTTCCGCGAATCCGGGCGAGATTCGATTTCCGGATATCAACCAAAAATATGCGCAGGCGATCGTGGCGGATTGGCAGCGTCAAGCGATTAGCAAATCGGTCGACAGCCCGGCTGTCCTGAAACTGACCGATGACATTCGTCGGGATGGTCAGTCGATCGGCAGCCAGGAGTTGTTGCTGGCCACAGATGGACGATTTCGGATTCAATGGCAAACCGATTTGGAACAAAAAATATACCTCTTTGATGGAAACAAATTTATGGCCGGTGGTATCGGTCAGGACTTGGCAGAACTCTCGTTGGTGGAAGCCAAATTGTCTCTGCCGATCGTCCAGGCCATTTCAATTGCCGCCGCTTCACACGCGCAGCCGTTCGCAGTATTTGGCTCGCCGATTCTCGACGGAGGTGACAAATCATTGCAACAAAACGCGTATCGAATGCGATTGATGGATCCGGAGAATGACCAGTTCTTTCTGTGGTTGAGCATGTACGATGAACTCGGCCTGCCGAAGATTCGTTTATTGAAAGCCTCGGCCGAGAAGGACTGCGATGGCCAAGGTGGGGTAACCTTTGCTCAATGGCAGGTCAGCGAAACGCTGACGATCCCGTTACAGCGAACCTTTGTGTCGGGAATCGCGGAAACGCCGCTGCTCACTTTGGTCAATCAGGAGCATTCCTGGATCGCCGAACCCGATTTTTCGATTTTTGAAGTACCCACTTCCACCGCCAAGCAATAGCCCGCCATCGTGAAACAACCTCGGTCCCTTCAATTCAATTACTTTCGTTGCCTTACCGCTGATGGTGCCGCATTTCTGTGGTTGGCGGCGATCTTGATCTTTTGTCCTCCGGTGGCAATCGCTCAGCAGTCCGATGAGGGGTTTTTTGAAACCGTTGTCAGCCAGGCCCAGCCGAAAATGGCAAAAGTCTTCGGAGCCTCGGCTGGGAATGTCGAGGGCTTTGCCACCGGGATCGTCGTTTCCGCCCAGGGCCATGTCTTATCGACACAGGGTGTATTTCTCGATGGCCGACAAGTCAAAGTGATATTGGCAAATGGCTCAGAACATGTCGCGACTATTTTGCGTCGCGATCGCGTTACCCAATTGGCATTACTCAAAATCGAAACTGCGACTCCCGATTATTTCGAGTTGAAGTCCGAACCTGTTGGAGCACAGGGGGACTGGGTCATCGCGTTGACGAATGCTTTCAAAGTCGCCGATAAAGACGAGCCCCTCTCGGCAACGCTGGGGGTAATTTCGTTGCGCACTACAATTGAAGCCCGCTTGAACCGACGGGATGTCGCGTACGAGGGAGAATTGGTAGTGATTGATGCGATTACCAGCAATCCCGGTGCGGCGGGTGGTGCCGTGCTCACCACCGACGGACAATTGGTGGGCATGGTTGGTAAGATCATCAATAGTTCCGAAACCAATACGCGATTGAATTACGCAGTCCCCAGTTCGATCCTGGCAGAATTTGTCGCCAACCCGGACTCCGCCCCCGTGATAGCGGTTGCCGAAGTATCGCCGCTCGCAGAACTCGGAATCATTGTGTTTAAGACCGGTGGCCGCAACAATCCTGCTTACATCGACCGTGTTCGACCCAACTCGCCTGCTGCGGCTGCCGAGTTGAAGTCCGACGATATGATCGTTTCGATTGCCGGCCAGAAAATCGGCACCGTCAAAGAATTCAACGAGGCGGTGGATACGCTTCATCCCGGTGAAGAAGTAATCCTGGTCATTAAACGAGGAACCGAATTCCTGCGAGTACCGATCGTTCCAGAAGTTCGAAAGTAACCATGACTCTCCTACTCAATCAGCAGATCGTTTACACTCGGCTCCGTATTTTCGCAGGGCTTGTTTCCGTTTTTCTGATTTCGCTGGTCCCGGTTTCTAATTCAGCAATGGCTCAGGAAACACTGACTCGTGAAGACTCGTTTCAGGCAATGTCGCTCACCTCGAAGGCATTTCGAATTGCGACGGACAAAATTCGACCGGCACTGGTCACGATCGAATCGTTTGGCGGAGTCAGTACGATCGAAGGTCGAATCGGTGGAATTCGTAAACAGGGGGAAGGCAACACCACCGGCGTAATGATTTCCGCCGACGGTTACCTATTGACCAGCACTTTTAATTTCATTCAACAGCCCCCTTTGATTTCCGTGATTCCCAGTGACGGCGTTCGTCGATTCGCCAGGATCGTTGGTCGGGACGACACGCGAAAAATTTGTCTGTTGAAGATCGAAGGAGTCGAGGGGATGTGCGTGCCGGAAATGGTAGGACTGGACGAAATCACGGTCGGGCAGTGGGCAGTTTCCATGGGAGTCGGTTACGGCGATAGCCAACCAGCAATTTCAATAGGAATCATCAGTGCCAAAAATCGAATCGGCGGTCGAGCAATACAAACCGATGCCAATCTCAGTCCCGCCAACTATGGCGGGCCGTTGGTCGATATTCGTGGGCGGATGTTGGGGATTTGCGTGCCGATGGACCCCCAATCGCAAGCCATTGGCGCAGGCGTCGAATGGTACGATTCAGGGATCGGATTTGCTATTCCGTTGTCCGGTGCCGAAGCGCTGATTCAGCGATTGAAGAATGGCGAGACGATTTCTCCGGCGTTTCTCGGTGTCCAGGCGATTCCTGATCCCAGTGGCAAAGGGCTGTGGATCGAACAGGTCGTACCGAAAACACCCGCGGCGGAAGCGGGACTGCTGCGCGAAGACGTGATCGTCGGGGTCGACGGGCAAGAGGTCACCGATATGTTGCGCCTGCGTCAAGTGTTGAATCGTTTCGAATCGGGTCAGGAAATCGAGTTGTCCATCATCAAGGAGGGTCAGACTGCTGAGACCAAAATCAAATTGAAATTGGGTACCCCACCAAAACCAAACGGCGAACCGACACCTCTTGAGCCTCCCAAGATTCGTTAACCACCCCGTCTCAAAAAATAGTGTCTACTTCTTCTGCCAGCGGTCGTCCGTTTCCAACACGTCCCGCACGGCTTCGCTGTTCAACCACTTTTTCGCGGACGCATCGCCGCGTAGATAACTGTCCCAAAACGCCGTACTGATAGCCAGGATAGCGCGGTGATGATTGGGGTTACGTGGTTGAGAATCATTGGGCAGCGCACGGTCAGTAAAAACCGAGTGTTCGGCCTCGTCCAACACCAGTTCGTATTTGTCACCAGCCGGAAGCGCTGGAAACACACTTAACCGCGATTCCAGATCGGCTCCACCAATCACCGAGATATCGCGTGTGCCTGTCATGCATAACCAGGGAATCTCGACCTTCCCAAAGACTTTGTTGGCATCGCCAATCGGAGGAGCACTGGGACTCATCGGAATAGCCGCTTTGACCCGCGTGTCGGCGTATCGCGGTGTGCCCAAGACGTTTTGACCTCCAATGTATTGGGTCGTTAGCGCGCCGAACGAATGGCCGGACATGCCGATCTGCTCGAGATTCAAACGGCGATAGAGTGGATGCGATTTGTCGGCATTCCACATTTCCAACTGGGCGATGACCGCCGGCACATCGCCTGTTCGCAGAATCAAGTTCTGACCGCTGGCCGCCTTCTTCATCTCGGTCATGCGACGTAACGCGGAAACGTTTTTCCAGATCGCATCATCGCTACCCGCGTGTTGAACAAACACGGCCAGGAACCCCCGCGACGCCCAATGCTGGCCGAGAAAAGGAGAAGTTTCTTTTGTGCCACCCAAACCATGACTATGAACGATTACAGCCGCCGGCCCGGTTGATTTTGGCAGATAGACCAACAACGGAATTTCGCGCGACCGGTCTTGGTCTTTGACCACCAGCTCGAGTGTCTTAATTTTTTCATCAAGGATTTTGAGCGGATCATAGGAGGATGATTCAGCAGACGGCGTGACCGTCGGTTTTTCCTGTAACGAAATGAAGCAGCCGATGGCTTCGGTTTTGGGCTGTTCAATCTTTTTTCCAGCAACGATTGCGGCCAACGCATCAGCCAGATCATGCGTTGTGGCGGCAGCGCGTTTCTTGCCATAGTCCGCATAGAGGTTGTCGATTCGCCCCTGGTAGGCGGGAGTCGAATGGTCCCGCACCAAAACAAATACCTGCGGCGTCACGGTCGCACCTACCCGGCGCGAAATTTCTTGCTCGGTGTCAATTACAATCGGCACTTGAATATCATACTCCCGAGCATGTTTGCGGGCTTTGTCCGCTGCCGTTTGAGGATCGGGATGAATCATGAAAAACTGAATTCCGTTTTGGCGATAGGCGTCAGCGAGACGATGAAGTTCCGGCTGATAGGAATTCGCGATGGGGCAGTCGGTCGAGATAAAAACCAATCCGATCGCCTGCGTGGATTGGTCGTCGAAAGGTTTGTGCACCGTTCCCTCAACGTCAGTAAACTGCCACGGTGAATCAGCCCGACAGCTTTCGGAAACAAGGCACGCAACCAGGAAAAGGAGGCTGTGTACAAATCGGTGAGTAAGCATGAACGTGAATACCTGTTTCGTGTAAATTGATAATCAGATTCCCGGCCAAGACCTGGAATCAGTGTACGATTTTCCGCCAAACTTCCCCTGCTTCAATTACGGTAAGCGACCAGTACCAAAACGGGCGCGGAGATCGGCGATGCCGTCCAGTTCGGTGGAATCCAATGCTCCGTCCTGGTCTTTGTCGAGCAGTCCAAAAACGCGACCGCTCAGCCTCGGTGGTGCCTCGGATTCTTGTAGTTTGCCGTCGCCATTCTCGTCCAATTGCATCAACATTCTGGATAGTCCGGCGCCGCTGGTAAAACGATTGACAATCGTTTCAGTAAAGTGCGTACGAACTGCCGTTTGGAGAACCGGTCGCTCCGATTCAATGGCGGCGACAGTCAGCAACGTAATGGCCCCCATTTCATCGTTGGATTCTCGCCCCCACCGAATTTCCTGGGGGGGTTGGTATGGATTTTCAGGATTTTCTGCCGAATTATCGTATACAATCTCGGCCCGCAGGACGGTGCCGGCTGGCAGTACGAGCGGCTCGGCAAATAGATATCGGTCTTGCCAATCGAGATCCCAGTCATCGATTTGCATGAGCACGGTCGATTCGCCGCTGGGGAATTCAGCCGTCAATTTCATGGTGCTGCAGATGTAATGCGCATGTCCGCCGATACCAATAACTTCTGTCGCGACCGGGACCGTCATGGAATCAGTGACTCGATAGTTTTTTTCACCGGCCGGCACCCGGATATTGGCTCCGAATCCAAACATCGCCGGAACTTGAATGGAAACTAATTGTTTGGCTGGAGGTTTGTCGGCAAAATACAACGCCAACTCGGCCTGTTCGGTCTCCGGTTTGCCTGATGGATGGAAGTGCGTTTGCATGACAATATCACTTCCACGCGGAAGCGCCATTGCCAGATCGCCGGGCAACTGATGGGGTACGGCTCCTGGAACATAGCCACCCAGACCCCGCGCGAGTGCGTTATCGATCCGGCTGTTGTCTTCGTCGCTGGGCGCGCTACCGGGTGCCTGACCTCGCAATCGTTGCAGTATTCCCGAGCCACTTGGTCGCGGACCCTTCTCGTTGCTCGTCGCGCCACCAAAGTCGGCGAGAAATCCCATTCCAGGAATTCCCGCTTGGCCGTCAGCGCCGTCCTGTTTGCGGGCATTGCCGCTGGTGTCCAGAAAAAAGAGTGCATGGTGCACGGAAGACATCGCTTGGGGGCGCAGTTCAACCGCTTTGACCCATTTGTCCTCCGGCAAATCGACCGGAAATACAAACGACCGATACATGTCCGGACCATCGGCGGGAATCTGAAACTGGCCTGTCATTTTCACGACCAAATCCGGTTTTCCGAGCGTCCATCCGTCCGTAAATTGCGGCGGCGATGGGGTACTCAGCGGGTCGCCTGCCGGACAACCGGCGTCGATCCAAGCGAGAAACTGTTGCTTCTGCGCGCTGCTCAGGCTGCGATCGTTAGAAAACGCGACGTTGTGATTGACCGGTTTCCAGGGCGGCATGTATCCATTGTCGATGACGGCGCGAATCGTCTTGGCGCGCCGACTGACATCGTCGTAGGTCAACAACGAGAACGGGCCAACCTGGTCGGGCCGATGACAAATTGAACATTTCTCATACACGATCGGAGCGATGTTCGCAGAAAATGTTGGAGGCGATTCAACCGTTGAGGCAGCCGTTTTGTGTTGCCCGCAAACAGGCTGCGAAATACTCAGACAGAATACTGTCCACACCATTCCGCGGAGGTTTTTCTTGGAATACATCGAACGTTTCTCGGTTAAGGGAATTGCAAAATAAGCGTTAAGATTATCGTGCCGCGATACAATTGGAGGGTTGAATTGACAATCGAATGCTGATGAAAAAAGGAACTCGTCTATTGGTCGGCCGCATCAAATCGCAAGACGCGTCGATTTGACGTGCTGTGCCCGGCAAACGCGAACCAGTCGTCCGCCAATTCAGGGGAATCAACAAATTCGATCACAATTTTCTGATGGCCAAGCGAGCCAGTCGGCACGTTCCAAAACAGCTCCAGTCGCATGGCAACTCCGGTTTGAGCGTCAGACCACAATTCGACTTTGTCCGGAGCCTTGTCCTTGTTGCGCCATCGTAAGTTTCCCTCAATCTGTCGGCAGCTAACGGTGGTTCCATTGCCAAGTGTCAATTCCGTTGCTGGTTTTTCGTTTAAGCGATAACCGCGACCCATACGAGCCAGAATCGATTCGACATGCAGATAGGGCGAAGAAAGCTGTTCGCGTTGGCTCAGCCATCGACCCAAGCCCGTTTCATCGCCGACCCGAATCGGGCCGAGCGCCGGGACCAACCATGCTTCCTGTCCATCACTTCCCAGCCATAAATGAGCGCCAGGCAAAAGAGCCGGATGACGCAAGGCGAACCGATCACTTCCCTGTACATACAAGTCACTGGAAATGACTCGGTTGTTGCTGGTCGAATCGCCAATCGTCACCGTGACACGATATTGCCGTACAACATATTCCTGGGCCGTGGCGATACTGCGCTCAACGGCGGCCAAAGCGGAACCGGATGTTCCCCAGACTTGAAACGCCATGAACAGTCCGCACACAACGGAGGCCGCGACCGCCCATACGATCCACCGATTTCCTCGATTTAGTTGGACGCGCGACCCGATTTGCCGACTGGTTTTGGAGTCTTCGTGCTCCAGTTCGATTCGCTCCAGCTCAATTGGTTCCAGCGTTAAGCACTGCATCACTTTTTCGATGCGCTGTTGATCGCTGGCGGAATCTGTTTCATAAGCGGATCTCAACAACGCCTCAATCAGCGATTCGCGGAGCTGTTCCTGTGGTTCGTGTTCACTCATGACGCTTGCTCCGCCGGATTGATTTTTCTTTCGAGACAATCTGCCAATCGCTGCTTGGCTCGAGTCAGCCGTTTTTTGAGAGTCTCGAGAGCGATGGAGAGAACGGGACCGATTTCGGCCAGTGGCATTTCGTCCTGATATCTCATCCGAATCGGGCGGCGATAATCGTCCGGCAACAATTCGACACAGTCGCGAAGTGCCGCGAGTTTTTCGGAATAGGAATCACCCGGCTGATTTTGGAGATTGGCAAACCGACTTTCGAGCCACTCCAATCCCGACTGGTCCAGCGTCATGGCACTCTGCGCATGTTGCCGATAATGAGCTAATACGACCTTGCTGGCGATCCCTCTCAGCCACGGACCAAACGCTCGTTCGCGATCGAACTCATCCAACCGTCGCCAGGCTACCAACATGGTTCCCTGAAACAAATCGTCCACAGTATTTGCATCGCGAATCGTCGACCGCAAAAACGCCATCAACATGGCCGTGTTCTCGCGCATCAGGATTTCGAAAATTCGTTTAGCGTCCATGTACCGTCCAACGTTTGATTCAGACAATCGATCTGATAATTAATGGTTTGTCAGCAGCCCACGCAAAGTGGACAGAAATCTCAAATAAATTCTAGAATCGACCTGATTATTTCGAAATCGTGGCGATTTGTCGTCGGGTGCGCTTCGTTAGTGGCTCTCGGGAGCCCAGTCTGCGCATCCCGATCGCCAGCGCTCGCAGCTCATACGACGAACTTATGACGGTAATCATCCATCAATGCTACAATTCACGGCTTTCCAGAGATTCCCTATCCAGAAATTACTCCATGCAGCGCATTGCCAAAAACTACTCTTGGGCCAACTTGCCCGTTGACCACCCCATCGACTTGATCGACCGCTGCCGCGTCATCGGCGATAAGATGATGATCTCGTATTTGAATTTGCATCAAGGCTTCCACGTTGCGCCGCACGAACATGACAATGAACAATTCACGGTAATGTTGTCGGGCAAATTGAGGTTTGAAATTTTCGACAACGATGGCCTCGAACCACGAATTTTAGAAATCGGCGCCGGTGAGGTCCTGCACTTGCCGGGCGGCGTTCGGCATGGAGCCACGGCGATTGAAACCAGCGTGCTGCTGGACTTGTTCAGTCCTCCCGCTGAATTTACCGGCGTGGACCAGAAATCAAAAAAGTAGCTTGCTCGAAACCACCGACCGAATTCCCCGCAGCGATTTATCACCACCAGAAACTGTGATGTACATTAAAAACACAAAACCACGCTTCGCTGTTCATTCCGCCTTGAGTCGAGGCACATGCGTATTGATTTGGCAACTTGCTTCACTCCTGGTTTGTGCGATTCCCCTTGTGGGACAGGAGCAACAAGTGCCGGCAACAGCTGGTTCGGTCGTTGCTACATTCGTCACGGAGGTCGAACAGGTTCAACCGCTGCTACGGGGTGAGTGGACGAAAGCCTGGCTGCAGAAGGCTGCCGAATTGCCACCCGTGGAACCTCGCCTGGCGACCGTCGGTGAACGCGAGGTTTCGATCGACGAGTCCCTGTTTTATAGCGGCAGGTACGGGTCGCCACTGGCGTACTCTCGCGCCTTGGATCTGGCGGAGAAATTCGGATTCGCGCCTGCGGCGGGAGCGCGGGTTTTCGATTTTGGCTACGGTAGTATCGGACACTTGAAGATGTTTGCGCTAACGGGACTGCAAGCCACGGGTGTCGATGTCGATCCGTTACTACCTGTCCTTTATGAAGGACAATCCGGAATTGTGGGTAGCGGTTGTGTGACTTTGTTGGACGGCAAGTTTCCAGCCGAGCCCAAACTGGTCGAGCAAGCGGGAGAGGGCTTCGACCTGTTCATTTCGAAGAACACTTTGAAACGCGGCTATCTTCACCCCTCTCGCGAACCCGCCAATCCCCGACATGTGATTGACCTGGGAGTTACCGATGAGCAGTTTCTGACGCAAGCTGTCAAGATGCTGAAGCCGCAGGGTCTGTTTGTGATTTACAATTTTTGTCCTCCCAAGTCCGCGGCGGACCAACCTTACGTTCCCTGGGCCGAGGGGGAATCTCCGTTCACGCGCGAGCAACTGACCGCCGCTGGTTTGGAAATTCTGGCCTTTGACGAGGTCGACGACACGGCGGCTCGCGAATTGGCTCATCAGCTAGGTTGGGACGGACCCGACGGCATGAAACTCGAGTCCGATTTGTTCGCTTGGTACACGATTGCCAAAAAGAGATAGTTGCCCCCGTGCCGACGCCGCTGACACCAACTACCAAATTGCGATTGCCTCGACCCGTTTGGATTCTCAGCTGGGTTTCGTTCTTGGCAGACATCTCGAGCGAGATGGTGTATCCGCTGTTGCCATTGTTTCTAGTTGGCGTGCTCGGCTCTTCGAAGACGCAACTCGGGGCGATGGAGGGCGCGGCCGTGATGATTGTCGCGCTGATGTCGGCCGTGGCTGGAATCCGTAGCGATCGCCCCGGCCACGCGGGCGGACGAGTTTGGTGGATTCGCTGGGGATACGGATTGCCAGTCATCGGAAAAGCGATTATTGCGTTGGTCACCGTTTGGCCATTGGTGCTCGGCGGGAGGCTACTGGATCGATTCGGCAAAGGGCTCCGCAGCGCGCCGCGCGATGCCCTGATCGCCGACGCGGTAGCAGCGGAACTACGCGGACGAGCATTTGGATTGCACCGGGCATTTGATACCGCCGGAGCGATCGTCGGCGTGTTGCTTTCGGCGGTGTTGCTGTGGTGGCTAACGGGTTCACCTCAGTCGACGGACTCGGTGCCAGCGTTGAATACGGCAATGGAAACGCCCGGCTGGGTTTACCGAACGATTTTTGGTGTGGGTGCCGTGTTGGGATTGGCTTCGCTGATTCTGACATTTCTCGTGCGCGAGTCGGCGCCGATTGCACTGCCGGGTTCCAGCACCGCAGCGACGGTCGGAGAAAATAAATCACCGGAAACCATCGCGACCCTTGAACCGGGTTGGTTGAATCTGCCGACGTCGTATTGGTATGTGCTGGCGATATTAGTATTGTTTTCGCTTGCCAACAGCAGCGACACGTTTCTATTGCTGCGCGCGCGCGATCTGGGTTACTCACCTTGGGCAGTGGTCTTGGCCTATGCTGTGTACAACGTGACCTACTCGGCTTTATCCTACCCCGCTGGTGCCATGAGCGATCGAATCGGAAGATGGCGGATCATCGTTGTAGGCTGGGTGATCTATGCCGGGGTTTATATTGGATTCGCGCTGGTGACTCCGTCATCAGCCTGGAGCATTTGGCCGCTGATGGCGATCTACGGCACTTACATGGCGCTGACGGAGGGTGTGGGCAAAGCGTTAATCGCCGATCATGCTCCGCGCGCGGCGCGCGGGACGGCGATGGGATTGTTTTATGCGCTAACGGGACTGACAACGTTGATCGCCAGTCTCGCTACCGGAATCGTTTGGGATTTTTTTGGCGCTTCGGTAGCAATGTTGATCGGTGCAGGATTTGCGATGCTGGCCTTGGCAACTCTTTTCCTCGTCAGCGACCGGATTTTGCCGATGGACCACTCAACATCTAAGGCGCCAGATCAGCAACTCTAATTGACTCTGCAACGCAAACCAGACTTTCGGTGACTCGTAGTTCTGAGACTTGGAGAACATATTTTTGGTAGACTTATCTACCTGGAACGGGTTCCGCGGCAAGTTCTATTCAAATCAACAACAAGATTCGCGTCTAGGCGATTCCTCAATTGGTTGACATCCCTCAAGGAATGTCTGAAAGTGGTACTGATATGAGACGATTGATAATAATTTCGGTTTGCTTAACGGCCACATCTTTTTTGATTGCTTCAGCGCATTCACAGATACCGGAAACGTCTACCCCGCTCAAAACCGATTTTCTGGGTGATCCATTGCCAGCGCCAGCGTTGATTCGATTGGGAACGAATCGATTCACGCCAGCGAATTGCAGTGCGATTGCTTTGTCGGCCGATGGAAAGATCGTGGTCTCGTGGGGCCATGATTCGATCATGGGTTGGGACGCTGAAGTTGGTCGAAGCCTCTGGAAAACGCCATTCCATGATACTTCGCGAATTCACACCGGTGCGGCTGCCTATGGCTTCCGGGGTCTGTGTCGTTTGCCCGTTTCGGGCCAGTTGGCGTTGCCCGGCCCGCCCGGCTCGGTCAATCTATTGGACTTCCAAACAGGAATGATAACGCCAATTGATTTAGGGGGCCAGGACCAATTCCGATCGATTGATATTTCGCCCGACGAAACAATGATCGCCGTGGGCTGCGGGAAGTATTTGCTGGTCTGTGATCTTCAAGGCGTCGAGAAATATCGAATCGAGAATCACCCGCGTCATTCGATTGAAAAAAGAAGTAACGGTGATCGCCTGACGTTTGGTGGCGAATTCAGTTACGCCCGATTTTCGCCTGACGGAAAATTTCTGGCACTGGTCAACAGTGAGCGTCCGAAGGCGTTCCAGATATTGAACGCCGCGACCGGTCAAGTTCAACGGAAAATCGAAACCAAAGGATTCGTGATTCGGTTTTGTTTTTCGGGTGATAGCCAGCGCATGTACGTGACCGAACAACAAATTGCGGCACGGGCTTATGACGTCGTTTCCGGAAACGAAATTTGGGAACGACTTTTTTCCGTGCCCGGCCAGGATGAGCGATACACCACCGATATTGCCCTATCACCAACTGGAAACGAGCTGGCCGTTGGGACGGCGATCGGAGAAGACGAGCGAATTCATTTGCTCGATCCGTTAACCGGTAAAACCAAGGGGACATTGGTCGGGCACATCTGGAAGCCCTGGTCGCTGGAGTACAACGCTGACGGCAGCCAAATGTATTCGGCTGGTGGGGACAGCGTCATTCGTCGCTGGGATATCGCAAAACGTGAACAAATCCGGATCGCGAATTCCGAGCGAGCGAGTGGCGTTTGTTCAATGGCTCCCGATGGACAGTCGATTGCGTTTTGTGATGACTCCGGCAAGTTGCACATTGTCGACGTGGCGAACGGGAAGAAATCCAGGACGATCGAGAAACCGGGGACGACGTTCTCACAAGTCATTTATTCGCCGGATTGTCAACGACTCGTGGCGGGCGGCTCCAGCGCCGGAGATGTTCATGTGATTGTTTGGAACTTGACCACCGGCGAGGAACTTCATCACTGGGACTGGCCTAAAGGCCGCGACGTTCATTCCACGGTTGAAGCATTGAGTTTTTCGAAAGACGCCAACCGTGTCGTTGCTGCGGTTTTTCGCCAGTCGGCTTGCTATCTGTTCGACTTGCCGTCCAACCAGCAAATCGCCAAAGTTCGCCATCCGCAAGTTTATGGACTGTGCATGCGCAGCGATGGTCAGGAATTCGTTTCGGCCGGCTGGGACAAAAAGATTCGCTTGTGGAATTGCGAAACCGGCGAACTGGTCACGGAACACTTGATCGACAATCCAAATAACGGCGATCCGCGAATGTACGGCGCACTTTATGCACCGGACGGACGATCGATTGCAGTACTAAGAATGGATGCCAAAATCGGAATTTATAGCACGGAACTCGAATTGATTCGCAACATCGAAATGAAGGAAGGAGTGGTCTACGGGAGTTTTCAATTCTCACACAATGGACTGTGGATTGGGGTTGGTCACTCGAGTGGCAAGGGTTGCGTTTACGAAGTCAGCACTGGCGAGGAGGTTTGGGCGGAAGCAAAACACGATAACTACCTTTACAACGTTGATTTCAGCCCGGATGATCGGTGCCTGTTGACGGGTGGCGAGGATGGTATGTGCTATCTGTGGGATTTGGCCAATACTATCGAACGCGCTCCGGTAAACTACACGGAACTTGGCAGAGAGTTGATTGGTGATTCCCCTCGGAATGCTTTCGAAGCTCATCAGCAACTTGCTCTGAATCCTGAAGCGGCTGTGACTGCGATTCAAGCCGCGCTGGAACCGTTATTTTCAAAAGGCGCCGAAACAACGATTGGCAAGGTGGAAAAGTTACTTGGCGATCTTGATTCAGCAGACCTGGCGATTCGAACTGGGACCATTAACGCTTTGATCGATCTTGGTCCTTCGGCATACGGCGCGATTTCGGCCGCGACTCTTGAGCCGACAGGTTCAGCTACCAAACTCGAGTCGCTGAGACAATTGCAATTGAAAATCGACGACGTCCATCTCCGGATTCGGCGGGCGGCAATGTTACTTGCCGAACTGGATACGCCAACGGCCGGTTCGTTGCTCGATGAGTTGTTTGAATCCAGTCCCAATCTGCTTGTCAAGAAAATGGTTTTTTCGGCACGAAAACATCGTGAACGCTTTTTGCAACGATTTACCGAAACAAAGGGAAATTGATGGACCCATTCGTGGCAATACGACGCGCCGACTTGTTTCCAAGGTCAGTGATGACGTTGCTCTCGTTGGTTCCTACAGGTTTGATCCTGGCAACTGGCATCGTCGGTCAACAAGGTTTTGACACACCTGAAACCTATCGGGTTGACCATCACGAGTCCAAACCAATTGCACACGCTGCGAAAACGGCACATCGCGTTGAAGTTCCGGTCGCCAATGACTGGCGTCAATTTCGCGGACCAAATGGCAGGGGAATTGAATCAGCCGGTTCTCCGCTTCCCAATCAGCTAAGCACCACCGAAAATCTGCGGTGGAAAATCCCGGCCGCGGCCGGGCACTCGTCTCCAATCGTTGTTGGGGAAGCGATTATCATTACTGGTTATGAAACGGACCGACTGATCACTCAATGTTTCGATTTTCGAACGGGTGGCTTGCGGTGGCAAACAGAATTGCCTGTCGCGAAGATTGAAAAATCCTATCACCACGGCCCGGCTACACCGACGGCCGTTAGCGACGGTGAACATATCTATTGCGTGTTTGGATCGTTTGGCGTGATTGCCTACGATTTGACAGGCGCGGAAATTTGGCGAAAAAAACTGGAGGCCGCCGACAATCTTTATGGGTCCGCGGCATCGCCAATTCTTGCCGGAGAGCGGCTGATTGTTTTTTCGTCAGATCAGACAAAGGCCAGTTTGTTGGCGATTAATAAATCAAACGGCGAGGTAATCTGGAACCGGACCGCCGATGGCCCGGCCTCCAGTTGGGCAACCCCGGCGGTTTGGCCACCGGATGACCCGCAGTTGATTTTGATTTATGAACCGTTCCATTTGCGGGCCATTGCAATCGGGAATGGTGACGAGTTGTGGTCAATACCTGGACTCGCCGACGAACCGATCGCTGTCCCCCAAGTCGCCAATGACCTGATCATCGTGACCTCCTATAACATGCGAACCAATCGCGAGGTCCTCGGGCTACCGACATTTGATGTCGCACTCAAAGAATGTGATGCGAATGGGGATGGACTTATTAACTTGGAAGAATCCGAAAAAAACAAAAGTGTTTTGTCCCGTCCCGACGCCGATGGTGAAGGCGATCATCCGCTGCGAATATTTTTTCGCCTGGTCGACGGCAACAAGAATGGCCAGATTGAAGCGTCGGAATGGCCGCGTTTGCAGGAATGGGTGGACTCGTTTCAGCATGCCAACGGATTTATTGCGCTGCGGATCGGAGACGCGAAGTCCGCGCCTGAATTGGTTTGGCGGGCAGAAATTGGTGTTCCCGAATGTCCCACCAGTCTGATTGTTGGCGATCGATTGTTTGCTGTTCGAAATGGCGGGGTGGTCACTTGCCTGGATATCGCCGACGGCAAACCGTTGTTCCGGGAACGTGTCGCACCGGGCGGCCCCTACTACGCATCGCCGGTCATGGGAGATGAAAAGATTTTTCTTGCATCCGCTCGAGGCGCGTTGTCGGTCCTGTCTGCGACGGCTCCATTCCACGTGCTGTCGACTATTGAATTGGGCGAACCCATTTGGGCCACTCCGGCGTTGTCCCCGGGTTCGCTAATTGTACGAAGCGAACACCATCTATGGTTGTTTGAAAACAATCTTGAATCTGAAGGGAGGGCGACCAAGCGCTAGCCGGTGACCAGCGCCTGGAAGCTTACAATTCAATCCCGATAATCCGCAATGAAAACGAATTAGCATGGGCGTCGTCGTCGACTTGCCACCATTCCCAAGCCGCCCAAAACTAAGAGAGTCGAGGATGGCTCTGGAATCGCAGCCGTAACGATAACATTGTCGACAAACATGGTCGAGGTACTTCCAATGTTTGCCCCAGTGGCTGCATTAAATTGTAAGGTCACGCCACCCGTGACATTGGCACCCGTTATCGTCGTAAACTGGTACAGCGTATATGTGTTCGTTAGAAACAACGGGCCTCCGCCAAGTATTACCGACAATGATGTTCCGCCGCCAGAAATTTCTGAAAAGAACTCGGCAAATTGGACGCCGCCTGCTGCTCCTGATCCTTTCGCCCAGAACGAAACATTGATTTGTTGGAATGGCTGAACCACGCCGACTCCCAGATTGGCTTGTTTGATGACCGCGGCACTGCCAGTGGCCAGGTTTTCCAATTTACCTGAAAAGGCCCCAGCGAATACATCGCTCAACGGGCTATTGATGGCAGCAAACGTCGAATTTCCAGATGGGAAAGATGTCCAGCCGGATGTAGAACCGGTTTCAAAATTACCATTGACGGTAAGATCAGCCGAAGCCGTTTTGGAAAATGCGAAAAAAATCGCGACGCACAATAGCGACGCCGAGAACAACTTTGTATGCAACATAACTTCTTTCCCTTGGGCGAATTTGCCTGGTAATTTTGATTGGTCCACAGAGATCTGCCGACACAGTTCCGACACCAACCATCGTAATCCAAGGTGCAAAACAAATGTTCGTAATTCGTAAAAAAATTGGCATCGGTACGGGATTTAACAAATCGGCTGAAATGGGCTTTTTTTGTCAATTTCCCGAGATTTTCTATGAAAGCGGGTGATTGAATTGGCAACTTTAACACCAATCAAAGAAAATGAAACCGGTCCCAATTTGTATTCTTTGCTTTGCCAATTGATCGAAGATATCGCGATATCATGAAAACGGTTTCAATCTAATGCCAGAATTTGTATTATTGCAAGACTCGATTTCGGGTGGTCGTCGAATGAATTGCAACTTTTTGATGTCGCATGCAACACAAGTCCCACGGTTTTTTTCGCGAGGTGGCCTGACCCTCGTTTTTCTGCGGGCGGTTTTTTCCTAGAGTGCAGCTAACGTAGTGCATGAATTCCTTTCATAATCGGGTGCAGCCACCCCACGGAGAACTGACATGAATCGTCGGATGTTTTGGAACATGATGGATTGGACATTTCGATCACTTGCGATTTTGGTTGCGATTACCTTTGGGACCGCCTCGTCAAACGCTCAAGAATCCGGCAAACCGATTCGCGCGTTGCTCGTTATCGGCGGCTGTTGTCACGACTACGCCAATCAAAAAGAAATCCTGACCAAAGGCATTTCCGCACGGGCCAATGTTTCGTGGACGATCGCCTACGACTCGGACAAAGGCACCAAACACATGAACCCAATTTACGAAAGCCCCGACTGGGCCAAAGACTTCGACGTGATTGTGCATGACGAATGCTGTGCCGATGTCACGGACGTGCATGTCATTGATCGAATTCTGGAACCGCATCGAAAAGGTTTGCCAGCCGTGATCCTGCACTGTGGTATGCATAGTTACCGGAGCCAAGGGTATCCGGACGAAGTCACCCCCTGGTTCGAATTCACCGGATTGAAAACGACCGGTCATGGTGCGCAGTTGCCAATTTCGATAACCATCGCCGATGCTGAACATCCAATCATGAAAGGCCAATCGAACTGGATTACCATCAAAGAAGAATTGTACAACAACTCTAGCGGCCAGTTGCTGGAAACCGGACATGTTTTGATGCGTGGCACCCAAACCAGCCAAACCGCAGCTGGCCAAACCTTCGTTGATGACTGCGTTGTCGCGTGGACCAACACCTACAAGTTCAAAACCCGCGTCTTCGCGACCACCCTCGGACACAACAACGACACCGTCGCCGACCCACGCTATCTCGACCTGGTCACGCGCGGCCTACTGTGGAGCGTTAACAAATTGGATGACGAAAATCTCAAATCGACTACGAAAGTGGACATCGGTTCACTTGCCAACGAACCGGCTCCAATACAGCCGGAACTCAGCGCCGAATTGATTGCGATGGGGGACGAAGACCAAAAATTTCGGACGATCCTGCAAGAGGCCATGATCAAAGCGTCTTCCGCGCCGGGTTCCGAGCAACCGAAAGAACTGCCGAAAATGATCGAGAAGCAAGCCGAAATCGACCATCAAAACCTGGCAAGATTGGAAGAAATAATTCAACTTCACGGTTGGCCTGGCAAGAGTTTGGTCGGCACGAAAGGTAGTATTGCTGCGTTTCTAATTTTGCAACACAGTGAACAGGCGACCCAAGAAAAATACCTGGCCCTCTTTAAAGAAGCAGCGAACAAAGGAGAGGCGCGAAAATCCGACGCCGCGATGCTTGAAGATCGGGTGCTAATGCGTCAAGGCAAGAAACAGATTTACGGAACTCAGCTGCAGTCCAATGCCGAGTCCAATGGAAAGTTTTTTCTTTTTCCGGTCGAAGATGAGCTGCATGTCGACCAACGCCGGACCAGCGTCGGATTGCCGCCGCTGAAAGAATATCTAAAAAACTTCGGTCTCGATTACATTCCGCCAGTTAAGTAATGGCCAACTGCTGGTTGAAGGCATTCGATTCGGAAATAATGTTGGATGGCAACAGTTAGGCGCCAATTCGACGGTCGGCTGTTGAAATTTGGACGTTCGGCAGGGCAGGCAAGATGATGACAATACGATACGCCGACAAGATACCGTATGTTTTTGTCCTCGATCACTTGAACGGTGTTGATATCCTGATCAAACCAATGTTTGGGTATTACGGCATTTATGCTCACGGAAGGTTGTATCTTTTTTTGGTCAGCCGCGAGAAACCGATTCGTCGCCACGACATTAACCCAATGCAAAACGGCATCTACATTGCAACTACGACCGAGCATTGTACCGAATTAAGAGTGGTATTCCCGCAGGCGGAATTCCAAATGCTGAAGGCTGGTAAGGTGTGGATATTTGTCTCGGAATTGCTAGATAGATTTGAGGAATACACCATCGCCGCGTGTGAAATGATCAGTCGCAGCGATCATCGGATCGGCCGATAACGACGGAGGTGAAAATTGGTGCCAAACCAAGGGAGGCAAGTACAAATTGAAAAATCGAAAATCAGCCTGCCGTAGATCCGAGAAAATCAATATCTGGAAAAAACCCACAACGAATATGCGAGGTCAAGTGCGTATTTGTTAACCCGCGATCACAGGCCGAATTTCCAAAGCTCATTCGCGAATGACATCAACAATAGGGCGCAACCAATCGTTAGTGCAATAGTTACATTTCGATGTAGGCCAGAAACGCGCATGCCGTAAACCGATCGTATCTGCAGCCAATTTGAAATACAAACGCCAGTGACGAGTACCAGAAGGAAAATCGAAAAACCAACATTTTGTAGTGAAGAAATAAGGGCAAGCATCGTAGCGAATCCGGCAATCACAGCCATTAGTTCCGCCATCGAAAACCGAACTCGTAACGTTGGCTGTTGGGACAGCAGCCGGGCGATGAAGTAATTGCCAATTGAATGCGTGGCGGCAATCGGCAGGGCAAGAAACAGCTCATCAGAAAGAAACACATAGGCGGACCAAACAGGAAAGACAAAACTAAAGTGCCTATTTTCAATTGGACACACAGGGATGAAAAGCGTTGCAACAAACAGCGGGCAAAAGATTAGCCAAAACCAACCATACAATTGCGGTTTTGGGGTCATGTTCGGCATCACAGATTTAAGCGAGATAACGAATAGCAAACGATCCCGACTCTTTCGCGGAAATAAGTCTGTGCGTTGGACGGAGACGCTTCGTGGATGTGCGTGGGACGCGGCGTCGAAGAAACTAGTCTAGCGGTGCAGGCAGTTCCGAGGCAAGCAGATTGCCGGTCTGGCTTCAGAAAAGCCCGCCGTCTAGCATAGAGCACTTGAACTTCGGTTCCGTTCCTCCGTCACTCCGCGATGTCAAATGTTGATTTGTTATCCGGACATGCTGGGTGTGGGCTCACCTGAGAATTGAGGCCCACGCCTGTTTCGGTCGTGTCTGTAAAATCAAATGGGGGCCGTCTATCTCGCGAACGACAACCGATTCGTTCACGCGCACAATGGTATTCATTGCGCTTTTTGAAATAAGTCGATCCTGGGTCGGACGGATATAGGTCAATTCGCAATCCAGTTCCGACAAATAGGACGTTACGTCAACATTCATCAGACAGTGAATGCGCCGAACAAGCGTTGGCGGCGATGTCTGTCGGATGGCGTTTTTCAACGCCGGGATAATTGACGAGTCCGCTCCAACGAAAAATAGGCGCGCAATCAATGACGGCATCGGCAGCCGAAAGAGTAGGGACCAGGGTAAAAATCGTCCAATGAACGGAATTGGCGAAGTAGCAAACGAGGCGACCAGAGTTAATCGGTGAACAATGTCGGGATGGCGGTGAGCAAGCAGAATCCCCAGTGGCCCTGAGAACGATTGTGCGATGATGTGGCAAGAGTCGAGATTACGAATCCGCGCGGACAGGTAGTCGCAAAGCGTGAAGTAATCATCATCCGGATTATCCGGGAGCGATACTATCGTTATCTCGAGTGCGGGAGGTGCGTCTGCACGAAAACGGTCGAGCAATTGGTCCGTGCCATCAAAGCCCGGCAAGACAATTATTTGGGTGGTTTCCATTTGGGCACTTCATTCCCGTTAACGCCAGCCATCACCCGGCCTTAGCGGATAGGCAACCATGGCCCAAACGCGACGCCGAGTGCGCGGCGATGAGTGAGGCAGGCGATTATCGGGCGGACTCATCCGTGCCAGCGTAGCATAAAGCTTGAGATCGGTCGAGGAATTGAAGGGGTCAAGTCGGCCTGCCCCCTTTGATTCTTTTTGCCGAAAGGCACTACCGAAGAAACAGATACAACCAAGGGGCTATGGACAGGATGAAGGACGTTAACATTTGCATGTCTCTGCGGCGAATCATCCGTTCATGCGGGGGAGTTGACATCGCCGATGAAACGTCATCGTCGTCGAAGCCGTGCAATCCAGTTGACTTGTTGGGACCAAACGATGTCACCACCAGTCCATGGCTGGCATCGTTGGTGATGTGGAACGGCATACCCCATGGGTCGAGAGTAGAAATACTCAGTGTGCCTGCCTTGATCTGTTGCGCATCATTGAAGGCGGTGTGACTGCGAGTCTCTAGTCGAGTTTCCTTAGGAGCGGGTGTAAACGCCAGCAGCACCAACAGGGACAAGGTAATCAGTAATGGGTATTTGAGCAGTTCCATTGAGCTTCCGAGCGCCTGCGTTGGGGAAGACTGTTGTCTGGCCCTGCCTTTTCCGTCTTGGGGAAGACTGTTGTCTGGCCCTGCCTTTTCCGCCTTTGCAATCAGCTGCCCCTTATGATATCCATCGGTCGCATTTAGACGACTGTAACCAAACGGTAGTAGCCAAATGGTAGTAGTCAAACGGAGGCCAGACCGCGGCAAAACCAGCATGACAGGTCTAACAACTCGTACATGCTAGTAAATCCAGTAACTGCATTCAATCTTCGAACAAGCAATCAATCGGGAAGTTTTTGGAATGTGTTGGTATGGTCCCGGCATTTCTTTCCGGATGGACACAAATCGTTCACTGTTTAAGATATTATCACTAAAGGCGAATGTGAGCATCATCATCATTTCTCGCGACACTTGACTGCGGCCGAACCGTTACTACAAAGGAAATTGAGCATGCCGAGACTTACAATCATTTCACCCGCAACTGCATATACAGGTCACGGTAGACGCCGGCGTGTCGTTACGAATGTTGATTCATTGAGGAGTATTTCCGGAATCAACTCCAATGGGCAAGACGCAGAATTTGAGTTGGACGATGAACTAATTGACGCGTTGGGACTAACCGGGGGAATTATTCGGTTCACATTTGACGAACGAACTCAGGAATTTCTAGTGATGATGGTCTTTGGCGTGTACCGTCAACCCAATAAAGATGAACTCCGGTCAATTGCGGAGGAGACCAAACGGCAATTGCAGAATGGCCTAGGGGTCACAGCATTTTCCTTTCTCGACCAGATTTGTTTTTCGACTCAGCTTGCGGATGCCTCTTTGAATGACTCGCCCACAGACGAGATTCCTGAATTTTCCGTTTGTGCATGGCCAGATAACCGGGACAGTGGTTTACGGTTTCGCTATTCCGAAAAAGGGACTGTCAACGCACTTTTGATACAAGATTTGCGGCGCGCTGCGGATAAGGGACATCCAACAGCCCAGTTGGAGCGGGGCATGATGTATCTCGAGGGAAAGGCCGTTCCTGTTAACAAGAAATTGGGCAGGGAACTTATTGATGCGAGTGTGGCCCAGAACTATGAACTGGCAATTTTAGCACTTGCCTCGGCGCTCCTCGGCGGAGACCTTCTGGAGAAGTCCTTGGCCGAAGGTGAGGCATTGTTGCGTGGGGCGGTCGACGATGGATCCGTCATGGCGCTGGGCTTGCTGGGTGAACAATACACCAATGAGGACGATTTTCCTGGCATGGGTGCAGAGGGAATTCAGATGCTGACGGAAGCAAGTGAACAGGGGTTGGAGGCCGCGACAGCCGAACTGGGGAATTGTTTTGAGTTTGGACTTGGCACGGCGAAGGACCTGAAGAAGGCCGTGATTCTATACGAACGGGCACTGGACGACGGACTCGAAATGGTGAAGACGGCTTTCCATCGTGTTTCCGATCAGTTGACGATCGGCGATGGCCTTTTCGGGACGATTCATCGCATGGTCTCGTCGGTCGATGAATTTGAATTGCCATTTCTTGGCGAGGAAGATGACAAGTTGGTCTTGGTTCCTAGTGATGATCCCGAAATGGCTGAGGCGGTACGGATTGCTCAAGCCCATCTTTTTCAGTTCATCATATTTTTCGAAAATGCAAAGCCTGGCGATAAGGCATCAGTCAAAGTGCGGCTTGAAGAAGATGATACCGTCGAGTTTGTCTGGATGACCGTCACCAAATTCACGCGAGATTGCTTCGAAGGAATCATCGATAATACTCCCGAACTGGTAACGACCCATCAAATGGGCGACACGTTTAAGGCGCATGCCAACTATGTCAACGACTGGCTTTTTGTACGCGAAGACGACTCTGTCGAGGGCGGGTTTACTGTCGAACTCTTGAAGGATCGGGAAAAGGGTTCCAAAAAAAGCTGATAACGATTCTCTTTCCATAGTCATCGCCCCACAAAAGGTGCCACAACATCGGCAGAAAAACAGAGTGAATTTATTGCGGACTGTTTTGGGAAATTAAAATCCTCTTATGAAGATGCTCCAAATGGTGTCTTGTTTCAGCGGGAAATGGAATAATTAAAGGGGTCGGGTCCAATACGATTCGGCGCGATTGATGCCCTGTAGATGATTGAGCGATTGTCGGGTGGGGAAGGGGAAAAGCAACCAAGGGCCATACCAAGACATTTTTCCCCGAGAAATCTTCTAATTTGCTTATTGATCTCAAGCCAAGTACCTCCACTAAACTGCTGGAATAAAGTTTCTGTTGGTTTGGCTTTGTCTGGGTTTTTGCTTTGTCTGGCCCCAGCTCGTTTCTCAATATCGACTCGGTCAGGCGGTCAGAATCGGCACTTCCGTCGATAACGGCGGCCGAGCGGCGCACGGTTTACCCTCGCTCAACACTTCTCAACACGCAAATCAACATCCAAGTCACCAACAATCCCCGAGCTGTCCAGCCAATTGTCCGAATCCAATTCGAGACAACAAGCTGTGAGTAAGTCGCGACATCGAAACCACGGGTGAGTTTTTCATGACACGGAACTTGAACAAACGCCGTTGATAACCATACGACCACGAGCACGGCCAGGGCTGCGTAAATCAACCCACCCGGCACTCCGGTAGGTCGATACCAAATCAGTAGTACTGCGGTAAGAAACTCGATCAACATGGGTGGCCCGACGACGAACGTCGTAAGCGATTGGTGGCTCGTCTGATAGGCGACGAATTGCTCCGGACCGACTTTCGCGAACAGCGGATAGTGGACGACTTGTACCATCCAAATCAGCCCCACCATATAACAACTAGAAACTAGATTGGCGATCAGGATCAAGTTGGGAGTCTGCATTCGTTTCTACTCTTTTTGGCATTTTGTGCACGCATACATCTTGCGATTGCCCAACAACCATGTCTCAATCTTGCTGCCACAACGCCGACAACGGGGGCGTTTGTAAACATGCAGTCGCTCCGAAGCATTCAATCGACTCAGGGGCTTTTCGACTGTTTGGCGGTCAACCGTGATGATTCGATTGTACTTCATTCCGGTCTTCAGCAATTGGATGGTCAGCCTCCAAAATTCATCGAATCGTTCTCGCGAAAGTTGTTTGGCTGGTGTCTCAGGATGAATCCCTAACAAAAATAGTATCTCGGCGCGGTAGACGTTACCAACCCCCGCGATTATGGATTGGTTGAGAAGCAACGTGCCAATCGCCGATTGACTGCGACTCATCCGCAGCCACAACGTTTCGGGACAAGCATCAGAGCTGAGTGGATCCTGCCCGAGTCTGGCCTTAATCGCGCGCAATTTTCGATCGTCAATCAGCTCACAGCAAGTCGGCCCATTCAGATCAAACGTGCGATCTTGCCCAATCATTCGAAGTCGTACAGCGCCTCGCGGTTGCGGCGCCGGATTCTTATGAATTCGAAACTTGCCATATAGTCCCAGATGAACGTGGACAATCTTTCGCGGGCCCCAATGGTAAAACAGATGTTTCCCACAAGCCGTGACGTCCCTCAAAATCGCCCCGTCCAGCTTTCTGGCCTCTTTTTCGAAGCGACCTTGCGGCGAGCAAAGCCCCATCGATTGATCAACGAACCACTTCCTGTGGTCGTGAGCAATGCGATGAATCGTATGTCCTTCCGGCATAGCTGCGTTACTTGGAATGCCGTTTCAGCGTAATCAAACCCTCGGACCAAACTGCCAGTTGTTCTTCGCGAACCGCCAATTTCGTGTCGACGTGAATTTGAGGTTCGCCCTGGCGTTCGTCGGATCTCAGGGCACCAAAAAGTTGTGCATTGTCCCCCTGTGCGGTTTTACACGAGGCTTCCAAGCGAAAGACCTGCAACCATCCAGGTCGTTGGGTGGCGTGCAATTCGACTCCGGTGATCTGAGCGGATTTGCCATTGAGTCCCTGCTGCGTCAGCCAAGCTCGAATGTCCGTTTCGGCCGACTTATTGCTGACGAAAGATGTGATTGCTGAAATAAATGATTTCATAATTGAGAATTTCTAAAAATAGTTTCACCCGTGTAACCGAATCCAAAGATTGGAGTTAACTTGACCACCAACGACAAGAACGAAACGAACAAACTCTTCCAGTCCGTGGCAATCGTGCTCCGAACCGACAAAAACCAAACCAGCCTGCTCTTGCGAAGGCAGCCAGAACCGCTGCAGTGGAAATTCGTCGTCGGTGAACGCCTGAATCGGGAAAGCTTCCGCGAGTCCATTACGCGTGAGGTTGCGTGGCAATTGAACTTGAACCGCAAGTCTGATTTCCTGGTTTCGAACATGGCCGCACTCTCAATCGACCATGTGGAAACCGGGCCCGATGGATCACCACAACTCATCGCACTCGCATTTTACAATGTCCACATCTACCGAGGTGCTGTTCTTGAAACACTTTCCCGGGATGCATCGAACCGCTGGGTCTCCGCCGCCGAAACGTGTCAGGGAAAAACCATCGATGGTCAAACTATCGACCCGCGCGTGGTGTCTTGGATTAACAAATGGAGTGTCGTTCAACCTTGGCAGTGAACCAATGAATGTTTTGCACGGAGCATCGCTTTCCCCGTTAAGCCAGTCTTTGAGCCGGTCTGAGATTCAAAACAACTCTAGCTGTTGAGGGTCAAGGCGAATGTCGGCTGGCGAAAGGGTGCCGAGGATTCGACCGGCGGCAGCCATGCCACTGAGGAATGCGCCTTCCACTCGCGGGCCGCCGGCCCAGTCTCCACAAGCCGCGATGGTTGTTGTGGCGTCGAAGAAACAGCGAGTCGCTGGCGGATCAACCGGTATTGCGAACTTCCAGCGATGGGCTTGAAGCTGAGTAGGCCGTTGTGGCGGAAGTCCAGAAGCCTGCCAAAATGCGTCGAGTAGTTCTCGGGCCACTGCCTCGGCGTCTCGTTCCCAATTGTCGGATGTCCATTGATGTTCCGCGTGGAGTACAAGGTGTTCGGCGTCTTCAGGTCGTGAAGGCTTAGTGCTGTTGCGGGCGGCCCAGGTCAGAATCGAATCGTGAATAAACGCCCCCACCCACTCATCGGTTATCGGATGTGGAAACGAAACCATGACGGCCCAGCAAGGTTGCATTCTAATTTTCGAAATCGGCTCAGCGAGTGCGGGGAACCTGACGAGCAGTTCCGCTGCTTGTACCGACGGTGTCGCTACGATGACCCGATCGTACTCGCCCAACACCCTCCCGGTATTAGCAGTCAAACGAAGGCCTTTGGTGGCTGATGCAATCTTCTCGATGTGAGTGGATGATTGAACATCCAGGCTGTGGGATAAATGCTGGCAAACGGCATTCATCGAAGGTGTACCGACGAATCTTAAATTTGAATCCACCTGTTCAATTTGCTCGCCGTTATTCAGTACGACGATTTTATGTGACCGAGCGGATTCAAAGTCCGGCCAACGAGCGACAATCCCTTGCGCCAACCACGACTGAACATATCTTCCAAACCGCGGATCTCGCGCTGTGAAGTATTGTGCGCCGTGGTCAAAACAGGGCTGGCCATCGACAAACCGAGTCGCCATCCTTCCACCAACGCCTCGGCCCTTGTCGAAAACGGTAACAGACAAACCATGATCGGCTAACGTTCGAGCCGCGAACAAACCGGAAATGCCGGCGCCCACCACGGCGACCTTGGCCACCTCAAATCGGGGTTTCGACACGCGTTTGCCAAACATGTTTGTATCGAGCCGGCTGGCATGATCGCCTGTAAATCGAGATCGCACCGTGCCGAATACTTTCGACTCCGGCTCAAACGGTCGATCGAACTGCCCAAGACACCAAAGCAATCCGCCATAGGACGCCGGGTCACGTCCGTCGAGCGCATACCGATGATTCAAATCAATCATCAATCGCAAGGCTTGTTGCGGAGATTTTGTCCAGTTCAAAATCGCTTTGCCCCAAGTCATCCGAACATTGTTGTGCAGCTCGCCTTGCCTAAGCAACGACATTTGAGCCGCATTCCAAAACGCGTCGTTTGTTTTCGCGCGGGCCAATTGTTCCCAGCTGTAGATGTTGTCACGGTGATCGATAGCATGGGCTGCCAACGTCGCCTGCGCCCAATCTGGAATCGCCGACCATCCGTCGTAATCGGCTCGGTAAAAGCAAAACCCATAAGCCATTTCGCGCCAGATTAACAGTTCGTCGAGATACTTTTCGCTTCCAGCATTGCCTGCCTCAGCCGCCTCGCGCGCCAGCCGCATTGGTGAAACCATTCCATAGTGCAGATAAGCCGACATGCGACTGACGCCATCAACGAGCGGGTTGTTTCGTTGCTTGGCGTAGCCAGCCAGTCCCTTTTTCTTAAATCGATTCCAGCGGTCGTAACCTGCGTTCGAACCGCCGACTGTGTCGAACACTGGCCCAATCGAATGGTCGATTTCACATTGCGAAACCAGGCCCGGCAGAGAAGCGGCTTGCAAGTCGAGCGGCTCAAATGGCAAAGCCGCTAAATTAATCTGCCGCGTGAGACGATTTGACTCCGGCCAAAGTCGCGTCAGTCGTTCGGCGTACAATTTCTTCGTCGCACTGCCAAATTCAAACGCCCGCGTGTAAGGCTGTTTTACTAACTGCATCGGGACCACGCACGCTGTATCGACACACAGAATCGGAGTTGCGACTCTGCTCGTCAGGGCTTTCAAAAATTGACGGGGCGGATCGACGGGCATTTCTTCGGTAACGACCAAGGCAGCCTGTTCGGCAAGCGTGATCAAATGGGGCCTCGTGTCGTCGCGCGTCGTCAAATGAAACGCATAGCTAATTCCCAGTTCGTTGAATTGAGCTTGTACATTGCGGGCACCTTCGAGCATAAACGTATGATGCCGGTCCGAAGCGTACTCATAATGGGCGGAAATCGCGTGATAAATCAGGACAGGCAGGTCCCAGCTATTAGCAATCGCAATCGCCACCTCCAACGCCGGATTCTCGTCGACACGCACTGCAGTCCGCATCCAATACAGCACAAACGGACCACCGTCGTTCGAGCCTTCCTGATGAATCCGTGTTCGTTCGCGAAGATGCACTGGTAAGACGGAAAGTTGTGTTTGATCCATGAGATTGGGTAGTTCGGCAAAGAATCACACTAAAAAAGATTGGCAAGACAATCGCGTTCGGCTAACTGCCAACAAAACCAAAAATAAACTGCGCTCGGACCGTCATTGAACCTAATCTACCGGAAAAAAATATTGCGATCGCTGGCTAAAGCGTGAGTCACCAACTCGAGCGGATTCCACCACTCTCATTGGCCAGCTGCACTGCTGATGTAGACTGGTCGGGCACTGTTGACCGTACGGGCTTTGTTCACTGCCCAAGGCTCGTTTGCAACCCAAGCAGTAAGAAATTTACAACGAATTGAGGGATTGTCGATGCCAGCGGCGGAACTGATCTTGAACCGCCGAGAAAAAACCTTTGATGACCGGCACGAGCAACACAAACGTGATTATCAACGCGACTGCTCCGGCCAAACCCAAATCAAATCTCGCGCGACCGCTATAAGTTTGAATAAGACTGAAGATCAAGAAAGCGGTCGTGGATGCAATCGAAAATCGCAACAGTTCAAGACGTTTTTCCGACCGAATGTTCAACTTCCGCATGGCCCAAACCAGCACTGGGAACAGTTGGATAGCATGAATGACCACCCCGTGCGGGAACTTCATCACGCCAGCTTTACCAAATTTTTCGGGAGCCTGATTCAAACTGACTAAGTGCTCCCCGTAAAAGAAAATGAAAAAACCAATCCCGCACGAAATCGAAAGTAAGGCCATCCCGGCTCGTATCGCCAACTGCATTTCCTGTTTGGCCTGAATAAATTTAAAGCTGCGACGCGTCAGATCGAGGATTACGATCGCTGCGAAAACGATAAGCCCTGTCATCACGCGATCCACCGCGTAGTTGAACGGTGTCGAATGGTTAAAGTGCGATGCTTCGCCGCGCCAAAACTGCATTGAAATCAACGCGACTTCGATCAGCATTGCGATGGCAAACAGCGGACTGCCAATCGCGTCGTAGTTCGCGGGCCGCATTTTTCGTTGAATCCAACCGAGCGAAATCATTGACAGTCCGGTGGAGAAGCCAAACAAGATTGGCTTGCGTATCGATACGGATCCTTCCCAAGACGCGCCGGAACCCAACCCGACGAGGGAATGAAGCAGTCCCGATAACATCAGTACGAAGCCCGCGCCAATGATCCAGCGGTGATGACTCATGAAAATCCTGAACGACCGAAACAAGACCGCTCGTGCACCGAAGCTTTGGTAACACCTTATGTTAATTAGCAACCGTGAAATCGTCTGCTGGATAACGGTTGACTTCGGCAGGGCTCGTACGAATCAGTTTGGTCGGCAATCATGTTTTAATACTATGGGCACTGCGGGCGAAGCTCGGTTGATTCTCGGCTGGCATTGATCGAGAATCGCGATTTGCATCCATTTGAACTAAATTTCCTGAATCGAGTTTCTTTCGTGAATTTGTTGATCTTTCCCAACCAGTTGTTTCGTGACCATCCGGGTCTATTTCTGCGACCGAACCGCGTCGTGTTGATTGAGGATAGTTTGTTTTTTGCAGACCCTCATTACCCAATGAAGTTTCATAAGCAGAAACTCTGGTTGCACCGCGCATCCATGAAACGCTACGAGTTTGTGCTTCAGGAAAAAGGGTATTCAACGCTGTATCTGGAATATGATGCAAAACCGAATGCGCTGTTGCGCCAATTGACGGAGGTCGTCGACTCGATGGGCCGTTCGCGAAGGAAGTTGGTTGTGGCGGACCCGACGGACTTCTTGCTTGAGAAGCGACTCAACCGTTTTTGTCATCAGCTTGGTATTACCTGCGAATTTCTGGACAATCCGTCGTTTATCAATCAGCGGCACCAAAACCGGGAATACCGGGCCGGCAAAAAGCGTTGGTTCATGGGCGACTTCTACAAATTCCAGCGACAAAGGCTCGACATCTTGATGGATGGGGACGAACCAGTTGGCGGCAAATGGAGCTTTGACGAAGACAATCGTCAGAAAATCCCCAAGAAGTTACTGGCAAAAATTCCTACTTTACTCACCTTGAAGCGGGACGAAATCGACAGGGAGGCGATCCGTTATGTCGAAGATCGTTTTCCCGGGAATCCCGGCTCGCTGGACCAGCTTTTCTATCCAACGTCGCATGAGGATGCGAAGAAATGGCTGAAACACTTTCTAAAACACCGCCTCGCTGACTTTGGCGCCTACGAGGATGCGATCGCGGAAGGCGAATCCTGGCTGTGGCACAGTGTCTTGTCGCCCGCGCTCAATAGCGGTTTGTTGACACCTGACCAAGTTGTGAAAGAGACATTGTCGTTTGCCAAAACGAACGATGTCCCGCTTAACTCGCTGGAAGGTTTTCTCCGGCAGATCATTGGCTGGCGCGAATTTATCCGCGCGACGTATCAGGATCTTGGTGTTGAAATGCGAACGACCAACCACTGGCGACACCGACGGAAAATCCCCAGCAGTTTTTACGACGGCTCAACTGGCATTTTGCCGATCGACGACACGATTCAGCGAATCCTGAAAACGGGCTATTGCCATCATATCGAGCGGTTGATGGTACTGGGTGGGTTCATGTTCCTGTGCGAGTTTGATCCCGACGAGATTTACCGCTGGTTTATGGAGATGTTCATCGACAGCTACGATTGGGTCATGGTTCCCAACGCCTACTCGATGAGCCAACATGCTGACGGCGGACTGATTACAACCAAGCCTTACTTCTCCGGTTCATCGTACGTCCGCAAGATGAGTCACTACAAAATGGAGCCCTGGTGCGATGTGTGGGACGGTCTGTATTGGCGTTGGATTGGTAATCATGCGAATGACCTTGCGAAAAATCCCCGTTGGGCAATGATGTGCAGCATGGCTAGAAAAATGGATCCGGGTAAACGCCAAGGACACCTGGATGTCGCGAATGCATTCTTGCAGCGACTCGATGCTGAGTCTCGCTGAAAATCCAGCCGATCGCACAAGCGAAATCGTTTGTTAGTGCGTGTCGCACGAGTCCTATTTGATGCGGATGAGTTCCGGGGAGTCCGTCACTGTTTGACGCTCCGCAATTCAGGCTGTGTGGTTGCGGCTTCGATCAACCGGATGGCATCCTCGACCGCGCGCACGCGATCCATGTTCAACGACGATGGGAACTCTCCGCGTTCCGCCTCGCGATTCAGCGAGACGATCAAGTCTTTCAGCGCGGGAATCTGTGGCTTGGCGGCGGCTCCGTAGCCGGTGATGATCTGCATGATCTGGCCCGTCCGGGTTTCGCTGCCATGCCCACCCTGGGTCTTTGCAAGTCCGATGGCGGCGGCGATGCCTTCCTGGAAATGATATTTGGTGAGCGCCTGCAGGCCGGCCATGCGGATCACGTTGTTGAACATGGTGTCCGCCGGGCTGGGGCTCTCGACGGCAGCGAGAATCACCGGCGCGAGGGCGATCACGTCACCCTCACTGAGCTGGTTTTGGAAGAAATCCTCGAGCGTGGCTCGGGCCATCCCGTCTGGATTCATCGAAACCGAGCGGACGGCATCATAACGCAGCTTCGGATCCACCCTGGGGAGTTCGTTTTTCAGGGAACCAGAGAAAACGGCGGCGGCCAATTGACCGTGGGCGATTTGCACGGGGTCTGCCCAGAGAATGGGCCACGACGGCTCTGCTGTTAGAACGAGCGCCTTGAGAATTCCTTCCAGGGCGGGCTTGGCGGTTCCACCCATTTTCCTGATGGCTTCTGCGGCTTTGTAACGTACCCAGCGATCCGGGTGGGCAAGTTGTTTCACCAAAACCGGCAGCGCTTCCGGGGTGTTGAGCAGCCCCAGTGTCTCGCAGGCTGCCTGAATTTGGTGCGCATCGCTGCCCCCGGCAAGTTTGATGAGATCAGGAATCATCGTCTTGCCTTCGGGGCGCTTCGACAATTCCTCGGCAGCCCAACTGCGGACGATGGGCGACCAATCACCGAATGCCGCAACCAGTTCCGCCACAGACATGGCGCGACGGTCGAGATCAAAACTGCCCGACGCAACGGCGGCGGCAGCCTGTTTCTTGTCGAGCCAATCCGATGGTTTGGCATCGCGACCGGTGATGACGAGTTTTCGCAAAGGCAGCGCATAGGTGAGGACGTACGTGGCCGCAGGGCTCAATCCATAGTAGCCACTCTTGCCTAAGTAGGTATTATCGTCCGTCTGGCCGGCTCCGTATTGTTCACCGCCATCGTAAGTGAACGAACCGTCCGAGCGGCGCACCAGATCGAAGTGCCATGAGGCCTTGCGGAAAAATGCCGTCGCCGCCTCGGGGCCACCGACGTTGGCACCGAGGGCACTCCACAAATAGCTGAAGCCTTGCCCGGTATGACCATACTCGCGGCTGGCATAGCCTGCAGTCGCCATTCGGGCGAAAAAACCGGACTCCTTCGGCTTGTTGCCTATCGCGGAGAACATCACGGCGGCAATGGAATTCTTCCCGTTGTTTTCATGGTAGGGCCATGGTTCGTGCTCGCCGTAGGGGATGGCTCCCTTGTCGGTGAAGTAACCGAAAAACCCGGCGGCACGGACGATCGCTTGGTCGATCTCCGGATGTTTTACTCCACACTTTTTCGCCAGCACGATGGAGAGATTGGCGGGAAGACCCGCCATGTTCACGGGACCATAGGGTGGCACGGAGCCGTTGAATTTTCCGTCCCTGGTCAATGCAGCAAACCCGTGGCCAAAGGTGCCATACATGCCCTGGCCGCGGGCCAACGAGAGGGCGGTATCATCGATCGCAGGCAGCACCTCCTTGTCGCCGGTGATCATGAAATATTCGCAAAGAAAAAGATTCCGATACGCCAACTGCCATGTATCGCCCCAGACAGGTCCATCAGGCTTCTTGTTGGGGTCCACTTGCAGGGCTGCCAGGCTTCGCGCGAATTCTTGCAACTTCGGCAGATACTCAGGCTTGCCCGTCGCGAGCAGGGCTAGACCCTGAATCGCCCCCGTCCAGTCTTTGGCCATTTGTTCCTTCTCCAAGACCTTACAAGCCTGGCCGAGGATCCGACCGGATTTCTCACAATTCCAGGGAGCGGTCTCGCTGTAGGTTCCCATCACCGCTAGTTTGATCGAAAGCTCCTGGACTGTTCCGCCGCGGGAAACCGTCAGATTGAGCACGCCGCTCCTGGCTTCCGTTTCTGCATTCTGGATGGCCATGGCCATGCTTTTGCGCGCATCATCGTTGAAAGGTTTCCCCTCCACTCCCAGGATCACGTCATCCACTTTAACAACACCATCCGCCGGTGAAGCCGCTCCGACGTGGGTGACCAGAATCTGACGACTGGCCAGAGTCGTGCGGCCTTGTGCCGCATCGAGATTATTGGCCGCCTGAGTGTAGATCCAGCCACGCAGTCCAGTAGCTCCGAGATTGTAGGTGAGCATCCGATCCACCGATGCGGCATCCGTTGTGAGATCGGGGACTTGCGCGTGAAGCGGGTGTGCAATGCCGAATGCGAGTGCGGCCAGCAGGCCGATGGTTTTGATCGATGTTTTCATTGTGCAGGTCTGCTTGTTTTATTTCTGTAAAGGCAGTAGGGCATCCGCAAACGCCTTGCCCATCTGCGCGAAGATCTTGGCACTGCCAAAATAGTGGTAACCGCCATTGGAAGCGCCTTTGAGGGCCTCCCTGTCTTGGGGCGAAAGGACTTCCTCCAAGGCGAGGTCCAGCTTCTCCCGGTCGGCTTTGGTGATACCCTCAATCCGCGCATCGATCGCGCCAAAATGTTCTGGGGAGCTAAGGTCATATTGGTCATTGGCATAGACCGCTAATACATTCGTCCCCTTCTTCAAATATTTGATCTCTTCTTTTCCGAGGACGATCGAGCGGTAATACGGCTTGTCTGCCCACCAGATGTAGGTATGAATCTTTTGGCCGTTCAAATAAACGTGGAATCCTTGTCTTGCTAAAATCGCAATACAATACGAATCGCAGTTGAGGTCTTCGACTTCAAACGTTGTGCGCATCAGCAGGAATTCGCCCTCGCCCCAGGTTGAGGGGAATTTGTCCAACGTGATTCCGCTGTGTTTCCAAACGCCCTTTCCAATGGGGGCCTTGCCTTCCGTCCATTGGCTGTCATCGAAGTCGGGCAGGTACCAATTCTCCATCCCGGCTGGCAGCGTGATGTCACGGAACCGCCTGCCGTCATACTTTTCCAGCTTGTCCTTTTTCTCAGTGGGAGCAATCGTCATGAAGCGCCAGATCCGTTCCTCAGGCAGCGGTTTGCCAACCGGCTTCCAGTAATTCTCCCATTTCCATTCCCCGTCGAAAGTGCCATCTGCTTTCAATGTGTGAGCCGAATCGACGATACCGTTATACTCGCCCTGCTTGGGTTGTGCGGCTTCGATGACACGATCCCAAAAAGGCGCGGTATCTACAGCAACCACATTGCCCTTGAACTCGGGCATTGCTGCCGGAGCGGCCATGGCTTTGCGGAAGTTGACGTTTTTCTCGCCATCGACACCGAGTACTCCGATGACGAACGGCATCTTCGGGGCGGATAGGTCTTTGCGCACGTCGCGGATGAAGTGTGCCAAGAGGCGTGAGTATTCATCATAATCGCCATTCGGATAGGTCTGGCCATCGACGAGATCGTTGAAACCTTGAAGCCATACAAAACCCGCAAGTTCGAAGCCCTCCTTGGGATCATAAGCGGGACAGACCCGAGCCGGATCTGCCAACACCTTTTTAACATGTTCGATCATCATTCGGTAAAACACACCCGAGGCGGCATCCTTGTCATCCTGCCATTTTTTCCGGTCCTCGGCTTTCGGAATCCCGTGGGCGCCCTGGGGATGTTTGTCCCATTCATCTTGAATCTGCTTGGGCAGCCTGTATGGCCCGGCACTGGGCGGACGGAATTCGGTATTGAGTGACCTGCCGCCCCAGGCAGTCTTGATAATCAGGATGGGCTCCTTCAGCTCTTTCTCCATATAGATTCCGAAGGTGAACTCAGGTCCGATTTTTCCGCCATCCTTGGTAGGTTGATCTCCCCGTGCGCCAAAGCCGGCGGTCAATTTTCCCAGCCCCTCGCCATTTGCACTGCCATCATAAGGGCCGGTCAAATAGGACATCCAGACCTGGTCACATTCGCGAGGAGTTCCATCGGGATTGCGCATCTCCTGGAGCAAGGGTGCCGTCAGCGGATCCTTGCCGATGTAGTCAAAAGTACTGATGGCCGCATGTCCCTCCATGTTGGACTGGCCCGCGAGGATGAAGACTTTGAGCGGCTTCGCGTCCGCGCTGGCGGCGGAGAAGAGTCGGACGAGTTGCGGGGTTTCTTGCGAAGCTTCAATCGCCGCGATCGTTTCGCGGACGCTCTTGGCCTTCATGCGCATCATTTTCGGTGGAAAGTCTTTCTCCTCCTTGTCAAAGTAATGCGCGATCTTGGTCAGTTCCGGAATGACAGCCTTGGCGTGGGTGCCATAAGTGAGAAGGATCTTCATCAGCTGAGGGGTGCGAATTTGGCTTTCCCATGGATTCTGATCGCGGGTGTAGATCACGAGCGCGTGCATCCCTTCCTCGATGTGGTGCTGCGACAAGAGACGCAAGCCCTCCACGCGAATCCCGTCGGCGAACATCTCGCCGCTGGGCGCGGGCTGCACGATCGCCTCGTGGATGGCCGGCAACAGCGGCTGGATCTCTTCGAGCGAGAGATGGCGATAGACGGAACCAATGCTGCCGCGCGCACGCCCGTCCTCGTTCTTCAGTCCGGCCCGCACGGCCTTGAAGAGCGCGGAGCGATCCACACCATCCAGTGAGCGGCCGAGCATCCCGTCACGTTCAAACAGGGCGAAGGAGAGATAGCGTTGCTGCATGCCGCGCGGGTCACTCTTCACATCCACATCAGCCAACAATTCGAGCAGTTGCGGCACCGCCTTCGTGGCAGGCGCGCCGATGGCTGCAAGTGCCTCTCCCGCTTTGATGCGCAGCCACAGGTCCTGGTCGGCCAAAGCCTTCCGCAGCGCATCGACGGCAGGCGCTCCACGTCCGCCAAGGAAGATCAAACCCTGACAGGCACCGTAGCGAACGTCGAGGCTGGGAGCATCGAGCATCTCGATCAAATGTGCGAAGGGAGCGTTCTTGCGCCGCCCCAAAGCCATGGCCGCCCGTTCGCGCACGACGGGCGACCAACTGCCAAGGCGCTCCAGGAGTTGGTCATCACTCAGCGCATCGTAGAAACTGTTGCGGTCTTGGTTGTTCCAGCCACGCCCGTCGATGATGAGTGAGTGGGCGGCGGCGGGATCGAGTTGCGGCGCGAGGTTCGGTTGTTTGCCGGTGAGCAGGATTTTTTTGAGTGGCAGGGCGTAGGCTAAGAGATAGCCGCCGCTACAATCCCAGCCTGCGTAGCTGTCTTCGGCATGTTCCGGCGGTCCTTGGTGCAGATAACTGTTATCCCAACGCCGCGCGAGGTCAAAGTACCAACCTCCAAACTCACTCATCCAGGCTCCGGTCGCATTGGGGCCGGACTGAGCGACACCAGGCAGCGCCCAAAGCATGTTGAAGAAGTTGCCAGTGTGACCGCAATCGCGCTCGGGTCCGTGGGAGGCCACGCTCATGCGTGAGAAAAACTCCGCGCCTGTCGATTCACCGAGCAAGTTGAACAACACGGCGGCCATTCCGCACTTGCCGTTATCCTCGTGGGTTTCTATCCATGCGCTGTGATCGCCATAGGGAATGGCGCCTTTGCCGATGTAAAATCGCAGCAGCCGAGCACTGCGCTCGATCGCCAAATCCAGGACCGGATCCTTCACGCCCGCCTCACGGGCCATCACCAACGAGATGGTCAGAGGCAAACCCGGGGCGTTCATCATCCCGTAACCGTGAAGTCGCCCGTCCGGCCGAGCAAATTTGTGACCCCAGGAACCCACCGCGCTTTGACCGTGGGCGGCTTCGAGCGCGAGCCGCGTCAAGCCCGGCATGACCGAATCATCGCCCGTGGCGATCTTGTATTCGGCCAGGAACATCATGATGTAGCCGTAATACCAGGTTGCCATTCCGTCGTCGCTGAAATTTGCGGCCCACTCGGTTTCCTGCTTGATCAGCGGGAGGTAGCTCGGGTCGCCGCTGGCTAGCAAAGCGAGGGCATTGAGCGATCGGGGGATCGGGTCGTGCTGCTCGGCATAGGAGGGATCCGCCATCCGCTTGGCAAGATCCTTGCACCCTTGTTCGAGTAGGCGTTTGGACTTCGGACAATTGTAGGGAGCAGTGGCGCTGTAAGTTCCGAGCACCGGAAGTTTTACGACGACTTCCGCCGTGCTGCCGGCACGCAACCGGGTCAGGTTGAGATTGCCTTGGCCCGCTTCCGATTCGGCCAAGGTCAGGGCCTTGCCCATTTCGGTGCGCGGGTCATAGGAAAACGGCGTGCCGCCGACGCCGAGAATCACGTCGCCGACCGCGAGAACGCCGTCAGCTGGCGAACCATTCTCCACCTTGGTGATCGTGATCTCGCGGGCATCGGATGTGACCATCTTGTCACAACGAATCCAGCCACGTAGGCCCGTAGCACCGAGATTCCAATCGTGCTTCGCGCCTACAGGGATCTTTTCGCCTGGGTTGAATTCGGGACCGGATATCTTCCGCCAGTTTTCGGACCCGAAAACCGGGCCGGGCGTGGTCAGGATGGCGATGATAACGATGGATGATAGAGCAATAGCTCGGCGTGTGATGGGGTTCATGGTTTTAGGAGCTTTCTTGTTGGTTGAAAATCTACTATCCGTCTGCGGGTGTTCGGCACCGTCTTTAGGAAATTTGGTAGGGTGGGGGTCAGGTGGTCCATGTTGACTCAAAGCAATCGCATATCCATTTGACTGCTACCGAACTTGCCGGCGTCGATATTATGCTGATGCAGCAAATCGAGATACAGGTTGCAAAGAGGAGTCGGCTGATCCAACCGTCGATGCGACTGATGTCGATAGCCGCCGCCGACCACAATGGTCGGCAGGTTGTTGCAAGTGTGGTCGGAGGAATTGCCAAAGTTACTCCCCATGACCACGGTCGTGTGATCAAGCAAGCTTCCGTCTCCCTCCTGAATCTGGTCCATGTCGAACAGGAACTGATTGAAGTGCCTCAGGATATCGGTCTCAACACGACTCAGACTGGAGAGCACATCGGGGTTGCCGCCGTGGTGCGAAAGCGTATGCCAGCCACCGGTGGCACCCGGGACTTTAATGGCACCATAGATCCAGTCCATCGAAAAAGTAATGACTCGCGTCGAATCGGTCCGGAAAGCAAGTTTCGCGAGTTCGAACAGGTTGTGCACCTTCGTCGAAAACTCGAATTCTCTGTTCGAACTGAGTGACTTCTCGACGGTGGGCTTCTTGGTGTTCAGCCAGTATTTTTCGTGCTCCAATTGAGCTTCCAGCTCTCGATTGACTGTGGTGTACATGTCCAGCTTTCCTGGTTCGCCGTCTGCCGTGCGCAGGTTGGCAAGGTCACGCCGAAGGCAGTCGAGTACCTTGGAATCGTTCGTCAATTGCAGTTGTTTTGACCGCAAATCTTCTTCGCCAAAAAGCAAATCGAAAATCTGCTCTTCGTCGTGCATCGGCGGAATCGCCACACCGCGATCATTCCAACTACAGCCCCAGCCTCGGCTGTAGATGCTGAAACTAAGAAAAGGAAACCGAGTGTCCGTTCCAAGCTCTCGTGCAAACACCTGATCGAGCGACATGCCGTTCACAAAGTTGGACGATTCCGGGTTTGGGGTTCCCGTCAAGAATGATTTTTCCGAGTCGTGGTTGCTGGTCGACATGCCCGGATGAAACAGGTTCTCGAACACCGTTATTTTCTGCGCGGTCTGCATGTCTTTTAGATACTCCGATGTTGTAAGATCGCCCTGCACCTTGGGAAAGAAGTAGGGTGCGTGGAAGCCGAGCGAATTGCAAATGAAGATGATGCGGCGAGGCGGCTGCTTTTTCCTTTCCTCAGCCCTTAGTGATAGCGAGTGTATGGCCAGAGGAAGAGCGACGCCGAGTTTCAGAAAGTCTCGTCGACTTGTGTTGGCAACGTCGTTCGCTGCCGTCACCGACCGAAATGAGTTCATCATGGCTGGCCTCCATCGAAAGAATGGGTGATAACTTTTGTGATCAAGTCCCTGATTCTGCAGTCGTCGGCCTGATCCGGAATCATTTCGAAGAGCTCGATTCGTTGTTTCAACGTCGGCTCGTATCCGTTGACGTACTCGAAGAACTTTTTCGCAAAATTGTACGCGATCTTTTTATGGCCTGAGAGCAAGATCTTTTTCAGGCCAATTACGTCAGCAAACTCGGCCTTCCCAATCTGTCCTGACGCATCCACGTCTCCGGCCAACTCGAAGTAGCCTTCGCGCCGATACAAAAACGTGCCCTGATGCGGTACCTCAACTCGATACTTCGTACGCCACTGTCCCGTTGCATCAAAACTCTCCAGCGCGAATCCATACGGATCGATACTTTTGTGACAGGCGTAGCAGGAGTCGTTGTGTTTGTGCTCCTCAATCTGTTCTTTCAGCGTCGTCGCCTGGTTGGTGCTGGGTTCGATTGCCTTGATATTTTCGGGAGGAGGCGAAAGCGTATTGCCGGCGATGTTCCTGGAAACCCAGGCGCCTCGCAAAATGGGCGACGTCTGAAAACCATCCGACGTGACTTTCAGGACACTCCCCATGGTAAGCAGCCCACCGCGCGGAGTATCGGGCTGGAGCGCGACCTTCCGCATTTGCTGACCAATCACACCTTCGATGTTGTAGTGTTCAGCCAGACGTTGATTCAAAATCGAAAAGTCCGAATCAATCAAATGACTGACAGGCAAATTCTCCTGAATCAACTGCTGCAGGTAAGCCTCGGTCTCCTGCGGAAGATAATGGTTCAATAGATCGTTGTATTCTGGATAAAGCTTCAACGACGGTGACACTTTGTTGAACGATCTCAAGTTCAGCCATTGGTCGCAAAACGAATGGATCATCCGCTCTGCGCGCGGGTCGTTCAGCATGCGGTCGATCTCCGCCGGCAGCGATTCGGCCGAAAGTTCGTCGGCTTTGGCCAAATCCAGCAGTCTTGGGTCAGGTACCGAAAGCCAAAGACAACGGGCGAGATCGGCGGCCACACGATAGGAGTCGTTATGATGAACGCCCGGCGACAACAGGAACCGATGCGAACTGATGACGGCCTTTAAACCCTGCCTGGCTGCATTCGCAAAGTCGCCAAGTTCGCTCAATGCATCAAGGCCAACTTGATAGTAGGGAGCAAGTTCGAGTTCCGTTAGCGTCGATGAGAACGCGACTTCCGCGAAACGCCGAATGACTCGCCTCAATTCATCTGGTGAGCTTGAAGCAACGGTGACCGTTAGGGTGGGTGAAGCGGTTGGAGCATCGACCAGGACATCCAGACTGCCGACCGAAGCCAGTGATTTGCCGTCGAGTGAAACAGCATCCGTCACCAGTAACCTGATAAAACCTTTATTGGTTTTCGTGGGGAAACGGATTTCCTGTTCAGCCGCCAACATGACCTCCAACGTCCCTTCGACGATCGGATTTTCCCAATTCGTTCCGTCATCCGACAACGAAACTGAGTAACTCTTGATTTGTCCATTGCCGTTTCCTCCTGACCAAGTCGAATACGACAGTCCGCCAATTTCCTTTTGCGAAGGGTTTTCCACGATCACATAGTGCGGAGGCTGAGCGACATCCGGTTCAAAACGCGTATGCCAGAAGGTCCTGTTGGAACGGTCCTGCATCTTTTCCTGTTCCATTCCTTCCTGAAAACTGCTGACGGAGATTCGACCACCGATTTGCTGTAACGCGGTTGGCGTCGCGACCTTTTTTTGGGCTTCACGATCGGGCGCGTCCAAGGGCAGGTCGGCGAAGACGGTCCGATACGATGTCGGTGGCCATTGTTCAAGCAGCGGCCCGCGAACGTGCAACTGTTTGATGTAAGCGCCTTGATCGCCTGCTTCCTGACGCCACGTGTGTTTGGAATAGCAGTGGACCGACACGTTTTCACCGGGATAGAGAAAGCCCTGGATGGTGTGAGCCTGAACATCCTTGTTACCCACGGACAGGACGCCCAAGAGACGCTGCGGCTGAGGGCGATCATCCGCATAATAATACTTGCCCGCATAGACCAAGATGCTCATGTCCTCTGCGAACTCACCGAGCTTCGCTACGTCAAACGATAGCTCGTACCAGCCCTTCACGGTCGGTTCGAAGTTGTCATAAAAATAGGAGTAGCTATTGCCGTTGTTGGCACGTGTCCACGAAAACAACAGACCCTCTTTGTATTCGCGGACATAAATATTGTAGGAATCGTGACTGTCCTTGATCGTGCTGGTCGTCCAGGAGTGCTCGATTGGAAAGCCTTTCTCAGGCAAGGCAAAATCGAGCATTTCATCGGCAGCCGTGAAATATGCACTTAGTTGTTCTTTGGACAACATGATCCTGCGATCCGAATCGAAAGCGTTTGTGCCACGATCTTCGGGAATCCCACCGACAACGTCCAGCTTGATCCCGAGTAGATCGTTGACGCTGTGGACGAATTCGTGGCGACTAACCCGTCGGTACGACTTGGGGGATTTTTCCTCCGAAGACTTCGATATCCAATCCAGGATCAGACGCTTTCCCGCCGCCGTCGGTTGTTCCGCATCCCTGGGAGGCATTCTCGCCGTTATCAGATTTTCAAACACCAGCGTGCCATCGAAGCGTTCCTGTTTCTGCAACTGACTGAGATCCAGGCCTCCCTCTTTTGACGACTCATCATGGCAATCAAAACAATACGTCGCGATTAACTGCTGGGCCTCTGCCGCCCTACGCAAGTCAATCTCCGGTGGCACCGTCTCCTGCCCAACAAGCCGGACAGCAGCAACAGCGACAAGGCAAAACAGCAAGATTTTTTTCAAGTTTCTCATCCCAAGTCTCCGACGAGCCGGGAGATGCAATCCCCTCGTTCGCAACGGATTTCGCATCTCGGATCATCATCGGCAAAACTCAGGTTCATTTAACTATTAGCTTTCGCTTCACAAATAGAATACCCTGAGAATGTTGGCCGTACAACCTGTCCGAAGCAGGCGAATGCCCCAAGTTGGTGCTCGCAAATTTCTCTCGACAGGCTTTGCCGACGACACCCAAAAAATTTTGTCGCAAAGAACGAATCCAGGAACTGGTCAGACTCTCGCGAACATCAGCCTCAGTCAATTCCGAAAGAAGTATCCAAGATCCTCGCTTGACCGACGAATCCCCTGCGTATACACTGTGTATATGAACAAGCACAGCTGGATCACGCTCTCGCAAAGTGACCCACGCGCATTGTATTTGCAGGTGATCGAGCAAATCCAGCGACGCGTGGCCGTGGGCGATTTGCCGTCAGGGACCGAACTGCCCTCGATTCGGCAACTGGCAGCGGATCTTTCCGTCAGCGTGATCACCATCAAACGGGCTTACCTCGAACTGGAACGCGAGGGAACCATCTCGACTCGACAAGGCAAAGGATCGATTGTATCCGACCACCCCGGTTTGCAATCTTCATTAGCCCAACGCGAATTGGATGAACATTTGAACCAGGCAGCCCAACTGGGGTCGCTGCTGGGGCTATCGAAAACTGAACTGCAACGGCGCATTGCCGAAGCCTGCGAAAAATCACCAAGGAAACAGAAATGAGCACTGCTCTTAAGCCCCCGGACCAAACAACTGCTGCGGTTTCGCTGCGGGGAATCACCAAATCCTACAAACACTTTCGGCTCAACAACATCGATCTGCAAATCGAACCGGGAACCGTCAACGGCTTGATTGGCCCCAACGGTGCAGGCAAGTCCACGATCATGCGAATCATGATGGGACTGGTAACGCCGGACCAGGGAACTGTTTCGGTACTGGGCCAGCCGATTTCGTCGCGTGCAGCGAGTGCCAAACACGACATCGGCTTTTTTTCAGATGACATGCGACTCTACAAGTCGGAGTCGCTGGCTTTTCACATGCAATTCGTTCGTTCGCTGTTTCCCAGTTGGGACGATGACTACGCCCAACAACTGCTCGATCGGTTCGGACTGATCGCGCAGCAAAAAATTAAAGGGCTTTCGCACGGTCAGCGGGTCAAATCCCTGTTGCTGCTGATTCTCGCACGGCGTCCCAAACTATTGATACTCGATGAGCCCACCAACGGACTCGATCCGGTGGCCAAGCAAGAAGTTCTCTCGGAGTTGATGCAAATCGTCAACGACGAAACGCGAACAATTTTGTATTCGTCGCATAATACGCAGGATGTCGAACAGATCAGCGACACCATCACGTTTATCGATCAGGGACGAGTGATTGCCAGCGACAACCGCGATGAGTTTCTCGACGGCTGGCGTCGATTCAAATTACAAGCGCCACCAAATTGGCAGGCACCACCGATTGATGGATTGCGCCCTGAGTCCACCTTCGGGAATTTGCGAGTGATGACACTGGATCGATATCAGGCCGAGGTTGAAGATCGACTGATATCGTCCGGAGCGACCTTGGAAGCCTCCGAGGCCATGACATTGGAAGAAATTTTTGTAGCCGCCGTCTTGCGCGGTCGAGAGGAGAAGCAATCATGAACGCACAGGCTATCCAGATTCTGTTTTTGAAAGACCTGTTCCTCAGCCGCTGGCCGCTGTTTGGCTATTTGGTGGGCGGGTTCTTGAGCGCGATGGTCACTTACCTGCCAGGTGAGACGGCAGGCTTCATCGGTTTCATCTTGATGATAACGGTGACAATTGCCGCCGGGATTCACTTGATCGGTGTCTTGTTGTTGGCCGAATCGGTCGACATGACGCGGACCTTCGTGATGAGTTTGCCGGTCAGCTTGCTCGATTATTCGATCGCCAAGATTTCGGTCGTGCTGGTGGTGTTTTTGATACCCTGGTTCGGGATGCTTGCCAGTTTGACGGTGCTTACTTTCGTTGTGCCGGAAGCCAAACCGGGAGTTCTGGCTTTTCTCATTCTGATGTTTCTGTTTATGCTGGCCGGATTCTGTTTGCAGTTGGTCACTGCGGTGGTGACGGAATCGGTAGGTTGGACGATTGTCGCCGTCGTATTGGGGAATGTTCTGTTGAATTTATTCCTCAAATCGCTTTGGGAGCATCCGGTAATTTCGCAACTTCACAAGAGCGAAGTCATTTCGTGGCCGCCAATTGTCCTGCAGATCATGGCCGTCGAAGCGATCGTGATTCTGGTCGCCTTGGGACTGGCCTTCCTGTTTCAGATTCGCCGCCGGGATCTGGTTTGATGGCAGCTGCGTCCGGTGACTCAGCGCGCATCCACTATCTGGACAACCTGCGGGCGTTGGCGATGCTGTTGGGGGTGTACCTGCATGGTGCCTTGGCCTATGCCGAACCATCGCGATCGGTCTGGATCGCTACCAATCCTCAGGGATACGTGGCAATCGATGCTTCGATCTGGTGCATTCATTTGTTTCGCATGAGTCTATTTTTTCTTCTGTCCGGTTATTTTGCCAAGCTGATAATCCAGCGCAAAGGGCTTAAACCGTTTCTGTGGAATCGCGGGATTCGTATCGTCTTGCCATTCGTCTTGTTCTGGCCGTTTTTGAGGGTGGCCATGGCAATTGTATTCGTCTTTGCCTTTTCTTACGTGAAGGAACCTCAAGGGTTGATGCAAGTGATTGTCGCAGCGAGCCAGGATCCTGAAGCTGCGAAATCGTCAGCGCCCTACACCACAATGCATTTGTGGTTTTTGTACTATCTGCTGATGTTTTCCTTGATCGCAGCCATTGGCAGTAAGTGGCGTAGGCTTCTAGCCTGCGGTCCTCAATTCACAGGCTGGAAGCCTATGCCAAGCCGGAAAACCGACAGAATTTCTTGGTTCGATGATTGGTTGTTTCAGCGAAAATGGTTGCTCGCGCTTTCGCCGCTGGCTTTGGTTCCGGGAGTGATGGGGGGAGGAATTCCGATCGCCGCTCCCGAATCATTTGTTCCGATGTGGTGGCCGTTTTTTTACCACGGCATGTTTTATTGGGCCGGGTGGCAGTTGTTCGGCCGCGAAGATTTATTGGATCGTTTGCAGCCTTGGTGTTGGCCCTTGCTCTTGATCAGCGTCAGCTTGTTTGTGCCGCATTATTACTTGATGCCGGTGCTCGATATTTCGTTGATTGAGCAGGCCAGCGTTCCAGACTTCTCGACGAAGTACGTTTTGGAATCGGTGTTGGCTTCATATCTATCGGCGTTGATGACGCTTTCAGCGTTGCTGATTGGTCAGCGGTTTCTGGCTCGCTCGAATGCCTGGCTCAAGTTCTGCGCCGACTCATCCTATTGGGTGTATCTCATTCACTTGCCGATCATTCTCTTTTTGCAAACGCTATTGATTCCGGTCGCGTTACCGGTTTTGGCAAAGTTGGCGGTGGTAATCTTTGCTACGTGGCTTTTTTGCATGGCGACCTATGTCGTGTTTGTGCGGTACACGCCGATCGGCTGGATGCTTAACGGAAAGAGGCCGTTTCCGTAAAACGATGCTGGGCATTTGTGAATAAAGAGTGCATGTTGCAGGCCGACTACTAGCGAGCCAAACTGTCAGCACGACAGTCGCAAAAGCCACAGATCAAGAAAACGCGAATGACCGCGTAAAAAAGACAAATCTCTGACAGATCGGTTGGCGATATTCTTGGCGCGAATTGGCGAGTGACATCGCGTATTGGATAGAGCAACGATTTGCACAAAGTTGATCGAAGTGATTCGCGTGAATTCGAAGCTCGATTGCCCTGTTCGTGTTGATTCAAGGCAGTCCCTCTGAGCCGCAGAGACCGCTCATATTTCTCAACGCAGCCAACATATCTTGGAGACATACCATGAAACGCCGACATCAATCCAGTCAATCACGATCCAAAGCTCGTCGAAAACGAGACACTTCCAGTTTGCCGTATGGCGCGTTGGAGAATCGCCAGTTGATGGCAGTCGTGGCCCTCGCCTGGGGCGACACACTCTATGTAGAGGGTGACGATGCCAGCAACGGACTGTCGGTTGAGATGTCCGCCAACGGCAGCCAACTTGTCGTCAAGGAGTTACAAAACAACAGCTACAACACGATCTACTCTGTCGCTGAACACACGATCAAAAAGATTTACATGGGTGGACAGGGTGGAGCGGATACGTTGACGATCAGCGATGCTGTGAAAAAGAACGCAATGATCGAAGGGGGAACCGGTCTGGACTACCTTAAAGGCGGCGGCGGAATCAACGAGATTTTTGGCCACGCAAAAAACTACGGAGTTGAGAACGTTACCGATATCCTCGTCGGCGGTAGCGGCGTCTCGACGCTTCACGGTCAGGGGGGCAACGATACGCTGGTCGCTGGTTCCGGCTGGACTTTTGCTCATGGCGGAAGTGGTGACGATACGCTGTGGGGCCACCAAACAGGCAACTCGACTCTCAATGGCGACAATGGAAACGACACTTTTCTTGCTCGAACCGGCACCACCACGTTTAGTGGTGGAAACGGAACCGACACCGTCTCCTGGGAGAGCTGGAATAGTAGCGTGACGATTCGGGTTGATGGTAGCTGGAGTAGTGGTCCCAGCATCGGAGCAAAAGTCCACCGGGTGAACACTGATCTCGAAGTCTTCAAGGGTGGTTCTGATGGTGATCAGTTTTATGGCTCCGCCAACGCGGACACCTTCCATGGCAATGCTGGGAACGACTTGGCCTGGGGCAGTGCCGGAAACGACACTTTTTGGGGCGGAGCGGGACTGGATTCGTTGTTCGGTCAAGGCGGAAATGACACGCTGATCGGTGAAGCCAATCAGGACTGGCTGTGGGGAGGCTATGGTGAAGACACGATCGTGGGCGGTGATGGCAACGATCAAATCCACGGCGAAGAAGGCAATGACATGCTTTTCGGCAACTCTGACAACGATATGATCTGGGCCGGCAGCGGTCTCGACAAAGTCTACGGCGGCGCCGGGAACGATACGATTCGTGGAGCAGGAGGCTCAGACAAGCTCTACGGTGAGAATGGCAATGACAACATCCAAGGCGGAATTGGCGATGACGAAATCGAGGGTGGTTTCGGCTACGACGTTCTGACGGGCAATGCTGGAAATGACAAAATCCATGGCGATGATGGGGCCGATTGGATCTCAGGCGACGAAGGCAATGACCAGCTGTGGGGCGGCTATGGCAACGACATCATTTACGGATTTGAGGGAGCCGATTTCCTGTTCGGTGAATCAGGCGAAGACTCGCTTTACGGAGGCGAAGGGAACGACGGTATCGACGGCGGCTCCCACAATGACCTGATTGAAGGAGAAGGGGGAAGCGATTCCCTGCATGGCCAACACGGTGATGATGTCATCAACGGAGGAAGCGGAAACGACTTCATCTGGGGTGGCGATGGCCAGGACTCCATCTATGGAGCGGCAGGTAACGACCAATTGCTTGGTGAAGGAGGCCACGACCTGGTTTGGGGCGGCACCGGCGATGACTGGATTGATGGAGGGGCAGGAAATGACCAACTGCGTGGCGGGGACGGCAATGACATGCTCTACGGCCGATCCGGAAACGATGAACACGACGGGGGAGCTGGCGGAGATTACATGTTTGGCGGGTCTGGCTCCGACTACTTCCTGGCGGTCGACCAGAACTTCACCGACTGGTTGGAGGGAGGAGACGCTGGCGATCCCGCCACAGATTTTGACATCGCGTGGTACGACGAGGTCCATTTCGATCCGATGGGGGCGGGGACAGACGTCCTGACAGATGTCAGACTGGGAATGGAACAGGGTTTTTCTTTTCGATCCAACCTCTAATGACCCCTTGGACTGACAGCCTGCCGTACCGGTGACTCTCCCGTTCCGGTACACAGGCTGTCTTTCTTTTTGTGCGGATCTCATGATTTCAGAAACTGCTTGTTAAATACAATTGATTGGCATGCCATGGAATTCCGCTGGCTTGTCCAGTTATATTGCAGCAGTGCATCGGCCCAATGATCCTGACCCTAATAAAATCGAATCGGCATCCCTGGAAGATTCGAAGATTGGAGTTTCCCATGAATTCAGCTGTTACAAAATCTAGTCTGAACTTTTCGGGAATCGCCTGGTGGTTGGTGATTGGAGTGTTTTTAGCCTGTGCCTGGCTTCAAAAGGACAGACAACAAACCAGGAAACCGCACCGAGTCCGGATCCACAAGCAGTCTAAGCGGCAATTCAGGATGGAAAGTTCTTGCTGGCTCTGGCTTTGCTGGAGCAGATGGATCCCGAAAACAGGATGATGGCCCAAGACCTCGCGACGGTTCGCTCGTTTTTGGGGGACTGTGCCGGTGCCCATGCAGGCATGGATCAGGAAATGAATTCTGCTGACCCTGATACGGCTGACACTGCGGAGCTGTCGGAAACGGCAGTTCGACTGGATGCGCTAGACGCGATCGTCGAAGCAGCTCGGAACCGGCAAATTGTGATCCTGAATGAGGCCCACCATGTCCCGCAGCACCGCGCCTTTGCACTGCAGCTGGCAACACGCCTGCGGGAGCTGGGTTTCACGTACCTTGCGATCGAGACTCTGTCGCCGATGACACAAGGACTTGCGAAGCAAGGTTACGCCGATAGACTGTCCGGCTTCTATTCCTCCGAGCCGGTCTTTGGTGATTTCATCCGACATTCACTACGGGCGGGCTATCGTCCGATTGCTTACGAAACGATGGCCATACCGTTGTTGATAGGAGACCAGACCGACCGAATCAATCACCGTGAACAAGAGCAATGTAAGAACTTGATTAAAAAGGTTTTCTCCAACGATCCCCAGGCGAAGGTGTTCATTTATGTTGGCTATAGCCACGCGACCGAAGATATCAAGACGCTGCCCGATGGCCGTGAGGTGGCCTGGATGGCCGCCCGTTTAAAACAGAAAACAGGAATCGATCCGTTGACCATCGACCAGACCATTCAAACGGAACGCGGAAACAGTAAGTCGACCAGTCTCGCCTGGCGACAAGCGATCGAGCGGGGTTGGGTTAAATCTCCAGCAACCTTTCGAACAACAGAAGGGAGCTTTTTTGTGGGCGGATCGTATGCAGGAAAAGTCGACGTGCAGGTGTTTCATCCAGCCACCGAGTTGAAACAAGGACGCCCAGACTGGCTGTTCAAGTTGCCTGGACGCCGGGCGATTGCCATTCCTGCGCAGATTGCGAAAACTGAAAAACGGGTTTTGGTTCAGGCGTTTCTTGCCAGCGAGTCCGCATCCGCAGTTCCAGTCGACCAGGTAGTTGTTCAACCTGGTGCACCCGCGCCCGTACTGGTACTTCCACCCGGGACCTTCCGCTTGATCGAACAGGATGAAGCGGGTAATTCGACAAAAAAACCAGACCTCATCGTCGCGGACGAGTAAACCTACTTGAGCGACATTGCGTAAAACGTGTCTGAAACCTTCGATTCGATCGAACGGATAAACTATACAATGACCCGGTCGCCATTCGTCCGGCTCTCCGGTAAAATCGTCGTCGGCATCCAATGGCTGCACGACGCAGTTCCACCGCAGTGACATCGGTTCGAATTTCCGCGCAAGCGCGACGACTAATTTTGCGCGAGAATCCGACGAAGAGGCTTACTCCCGATCAACAGACCGAACTCACGGCAATCCCGCCCAGGCTGCGGCATTTCGGCAACATGAAGATCACGCAGCACATTGCCGTTCCGCTCACAGACATCGACGCAGAGAAACTTATCTAGCGGTTGCTCGAAACACGATGAAACCATGAATGTTGCGCTCACTATTTTCGCCGTCGTGTGCATCGTGCTGGGCGTGCTCGGTTCGCTGACGCTCATTTTTTTTCGCGCTCGCGTGCGGACCCAACTCTTCCCCGGAGCAGCTGCGCACGATCAAGTTGGCGATTCTCGCCGTCGCCGTCGTGGGCGTGCTCTCCATCGCTGGCGGTCTGACGCTTGTCGGGTGGCACCACCCGCTCTGGGCAAGTGCCGTCGGCATCCTTCCGGCCGCGATCGTCTTCTGCGGCATCGTCTATTTCGGCGTCCTCAGTGCATGGCGATCAACATGACTTCACTAGCATTTTTCCTGCTTTTTCTGCCGCCGATCGCGCTGGTTTGTTTCATCGTCGTCGGTCTGCGGTTGATCGGCGATTGGCGAAAGAGCTGGGGCTGTTGTGGCACGTTCTGTTGAATTCAGAGTCGTACGCGACCGACGCCCGGAAGAAATTCATCCGCAGGGCCCGGGTGATCGCGGGCGTGATAGCGATCTATTTGCTGCCAGTTCTAATTTTTTGTTTTTGGGGATGAAGCATTACCACAACACAGGCCAAAAGATCCTGGACGAATTCGGTTTAAATGACCTGATCGAGCTATGACCTGATCGAGCTGCGAAATCTGCTGAATTTTGAGGCTTTTTCGTCTTTTTCTGGTTTTTGGAAATTCTTGGCGCGTTATGACACGGATTTTCGCGTCTGTTAAGGAAGCTTGTGTTTTCATTGCTGGCCAAGGCCATGGCAGGACAAGATGACAATCCAAGCCTGGACTGTCCAAGCTTGGTTCGACCAATCATGGGGGGCCAGACGGTGACTACGCAACGATTGGTTCGAGACTCATCGTGACCTACAATTCCGTTTCCGGGTGATTCTGATGAACGCATTCGATGCACCACAAAAATCGTCGACCATTTCCAGCGTTACTGGGAGAGTTGGTTTCACTATGTCCGATTCTCAAGCTGACATTACGACCTTGCTCCAGGCCATTTCGGAAGGCGATCCGCAAAATGTCGATCGGCTGATGAATCTGATTTACGACGATCTCAAACGTCTGGCGGCCAACCAGCTGCGCGGCGAACGGAACAATCACACTCTGCATCCGACAGCATTGGTTCACGAGGCCTACCTGCGTCTGGTCAATCAACGTAGTACGAACTGGCAAAATCGTCTGCATTTCTTTTCGATTGCGGCGCGGATCATCCGGAGAATCCTCATCGATCATGCGCGAGAGCGGTGTGCGGTGAAACGGGGAGGGACTCTGCGACCGATTTCGATCTTTGGCCACGATGTCGCGGAAACAGAATCGCCAGTCGATTTGCTTTCGCTGGACGAAGCACTGACCGAACTGGCGGAGCTGAGTGAACGGCAGGCGCGGATTGTCGAGCTGCGGTTTTTCGGAGGCTTGACGATTCCGGAAGTTGCGACAACGATGGGAATTGGCAGTCGCAGTGTCGATCGGGAATGGCAGGTCGCCCGGGTCTGGTTGTTCCACCGCTTGTCGGGCGAGGAGAGTTAGCTTGTCTCAGTCCGCTATCGACGAAAAAGAACTGAATCGGCGCGCCCACGCCCTGCTGTCCGCGGCTCTGGATCTGGAGTCCGCCCAGCGTCCGGAATTCGTTCAGCAAGCCTGTGCCGAGAACGCTGCTTTGCTCTCGTGCGTGATGTCGATGCTCAAAGTAGCCGACCAGGCCAATTCCTTTCTCGATGAGCCAGTCTTCAAACCGCTCGCCGCGAATCAAACCCCAATTCCGGATGCGATTGGCAACTACCTGGTCGTCGGCGTGTTGGGCAAAGGGGGGATGGCGACAGTTTTTGAAGCAGTGCAGGAACACCCCAAACGTCGGGTGGCGTTGAAAGTCATGAACCAATCCATGCTTTCGGCCAACGACTACCTGCGATTTGGTTTTGAGACAGAAGTCCTGGCCAGACTGCACCATCCGGCAATTGCGCAAATCTATGAGGCTGGCGCTGCCTGTGTCGGCTCAACGACGCCGAGCCCATTTTTTGCGATGGAGTTGGTGTCCGATGCCAGCACCATCACGGACTATGCTGAAAACAGAAAACTCGATCTCCATTCCCGCCTGGAGATGTTCTCGGTTGTTTGCGATGCGGTACACCATGGCCATCAGCACGGAGTGATCCATCGCGACATCAAACCGGCCAATGTACTGGTCGATGGCGATGGTCGACCCAAAGTGATCGATTTCGGGATCGCCAAGATGACGGACAGCCGCTCCGAAGTGACTACTGCCAAGTCGGCCACGGCCATCACGGAACGGCACCAGTTGATTGGAACGCTGCAATCCATGAGTCCTGAGCAATGTGATTCGTCTCGCGATGTCGACATTCGAACCGATGTTTACTCGCTGGGGGGCTTGTTGTATCAGTTGATCACCGGAAAGAAGCCGCATGACTTTTCCAGCTGCTCGATACCAGAAGCGATTCAAATGATCGCTGAGGTCGAGCCGCAAAAGCCCAGTCAGACAATTCCCGAGGCGTTGGGAGACTTGGACGCGATGGTTTCGATGGCGATGAACAAGGATCGCGACCAGCGCTATGCCAGTGCGGCCGCGCTAAGTGCAGATGTTCGAAGGTACTTGACGCACCAGCCGATCGAAGCCCGTTCGCCGTCGAAATTTGAGCTTGCCAAAAAGTTTTTTCGGCGAAATCGTCCACTTGCTTATGCGTCGATGGCTGCGGTTTTGTCGCTCGTGATTGCCAGTATCGCTTCGGCGCGACTGGCCTATGTTGAGTATCGAGCCCGTCAGGCCTCGGAAGAGCGACAGAAGCAACTGGAAACGGTGACTGAGTTTCAGGAGTCGCTGCTGCGTGACATCAATGTCGTCGAGATGGGAGAACAACTGAAACAGGCCTATCAGGAAGGACTCGACACGGCACTCTCCGATTCCAAGGAAGTGAACGAATCGTCTGAACAAGCGATAAGGAAGCTCACCGACAATCTCAATTACACATCGTTGGCGGTTCGAACGCTAAAAGAAAGCGTCCTGCAGCATTATCTGGATTCGATTCGCAGCCGGTTCGCCGCAGAGCCGGCGCTGCAAACCCAATTGCTTCAAAGGCTGGCTCAGACGATGCACGAGCTGGGACTGCACAACGAAGCGGAAGACGTGCTTCGCGAAACACTAGAGATTCGCCGACGTGTCCTGGGAAATGATCATGAAGAAACGCTGCTGACCATCCATGCGCTGGGCTCGCAATTATCTTTCCTGCGTCGTCACGAAGAAGCGGTCGTACTCTTGCGAGAGGCGTATACAGGAAGAACAAAACGATTTGGAACCGACCATGAAATCACACTTCGAACGGGGACTGCTTTGGGCGGCGTCTTGCGCTATCAGGGAAAGCTCGCGGAGGCCGAGGAGATTTGGCAACATACGCTGCAGACCCAGCAACGCGTGCTCGGACACGATCATGACGAAACGTTGCGTACGCTGAATAATATGGGGGTCGTGTACGTTGTCCAAGGCAGGTTGGACGAAGCGGAAGTTTGTTGGCGTGAATTGCTGGAACGTCGCCAACGAACTCTGGGTGAAAATCACGCGTCCACGCGAGGTGTGTTGGGGAATCTGTGCATGCTGCTACAGGACCGGGGAAGGACCGCTGAACTGGGGGAATTGCTGCCGCTGGTTGAAAATAATCTAGCGGCCGATCGTCGTGAATTCGGTGATTTGCATTCCAACACGCTGATGACAATGAGTCAGTTGGCTGCATTGTTGACCGAGAGACAGGACTTCGTACAAGCCGAGAAACTGCAGCGGGAGTTTCTGGCAGGCCGGGAAAAGACACTCGGGCGCGAGAATTCAGGAACTCTATTGTCCATGTTCGCACTTGCGGAGAACCTGTTCTTACAGGAGAAGTTTGACGAGTCCCTGGAGTTGACCAAAAAAGCGCTAGAGATCCAGCGCAAGAACGTTGGCTCCGAGCATGAAGAGACCATTGATTCCATTGATCTTCTCAGCCGCAGCTTGCAACGTACGGGAGATTTGGAAGAGGCACTGAAGCTGAGTGAAGAAGCTCTTGAGGCCGCTCGCAAAGTACTTCCACCGACGCATTGGAAGATCGGTTGGTTGCTTTCGAACCATGGCGATCTGTTGGCCGACCGCGGTGATGTTGAAGCCGCCAAAGAACATCTGGAGGAAGGGCTCCAGCTGCTGGAGGCTGCTTTGGGTCGGCAGCATCCGAAAGTTGAACTGGCTCGAAAGCGAGTCAGTGAGTCGGCTCAGCGATCCAAATGAAAACAATCGAAACCGATCCGCGGAAGTTGCTGAATTGACCGTTGCTGAAGTGCTAACCTTTGAATTTCAGTTGACGTGGCGGGCTTCGTTTCTTTTTTTCGCGTCAGATATTGGAACACCAACCCAAACAATCCAGCCGACTCCCTGCCATGCCAATCTATCGCCATCCCATCACGTCCAGCGATCAAAAATCAGTTCGAATTCTGGAAAACATCCCGCTGGATAATGAGCTGATTGAACGACTCAAAACGACTTATCAGGCTGCCCGAGCTGAGAACGATCTCTCGCTGGCGAGGGTCTTCTATCACAAGCTGTTCTCGGCTCATCCAATGCTTCGCGAGATGTTTCCAGATGACTTGGAGCAACAAGCCGCCAAGCTGATCTCGATGCTCGATCAGGTTGTCAACCATCTCGAACACCCCGAAGAAAACTCAAAGCGGTTGGCGGATTTGGGGCGACGACATCGAGAGTACGGAGTCCAACCAGAGCATTATCTGATCGTTATCAAGCTGTTGACCGAATCAATTCAGGAATTGATTGGCTCAACCGAAAACGGAGCGGCCAAACAGGATTCGATTGAAGAATGGCGTTTGATGTTGACGTTGATCGGCCAGCAGATGACTCGACAGTCGCGTTCTGATTCAGTAGAACGAATAAACCTCGGGTAGTGGTCAGTCTCTCAAATTCGGGACAAATCACGATCTATGAAAACTCGGGTTGAGGTCGCAGCGATGCGAAATCCGTGAAGCCAAGGTCGCGAGCTGTATCCAGTAGCTCCATCGCGCGATCGCGAAAACGCCTGTTGTTTTTTCATCGTCCTAGCTGCCGTGGGCTCAACCGAGACGAGCTCGGTTGGGGCCGCGCGCTGCCGAGTTTCAGTGTAGTGATCATCAGCCCCGACGAGCCTACGCCGTGGAGAATTTTCATTCGAGGAATCACTGGGCTTTCGGCCCAAGGGGCCATTCGATTGCCTAGCCTGGGCCAACGGCCCAGGAAGAGTCACCACCATTCCGGCAAAGGTCTGAAGGGCCGATCGTTTGCCGTGAATCCAAACGGTCGGCCCGTTGGGCCTGTGGAAACGTTGTGGATTACGCACCCGGGCCGATGGCCCGGGCTAGGTAAATCGCTGGGCCTTTGGCCCGGAGTCACATGAGAAAATCCTTCACGGCGTAGCCTACGACCCCCGTCCCCTTTTACACCCCGATAAAGGCAGTGCCGTCCAATTGGGATTCCCGTAGCCAGACGACGTAATCCAAGGACGGAGGAACGACTCCGCTGTGACGCAACATGTTTAGTAGCTGGGCGCGATGATGGGTACCGTGACCGCACAGCTGTAACAGCGACTCGATTACCAGAACTTTTATTGACATCGGACCAGCCATAACCGTGACCGCTTGAATGGTAGACGCGATCGTCGATCCGGCAACAAACCGATTTCTCCGACGGATTACGTCTTGCCACCCTTTGGTGAGTTCTGCGACAGAAGTTGTTTCGGCCGCCCGTTCAAAGGGTGTTGGGCCCTCAGTCCAATTGCGAATCCACCAACGTTCAGCGTCCTGGATGTGCAGCAGATTCTTCCGTATCGTATCCATGCCGATGCCAAACGAATGGTCCAGTGATACATCGTCCAGCGACACCGTCAGTTCGAGCAATTTGCGATTGGCCCAGTCGCCATAGGCAAAGTACCGCTTCACGATTTCAGCGTCAAATACAACCGGCGAACCGGCGGCTGAGTCAACTTCCATTCCATACTGACGCATCGAAGTCGCAGTCGCCTCATCCTGCCGGATTACGGGCCGCGCCAAACGAAAGAACAGGTAGTCGATTCCGCCGGGAACGGTTCGACCGTGCCGTTTCAGAAAGTTCATCGCTTGAGCGCGGTGGTGGATACCGTGGTTGGCGACATGAATCAGCAAATCTATGAGTGAATTTGAATGCGATTCGCCTTGTGAATTCCGATAAGCGCAAGTACGCGCCCAGCAACCTGTTCTCTCATTGTCGATCAGCGTTTCCCTCTGCCGATCCACTCGTGCCAACTCGTCAGCCATTCGATCGAGCGGCATGCCGCCGGCATCGATTGTGATCGGCCTCAAGTCCATCCCCATCCACCGCTCGAGCCACAATCGCTCGGCTTCCAGAATGTGAAACAGCGTCTGCCGCAACGAGCCGAACCCCATTTCGCGACGTTCGTCCAGTTGCGAGTCGGACAGCGAATCACACGAGCCGAGGACCTTGTGATTGGCCCAGGCATTGTATCGGTACAGCTCGTCGATGATTGTGTCCTTGGCCATACAATTGAACAATCGGTTTCGTCCACAAGGTAATCTACTGGGATTATACTGTTTCAACCGCACCCGGTCAGTTTTGAAGCCATCTATTGCCTACAAGCTGCAATCGCAGGATTGGAATTCAGCCCGTTCCAGCATCGAGAGGCATGGTACTCACAAGTAACGAAAAGGGGACGTCGACTGGCAAATGAAAGTCGACGACGCCCGAATCAAACTGAAATTCCCCAGAGTTGGTAGACAGTGAATCTCCTTATGTCATGATTGTACGACGAAAGCAAGATTCATGAAACGGACGCGACAAACATTCAAACGGGAGTGCAAACTGGCGGTCGCCAGGTACGTGACTAAGCAAGGGCGTCTGCGGGAAGAGAATTCTTCTTTTTCAATTTGGCTGCACGATTGCGGTGCAGGTCCGCAGACTGGCCCCAAGATTGGCCACTGGGCCTGGCTGATTGGCCGTGGATTGGCAATGGTCTACACTCTGTCCTGATCAAGCCTGATGATTTGTTTCATTGGATCTACATAAACCATGAAACCTGCAATCCGGTTTCGTTTCTCTTTCTATTTTCACAGATTGAGAAAGGCCGGATAAACATGTTTAGATCAATTTCCAACGAATAAAGAATGATTGCAAACCAATGAAATCCAAAATCGTTTTTTGTATCGCCGTGTTCATCGCGACTTGGCCCGTTTCGAAGTCGCACGCCGGTACCCAGGCGGATGGCAGTCAAAAGACTGTGGAGATCGAGCAAAGCTCAGAACCGAAGCAGCTCATGGGGCAGCGGTTTTTGACTTTGAACACCGTCGTTCGAGTCCATCAAATCGAAGTCACTCGCGACATTGCACTTGGACCCGACGAGGCGAGCATCCACACCGTCGCCGAAGCGCGGACTTTTCGCGAGGCGATCGAGGCGGCGTGGCCGGGAGCGAGGATCACCTGGGCTTTCAGTTGGCTGGCTCTGCACGATGAACGCCCCCAGTATCGCGAACTACGCCAGTTGATTGCGTCTTACAACAAGCAGCACGGTGATGAAATCACGTTCATTCCCGGGGCCTATTTTTCGAACATGTACAACACTCGCGAACAAGTGAATCGCGATCTGCATGAAGGATTGCAGCGCGTTTCCGAAATTGTGGGCGAAGGCTATCGTCCGAAAAGTGTGGTCGCAGGTTTTCTGGCAGCTGAAAATTTACGCTATCTGGCTGAAGTGGAAGGAATTCACGTGTGCCAGGGAAATATCTGGAGCCAGTTTGCCGTGGACAACGGCGACGGCGAGGGCTCGATTTGCTATCCCTACTACCCGTCGCGCGAACATTTTTGTAAACCGGCCCGGGACCAGCACGATCGAATTGACTGTGTAAACCTGGACGGCTGGACTGTCGATTTTCTCGCCGCCCGGATCCCGGGTCAAAGCAAGGTGGATGGCGAACTGTGGCGGAGTCGCCAGGGAGTCGGGCCGATCGAGACAGTGCTGGATATGGGGACCGAGCGCGGCACGCAGTCGATGTTGGCCACGACGGCAGCTCATTTCGACGATGGTTTCGCGCGCAATGGTTTTGCGTGGGTCACGTGTGGCTGGGAAATGGGGCTGGTCGAAGCCCGCCAGATCTATGGCTACGGTGGTCGCAACGGCATGGAGGGTCTCCACCGATGGCTGACCGAGACGCGCCGACGCTGGCCTGATGCTCAACTGATCACCCAAGGCGAGTTTGGACTGCTCTGGCGCGCCCAGTTTCCAAACAACGATCAACTCGATTATCAATTTGTTCATCGTGGATCCGGAATCCGGGCGTCCCAGGAGAACCTTGAAATCCGTTGGTTCATGAATCGCGACTTCCGGCTGGCATTGCTGCGAGATTGGAAAGCAGACGGTCCCGAAAAAGTGATCGACTTCACTCGTTACGATCTCACAGTCGTCGAACCGGCCGATCCGACAGCGGACGAGCCGGCGCGGAACTGGAGCCTGATGAACCGAATCAACCAAAAGGGAACTCGGCCAGAAGACATTCCGGTATCGCTAACCGAATTGAACGCCGAAGATCAGGCTATCATTCGAAGCCACTATCCCCACCTATTAGCATCCGCTCCCGAGACCAACCTGGAAGTTTCTCGGGAGAATTGGATGCATTGGCGTGGCCCGACGGCTGATGGCCGTGCGGGTAGCAAAGCGAATCCACCCATCCGCTGGAGTGCAGAAACCAATCTCGCTTGGGTGGCCCCGTTGCCGGGCGAGGGCTCGGCGACTCCGATCGTCTGCGGCGATCAGATCTTTGTACTTTCGGCAGTCAAGACGGACCGAAAAAGTCCGGCCACGGTCGTCAACGACGAACGAGCGAAAACGGTTCCCGATGAATTGTTTTACCAATTTGTCGTCTCGAGCTTTGATCGTCGCACCGGCAAGAATCTGTGGCAGAAGGTCGCGATCGACCAGGTTCCGCACGAAGGTAAACACGAAACGAATACTTATGCGGCTGGCTCGCCAGTCACCGATGGCGAGCGACTGTATTTTTCCTTTGGATCGCGAGGTGTGTTTTGTTACTCGTTGGACGGCGAATTGATCTGGAAAAAAGATCTGGGGAAAATGCGGACTCGAAACGGTTGGGGCGAAGCGATAACTCCCGCTTTGACCGACGAATCCTTGATCGTGAATTGGGACCAGGAAGAAGGGGCGTTCATCGTCGCACTCGACAAGAAAACCGGCGAACAGCGATGGAAAGTGGATCGAACCGGCGAAGTGACTTCCTGGAATACACCGTTGGTTACTTCGTTTGACGGCCAACAGCAGGTGGTTGTCAATGGAACCGGGTCGGTCAAAAGTTACGCGGCTAGCGACGGAACCGTGTTGTGGGAATGTGGCGGACAAACCGTCAATGCGATTCCTTCGCCGATTCGGTTTCGCGATTCGGTCATTTGCATGAGTGGCTATCGCGGTAACTTGGGCGTCATGATCCCTTTGAATTCCCGCGGCAATGTCACTGAGAGTGATACAATTTCTTGGAAGGTGACGGAAGGAACCCCTTATGTCCCGTCGCCGATCCTCAGCGATACCCGACTGTTGTTCACCGCCGGAAATGCCAATGTGCTGAGCTGCCTGGATGCAAATACTGGGAAAGATTTACTCGAGAAGAAACGATTGACGGGCATCCGCTCGATGTACGCTTCGCCGATTCTGGCCAATGGGCACTTTTACTTCACCAGTCGCGACGGAACGACTGTGGTCATCAAGGACAGTGCCGACCTGGAAATTGTCGCCGTCAATGAAATCGATGATGTCGTGGATGCTTCGCCGGTCGCCGTAGACGATCAATTGTTTCTACGCAGTTGGAGCAAACTATATTGCATCGAGAACATTCCTGTGAAGGAATAGCCGCAAACGAAAGAGTCAACCGAAACCAATCACTCAAGCGTCCCTTTGTCATTCCGACAAGTTGACCTGGAAGAAACCGCCGAAACGTCCGCCAACGCCAGAATTCAACGACCTTCGGTCCGGCCGTATCGGTTACGCATCTGGAGGCAGTCGTATGTGTTTGAATGACGGGACGGGAACGACTTACGAAGAGAGTCCTCTAGGAGACGCAACCGGGGCCGCTTATGGGAATGCCATTGGCGACCTCAACTCCGACGGCAACAACGACCTTGTTCCGGCACGTAGCGATGGGACCAATGCAATGTTTCTCAATCATGGTTCTCCAGACGAGTCCAAGTGAACGAAAGTTTGCCGCTCACGTCGCGAATTACGGCTGGTGGAGTTCTCTTTCGTATTGTTGAATCCTGGGCTCAGTCGAGACGAACTCGGTTGGGGCCCGCTCGCCATCTAGATCATCTCGGTGGAAGCGTGGATTCATCACCAACATTGCGTCCGCCCGCGTTCCGCCGGCGCCTGCTGGCCGCTGAGTTTATCTCGTGGAAGCCGGAATGAGCACGAATCTGCTCGTAGAAACTCATCGTCCCAATCATTCGCCCCATTTTGGGCCATTTCCGTTTTTAAAGCTTTTCTTTAAGAGAAGAAAATCGTTCGCAAATCGTCTGCGACGCAAATCGTCCACGAAAAATTGACCGATTTTGCGAGCGGAATCAGGCAGCCCTACAATGTTTAATTCGTTTTCTTTTGCTTTATCCGTAAATTCTTGGCGGTTCATTGCGGCTAACTCGCATTTCAAAGATGAAGCCTGAATGAAAGGGCAATTTTCAAATCATCTACAAAAAGGGGAGTAACGTGGTCAATTTAAATTGGATCAAATCTTACAGTAATCTGGTCGGCTTGGCTTTGTTGGGGTTTTCCTGTTTGGCATCTTCGGCCAACGCAAACAACGTTCGAGTGACTCTCGAGGGAGAATTGCTGGTCATTGAAGGTGACAACAATTCAAACAACATTACCTTGACCCGCAACACCCGAGGTGACGTTTGCGTTCTCGGACGCAATGGAACAACCATCAATCGTTCCACCTTGGCAATTTTCCGGATGGCTGCGATCAATGCGGTCGAGATTAAAATGAACGGTGGCAATGACAATGTCATCGTTAACAATATGCTGATCAACAATGATTTATCTGTGAACTTGGGTGATGGAAATGATACTTTCGCTTCGGGAAGCTTGGCCAGCACGGTAGGAGCCAAGCTGTCTCTGGAGGGGGGCTTGGGTACGGATATCGTTCAAGTCAGCGGCTGGAGCATCGGAGATGATTTCTATCTTGACGGCCAAGTTGGTCGGCTTGTTGCTCAGCTAACTGACCTGGATGTTGGCTTTGGGTTGAGCGTAATTGGAGACGAGGCCAATGATTCCGTAAGCTGCACTGATTGCATCAGCGGAGCTTTTACTTCGATTGAAAGTAAGGGCGGAGCCGATCAGGTAAGCCTTACCAATCATGTTGCTTTTGGCTTGACGATCACGACGGACAAGGGGGCTGACACGGTGACTCTCGCGGGCGTTTCAACGGCGGATGAGATCGGAGTCAACACCGGTACCGAGAACGACGTAGTTTCATTTCTTAATGTTAATTCGGCCAAAAACATTGGTGTCTCGCTAGACTCGGGTGCGGATACCTTCCTCGGTATCAATGTCTTTGCGACGTATGACGCGGTATTTGAAGGTGGGGCCGGCATCGACTGCTTTCAGGACGGCGGGGTTGCGGGCGGAACCAAGACCGAAATCAAAGAATTCGAGATATTCAAGTAAGTGATCCTGCTCTTTGCCAAATTCAATCCCGCTTTATGAATCTGCGAAACTATACTTGATTGAAGTCAATCAGCCACCGACGATTCGTTAGTGAATCTTAGGTGGCTGGCTGTGTTGTCCTTGGGCCTGAGAGATTTCCATGAAAGAACAGACAGGTGACAGTTCCCTCCTTCGGAGATTGGAGACTGGCGATGACGGAGCAGCTTCGGAGATTTTCCGCCGTCATGCTCCGAAACTCTTCTCTATCGCGAGAAAACGCCTTTCAGCAATCCTGCAGGCTCGAGTCGACGCGGACGATATTGTACAATCGACGTTCAAGAGTTTTTTTCGAAGAGCGACCCTGGGTGGCTATTCAGTACCCAAGACTGGCGACCTGTTTAACCTGTTGATTGTGATCGCCATGCGGAAAATCAACTCAAAAGCTGATTTTCACCAAGCTGCCGGTCGCGATGCGAGGCGAACTGCCTCAGTTGACAAAAACACACCGACTGCGTTTGCTGAAGACGAGACTACCTTTAACGAGCTTTGCCTGACGATCCAGGAACTGTTGTTGGAATTTTCAGCAACCCAATGTCAAATCATTGAATCTCGATTGGAAGGTTGCTCGGTTCAAGAAATTTCCGACCGTTGCCAACGGAGTAAACGAACGGTTGAACGAGAACTGCAGGCATTCCGAATTCGACTGTCCCAGGAATTTGAACCCTAGCCGTCCCAAAATCCTCACCATCCATCGTGAGGCAAACAGTCAATGCTCGCAAAACCGTCCCGAAGTTTGCTCCGTAAGTTTGTTTTATGAACTTCAATTCAAATCCCGAACCAGCAAGCTTGGCAGTGGCGTCCGTTCCCCTGAAAACGGTCAGCCAATGGGTGGAGCATTTTGAACTTGCTTTGCGCGACGGAAGGGGCCAAGCATCACTGTCGGGACAACTCCGGCAATCTCCAGCGGGTACTGAACTGCCGCTGACCGACAACCAGGTATTGCTGGCGGACTATTTGCCCCATCCGACCAATCCTCAACACGACGAAATTGCCACGGAGGTGATGCGAGTATATCTAGAATGGAATTGGGAACGTGGCAAAACGGAAACTTTTGATGAGTTAATTTCCGAAATCAGTTGGTTGTCGTTGTCACCAAACTTGCTTTCCCAGGTTGCTTTTGAAGATTATCGACTTCGTTCCAACAGCATTCATTCTCGGTCGCCAGAACACTATCGTAAAAAGTTGAATGTCGACATTAGCCGCTGGCATGACTGGCAAGTCGGTGCTGAAAATCGACTTGGCAGTCAATTGACCGCAACTGAATCTGGCTTGGACAGCACGCTCAGCGGCCTTTCGTATGAGAACCTCAGCTCGACGGACGCGGCTTCCGGTAGTTGCGATCCGGCACTGGGAAGTTTGCCTGTCGCTGGAGAGACGCTTGGTGATTTTGCTTTGCTGCTGATGATCGGCGAGGGGGCATTCAGCCGCGTGTTTGTGGCGAAGCAAAAGTCGCTGGCTGATCGGTTGATCGTACTAAAAGTCACGCGGACGCCGCTGGGAGAATCTCAACATCTGGCTCGACTGCAACACAGCAACATCATGCCGCTGTATTCTGCCCATCGAGTGGGAGGACTGTTTTTGTTGGTCATGCCGTTTCTCGGTTCGGTTACTCTTAAAGAGCTGATTGACCTCCGTTTTCGTGATAAAAATTCGGAACGGCCTGCGGCTGATCGTTTGTCAAACATTGCCGAATACCTATCCGACCGACGCCAAGAACTGTTCCATCAACTTGCCAACTTTGAGCAATCGAAACTGCTGGACGACAATCTAGCGCTCCAAAGTCGTTTGGACGAGTTTTTGGGGGGATTGGCCTGGGAAACCGGAATCTTGCGGATATTCGTAAAACTGGCTGATGGGCTAAGCTACGCTCATCGACGAGGTATCCAGCAACGCGATATTAAACCAGCTAATGTTTTATTGGGCTTTGATGGCCAACCGATCTTGTTGGACTTCAACCTCAGCCGAATGGGCTCGGCCGAATCTTTGGATATCGCGCGTGCGGTCGGTGGTACGCTGTCCTACATGGCTCCCGAGCATCGCGTCGCGATGGAAACCGGCATCGATCAACTGACTCCGGCCGCGGACATTTTTTCCATCGGCATTGTGCTTCAAGAATCGCTAACTGGCATCCGCCCAAAGCTCCAGTCGCTGAACCTTTCAGGTTCAGTGGAACCAGGGCGAGTAACTTCGAGTTCGGCGTTGCCCATGACTCCCGTTCGACCCTCCCGTGCCATCGACTCCATCATTGCCAAATGCATTGAGCCCAACCCATCTGATCGCTATGAATCGGCGGAAGCCTTGCAAATTGACCTGCAACAACATCAAGCAGATCGACCGTTGCGATTCGCCAATAATCCATCGCCGATCGAACGCTGGCAAAAGTTTCGTAGACGCAATCGCCGGTTGTTCTCATCCGGCGGACTGATCCTGATTAGCGTTGCAATGTCGCTGATTGCTGGGGCGTTCGGATATATTTGGTGGAAGAATCTAAGAATGCTCGACGCGCGCGAGCGCTATGGGGATTTTATTCGCGCGGTGCATCTGGCAGAAGCTGAGTTGTTTCTGGCGGATGGAGGAGGCCGCGAACAAGGTAAACAGCTGGTGCGATCCTTAATCAAAACGACTGCGGTTGAGAACGGCAACGAATCGGACTATTCTTGGCTCAATCATCTGGATGAAACACGGCAACAGGATATCTCTCAAATCCGCGATTATTTAACCCGACTGCTGCATCAAGACAATCCGAATAACATTGCGGCGTTAAGCCATGAACCAGCCGGACAAGCGACCCGTCTCGAAGCTGCCACGGCTGCCTACTTTCGGCGCGACTTTGCCGCCGCGCTTGAGATTCTGGAAGCGGAAATTCGAATCCACCCCCAACGCTTCTTGAATTGGTTTCTGAAAGGGAAATGTCAATTTGAATTGCGAGACTATCGCGAGGCGGAGCGATCGTTTGCCATGGCGCTCACCGTCCAACCGGATTCGGTGCCATCTTTAGTGGCTCAAGGAATGAGCCACTTTTGGCTGACTCAATTTTCAGCCGCATCAGTATGCTTCCAACGAGCACTGGAACTCGATCCGCATCACTTTGCTGCGAACTACAATCTGGCCTTGGTACTGGAGAAACAGAACCGGTTCTCGGAGGCGCTGGAGGTTTTGGCACACTGCGAAAAAATGCGAAAGACGTCCACGCGAGTATGGATGACCCGCAGTCGAATTGCCAGACAGGCGGGCGATAATCGCTTGGCGGATGAATCGTTGAATTTATCGCGCGAAACCGAGCCTGATGAGCCTGATGGTTGGGTTTTGAGAGGCTTGGCTCGATTGACGGAATCGCCAGAGGCAGCCTTGGCTGACTTTGCAAAAGCCCAGACCTTTCCAACCACTCGATTCAGTGCCGGTCAAAATCGAGCCCATGTGCTCAGTGAATTCTTGAAACGGCCTGCCGAAGCGGTTGAAGTCTTGACCGACTTGATTAACGCCGATCCCCATTTTCTTCCGGGCCTCGCTGGGCGAGCCGTCCTGCAGGCGCGACTGAAGAATTCGAAATCGGCTCTTGCAGACATTGAACTTCTCCGACAAAAATCGCTCACGCCGCAACTGCACTACCAAATTGCTTGCGTCTACGCGCTGCTCTCGGAAGCTGAACCAGAGTACGAGAAAAAGGCATTGGATCATTTGGCGGTGGCGGCTCAACCAGCCTATGGTGGCCCCATCATTGCTGCGGACAAAGATCTCGATCTGCTACGAAAAAACGCCAATTTCAAGGCAATTCTGCAAGGGATCGAAACGGTAAATTTGCTCCGAGTCAATCAGTAACTAAAAACACCATTTAACGCAAAAAGCAATCGCCAAGTTTAGCTTATGACTGAACGGGGTGGTGACGTTCAAATCAAACCAAATCAATTAAAAACCTATGGACACGCCAAACTTCCCAACCCGAGTTATCTACCAGTCACGGCCTGCTATTGCAACAATCTGGCCCTTAAGGTCCCAGATTTGGCCAGCAGTGATCGCCATCGCGTTTGCCTTTTGGAGCGGCTTCCATTCCAATCGTTGCTGCGGACAAATCGCGGCGATTCCTGGTATCGCCTGGCCCAATGACCCCATCACAATCAGTTTCGCGCCTGATCATGTAGAAATCGGTCGTTTCCGCAATGAGTTGTCGCAGCATCTCAATTCGCAGGTGGGCCATCCCGACTGGCAGATCGAAATGTTGAGAGCCTTTCAGATTTGGGCGCGACACAGCGACCTAAAATTTGCGCTGGCTCCCGACAGCCCACGCCGGTTTGGCACGCCCGGGCTTGCCCAAGGTGATCCCCGATTTGGTGATATCCGCCTTGGAGCATTCCCCCAAGCAAATGTTTTGGGAAATGCGATTGCCTATCACCCCAATTTTGGTGCTTGGTCAGGAGACATCTTCCTGAACACAAACGAAACCTACATGATTGATGACGGCCACAGCGGCTCGGGAAATTCTTACGACCTGTTCTCAGTAACGTTGCATGAGGCTGGCAATGCACTGGGACTGTGGGACGATCAAGTCGACCCCGCTTCGGTCATGTTTGCCAATTATGTCATGACACGAACGGAGCTAGCACCCTCCGACATCGCAAACATTCAGGCAATCTATGGCGCTCCCAGCCTCGATCCCCATGAATTGCGCCGCAACAATGATACATTCTCAAGGGCTACGCGAATCAACTATGGCATACAGTTTGCCAACACCTTGATCGAAACCCGCCCCGGCAGAATTCAATCGGCCACCGACCGAGACGTCTATCGATTTGTGGGAAATGAACTCGCAGAAAACTGTTGGGTGAAATTGCGGGCTGCTGGAAGAAGTCTATTGGTGGGCCAGATCGTGGTCTATGATGCTCAGTTTTCAGAGATCGCTCGTATTGAAGCCACCGACCCATTGCGGAATACGATCGGAAAAGAGATTACCAACATCGATCCCGGCGAAGTTGTATATATCGTCGTCGAAGCAGCGGGACTGGCCGATTTTGATTTCGGAGATTATGAACTAGCCGTCGATTTTCATCCTGATGCTGGCAATGAGCTGATCGATGATGACGACGGACCGGATCCGTTTGCTGGATTCTTCGAGCAAGGTGACGAAGCACTGCTCGACCTGCTCTACTCACTGGTCGGGATTGTCGACCCGGAGACCAATTCAAACAATTCGATTGGCACCGCCACAGTGCTGGCCCCCGTTCCCGGTTCGCCGATTGCATCACGTTTTGAAATCATCAGTTCGCTGGCAACGACCACGGATCACGATGTTTTCCGCGTGACGTCACCGAATGAGTCGACCGGCACCCTGATCGTTGAACTGGCCCCGTTGGGTATAGAGCCCGCACAAATCATCTTAGAAGTGCTGGATGCCAATCAAAACCTGTTACCTGTCAATCGTCGGATTCGGGCCACCGGCGACGTAATTGCGGAAGTTGACCAAATTCAGCCGAACACAGATTATTTCGTGCGTGTGCAAAGCTTGCCCGGTAATTCGCAAGCCGGAAACTACTTGCTGGTTGTCGACATCACGACTGCCGAACCCAATTTGGTGCTTCTGCAGCAATTGCCGCTGACGCCGCGCAATTCAGATCAATTTGGCGAGTTCACGACTTTCAAAACGCAGCTCTTTCGGTTTGATCTATCCATGACTCCCGCGGACGCAAATCAGGCTTGTCAATTGACGATTTACAGCGACACTGGACGCGTGGAGGCGGTGACCTCCGTGAGAGGGGGCCAATTGCGTACCATCTATGTCTGGCTGCCCGCTGGTCAACACATTTTTCGCTTCACCGGGCAAACGCGTCGGAACTTGGCAGTTCGCAATTCGGTAGTCACGCTCTATGGTGGCTCAGTCTCGGACGATGAAGGGCCGATTTTGTTGGATCCATCGGGCAATCCGCTATCAGGCCCACAAATTCCCGGCACCGCGCCAACCCCCCAGCCGACATGGAATTTTCCGAAATTTTTTGTCGGTTTGATTGTCCCCCTGGAGAGAGCCTGGTAGTTTGGAGGCCATCTTAACTAGGATGGTCTCCGTGCAAAACATCGTAGCGACGCGCAAATCCACGACGCGCGAATCCGCGAAGGGTTGGAAGGCTTGCCGCTCACGTTGCGAATTACGGCTGGTGGAGTTTTCTTTCGTGTTGGTTTGCTGATCGGAGTTCATTGCTTGAGCTGGTTCGAACCGAGCTGGAAAGTCGACCTTTGACGAGAGACGAAGACGCAACTTGGCAGGCTGTGAAGCAGTGATCAGCGCGAGTGGTCGCTGGCTTTTTCGAAGAAAACTCGCGGCAGAGTGAATTCGGCGTTCTGGACGGTTTCACCGCGGAGGAACCCCTGGAGCAGGCGACGATATTCGATCGACATTAGCTCGCGGGAGTCGTGCCCGGCGTTGTGGACGAGCACGTGAGCGGCTTGCGAATAGTTCGCGAGAATGGCCGTTACGTTTTCAGGCGGCGTGCGAACGTCGAGCGTTCCGGAAACAAACAGGATGGGGACCGAACATTTTGTCCCGGCGCGAAACGACTCGCCCAAGTCGATCTCGCCACACGCTTCGCAACAATCCAAAAAGAACGGGGCGACAAGGCCGTCCTGCAAAACGTGGCCAGGATCGAGCCGCTCGCGCTCCATCTGCTCCCGTCTCTCAGGCGAAGCACCGGAGGCACAATCCATCAACATCGGCATGGCCTGAATTGAAACGCGTCGGCTATCTTTGGCGAAGTCAGCCAGTGCTTGCCAGTCTCCTTCCAGGCACTGAACGAGCCGACTCGGCAGCTTGGCAATCCCCTCCGTCTCGGATATCCAATTGGCCACCGCCATCAACAACTCGTATTCACTGAGAACAATTTCACGTTCGCGGTCCTCGGCGTCCGTGACCATGACTCCAATGCGTTCCGTTCGTAGCTTTTCACGAGCTTCAACAATCGCGGCTTGGAGGCTGGAGAATCGATTTTGGGGGTCCTGACAAAAGTCGGCGTCTATTTGCTCAAGGACTCGCTGAACACTGTGCGGATACTTCCAGGTTTGGGCCAGACCCTCGACTTTGGTCAGGATGGCGCGATCAACGTGTTGTGAATGGTTCGCAAGATAGGCCAAACCCAGATGGGAGCCATAGCTGCTGCCAAAAAGGACAATCTTGTCGAGCCCCAGCGCTTGGCGAACGCAGTCGATGTCGTGACTGCTCTCCTGCGTGTTAAACGCTCCGATGTCGATCTGCGACATCTCGCAGTGTTGGACACAGGCTTCAACACCGCTGCGGAACGCAGCCCGATAATCCTCGCGGGTTGCGGGCCGGTCCCAGGGCAATTCTTGCACGAATTCAGGTTCCATCAAATTCGGTCGAGACAACCCAGTGCCGCGCTGATCAATGCCAACGACATCGGCATGTTCCAGCAACCGCAAGTGAGGGTGGGTCGCCATCAGCGCCGAAAGCTCAATCCCTGATCCGCCAGGGCCACCCGCGAGAAAAAAGATGGTCGCCTGGGGCCTGGGATGGTCACTGCGAAAGCGAACGAACGACAATTCCAACTTCGGTCCATCAGCATTCCCATGTCGGACCGGCAGTTGCAGCGTCCCGATCTCGCCGGGGATCGACACACCCCCGGTGCCACGTAGGGTAGCGGAATTCCACAGAACCTGGGGGGATTGAGATAGCCCTTTCTCGTTCATCGAGATCACCGTGACGCACGCGACCATCGTCAACAAAATTTTGCAATTTGGGTTCACAGCGTCACTCCAACTCTTAAAACGCTTGTCTTCGTCCAGGGACGAAGGAAAATTCCCGCACCCAATCCAATGATCAACGGTACGACCAAGAGTGCCCACGCCAAGTCGTACCAAGGTTCTCTCAGGAATTTCGTTCACAGTTCACCTCGCTCTTTCTGCCATTTCTGCAACCGGGCTTCGCAGGTATCCAGCCATTTGATTTCTGCCTCGATCTTGATGACTTGCGCATCCAAGAGTAGGATATCGACCAGCGAATTGCCGCGATTGATTTCTCGTTTTCGCTTCATGAGTTGCTGTAAGCGCCCCATGGCTGCGCCGCGCTGATTCTGCACAAGGGAATGGACGTCGAACGATTGGGCGACCACTGCGAAGAGCACTTTGATGGTGAGTTCGTCGCGCTGCTGACTATCATCGACCGGCGTGTGAAACCAATGGGAGAGCGTCTGTTGACCTGTTTTTGTGATCTTCCACTCTTTGATGGAATCGTCGTCATCCGCCAAGCACTCGACCAATCCGTCGCGTTCCAGCCGATTCAGTGTCGAATAGACCTGTCCGACATTGAGGGTCCAGGCGCCCCCAGTCGACTCTTCGAATTGGGTCTTGATCCGGTATCCGTGAGCCGGCCCGCTGGACAAGACCCCCAGGATCCCATGTCGAATACTCATCGCCTTTACCTCATCCAGGGTTTCTGCATGACTCCCGTCAATACATACTTAGTATACATACGCGGTATGCACTGTCAAGCGGCAGCGGTCCTTTGCTCCGTGAATCAACGCAAAGACGCTAAGGAGGCGATCTGCACGACAAAGAGATCGAGAATCGTAAACATAGATCGAAGATCGACTGCAACGTCTTGCCCGGCACTTGCGCCGTCAGCTTGGGTGGCTTTGCGGTTCTTTTCGACGACAATCTGCATGTTTTGGTCACCCTCGACCCGCCTTATCACAGCCAATGGGACTGTCGAGCAGATCGATCGACAAAAAAATTTGCAGATTTTTTGCGCCTTCGAGCTGGCAATTGCGCAAATAGGTTAGACCACGAAGGTGCACGGCAAGTACGCCGTAGAAATCTGCCTTCAAGAACAGCCCTCCGCTGCCGTGGCAGCTAAACCCATTTTGACGGAGCCAATGAAAATGACCAAGCAAAACAAGAATTCCAAGCGACGATCGCGAAATGGCAATGCAGACCTTTCTTATCAGCCCCTGAATCCCCGCATCATGCTGGCCGTCACGGCTGATTTCAACGGCGATGGTTTCGAAGATATGGCTGTTGGAGCCCCTGGCGCGAACCAGGTTTCGGTGATCTTCGGCTCAAACACAGGGCTACTGCCTCAAGGCAAGGTTGGCGTCCCGGCACGCCAATCGTTGAATGGGGCGGCACTGAACAGAGTGGCCAACGGCGCTTTTGGGCAAACCCTCGCGGCCGGTGACTTTGATAACGACGGATTTGGTGATCTGGCGATTGGCGAACCGAATTTCAATAATGGTCTAGTTGGGGTTAGTAACACAGGGGGAGTTCACGTGCTTTACGGTTCGAGATCAGGATTGTCGGTGGGTAGCAGTCAGTTTTGGAACCAAAACTCACCAGGAATTGAAGGCGTCAGCGAGGGCAATGAACAATTCGGATTTGCTCTTGCGGTGGGCGACTTTGATGGCGATACGTTTGACGACCTGGCAGTCGGTGCTCCGGGCGAGCAGATCATACCTGGCAACATTGGAGCTTTGGCATTGGGTAACCGCGGTGCCGTGAATGTGATTTATGGCGGCAGTGGGGGGCTGACATCAGCCGGCAACAAGTTCTTCTCACAATCGACCAGCGGCATTCCTGGAGACCCGGATATTGGCGATAATTTTGGCTGGTCGCTGGCGAGTGCTGACTTCAACAAAGATGGTCGTGACGATCTGGCGATTGGGATTCCAGGCGAGAGAGTGTCGCTTCGAGACGCGGCTGGCGAAGTGCTTGTGCTGTTCGGGAGTTCTGGACCTGGATTGACCACGACTGGCAATCAAGTCTGGAATCTCTCTTCTTCCCGTCTGGACGGTAATCCGTCAATTAATGACTATTTTGGTTCGTCATTGGCTGCGGGAGACTTCAATAACGACAACTCAGCCGACCTCGCGATCGGTATCACTGGTCGAAAGATCAGTGGAGAGAACAAAGCTGGAGAAGTTCGGATATTGTTGGGCAGTTCAAGCGGTCTGAAGAAGGCTGGTCACCAGATCCTCAGTCAAGACTCACCGGGAGTTGAGGGAGCGGCTGAACGGGATGATGAATTCGGGACGACGATGACAGCGAATGACTTCAATGCAGACGGGCGCGACGATCTGGTTGTTGGCGTGCCAAAAGAAGATATTGGCCTGTTGGCTTCCGCTGGCGCGGTTCACGTTTTTTTTGGCAATTCCGTTGGTGTGGATGCGGTAAATGATCGATTGTTTTTCCAGAATCAAGCACCTCTGGCTGATACCGCAGAAGCGTCTGATGCCGTCGGCGCGGCGGTCGGCAGCGGTGATTTCAATGGCGACGGTCGTGCCGATCTGGTCATCGGAGCTCCCGGAGAGAACGGCCATGGAATCGTGCAAGTGATTAACGGAGCTGCCACAGGATTTGCGACCACGAGTTCCACCTATTCTCCTAATGCTGTCGCTGGAACCAACACCAGTGGCTTTCAGTTTGGTAGCGGACTCAACGGGGCCAGCGATCAATTCTCAGGTTTCAACGGTTCCGGGTTATCAGCAGTCCAAACCTCGCGACGACCTGGGGCGTCCACACCATTTGACCTTCGTGTCCGACTGAAGATTACCAACCCCGGAACGACTCCGACCCAACGATTCAAAGTCCGCTTCTTCATTTCGGATGATCCCGTATTTGACCGTCGAGACCGTTTTGTTGGTCAGGTACGTTTGAATGCGATGGCCGCGAAGCAGTCGGTTGAGATCAACCAGTTGTTCCGACAGGGTCAACGGAAATCGATGGTCGGCAAGTACCTCATCGCGATCCTCGATTACGGCGATCGTACTGGCGAACGCAACGAAGCCAATAACATTCTGGTGATCCGTATTCAATGAAGGCCGAAGGACGAGCCGGCATTTCTGACAACCCGAAACGTAATTGAGGGATCCGTCCCGTTTTGCCTCACCGACGATTCGGGTTTTCGGTCTCACTGACGATTCCGGTTTTCGAAAGCAACCTATTCCGACCGTTGCCGCTCTGCGGTAATCGAAGGCGAGATTAAACGTAACCGTTCACGCATTCTTAATTCGTCGTTCCCGCGCAGGCGGGAATCCAGTCGGATCGGGTTCTGGAATCCGGTCTGGCCAACTCTGGATTCCCGCCTGCGCGGGAATGACAAGAATGGGCCCTTAACGGCTGCGATTAAACAGCAGTTGCCGCAACAGTCCGCGAAGAGATGAAGTACGTGTTGCGCCAATCGTATCTTCGTTCTTCCATAAGTCCAACCAGGTTCCCATCGGGGTCCCGCAAGAATCCTGTCCAAAGTTCATGATCCGGCAAGTTGGCAGCCAGCGCGGGCTCACGTTCATTTACAGCCCCACGCTGAAGTAACGCGGCGTGGACGGACGAGATGTTCGTGACGGTGAAAAAGAGGATCGAGTTTTTGCCAAACTCACCCGCCCCGTACAGTATTGGATCAGGAATCATTGATTTCGTGTTCGACATCAAAATGAACCTGAGGGCGAATCAAAGACCCAGATTCAACTTCTTGGCTAGTGGTTTTACCCAATCCAAGTCTCCAAGAGGGCTCCAGTGGTGGGCCGAAGTTCGGATCAGACTCCAAAATAATAGGCCTACAAGGTTATGCACCGAAAACGATTCGATACTAAATTTGTTTGGCGATTTTCGGGTTCTGAGGGCGATTGCTTTTTTGCGAGCGTGGCGATGGTTGCAGACAAATAAAAGGTGTTTGCGCCAAGAAGCTTGGTGAAGGGGGAAGATGACATGTAAGTGAATCTGAAACCTTTGAGTGTGACCCTGCGGGTGGGAACCCCGTCTGGTAGCGTTTGACCAACGGCCAGAAGCGAGTCTTGCGTC
>JANNPW010000024.1:0-48667 GCA_031400405.1 Mariniblastus sp.
AGTCGTGGATTTGATTATTGGATATTGATGTACATAGGTTTGATGAAAACGGTTCCCAAGGCATTAGTTGGCATTTTCATGTTGGTCACCGCTTCATCGACGACGAAGTCGGTAGGCTGTAAAAGTACAGCCTTATGATTTAACGCACCTCGCAAGTCCGCCTTGACGACTTTAACTCCGACAAATTTGACAATCGAATAGGTCGCATTGGCACCGTTGCCGCTGACGGATGTAAAGATGGGTAGGATTCGGTCTTGGCCAATGATTTGAATTAAATCATTTTCAATTGCCGCACTTACTCCAGGATCTCCTGGTATGTTCATTGGCCCGTTGGCAACGCTAAAACCATTCGGATGAAAGGTCCAATCGTTTCCATTTAAGCCTTCACGAATTTGACGACTTAGTTTGGAGGTACTGTTGTTATTAGGCCCGAGTCTCAACGTTCCACGATTCCCAGATGGAAGATTTCGGTTGTTGCCAATCGGGAAAATCTTTACTTCTTTGATTCCATCGCCACCGGCGCTCACTGCATCCGTCTCTGAATTAACCGTAAAATCATCGGTTCCGACGCCATTTTCCAGTGCAATCCAAGTGTCAATATCTAATGCAAAAGGCAACATTTCCAGATTTTGACCGCTGGTTGTGGGTGCGTTGAATCCGGTGGCTGGCGAAAACACCACGTTCGATTCGGCTGACAATTCGACTGTTTCACGCCCCAGGAATCTGCTCATAACGGCATCGAGAGAATTGGATCGACTGTCAAATCTGGAAAGACGTGTTTGGACGATATTGGCTGGTGTAGCGCCCCAAAAAAGATCAAATGAACTCGATTGAGGGTTCCAAATATAGCGACCGACTTTGAAATCGTTGGTGGGATCCAATGTACCGTTGACGCCATAATTCCCCATCGAAGCCAGGGCCAATTTCGACGCTTCGTTGGTCGCCAAAGTAGTTGCATCGTTTTTTCCGAAGCGATCCATCAATTTCCAGGCCGCCGCTCTGCAACTGGCATCACTGGCGGTTTGCAGTTTAGCCATTGAATTGGCCAGCGAGCCAACGTTTACGGAAAGTGCGATCACCGAGAGCAATGCCAACAATAGAAACACGGACAACACGGTAATGTTGCCTTGACGAACGACCAAGTTTTTTCGCGAAAAATTCATATTATTGTCCTTTGATTCTTGAATGCAGTGTCGAAAACTTGGTTACTAAAAGGCAATGAATTCATCAATAATTTCCTGATCGGTTTCCGGCTCCACAAAGGATTGGCCGTCTCGATACAAGTAAAAGCCAGTTCGATTTCGTTTCGCCAGACTATTACCGATGTAGTAGCGAATCTCTCGAACAAAGATGTGATCTACCATGTTATGTCCATACTCAATCTCGGATTCACTCATGGTCAAATCTATAGAAAAACTAATTCTTCCGTTACCGGTCGTCCGACAAGTTTGAAATTCCGAGTCGGCGATGTTTCCCCATTGGTTACTGGACCAATTCTTCATTCGGTAAAGCGTGGAGTTGCCGTCAACTTCCGCCACCGTGGTGAATCGCAGATGATCATTGGGTTGATTTAAGGGAGGACGCGAAACGAAAGCTGACTCATCCAATTCTTGCGGTCCCCGCCAAGTGTCAATTTTGATTCCACCGATCGATCCTTCGTACTCGGGATTGATCCGAAACTCGGCAAAGTCACTGGTTAGATCGCCTCGGTTTGCCATAATCAAAGAAATCTGTGGCGCGACGGCCACTTCATCCGGTTCCAGAGTTCGAATCTCCCAATCGACCTCAACTCGGGTGACCTGCGAATTACTCGGTGACGTTAAAATCGTCACCAACAAAAAAGCACTGGCGGTCAGGAAATACCTCATTATTTTGCTCCTCCCCAAAAATTGGTCTTCAAAAAACAAGCGACACAAAAACCTATGTCAACTACTTGCCCAGATTTTGAGAATTTTTTAAGAATACTTAGAAAGCTGTTCGAATTCGTTATAGTTGTCGAGTATTACGGTTAGTGACGATTATCCGACTCGCATCCATGATTGAGTTCGTTACAGCGAGCGTGACCAAACAGCCTAATTCGACTGGCTTCGATGGCCGACGTGCCCCGTCACGACTGACGGTCCACTGTTCGCCGGTAGAATGGGCGGTAGATTTAACGCTGGAGCAGCTGACAAAAAGTCGTCCGAAAAAAATGGTTGTTGGGTGTTTTAGAAACATAGTCCAACAATCGCCCAGCCTATTTTAAAAGCGGTCCTGTCCCAAGTTGTTTAATTGGTCTTCAACTGATTGGAGTAATCACACTATCAAACAATCAAACTTGCTCCGACATGGGGTCCGCCAAGCCAACATGCTCCCTTTCAATACTCGGCGAGACGGTGTTCCACCTAACTGAGTTCCACTTCAATCCATCAATTGAAATTATTCGGAGCATTTCCGGAGAATGTGTTGCCGGATTGGATCGTAATTGCCGTCGGATTGGTAAACCAGGCTCCGCCGGAAAAACTGGTTAGATTGGAAAGAAATCGCGAGTTGAGAATTTTGGAAAGCTTGAAATTATAGATAGCGCCACCGCGAACGCCGGAGGCGTTTTGTATGAAGGAAGTGTTCTCGACACTCAACTGCCCGGTGGCTCCGTTAACAATTGCGCCCCCAATTTGAGCGGTCGAATTCATCGAAAAAACGGCATCCAAGGCTGACAGATAACCAAGGTTGTGAACGCCCCCACCGGTCGAAATCGAACCAGTCGTGCTGTTATTGGTGATGACTGCTCCATCACGAATAAACAACGCCGAACCGTTTTGGTTCCACAATCCACCACCTTCGCTGAAGGCCCGGTTGTTGGAAAACTGGCCTCCTGAAACAACGACGAATGCCAGACTGCCCGTAACGTGCAAGCCACCGCCAATTCCTGGCGCGGCAGTCAGCGTAATGCCAGCATCATTGTTGGACACTGTCGAACCGACGAATCGAAGATTTCCATCAATAATCTCCACTCCGCCACCCGCGCGCGCGGCAACATTTCCACTGAGGGTGGACGCGCTGACCAGTACCGTTCCGGCAGTCGAGAATATTCCTCCACCGCTGCCATTGGCACCATTAGCTCGATTATTGACGATCGAACTGGTTGAAATGTAGACGGATCCGCCATTGTTAAAGACGCCCCCGCCGCCGTCATCCGCAGCACTCCCGCCAGCAACATTATTGGAAATCAAGGCATTGCTGCGGATAAACATCCTTGAACCAGCCTGATTCCACAGTCCGCCACCTTCTCCAGCAGCGAAATTTCCGAAGAATCGGCCACCAGTGATGCCAACCGTGGCAACTCCAGAAACGTGCAAACCACCGCCATTTCCTGGATTCGCACTCCCGACCGGGCCCGCACTGTTGCCGCGCCCCGCGTCACCACCGACAATCACGTCGAATGCGTAAAAAGTACCATCGATAACTTCGATTGCGCCGCCAGCTCGATTCGCGATGTTGACCGTCATCGAACCACCGCGGACGGAGGTCAACCCTGAAGCAGACAATATCGCGCCGCCGCTGCCCGCGCCGCCGGTTGCTTGGTTATTTTGAAACGTGGAATCAGTGACATAAAGATTGCCGACTTCATGATAGATCGCACCGCCACCCAGACCGGTCGCGGCGTTCGCTCGAAACGTAGAACCCGTCACGACAACCGTTCCTCCTCCGACCGAAGCGATCGCACCGCCGACTGCGGCCGATCCTCGAATGAAAGTTAAACCGCCGAAACTGACTTGTTCGTTTGTGGTGATGCGAAAAATTCCGTTGCCATTGCCATCAATAGTAATGTTGCTGCCGGCACCTTGAATTAACAAGTCGTCGGTAATCTGCATTTCTCCGCCAGTCAACAATAATGTCCGGCCCGCGATCGAAGGATCGAATCGAATCCGATCGCCACTCGTGCCGGCAGGAGCATTACCAAACGCAGCGTTGGTGTTTGCCGCGATAATCGCTTCGCGCAGGCTGATGCCTATTAAGGTTCCGCCGACATCATCGGCAACGCTGTTAATGACAAATGTGGTCAATGCCAATCGAGGTTCCAGCTTTCCATACTCGATTGATGTCGCCGATCGATCGGCACTTCGACCAGCGGATTTGGAATGGCGATTTCGTTTTCGATTGATGATTGACATTTGTAATCCTGTCGGGTGTTGGTTAGCTCGGATCGATCAAGGTGAGCGCTGTGAAATTGCGATAAAATCGAATTCAGCGCCCGAAGGTCGAGATATGATGGTGCCAACCTCATGTTGCCGGCAAATTCCATACCGCTAGAATTCGTTTTGGATTGCGCTGTAGCGGCGACCCAAACAGTGCCCGATTATACTCAAACCGGATTCAAAAGTATCCAAAAACATGCTAGTTCGTGCCTGAAAAACTTGTGGGCATCGAATTCCAATCGCTGGTTTTCAACTAAGTCCATTCGAAGCGGACTGCAAATTTACGAAAAACCGACGTCTCCCACGACCAAATCCAACCGGTTCCGGCAGGTGGGATTTTCGAATGAACGACAGGTGTCGCTCGCTCGATAAAAGTCCGCGAGATCCTGAAAACCGTGCCCCCCGATCAGCGGAAAATCGCCCGCTATTGCGAGACTGACCATTTCGCGTTCCGCAATTCGCCTTGCCAACGATTCTTGGTAGCATCGCTTGCGGTCAGGCCTTTTGCCTCTAAGAAAGGAAACAACGCGATGGTGGTTGGAGTCACTCGCCGCATTTCGTCAAGAGACTTGGCGGTTTGCGCACCGCTCCCTTGTTGAATCCTTAACGCCGCGATTGTCCCGCGAAAAAACCGCGTCCCTTGTTCGACCGGTAGAATTCCTGGCGGAACACCACCGACATACAAACCAGGTTGTGCGGGATGCAGATCATATTCAATCGGGTGAACCGGAACCGTCTGGCCATTGATCTGCAACCCTAATTCTCTTCCATCCCAAGTGCCACACACCATTGACAATTCGCCAAAGCGAATGGGTTGATCAGTTACAATTAATCGTGAATTTTGTCCATCGAAAAAGGCAAATCCCCAGCGACGATCCGACATGAACAAGGTGGCACAACGCTTACCGGACCAAGTGGTCAAATTGGCCGGCCCGATCTGTTCGAGTGGGATTGTCGCGACCTCCATTTGCAGGCGATCCTCCCCAATCGGCACATCAAATTTTGGAACGGCCAGATAACCGCGGAAACCATCGAAATGTATCCCGTCCACAGGTTCGTGGCGAAACTCCGGCGGCAGGTTCGCTCCAGGATTGCGTCCCTTCAAATCGGACGCGAACAATTCCTCCTTGATCGACGGTTGTCCGCCAGACGAGGACGGCCCAGGCACGATTGCATTTCCAGTTTCATTCCACCAATTTTTTCCAATCCAGAATGTACCCAATAGCAGGCCCACGATTGCTGCCCCAACGATCAACTTTCCAGTATTGTTTGACAACGACTTGGTGCGCACAAACACCCACAATTGGTGCAAGCGATCCGTCATCCAATGCTCGGGTTCGACGACAGGAAGTTTCGACGAATGCGGACCGCCGCGCTGTTCCAGCTTGATCAAGCCAGCCAGACGCGTAACGACATCATTCATCGATTGTGGACGTTCAGCCGGATTTTTCGCCATCATCTGTTGGACCAACTGAATCAGACCTGCTGGTAGCGCGCGAAAGTCCAGATCACCGGAAAGGTCCGGGACCGGTTGCTCGAAATGGGCAAGAATCGTGTCGAAATCGGTTGCGCCGCGAAATGGGGGCCGTCCGCGCAACAAAAAGTAAAGCGTACAACCCAGACCATAAATGTCCGAGCGTTCATCCGCGAAGAGTGCCGAACGGGCTTGTTCGGGCGCCATGTAGGCCGCAGTTCCCACCAAATGATCGGGACTCGTCAATGAATGTTCGTCGGATTTCGGAGACGAATCCGGAACCTGCAACCGCGCCAGCCCCAGGTCGAGGACTTTGATATTCTTTTTGCGATCCAATAGCAGATTGCTGGGCTTGATATCGCGATGCACAATCCCCTGTTGGTGGGCATATTGCAAACCCTTCGCGGCTTGCCAAACGAAATGCATGGATTCCAATGTGGGCAACGGTCCCTTGCGTTTGATTCGCCGGGACAGATCTTCACCATCGACCAATTCAGTGACGAGATAGAGCATCCCGTTCTCTTCGCGGGCATCAAACGCCGTCACAATATTTGGATGTGACAGCCGAGCAATCGTGCGAACTTCGCGCTCAAACCGCTGTCTCGACGCGGAATCGAACAAACGGTTCTCCTTGAGCACTTTGATCGCGACCACCCGTCCCATCAGTTTGTGTTCAGCCCGATAGACATGCCCCATGCCGCCCGATCCTAACGTATCTCGAATCAAATAGTCGCCTAGTTGTGGGGGTATCGGCACTGGATTGTTGGTGGCACCGGACAGCGAATCGGCGGAGCGTTGACGTTCGGCCTGTCGGACCAACCAAACTCGGTCCAAGGTCGGAAATTTCTTCAAATACCACTCAGTGGAAACCGGTAAACGCAATTGTCGACGATAGACCAGATCGATTAAGACCAACTCCGGCAAGGCGGCTGTTCGCTCAGGTTCGGCGAGATTCTCAACGAATGATTCCAACGACGCCGGCTGACTGCGTTGCCACAGCGATTCAAACTCATCGCAAAGAAGATTGACTTGAACCATCTCAGCGGGCTTTAGGCGATCGAATCGAGTCGGTTCGTTTCCATCTTGATTCCCGCCTTGTGTCGACTGACTCATGGATTGCAGGCCTCCCAAATCGCTCGAATCGTTTTGAGCTTGCGCTGAATCGTGCGAACCGTACAACTACCCAGTTGGGTGGCGATATCCGAGGCTCGATGGCCCTCGATGGTCAGCAAAGCAATCATCCGCAACGTCAGGTCGCCGGTCGCATCCAAGGCGGTCAATAACGTCTCAAACGCCTCATCGGTCGCCAGTTGCAATTCAGGCGAAGGCTCGGAAGAAACCAGCTCGTTCCAGACCTGTTCCGGCCGCAAACCTTGTTGGTCCTTGCTCGCCGTTTTGCGTCCTCCGCGTTTGAGTCGGTTCTCGTGGCGCAGATGGTCGATCGATTTGTTGATCGTCAGCGTCACCAACAACGGCCAGAGGTTGTCAGCATCGGGCTGTCCCTGGAAGCGACCTTGTTGAAAACCCAAACAGAAACTCTTGAATGCGCTCAGGGCAACGTCCTCTTCATCATGCATCGCCCGATTGACGCCAGTCAGTTTTCGCTTTGCGACTTGAACCATACGCTCAAAATACAGTCGCCACAATTTCTCGGTGGCCTGGCTGCGACCTTCGCGCAAGGCCCCGTACCAATCCAACAACGAATTTTCGGTAACTGCGGAATTCTCATCCATGGGCGGTCGAGCCAGTATTGGCGATGAATGCCAAGGTCAATTGCCGTTAAGCGCAATTTCCCTTCGCAGCTAATTTTCAGATTTTACCATCTTTGTGGTCCAAGTTCTATTGCGATGTCTGGTCATCCACATCGGGCCAACCCAGCTTGTTTCGCGCAACGAGTGCATTTCGCGGGCCGATTCATTGGCACGCCGCTAAAGACACCGCGTGGATCGCGTGAAAAATCTAAAAATTCCCCGCAAATTCTCTGTCACAAGTTACGGCATTCCGACTTCCGTATGCTGTAAAGAAAACTCGTGGCCGTGGACACTGATATTTTTTTGAAGTCGTGTCGCGAGTAAGTGCTGATCGGCGAGTCCTTGGTAGCCGACATTCCGGCCTAACCGAAAACCAATTCGAAACAATTTCCAAGGAGACGATCATGTTCCGTAACTTAAACTTTCTAATCGCCCTCGCTGCCAGCCTATTGCTGGCGATGCCAGCGACAGGGCAGACGGACTTGAAGGCGCCGCGACGTGCCAAGGACTCAGGAACCGGTCAGGCCGGAATCACACCGCAAAAGACTCCGCATTCTTCCATTGGGGGATTGGCTTCTCCCGGGATCAACAATCAACTCGATCAAGCGATTGAGGAACATTTCCTGGAAAAAAACCTCCCGGGGCTGGTGGTCTTGTACTCGCGTGATGGTTTGTTGGTGTATAAAAAAACGCTTGGCTTTGCCGATGTCGAGTCGCAAACCAAAGTGAACGAGAATCACATTTTTCGTTTAGCCTCGGTTTCCAAACTGATTGCCGCTGCTTTGGCTTTGAAAGAAGTCGAACAGGGCCAGCTGAACCTCAATGCCAAAGTCAAATCGTTACTGTCGGAGATTCCCGATCACCACACGTATCGCGTGAGAGATTTGTTGAGCTGCCGCAGCGGAGTCCGCCACTATGGCGAACCGGTGTCTCCCGATAGTCCTGACGATTGGGGCAATCAACCGTATGTCACGAATCTGGCAGCCGCTGAAAATTTCTGGCTCGATCCACTCGCCGGGACCGTGGGACAGTACCACTACAGCACTCATGGGTACTCAATTCTCGGTGCGTGTTTGGAACAAGCGACAGGCAAACCAACGGCCCAGTTATTGCGAGACACCATTTCTATTCCGCAGGGCCTGAATTCGCTGGCGGCAGAGGATCGCAGTATCAACATTCCACAGCGAGTTTCTTTATACCAGCTAATTAACGCCAACAGTGTCGCTTCGGGGAACCAGCAAGTCACTCCCGATGACATCAGCTGGAAAACGCTGGGTGGCGGTATCGAGTGCTCCGGCATGGACTTGCTTAAATTTGGCATCAAACTCTCAGAAGGAAAAATAATTTCGGCGGCCAGTTTGAAGACCATGATCACCCGACCCGAACCGAGCGAATCATATGCATTGGGTTGCGTGCAAACGATTCAAAATGGTCTGGAAGTGTTTGCCAAAGACGGGGGGCAGTTGGGTGCCAGCTCTTACATCTGGTGTATACCCGAGCGGCGGATGGTGATGGTAGTGTTGACCAATCGCCAGGAAAGCGGCGGGGCGTCCGAATTGGGCAAAGCACTTCGCGAGATCGTGCTGAATACCGCGGCGGCAGACAGCGAATCAGCTGATCTCGTGGTCAAGAATTTCAACAAAACCAGCGGTCCGCAATACAAAGACGGGCATTGGGAAATTGGTTTCAAATTCGATGTCTGCAACATCGGTCAAGGTCCGGCAAACAGTCAGTTTATCAACGGCGTTCGCCAGGGCGACAAATTTCGCTGGTCCAGTTTCATTGGGTCACTGGCTCCCAATGGAACCCAAAAATCGCTCGCGGGGATAGTCAAAATTGCCGATCCGGGCAAACTCCTGGCTGGACGTACGATTGACTTGATTGGGATGGCCGACGCGCCCATCGCGGCCGCCGATACCACGATGGACCCAACTGGTCGTGTGGCGGAAGAAAATGAGAACAACAACGAAGCCACGTTGTCCGTCAAAATTCCTGGAGGCATCACCGACCTGCGGAATGATCGACCAGCGACACCGTCGGTATCTGAACCCGACGATAGCCAAACACCTCCGAAGCGGCTTGCACCACCGAAACGAATCGCGACGCCCCACCAAGTAGCACCTCTCAATCAAGCCACACCTCCAGACAGCTCCAGACCACCTCGTCGTAGAATCAAATAGCAATGCCGATTGCGTTGCCGGTCATCATTTTCAATTGCTTTGGCAACTTGTAAAGATTGTCAAAAACACTCGAAGAGTAGGTCGGTTTTCTGGCTCTCGATCCCATAGAGACAGGATTCCAACCTGCTTTTTTGATTTTCTCCATTTTTGATGTCGCGTTTTCATTGCGACGTCGAGCCATTCTCCATGGAAAGCGGCAGTGTGGATTTCCCCAACCATCAACAGGCAGAATTAGACCATGAACCCTCAATCTTCCAGAAAAATTCTTGTATCGTTGGCCTTCATGATGATTCTTTCGCTTGATTGCCCGGTCAACCATTCCCGTTGTCGAGGTGATTTGATCACTGTTCTCAATGCCGGTTTCGAAAATGCATCCGTCGGCATTCAGTTCAACGAATTTACTTTTGGCGCTCCAGCTGGATGGAATCGGTACGATCCAGGCAACTTGATCGGCAATGGCGTGGGTCCCACCTATTATATTGGGACTGTTCTTCCTACGGCGCCAGACTTTTTTTTGAATGGCGCGCCGGAAGGCGACCGAGTTGGAATTGCCTTCAATTTTTTCGGCAGTGGCGGCTTGGGTGAATATGGATTGCAGCAGACATTGTCCGACACGTTGCAAGCCAATTCACGCTACAATCTGAGCGTCGAAATCGGCAATATTGCCTCGGGAGTCTCACAAAACGGTGTCTTGTTTAACCTCGATGGCTTCCCCGGTTATCGCATCGATTTGATGGCTGGCAATGTCGTTTTGGCGTCCGACAATAATTCACTGGCCGGGGCCATCCCGGAGGGAGTCTTTGCAACCAGCAGTTTCGAATTTTCCACCGGTGGTGCGCACTCTCAATTGGGGCAATTGTTAAGCATTCGGTTGGTCAATCTCAATCGAATCGATGGAGCATTTCCCAATGCGGATCTGGAGGTAGACTTTGACGATGTTCGCCTGTTCGTAACGGCGATTCCCGAGCCATCTGCCTTGTGGCTGCTGGGATTGGCCGCCGGATGGTGTGTCTTTTTTAGGCATCGCGCCGATGGAATCAGGTCAAACAACCTTGGTCCAAGAACTTGAGACAGTCAAAAATTGGAAACTGTTACGCTGAATTGTGGTACCCGTGACCCCAACTTCCAACCTTTCCTTGGTTCGCCCAGGGCGTTCCTTGAACGGCTCGCGCATCTGTCGTGGCTGTCCTCAAGCCGCAACTGACCGATTATTCGCTTGGAATTTCACTCCACCTGCCATTTAGCAGGTTGAGTATCCCGATGGGTTTGGATTACAATAGTGGACTTGCGAATCGGGTTCGAGCAATAAATACCAGGACACTAGACTAGGATTCCTGGCTCAGTCGCCCAAGCAATTCCGTCCATTTTCTGTCAGGCGATCCAATCGTTCTGACTAACATTCGTATCGAGGAGAGTGCAGTGGCTTCTGGTAAGTATTTGTTTACAAGTGAATCGGTTAGTATGGGGCATCCGGACAAACTGGCTGACCAGATTTCCGACAGTATTTTGGACGCCATGTTGGCGCAAGACCCGTTTAGTCGCGTCGCTTGTGAAACGTTGGTCACGACGGAGCTTGCAGTGATCGCTGGGGAGATCACGTCCTCGGCTAACGTCGATATCGAAAAAGTCGTTCGCAACGTCATGCGTGAAGTCGGCTATACGGATGCGGCAACTGGAATTGGTTGCGACACGTGTCAGGTGATTGTCAAGTTGGACAAACAGAGTCCAGATATTGCGATGGGTGTGGACCGTGATGGCGCGGGTGATCAAGGATTGATGTTTGGTTTTGCTTGCGATGATACGCCCGAACTCATGCCGCTACCGATCGCGTTGTCGCACAAGATTTTGGCACGACTTAACAAAGCTCGATTCGGCAAAGAAGTTAATTGGCTGCGCCCGGACAGCAAGAGCCAGGTTACGGTTGAATACGATGGCTTCAAGCCGATCCGTATCGATACGGTCGTAGTTTCGACTCAACACGGCCCCCATGTCGACAATGCAACAATTCACGAATTCATTAAAAACAAAATTATTGATCCTTGCCTGCCTCCCGAATTGAATAAGGGAGACATCACCTACCACATCAATCCAACTGGGAAATTCGAAGTCGGTGGCCCCCATGGAGATTGTGGTTTGACCGGTCGTAAGATCATCGTCGATACTTATGGCGGTTGGGGACGTCACGGTGGAGGAGCCTTCAGCGGCAAAGATTCCACAAAGGTCGATCGAAGCGCGGCTTATATGGCGCGACATGTGGCAAAAAACATTGTGGCCGCTGGTTTGGCAACTCGTTGCGAAGTTCAATTGGCTTATGCAATCGGCGTCGCGGATCCGGTCAGCGTACATGTTGACACCCAAGGTACGGGGACCGTCGATGACTCCTTGATTTGCGACATCGTCAAAGAGCATTTCCCGTTGTCGACAAAAGGCATCATTGAGTATTTGCAACTCCGTCGGCCAATTTTCCGAAAAACGGCCGAAGGCGGGCACTTTGGACGCAGCGAGCCGGAATTCACATGGGAAAAAACCAACGCCGCCACCGAATTGGCTGAAAAAGCGGCTGCCTCGGCTACTGCTTAGTTTTTCCAGGGGCGGCAGTTGAATGGAAACTTCATTCAATTGCCGTTTGTCGGCGAGACCAAATCAATTATCTTTGAGGCAGCCAGGTTTGGCTGCCTTTTTCATTCACCCCCGACCTTCCATCGCGACTGGCCAAGAACATCGGCAATGGTTCGGCGATCGGTGTGTCAATGACGTTTCCCGGGCGTTGATTTTCCATGGACATGCCGACAGACAATCAAACACCAAAACGAACCGACTTTCTCGCGGACGATCGCAGCGTGGAACTCGATCCCGAGTTGATGCTGGCCCAGTTACTCGCCGATCCACATAGGATCCAACACTGGGTGCGAACCCACCGGGATGGAGTCGATTCAATCGCCACGTACAATCGCTGCGATTTTGTGCTGGGACAACAGCGATACGTTTGGCATTTATCGTTTTTACCACCGTTTAGTTTTATTCCAGAAATCGAAGCGCGGGCTGCCGAAGACGTTGATCTGCGAGTGCGCGTCACGGATCGACAGAAATTCGGCGCGCGTCTGGAAATCGTCCTGCCACAACCAGCCGTCGCCAATCTGAGTGTCCTGATTGAGGCCACGGCGACCGCGAGCTCGCAACCTAACCCCAACAGTCTCCTCCGATTTTGCTCGACCGTTCATGAATGACGATTTGAAAATTGAACTTGATGCCATCCTCGCTCCGTTCGACCAGACCCATCTGCTGCAATTCTGGCACGAGCTGACGGTTGCGGAGAGACTAAGATTGGGCGCCCAGATCAAGGAGATCGATTTTGATTTGTTAAGGTCGCTGCATGGCTCCAACCAAACTGGAATTGATTGGGGTGATTTGGCGTCTCGCGCGGAAGTTCCACCGGCTATTACATTAGCCGACTGTGCCAATCGAGGTTCGTATCAAGCAGCAATTGAAATCGGCAGCGAGGCCCTGGCTGCCGGGAAGGTCGCGATGATTTTGGTCGCGGGAGGGCAGGGGAGTCGTTTGGGTTTCGAACATCCCAAAGGACTTTTCCCGATTGGTCCAATCAGCAATCGGACCCTGTACCAAATGCACATTGATCAAATTCTCGCCCGGGCGAAACAGTTTCGCACCAGCATTCCCCTCTACGTGATGAGCAGTCCACCCACGCACGCCGAAACCACCCAGTTTTTGGCTGACCACCAAAATTTCGGACTGGCGAAGCAGGACCTGAAGATCTTTTGTCAGGGGACAATGCCGGCGATAGATCGACAGGGCCACCTACTGCTGGAACATAAACACCAGATTTTCGTCAGCCCCGACGGTCATGGCGGCATGTTGGCTGCTTTGGCGAAAAGTGGTTGTTTGGCGGACCTGCAACAGCGCGGCATTCAACATGTTTTTTATGGTCAAGTCGACAATCCGTTGATTCAAATTTGCCACCCAGCGTTGATCGGTTTTCATATTCAACAACAATCCGAAATGACGTCGCAGGTGGTTCGAAAAACCGATCCGCTGCAAAAAGTCGGCAACGTTGTATGTGTTGATGGTCAAGTCCGTATCATCGAGTACAGTGATCTTCCGGAACCGCAGGCCCGGTTGAGAACCGCCGATGGAGCGTTGAAGCTCTGGGCCGGTAGCATCGCAGTCCATGTATTTGACGCTGATTTTCTGGTTCGCTCCCACGAGCGTAGCGAAACGCTGCCGTTCCATCGCGCTAACAAATGCGTGCCCTGCCTCGATCGGAACGGCAATCCGGTGCGCCCATCCGAGCCGAATGCGATCAAATTCGAAAAGTTTATTTTTGACTTGTTGCCAGCCGCGAAAAATTCGATCGTATCTGAAGTTGATCCAGCGGATGGATTTTGCGCCGTCAAGAATTCAGCGCCAGCGCAAGCTGAAACGCCGCAACATGTCCGGCAAGCGATTGTGGATTTGCATACCCGTTGGCTGAATCAAGCCGGAGTTAGCGTTGCGCCCAACATCCCAGTTGAAATCAATCCCCGATTCGCGGTCGATGCCGAACAATTGGCCACTCGAATGATTGGCGCAACCACCATCGAACAACCGACCTATTTTGATGTTGACCAGGTCGCACCCAGGCCGGTTGCCAATTCAATTTCCCAATAACCTTTTTTCTCCTTCGAGAACAAAAAATGTTGTACGCGACGATCATGGCGGGAGGCGCTGGAACCCGATTTTGGCCAGCCAGTCGGAAAAATAATCCCAAACAATTGTTGAATCTGGCGGGCCAGCGTTCGATGATCCAAGCCACCGTCGATCGCTTGGACGGACTGGTTGATCAACAGCATTTGTTGATCGTGACGAATCAATCTCTCGTTGAACCAATTTCGCAACAACTGCCCGGCGTGCCGCGCGCATCAATCATTGGAGAGCCAGCCAAGCGAGACACGGCCCCGTGTGTTGGCCTCGCTGCGGCGTGGGTGGCCGCCCAAGATCCCGATGCGACGATGATCGTCATGCCAGCCGACCATGTGATCGAGCCCAATGAAGTTTTCCAGTCGGCGCTGCAGTTTGCCGCGGACTTGGTTGATGCCGACCCGCAACAGATCGTCACGTTTGGGATTCAACCCAGTTATCCGGCGGAGGCGTTTGGTTATATCGAACGGGATAATCGACCGTTGCGCCAGGCCCAGTTTCCAACTTTCCCGGTCAAACGCTTCCGCGAAAAACCCGATACGAAAACAGCCGCTGAGTTTCTGGCAGCCGGTTCGTTTTATTGGAACTCAGGGATTTTCGTCTGGAAAGCAAAAACCATTTTGGCCGCCTTGCAGAAATTCGAGCCGGAAATGTATGCCCACCTGGAGACAATTGGGGCCGCCATTGGTACCGATAGTTTCGCGGAAGTGTTGCAGCGGGAATTTAGCGCCATCAAAGGCAAGTCCATCGATTTCGCCGTAATGGAACGTTACTCGCAAGTATTGGTAGTTGAAGCACCGTTTACATGGGATGATTTGGGGAATTGGTCGGCGGTGCCTCGATTGAAAGGTGTCGACGACAATGGCAACACCATCGATGGCACTCACTTAGGCCTTGGAACGTGCGGTTCGATTATCCGGGGAGCGCCGGAGCACTTGATTGTGACCATCGGCATGAAAGACTGTATTATCGTGCAGACACCCAACGCGACGCTGATTGCGGACAAGCATCAGGAAAATGCCATCAAAGAAATTGTTGCCCAATTGGAACAAAACAACTGGGTAGAATTCTTGTAATCTCTGTCGAGAGCGAAAAACACATGAACCGAATCCTGCTGCCAATTTCGATATTGTTCGCGCTGTTGCTGGCGGCAGCGGGAAATTCCCAAACTACTAATCCGCCGACATCCGACGCACCCGTCGGTTTTCTCAACTTGCGAACACCGACTTTGGGCGGAACCCAGTTCTGGTCGGACGTCCGTTATGTCGGCGGTTGGCGGGTTCAACGCAATGCCAACACCAAACTATATCGCCTGATAAACGAGAATGACGTCCGATTCGCATGGGGAAATTTGGCGCACTGTGATCGGGAACTCGATGTGCGAATTGAAAATGGAACCGTCAAACGCGATACGGGGCGAGTTGTGGTCGTGCTGCATGGATTGGACCGGGCTCATGATTCCATGGAAACGATGGCTGACTATTTGAGGCAACACGGTGGCTACACGGTCATTAACCTGCAGTATGCCAGTTCTTGTGAAACCGTGGATGTGCATGCCGCTGACCTGAGACAAATTATCGAGGGTTTGGGAAAACAGGTCACCGAAGTCAATTTTGTCGGGCACTCGTTGGGAAACATTGTCGTCCGACACTATCTTGGCGATGACGTGCGAACCCAATGTGATCGCGACCCACGCATCAATCGAATGGTGATGCTGGCGCCCCCCAATCACGGCTCGAAAATGGCGCGACTTTTAAAACACAGTCTGCTGTTTAATAGCATTGCTGGCAAGAGTGGAGCCCAATTGGGAGCCGGCTGGGAAGCGTTGGAGCCGAATTTGGCCACACCCGATTTTGAGTTTGCGATTATCGCCGGTGGTCAATTGACCGACAATGATCTCAACAATTTCGCGTTACGTGGCCCAGATGATTTTACGGTCAGTTTGGAGGAAGCGAGACTAGCCGGTGCTCATGATATTTTGGTGCGGCCATTTTTGCACACCACTATCATGCTCCAACCGGAAGTGCTGGAGTCTACTTTGCGATTTCTGCAAAATGGCTATCTTGTTTCCGCCGCCAGCCGTCGTTCCCAGTAAGTCATTCAGAAAATTGTCGTTTCGTTTGCGTTCCAATCCTCAATTTCAAGAAAGCGGGCCGCGAAATTTGAAAGACCCTGGCCAGGAATTGGGAGAAATTAATCCCGTTACGGCAGCCGCCAATGCAACCGGGCCGATTCCGCGCGCAGGCCGACTGGCTGGCGTTGATTTCGGAACGGTCCGTGTCGGCGTGGCCATCAGTGATCCTCGGCAGACAATTGCCAGTCCCTTGGCTGTGTACACGCGGCGCAATGAAAAACTGGATGCGAAATTTTTTGTCGGACTCGTGGCGGCGGAACAAGTTGTCGGATTCGTTGTTGGGCTGCCGGTGCACATGAGTGGCGAAGCCAGCGAAAAATCTCGCCAAGCGGTTGTTTTTGGCAACTGGTTGGCAAATGCCACAGGTGTACCGGTCACTTGGTTCGATGAAAGATACACCACTGCGATGGCGCGGGAAATCTTGAACCAAAGCAATCTTTCCGGGAAAAAACGAAAAGCCCAATTGGACAAACTAGCGGCCCAAGTTTTGTTAAGTGCGTTTCTCGAATCCAGTCGATAGGAATCCCGCCAAGTTGATCGGGCGACCGTCGGCGAAATGATTGGACTGTTAACCGGCCAGTCGAGATTTCTTTTTCCGCCGCGCTCCGATCGGCAGCCACCATAGATAGACTCCGCTGATCCACAGACCAAGCAGGACCACACCGTTGGGCAGGAACACCCAGAGTTTCACTGCGTCGGAAAAAAACGAACCGTCATGCAGTTGCTCAATCCAATCGGAACGGCGATACGCGGACTGTAACACTTCAGCGGTGGCTGCGTCGATTTGAATTTCCCAGTGATTGCGACACTGGATCTTGATCAGGCCTTTGCTCGGCTGAACATCCAATCGTTCGACATCCCCCCAATCAACCACGTTGGCTGGCTTGAAAGTTTTGGCGGCTTGCAGGATTTGCTGCCAGTCGACAACCGGAATTTTTTCTCGGCCGCGCTGCGTCGGAGGCTGCACCCAGGAAACCTGTTTTTTTACTTGCAACAATAATCCAGTAATAATCACCAAACACAATGGGATAGCGGCAATCAATGCGCCCCAACGATGGAGTTTTCTCGTCCAACGATTCATAGTCTCTTTCGTGTGGCGGCCGATTGGATTTAGTGTGATGATTATGGTAACGTCCACAGCCGGACGTTGTTATCCTAATGAATTTTTGGCAGGAGTGGGTCAGTGCGTCCACATGATAGTCAAACCGAACGCCAACGGGCATTGGGCTGGGATCGTTTAGCATGGACCGATTCCAAAGCACGCAAGCAACTGCGTGTCTATCTGGCGTGGCAACTTGCGGCCAGCGGTTTGTTGTCCGGTCGCGATCTGTCGGAATTCGATCTCGAACATTTCTCGCAGGGTTTGCTGGAAAATTGGCGCGGGAAAAACAGCCTGTTGGACGAACAGAAAGCGCCCATTGATATCCGCGTCGAAGAGTTCTTGAATCGCTATTTCGACGATCAGGATTTATCGCGGCCGCTGACCGTACCCCTGAGGTCGTTGGTACTGGATCGCCATGGGATGGCGCGAGAACTTAGCTTGCCGATCGCGGGAGACACTTTCAAAAATCGCTATGTCGAGAGTTTTCGTTGTGCCAACGGAGTGCTCCACAATCCGGCGAGTGATCGGCGCACGACCGACGGTACGTTTCATGTCGTGGCCGGGGGCGCGCCGATTCCCGGCGATAAGCGTGAGGTGCCGAAATTGGCGTTCGTGCGAATGTTGCGGCAGACGCTAAATCCGCCTCAGGAATTGATGCTGCTGCCGTTCACAAATGAACTAAAGAAGCCGGCCCACACCTGGGTTTCGCTACTATTGCGCCCCTTGGTCTGCCCGGAAGTTGCCGAACATTGTCGAGCCAAAACCATGGAGACACGATTTTTTGTACCCGGCAGTCTGGTCAGCAACCTGGATTTTGTGGAGTCCATTTTCGGAAACGCTGGCGATCCGCTCGTTCCGCAACAGGATGCAGCGCTGGACGTAGAGACTTGGAGCGGTCATACGGGATGTGTTATTTTGGCCCCGCATTTAACCGGACTGCGCAAGAAAGATCTCGGGTTACCCCACATCAGCGAAGCGACCGAGCGCCAAGTTGCCGACCGCATGTGTTGGTCAAGTCACGACGAATGCTATAACGACGGCACACCGTTCAAGGTGACTTGTCGCGATGAATCGGGCGTGATCGTAACTTTGATCGCGGACAATTATTACGGTTATTGCAAGAAGGAAGTCAAGGCCCAGATCAGTTACGCGGCCAATCTGATGGGCGGCGTCGAAGAGGAACACGCCGGTGGTGCGGTCGCGTTTGCTTCCTATTCTTTGGGAGATGAGTTTCGAGTAAACAGTCGACGGTATAACGGTCGCACATTCGATGCCGTAGCGCGGGACTATGTGGAATTCATCGAACGGCGGCCCGAAGGTTATGGAGTCGACAAACAGTATCCGACAGTGATTTACATTCCGGAGAACGCCTTTGTGTCACTTACGGATCGTTGCGTGAAATGGAGTTCGCCAAATCCCACGGGTGAAATCACCGAGCAACGGATTCCGTTGTCGCCCGACAATATCTATCTCGCCCCGAGCGGTTACCAGATTCGAATGGAAAAGCATCCGGCGGCACCGTCGTGGCGGTTGGTGGGAACCGTGGGAGAAGGAATCTTTTGTCACAAACCCTGTACTGTCAGTGGTGGAGGCAAAAGCGAAATCAGCAAAAGTTTGCGCGACTATATGCTGTATGGACCAATTTTTGTTGCCAATCAGGAAACCGATTTTGCCAAACTCGATGAGATTTTCACTTACGACTACCAAGCGCGCTGGGATCCCGACTATCCGGCGATTCCCGACTATTCCCAGTCTCCCAGCCGCACCTTGCTCGATCCGGTTCGTTCATTGGGCAGCACCATCAAGATGCTGACCCCATCTCCCGATTTCACTGTCGATTACAACCGCTGGTTGAATTCCATTCCCAATCATATTTATGGATTGGCATTGATCATCAAACGATTTATTCGACCAGGTATGGAGAATTCCTGGCGCGAGCACTTCGGCGTTGATATCGTCAACGGTGCACCCGGTCATGAATTGAAATTCAGCGAACGCAGTTTGATTGGAACCTACCTGCGAGTCGGTTTAACGGATCATCGTTGGCGCACGTTCAAATTGCGACAGGATTTTGCGGCGGCGGCGAAAATTCAACGAGAGGATGATATTTCGGCAAGTGTTGTGTTACCAGCCGACCGAATTTCCAATGTCGGTCCTGGGATTGCGAAAGCGGGCAGCTACAAATTCGCCGAGAATTGTGAGTATCGTTTGTTCCAACGACCGGACGATGCCATTCATCGAGGACTGGATCGGCAAACGGAATTGGAATTGTCCCTGCGCGGAAACTTCATGAGCAATTTTCAACCCTTGTCGGCGGCGGACGCGGCCGCGTTGGTGGACAATGTGATCGATTTCGATTTGTTTTCCAAACCGATGAAGAAGTTACTGAAAAAGGCTGCCAGGAAAAAAACCGGTTTCGTCGTCAGCAGCGCTCATCCGCGCATCGTCGACGGTCAGCCGACCAAGAATCAACGATACTTGCAGGATCGGCCGGACCTGGTGCAATCGCGCGCAACTTATGTGGCCGAGCGCGGCATGCGGCTCTTTCGAGCGATACCGCTGCCGCATCCAGTGCACTTGCCGGTCGGGGCCATTCTCAGCGGTCGGCGCAATAATCCTCCGGATCTGGTTCACGGAATTCGCGCATTGGCCGTCTACAACCCGTTGCATTACCAAGAGCTGCCAGAACTGATGATGGATTACATCTGTTCGCTGACTGGCAAAAGCCCCAGTACGACTGGAGCTGGTAGTGAAGGGGCCTTAACGAAGGGACCGTTCAACTCACTGGTACCGACGATCGATTTGAATACGTCGTTGGTAAGTATGGTTTTGACAGGGCTTGGTGGATTCAGTACACCCGCCGGTCATATTGGCCCCCACTTGGAAGTCGGTCACGATATCAGCCTGTTAATTCCCGAAGTCTGGTGCCGGATGGGACCGGAAGAACGGGATCCGCAAGCGTTGATCTCCAAGCGAATGCTCGAGAAAATTGAAGACTATGAACACCAGGGAAAGACCATTCCGGCGAGTCGTTTGGGCTATCGGATGACCAAGCGATTTCTAAACAACTATCTTTCGCGCGTCTTTGACAATCCGCAGAAAGTGTTCACTACGGAAATTCTGAAACCGGAACAACAAGACCCCGATTCCTTTGCCGATGGCGTGCTCCACATTGTGGAGGCTCAGCGCCGAGTCGCCCGGCAATATTTTGCGGATGAGAGCTTCAAACTGGCCGTTCCGCCGTTGCAAGCCATTTTATCCATTATGGCGACTGGAACTTGGCATGGGTTTGATGCCCACAGCTCCGAAGTCCGACGCATGTTCACGCGTGATTATTTGCTAAACAGCAGTTGGTATCGCGACCGCTTGTTTCGCAAACAAGAAGTTGACATAAGATTTTGGCAACGCAACATCCAGTACTTGGAACAATACCTGGCCGAGCCACGACGAGCCAAATCGGCAAAATCGCTCGGCTTGAATTCTCGACTGGAGTTTGCCCAACGCCAGTTGGCTCGTGTGAGTAACGAGTCATTCCTAGCAGAGCTGGTCGGCACGTTGGGCACCGATCCAATGAATCCAATTGAAGACATTTCGCCGTCGAATTCACCAGCGCAAACATCGTCAATGGGAGCCGAGGAAGCGGTGAATTAAGCCGACGGCGGAGCCTTTATTAGCGCACGCCGGTCGAAAGTTGTTTGCGATCAGCTTCGAGTCGTTGACGCGTTTTTTCGCTTGTCTTCAATTCGTTTTTTACGGAGTCAAGTTCGGTCCCAAAGTTCTTCGATTTCAGGTCAATGACTTTTAATCGATCCTGGACATCTTTGAGAATTTTTTCCAATTCTTCCTGTTTGGCTTTTTCAACTTGAAACTGAGTTTCCAACGCACTCTTCTTGGATGGAAGTCCGGCCATTCTTGAGGTCAGTTCTGCCAATTCCTTATCTATTTCGGCCAGGCGAGCTTGATTGACCAACGCTGGAACCAATTCACCAGTCTTTAAGAGAGCGATGATGGGAAGTACCGTTTGGACCGGAAGTGCCAGGCTATCGACTCGTCCGGCCCGAGCGATGTTGACGCCGACGACTTGACCATCCAGGTTAATCACCGGTCCGCCACATGAGGAAGAGTTCAGCATGGAGTCATGTTGAAAGGCATTGGGAAAATCCTTCCGACGGCGACTGAGAATGCTGCCCATGCTGTTTTGTTGATTGCTCCGATCATTTTGTGGGGAGATTTTGTCGCGTTCCGCCAACGTAAGTTTGATTTTCATTTCCTTGCCGGCACGCGACAGGGTCAACGTGATTCGATCGTCAACGTCGTATTGTTTCAAAGTCTTTTGGAGCCCTGGCCAGTCGATTATCTCGACATCGTCGATCCGCGTAATCAGATCGCCGACCATTAGGTCAGCGTCATCGGCGGGGGAACCTGCCACCACCATGTTGATTTTGGCGCCCGCGACTTTTTCGGCGGATTCATCGCCAGGCGCCGCTGGTCCGATACCAATGAATGGATCGGATGGTGGAATGACGCGTTCGTTGACCCCAACAATTCCCACATCGAGCGTGGACTTTTGCAGGTTCGGAGTTACCAACCAATGTCCAACCGCCGGCGTTGGTTCAGTACTCCATTGAATTGGGTTCAGATTTTTCAAATCAATTTTCAACATCGCCAAGTCAGTTTCGGGATGAACTCCAAAAACCGTCGCCGTGGCGGAGCGACCGTCGGGAAAATTACAGGTCAATTCGCCTTTGAGTTCGCTGGCTTTGGTCAGGATAAATCCATCCGCATCCACGACGATCCCCAGGGCCAATTGCCGCTTGCCAGACATGATCTTGACCGTCGATGCTTCCGCGGAAACGATCAGTGGTTTAAACACGGCGACGAATTCGCCAGCCCGTTTGGAATAGGCGACTTCATCTTCCGAGCCATTGCCAAAAAGATTGCGCCGCAGGCCCCCACTTGGCGGAGCCTCGGCAGTTTCTGATTTTTCTGCGTCAGGTTCCGTGGGCTGACCATCAGCTGGCGCTCCGTCAGACTTTTTCTCGTCAGACTTTTTCTCGTCAGATTTTTCTTCTTCCACTTGAGGATCTTGCGTAGGTTCTTCGACCGCTTGTTTTGGCGCGGGTTCAGTTTGCGGACTATCGCTCGAAGGTGGAGCATCCTGAGCAATTGCGAGCATACCGTTGGTGGCCAATACAAGGCCTAAGGTCAAGGCAAAAACGGTTTTTTTCATTTGGAATCAAGCCTGTAAATCAAGTCACTTTTGAATTGCAACGGGGTGCGGTAGGAGAGCAAACGGGGAGCCCGCATCTACCAGTCCCCGACAACGAGTTCGAACGACTGTTCGACGCCGTCGCGTTCGACAACGATTTTCACTTTCATGTTGGGTCGCAGGTCCTTCGTGGCTGATTTGATCCCATCGCGATCCTTGACATCCAGCAAACCAATTTTCTTAATGAGATCGCCGACTTTGATTCCAACTTTATCCGCGGCCCCCTGCTCGACAACCGAGGCAATCTTATTTGTGGAATCGGCGACACTAAACCCTAGATTGGCTCGACCATCGAGGACGACGCCTTGCTTCAATCCGTCCCAATTTTCGGAATAGACATCGATAGGAACATGGATGTTGTTCCACAATTGCGAGCCTATTCGGCTGTGAATACCGATTAAGCCACCTTCCATATCAACGAGTGGACCACCGGAATCACCACCCACCAAAGTGCAATCGGTGCGTAAAATTCGGTTGGTTTCCAGCAGGATCCTGCCGACGCGAACGACCAAGCCACGCGCTTCATCCAGCCCGCCAGGATGACCGACGGCCATCACCCACTGCCCCTCTTTTAGTTCATTGGACAGTCCGATTTCCAGATAAGGAAAATCTTCGCCTTGCCCTTCGTCAATTTTCAACATGCCAGAATCCAGTCGAGTATCGATACCCAAGGTAGTAGCGGTAACTTTTCGATTATCGGCAAAGGTCACGTCGGCTTTACCACCAGGACGACCAATCACGTGGGCCGCAGTCAAGATATACCCGTCACTGGTCACGACCACTCCGGAACCTTGACCACCGCCGAGTTGAATATTCACGGTCGCCGGTTTAACGATTTCCGCGACTTCCGCAAATTTATCCTCCATCGCTCGCAGCTCTTCGAGTGTTTGCGGCACGTTGCCGTCAAACAGGCTGGCGGTTGATTTCGAGACGATCTCGGTACCGGGCGCGCTACCGCTTGATCCTAACTCAGCAGTCTGGACGGGTTGGTTTCCCAACTCGGATTTTTCTTGGGCTCGCCCGGTCGAACCCAAAGACACCAGAAGCACCAGAAATCCGAGGACAAGGCGAAAACGGTAAAACGAATGGGGCATGGTTGGAATCCCAGGGTCGGTTGGAAAATTGTAGAATGTGGAGTCATCACATCCGCCTGACTTAAGTAGGATGCCTGTATGAATGTCGTCAAACACGCAAATCAAACCCCTACAATTGGCATATCTTATTGTAACACCGTTATTGTGTGAAAGCAGTTGTGGTGATTCAAAAGCGTGTTTTTTGTGGCCATTGGAGTCAAATCGGGAATGGTCAAGCGTGCTCAAACGATCGTGCCGTCAAAATTCGCTCCGACATTTCGCATAATCGCTAGAAAGATCGTATGAAACGCTTGATTTTTGGCTGTGGATATTTGGGGTTACCAACGGCGAAACGATGGGTCGCGGCTGGCGATCAGGTCTGGGCTGTGACTCGCGGGTCGGGACGAATCTCCGAGTTGTTGGCGGCTGGTATTGAACCGTTGCTTGGCGATGTGACACAACCGGACACTCTGCCTGAATTGCCCGCGGTCGACTCGGTGTTATTCGCCGTCGGGATGGACCGTTCAAAGTACTCCGATATTCGAACGGTTTATGTTGTCGGATTGCAACATGTTCTGGAGCGGTTGCCCGCCGCGACAGGACAGTTAATTTATGTCAGTTCGACCGGCGTGTATGGAGATTCGGCGGGCCAATGGCTGGACGAAGCTTCAGAGGCCCAACCGAACCGCGCCGGAGGTCACGCTTGCCTGGAAGCGGAGTCCTTGATTCGCGCTAGTCAATTTGCGAATCGAGCGACAATACTCCGCTTCGCTGGAATCTATGGCGGTGGTCGAATTCCCTTTCTTTACGCGATTGAGAACCGGGACTGGAGTCAACTGTCGGGCAACGGTTTTCTGAATTTGATACACGTAGCCGATGGAGCCCGGATCATTCAGCGCGTCGCGGAGCAAAGACCATTCGGGCAGACGTATTTAGTCAGCGATGGCAATCCCGTATTGCGAAAAGACTTTTACGACGCCCTGGCCGCGAGCTTGGGTACAGGTCCTATACCTTGGCCCGATTACGTGAATGCAGCTGGGACAACCACCCGAAGTCGCGGCGACAAAAGGATCAGCAATCTGAAATTGCGACAGCACGTTGGCGATGATTTTCTGTTTCCGGATTATTTGGCCGGAATACGGGCTGCGTTGCGTCCGGAATAAACCCCGGATCGGCGCTTCCTACCGATTTCAACTCGCTTGCTGTCGCTGGTAGTGAAGTCTAAAATCATGGCTCTTAACGCCGTACTTCTTTTGAGGATATTGTCTACCGATGCTTGAACGTAAGCCAGTGTTCCCCCACGTAATTGAAGTTAACCATCAACTCGGTTACGTACTCGGCTGCAATGTTTACGTGGTTTACGACGGCGATCAGTGGGTGATGATCGATATTGGCTACGAAGATGTTGTCGATGATATCATTCAGATGATTCGTGAAATCGACCTGCCTTTTTCCGGCTGTCAGTCGTTAATCGCGACTCATGCGGATGTCGACCATATTCAAGGACTGGCCAAAGCAAAATCGATTCTGCGGTGTAGCGTTTCGGCCCATCGTTTGGCGGCTGAACCGTTGCGAACCGGTGATCGGCTGAAGACGTTCGCTTTGATTGAAGCGCAAGGCATCGACATGTCGATGCCTCCAGTGGAAGTTGACCATTTGATCGACGACGGCGATCTGATCGAAGTCGGCAAACTGAAATTGGAAGTGTGGCTGACACCGGGCCATACCGACAGTCAATTGGCGTTTCGATTGGGAGACTTGTTGTTCAGTGGCGACAACATTTATCGCGACGGCTGTATCGGGGCGATTGATGCCCACCATGGCAGCGATCTGTTGGCGTTCATTAGCTCGCTCAAACGAATTCGCGAGAGCGATGTGAAATGGCTATTGCCCAGTCATGGACCGATCTTCAAAAAAAATGACGATTTGCTGGATGCCGCAATCAAGCGCGTCGAGGGCTATCTGCATATGGCTGATTTTGGGACTTGTGCCATCGATTGGCCGATGATGGATGAATTCGAAGAGGAAATCGCTGCTGGCAAAATGCCCGGTTGAGAATGTGTTGGACTTTGCCAATTGCGCAACTTGCCGGTACTACCAGATATTCTATCAATTCCGATTGTCCGAATTGCCGATGTAACGGGTGTACGAGACCCAAAACACTCGGTTGCGACTGGCTCGCGCCGTCCTTTAGGAGGAAAGACTCCATGATTCGTCGTTTTTTTATACTTGCCGCTGCTAGTTTTGCGGTGGCGGTCATGTTCCCATCTGAATCCGTCACTGCTCAAGAACCCATGGCATTTGCGCAATCCAACGCTGGCCAAGGTGCCTATGGAGCCAATTGGGGCAACCAGTACGGCTCTCGAAACATGGACCGGTTTTATCATTACCCCTATGTGACCTATCCCCAGAACTATTGGGGCAACGAGTACTTTCGCAGCGCCGATAGTTTGTATTATCGGTATCCCGCCGAAATGCGAGTTCCCGTGTACAACAAAAGCTGGTACAACGAATACCCCACACCACGGCGTTACCATTGGGGCCATCAATTCATCACGGACGTATTTTAGCTGTCTGCCGATAACGTTGAACGAGCGTGGTCCTTCAAATTGGCCATCCGATTTTCGGGTGGCTTTTTTTGCGATCCGATTTCAGTTAACTAACACGGAACCTGTGACGTTTGATTTATGCTTACAAACAGCCGCACTCTACCCGATTCGCACCGGAGCAACGGCAAGACTTTCAAGCTTTTTTTGCGCCACTGGCTGGGATGAAGCCATATAAAAAACAGGCCAGCATGGTGAGCCAAAAAGCCCAAAATGCGGGATTGGAGAGACTATGGAAATCCAGTCGGTGCGGATGTTCCGGCGAATTGAAGTACCAATCCAAACTCAACTTGACTCCAATCGTCAACACCAGCAAGTAGGCCGAGTATTCAAAGCGTGGGAATCGATCCAACAGGCCGATGAAAATAGTTGCGGCGAAACGCATCAGAATCACGCCCAGCATTCCCCCAGTAAAAACCAACCAAAGTTTGGGATGAAATCCGGTGTGACCTACAGGTGCTGGACCCACCATGGCAATCGCTGCCAAAATCGAATCAACGGCAAATGCGAGGTCCGTCAATTCAATCACAACAACGGTCGGCCAGAATCGCGCATAACCTCCTGGAGGTGCGTCATGGTCGACAGCCAAATCTTTGTTCGAACTTGCTGACATCGATTCCGTAGCTTCGATTTCTTGTCGTTCTGGAATGGTAACCGGCGTCCGCGCTTGGGCTTCTTCGTCGAGGGACTCGAAATCAAGCGGTTTGCCAGATTCGCGATCCAACAATTCAGGTTGGCCTTGGGCGTCGGCAGATATTTTTTCCGTCGACCGGCTACGAATCACGGACCAGAAATAGTGAATCGCCACGTAGGCGAGATAGCCCCCACCCAACAGCTTGACGATTTGCCAGTTAAGCAGGAATTGGGCACAGCCAATCGCCACAAGTCGAATAAAAAACGCACCGACCAGACCATACGACAACGCGCGGGCCTGTTGGCTTTTGGGAAGACGTCGTGCCAACAAACCTAAAACCAAAGCGTTGTCGAGTGACAAAATTCCTTCTAGTATAATTAACAGGAAAATGACAACTATGTCATGTGTCTCAATGACCTGTCCAAAAATTTCAAACATTGTGCCCAGAGGATAAAAATTCAATTCAGGACATCCCCGACTTGTTCATTTACAGAATCGACGAACCCAAAATCGGATTGAGGATTGTATCAACCAACTGAGATCTATCCAAGAGATCTACCCAAGAGCATGAGATATTCTCGAGAAAATTGAATTGCTGATGCTTTCCCTCGGCGAAGAATGTAACTTAGGAATTGTCCCGAATTAAGTTCCCTTTTTCACAACCCGAAGGCGTAATCGCGGGATAGCATTTCACCCGCTAAAATCCCTCGCTAATGCATGCGGGTTACGATTCTCAAGATCGTTCAAATCGGGAAGATATTTCAGGACAGTTCTTTAGCTGTTTTAAACGTTGGTCGTCGGCGGCAAAACAATTGGCGCAAAATCGTGGGAAGCATTCGGTTGATCGAAAATCGTACCCCCGCAAATTCCTGGAAACGGCACCTGCCGTGGTGGGTGATTGTCGGTATTTGGTTGTGGTTATGTTGGCCCATGGTTATCGGCCAGACGGTCGTTGGTTTTCGCGATTCGGTCTATCTGTATTATCCACTGTTTGAGTGGATCGACGCACAATGGGAATCCGGTGAGATCCCGCTTTGGAATCCCTATTGCAATTTAGGAATGCCCATCGTCGGCGACGGAACACCCAGTTTGCTATATCCTGGCAAGCTGATTTTTTGGTGTCGTTTTTTGTCGTTCCCGTCCCGGTATGGAATTTACCTGGCGGGCCATTTACTGTTGGCCGGGCTGGGAACCTATGGATTGGCACGGGTCCTTCGAGCCAATGCTGCTGGAGCGACCTTGGCGGCGATCTCCTATGCATTTGGTGGAGTTGTATTGTTTCAAGTGACCAACGTAATTTACTTGGTCAGCGCCGCTTGGCTGCCGCTGGCATTGATGTGCGTTTGGCGGATGAACAAAACCAGCAATCCAATCTGGTCGATCGGAACCGGAACTTGTTGCGCCATGATGATCCTCGGCGGTGATCCCCAAATGGTTTACCATGTTGGTTTGATTGCGGCTGCCACCGGCGCTCGTCAGTTCTTCCGGCGGTTTCGACGGAAGACTCGACCGTTCAACCAGAGCCTGGAAAACAATAACAAAACGACCAAAAACCTTACCAATCAACCGGGCGCGTCTGCCCCCCAGCGTCATTCCCGCGCGGGCGGAAACCCATTGCGAGACCACCGCATCACCCGCTCGAGCGCGTCCCGCTGGGCGGTTATTCAATTGATGCTGTTAGTGTTGATGGTATTGGTGACAATTGCGTTGTCTTTGGTACAACTGCTCCCGTCTTACCAATGGGCACAACTGAGTGAACGGACGAATTCCAAGCAAGCCCAGAATATCTACCAAGTCGTGGGGCAGTGGGAATTTGATGCGGATGGACTGAGGGCGGCACGTCGGGCTCTGCTTGGGCCAGCGGAGCCCGACACAATTGCCGACCACGCGTATCAGTTCAGTCTACCGCCATGGTCCCTGGCGGAGTTATTCTGGTCGAATTCGTCCGGCAAAATTTGCCCCACGCACCAACGATGGGCCGATGTCTTTCCCGGGGCCGAACGCGTCTGGTTTCCTTCGTTGTACCTCGGTCTGTTGACCGTTTGGTTGGCGATCGGCGGATTTCGATTGACAGGTTGGAACCGAAATGCCTGGTTGACGCGCATCGCAATTTTTTTTGCGTTGGCTTCATTTGGTTGGTACGGAATCGTTTGGCTGGTGAATGAATTACTGCCCGCTGAACAGCGCTTGACCGAGCTCGGTCCACAGGTCGGGGGAATTTATTGGTTGATGTTGATCGGACTGCCAAAGTATTTTTCGTTTCGGTATCCGGCCAAACTATTTCTTGTGGCTAGTCTCTGCATCTGTTTGCTCGCGGGCCTGCGATTGAGAAGTTGGCGCAAGAATATCTCCGGCGACTGGTCGGTATTTTTCGGCGGGTTCACGACATTTGGATTTGTTTTCGTCTTGATGGGCTTGCACGACAATTTTTTCGCGCGAATTCCCGCGGACGGGTTGTTCGGCCCATTCGATGCCATCGGCGCAACGCGAGGAATTTTGTTTAGCTTGGCGCAAGCCGGACTCGTGATTGGAACCGCCGCCTTGCTGTGTCGTTGGGCAATGAACCGCCCGCAATCGGCTACCGCGCCACGCCAATTTGCGATGTGGGCGATCGTCGCCATTACGGCGATTGATTTAGTGGTGGCCAATCGTTGGTTGTTGGTGGAGATTCCAGCGGTTGACGTCACGACAGTGACGAGCCGACAACAGGTCCTCGATCAAGAATTAATCGATCGACAGTCAGCGCAGGAATCCTCCTCCAAACGATTGGGGCCAGTAACGATGTATCGGCCCCGAGGAGCCGCTTTTCTGCCTGGCGGCTGGAGTAAATCAGCGTCGTCCACGCGGCTGGTTGAGATCCTCAATTGGCAACGAGAGACCTTTTACCCCAAACACCATCTGGGGCGCAACGTGCGGCTGGTTGGAAGCTTCAGCTCGATTTGGCCTCAAGAATTTGAATCGTTGTTGCAAGAAATTGAAAATTTCGACGCGGCCAAAAAGACGTCGTCGAAGCAAGTACCAACCGAGCAAGCCGCCGAACGGCGAGAAACACCCGATTGGAAACAGTCCCTTTGCGATGTCGAAGTGGTCGATTCCAAATTGCCTGGCGAACCCTCGGTAGGTTTGAGTTGGTCGGCCGCCGAACCCGAACTCGTGTTCCTGTCAGACAGCGATTGGCCTGGGCCGGTCGCGCAGTCTTCGGAAATCGCGGTCAGCGTCCGACCGCCAATCAATCCGTCGGCACTGTCCCGTGAAAACTGCAAGTTGACGCGCTTTGGGATTAACTCGCTGGACTTACAGGTTGTCGTCAATGACCGACAGTGGATTATTCACAATTCAATCTGCGATGGCAACTGGCTGGCCCGTGTACGAAACTTGGCGACCGAAGAAGTTCGAACGCTGCCGTTGGTATCATTGCAACCGGGCTACCAAGGGTTTAAGTTGGAGTCCGGCAACTACCAAATTACGTTGACATATCAGCCGCAACAGTTTTGGCTTGCGGCCTGGGTGAGTGGGATTTGCTGGGCCTTGCTCGTCGGCGGTGGGCTGGCAATATTTGTGAAAAGACACCGAGCAACTGCAGTCGAACGGCTCACCGATTATTCGACATGAGTTACTAAAATACCTGTTGCACCCTGACGTTAGCTGACGTCACGAGTTCAATTCGTCCGACTTCGCGGAGATCCTCATGGTGAATTGTTTCATTCGAGTCATGATGTTGAAAATATTCCTGGTGTGGGTGCTGTTGCTGGTGGCGTATCAATCGAAGTTGCCAGCTCAAGAAGATTCGAAATCGCTTGACGCTGAGAAACAGCTGGTTGGTCGCATCGAGCAACTTGATCCCGCGTTGTCCGAGCTGATCGATGTAGACGAGAAGATGGAGATCTTGGCCTCGGGACACCAGTGGACCGAGGGACCGGTTTGGGACCCGGCGGCGAATCATCTGTTGTTTTCTGATGTTCCGCAAAACAAAATCTACCGTTGGAGCGCCAAACTGGGAAATTCTGTTTTCATGGATCCCAGCGGGTCCACCGGCAAGAACCGAGTGACTGAACCTGGTTCCAACGGTCTGGCCCTCGATCAGGAAGGCCGTTTGTTGGTCTGTGATCATGGCAATCGTCGTGTCTATCGGGTGGAAACCAATGGAACCAAAACCACTTTGGCGGATCGATATGCTGGCCAGCGGTTCAACAGTCCCAACGATTTGGTGAGTAATGCAGCAGGAGAAATCTACTTCACCGATCCCCCGTATGGACTGCCAGACCGATCCCAACGTGAGCTCGATTTTTGTGGAGTATTTCGAATTGAAATGGACGGGAGTATTTCGCTGGTGACCAAGGAATTGGAGTTTCCCAATGGTGTCGCCCTTTCGCCAGACGGAAAAACGCTCTACGTCGCGCAGTCAGACGCCTCGGCTCCGATTTATCAAGCCTATTCGATTTCCGCAGCTGGAAAAATTGATCCGGCCGGCAAACGGTTTTATGACGCCACTCAATTGGCATCTGCCGGCGATCCGGGTCTGCCGGATGGCATGGCTGTCGATGTGCGTGGCAATCTGTGGGCGACCGGGCCTGGCGGTGTATTAATAATATCTCCGGCCGGAAAGCTACTTGGAAGAATCATGTTGGGTAAAGCGACCGCCAATTGTTGCTTCGGCGGTACCGCCGGTTCCACGTTATTTATCACCTCGACCGATCGGGTTGGACGGATTGAAACCAAGACCAAAGGCCTTAGTTTTGCAAAAATTCCTGGCCAATCCGCTCGATAGCGTCCACCACGATGGCTTGCAAATGCGGGCCAGCAGCTTTGGCCGCCGCGATGACTTCCTGTCCGGATGTAGAACTCAGCACATCTGGCTTGGCGACATTGCAGATGATGGACAATCCCAGAATTCGCATGCCATATTGGCCAGCGACCGTGACTTCCGGCACGGTCGACATGCCCGCCACATCCCCGCCAATTTTTTTGATGAAACGATATTCAGCCCGCGTTTCAAAATTGGGCCCCAACATGGCCGTATAAACGCCTCGGTGAACCGGAAAATTGTGTTGGCGACCACATCGGATGGCTTGTTCGATCAGTTGTTGATCATATTGATCGTTGCGGACAATCGCACGTCCGTGGACCACATTATTGGAAAATACTCGTGAGCTTTGAAACATCAAATCGATGTGGCTGTCGATCAACATGATTTCGCCACTGGCAAATTTGGGATTGATTCCACCGCAAGCGTTGCTAACAAATAGCACTTCAACACCCATTCGATGCATGACGTGGATTGGCAGCGTCGCCACGTCGAAAGCGTAACCTTCGTATAAATGAAATCGTCCTTGCATGGCCACGACCGGTTGACCTGCCAACTGGCCACAAACGAGCTCTCCTTTGTGACCCAACGCCGTACTACGGGGAAAGTTCGGAATCTCCGCATAGGGGATGGTCACATCCACCGCTATTTTTTCGGCAAGATCGCCAGCCCCGGTACCCAGAATAATTGCGAACTTCGGGGCGTGATTCCATCGTTGGCGGATGAACTCAGCCGATTCGAGACTGGCGTCATCGATGCTGGAATGCGGATTCATGGGAACGGGTCTGCCTAGGCGTTGTTTTCCTGCGCCAATACACCCAGCACGAGTTTCGAAAGATTTGGTTCGGCTGCATTGGCGATCTTCACGATTTCATGAGCGTCAGCCGGTTTGAGCGCATCGGCGAGACACATGTCAGTAATCACAGAAAACCCGACGACTCTCATGCCGGAGTGGACGGCGACGATGACTTCCGGGACGGTTGACATCCCGACCACATCGGCGCCGATCGTGCGCAAAAAACGATACTCAGCGCGAGTCTCCAGATTGGGTCCGGCGACCGCGACAAACACGCCTTTGTGAGCCACGATGTTCTCTCGCCGAGCAACTTCCAGGGCGCGATCGATCAAGGCATGAGAATAGGGTTCGCACATATCCGGGAATCGCAGGCCCAGTCGCTCGTCATTGATTCCGATCAAGGGGTTGTCGCCCATCAGATTGATCTGGTCTTCGATGAGCATGATTTCGCCAGAGCGAAAGTTCGGGTTCAGCCCACCGCAAGCGTTTGAGACGACGAGCAAATTCGCCCCCAACGCCTTCATCACCCGCACCGGAAGCGTGATGAGTTTTAGTGGATACCCCTCATACATGTGCAGCCGGCCTTCCATCGCCATCACCGGCAATCCGTTCAGCGTTCCGCACACCAACCGCCCCTTGTGAGAAAGAGCAGTGGATTGGGGAAAATTCGGAATGTCACCGTAATCGATTGACGCCGCGACGTCGATTTTCTCAGCCAGTGGTCCTAGCCCAGTTCCCAGAATGATGCCAGCGTGTGGAACCTGACTCCAATGACGGCGAATAAACTGAACGGATTCCTGGATTTTGTCGAAAAGGTCGAGCATCGGCGTAGCCTGTGGGTGAGCGAAACAACACCGGCAAAGTTACCGACGGGAAGCGTATCGCTCAAGTAGGGCGCTAAAACAAGTAGGGCGCGAAAACTAGCGGATGGGATCGCTGGCCGCTTTCGCGTCATGCGAGTTAGGCTCTGCCGATTGCGGACCCGACTTCAAATTCGATTTTTCGCTGTGGAACACAAAACCGTCCACGATTTTCTTGGCTGCCAGCTCGACACGACCAGCGATCGCCTCTTCGAGCGTAAACACGAAGGTTACTTGGCGTCCATCGGAACTGGCAACATTGTAGTAGACCCAGTTCAGCGGAACTTCTTCCTCGACGCCTTTCACGGTGACTCGCAAAGCTTTCAACCCGGCAACGGACGTCGTTTGTTCAGCGCCGATGACGTGCGACGTGGGGTCTTTCGAAATAATGGTGGTAACTTCTTTTTCAAAATCCGCCAACGAGAGCGGCTTATCCGCGGGTCGAGACGCCAGCCGAACGATATTGCATTGGGCCAACAGATCGCCGTTTTCGACATACCGCAAGACAGCAGCTTCATCTTCGGCGGCAATAATTTTCCAAGCCGGGTCGTATTTCAAAACAAATTTTCCCGAATCCGAACGCCATTTTAGTAAATTTCGAATGGACTTTGATTGCGCAATGGATTTCAGTGCGTCGGTCGATAGTTGCGGAATTCCTTCGTGCAACGCGATTCGCAGATCGACTTTTGTTTTTCCTTCAAATCCCGGAGCAATTTGGCCTGGTCGTCGTTCTTCGATGACATTCAAACGCAATCCGGTCACCAATTTCGCAGCAAGGTCAATTTGCAGGACGCCGGTAACGGTCATTTCCGTGAGTGCGTCGTCCACCTCGGCTTTGGTTCGCCCTGTAATGTAGACCTTCGCAACATTGTCCCCGGCTTCCTTTAAAGTCAATTTTACGTCGGAGGCGATAATGTGATCGACAAACAGAAACCGTGCCAGGTTGTCCCGCGAGGGTTCCCACTCCGCGCCGATTTTGACTTGTTTTTTGTTCAATAACCCAGCCAGACTTAGCGGATCCGCTGGATTTTTCAGCAACTCCAATTCGCGTTGTTGCAGCGTATCGTCGACGGAAGCAATTTGGTAACAGTTGCCAGATTCTGAATTGATGCGAGCAACGATTAGTTGATTGCAGTCCAACAATTCGGATTCGGTACTGGCTTTGTCGAGCTGAATATCGGCATGGGATTGACTGTAAAAGCGAACTGCTTGGGGTTTCGCCGCCGAACCCACAAAACGCTCGTGATAATCCAGCCTCGCTTTGACGTCGATTTCGAGGTGCTGCGGCGGCGTATCTTTTTCGGCGTAGTCAACCGTTACGGTCCCGGCATGTTCAATCTGTGATTGCACTCGATATTGCTGCCCCTTTTCGTAGTTGACGTCAATGTCAAAGGTGTCTTGGGCGGTCGCAATATTGACGAAAAAGGCGGCAGATACCAAAGCAAGCGGAAAAGTCCGGTTCAACGTAGAAAAAATCTGTCGAGTCATCATTTTTTTATTCCAAGATCCAATCTCGTTCAGCCAATAGCAACAACGCCGCTTTCGTTTCCGTCGCGCGTTTTGGTCGGTCCAAAACCTCCAACCTTTTGAAACTGTGCTTTTGAAACTGTGATCAAAGATCGGCAGACAAGTGTCTCAAATCGAAAAAACCCGTCTCATTCCGTATCATTTGACAACACTTGCTGGCAGTTTGATGACAGCTTGGGAAGTCAAAAAAGCCCGCAAGGTCGCTGAAATCCACAATTTGGTCTAATTTTGCGAACATGGAACGGGTTTTGCACCACTTATTAGCGTCGACCGTCGGTTCGTCAGGCAAGCTTTTGTTGGGTGGTTCGCCACTTGGGGAAAACGGGCCTGGGAGTCGGAATCGGGAGGCATCGTCGGTTAATTGGAAGAGCCCAATCACAGTTAATCTTTTGGACTGGAAAAGGTTAGAGCAAGGGTCAAACCGTTGGCGACTTACACGGCCGTTTCCGTGACCCGCAAGGGTCGTCGAAACATTTTCCGAGTGTCGGAAAACCAATGGGACGGAGGCGATAATTCAAGCAGAACCAACTTGAGTTAAACAGCGTACTGGAACCGAACTAACACGAGGTTGGCTTGGTGACAACAGATCAGGAAGATCGACATGGGGAACTAAATCCGTTTGAGTGCTGTCTAGTTATAATTGCTGGTTGCACGCCAGGCGGAATGGGAAAGAGAGAAAGTTATGCACATCGACTACAAATGCGATTCTATCCGTCAGCTGCGAGACCAGCAGGTTCGGTTTGCACCGCGAGAAAAAAAGCTGGAGCAAGTCGAAAATACGGAGCGATTTCTGCGCGAGATCCAAACGGACCGCGACTATAACTTCGAGTTCGTGTGTTTCAAGATCACTTCCTTTCGTCCCGAAAAATCATTAATCGTGCGAATCGGCGGCGAGGACCTGCGGAACGACCTGCTCAATTTCATCGAAGACCTTTCCGATTCGGCCAATGTGAATGCGGAAGAAATCCCACAGCCCGTTCACACGGTTGAAGACCTGAGCAAAATGTTCAACGTTTCGACCAAGACCATTTCGCGTTGGCGTCAACAAGGGTTGGTAAGTCGCAAATTCATTTTCGACGGTGGTCGAAAACGAGTCGGATTTTTGCACACCAGCGTCGACCAATTTATCAAAAATAATCGTGACAAAGTTAAACGAGGCGAGCGTTTCAGCCAACTGACCGACGGCGATCGGGACGAGATCATCGAACGGGCGCGTCGGTTAGTACGGGTCGGCGGTTGTCCAGCCGAAGTCACGCGCCGGATCGCCAAGCATATGGAGCGCAGCGTCGAAACCATTCGTTACACCATCAAGCGGTTCGATCAGGAACACCCCGAAATGGCAATTTTCCCGGATCAGACTGGTCCCTTGAATTTGGAAATGAAGGAACGCATTTATGCTGACTTTGCCGGTGGCAAGTCGGCCGAAACGATTGCCAACCGCTATTGCCGAACCAAGACGACCGTTTACCGCGTGATCAACGAGATGCGGGCCCAAATGGTAATGGCCTTGCCGCTCGATTTTATGGACAGCCCGGAATTTCATCGCAAAGCTGCCGAGAAAAAAATCGTCTTGGCCGAAATGCCAGAAGCGGAAACTGTCACTCGACGAACCAAGCCTCCAGCTGGGCTGCCACGCTATTTGGCCTCGCTCTACGAAACTCCGCTGCTGACTCGAGAACAGGAACAATACTTGTTTCGCAAGTATAATTTCCTGAAGTTTCAGGCGGCAAAGTTGCGCGAAACACTCGACCCAGTCCATGCCCGCTCTTCCGTAATGGACGATATCGAGAAACTGTACGAGCAAGCGATCAAAATCAAAAATCGGATTGTTCAAGCCAACTTGCGATTGGTCGTGGCGATTGCGAAACGACACGTCAATGCCAGCGAAGACTTTTTCCAATTGGTTAGCGACGGAAATATGTCCTTGATCCGGGCTGCCGAAAAGTTTGATTATTCCCGAGGCAACAAGTTCAGCACGTATGCGAGCTGGGCTATTATGAAAAACTTTGCTCGTACAATTCCCGGTGAATTCAAACAACGGGATCGCTTCCGCCCGACTTCCGAAGAGGTCTTTTTGGCCAAGGCGGATGAGCGATCGGATCGGTATACCGAAGAAGCCGAACAACGCCGCCGAACGTTGCAAGTCAATCGGATTCTGGAAACGCTGGATGATCGCGAGCAAAAGATCATTATCAGCCGCTTTGGTTTGGACTATCGCCAAGAACCATTGACTTTGAAAGAAGTCGGTGAGGAGATGGGAGTAACCAAGGAACGCATTCGTCAAATCCAGACGCGGGCTTTGAACAAATTGCGAATCGCCGCCCGTGAAGACAATATCGACATGCCGGAAGATTTTTTTGAATCGGAAGATTAAGCGGAATCGACCAATCGGTTTGCTGGTCGCCAAGTTCAGGGCAGCTAGTTAAGACAACCCAAGCCGCCCTTGTCGGGGCGGTTTTTTTTGGTAACCGTTCACGGGTCAAGCGTAGTGTGTGTGAAGCAAGTCTGAATTGGCTGGTGCGTTGCGTCGGCAATCGTTTGGCTTAGCGAGTGACATTGGCGTGAGGTTTTCCTGACTTGCGTAACACACCACTAGCACAAATGCCGACTTCACGCACCCTACGCTACCAAGCCGTGAACGGTTACTTTTTTGTTTGCCAAGCGAGCATGGCGCACCAACCGATGGCCGGCAGGGAAAATCGTGGCGCAAATTTCGGGCTATTCAAGTTGGTTTGAAGCCTGTCTTCAGAAACGTATCGACAAATGTCTTGACGAAGAATGTCTTGGTGTGGCCCAAACGTTAGTCTTCTTGGTGTGGCCCGATTGTTAGTCTTCCTGGTGTGGCCCGAATGTTTGTCGTTGGAAAGACAAATCAAAGACACCTGAGAGACCGATTGAGTCGGGCAACCGCGGTAGTGGCGTCCGTTTCGTAGCCCACGGTGTCAATCGTGGGAAGAAAGAAAACAATATCAACAAAGCCCCGGATTGGGGCGGTAGTAAACTCGCAAAATCTGTCGCCCCCTACCCGGGGCTTAAGGAAAATTCCGGGGAACCGAACCCACGGCTCATGCCCAGTGGCACTCACATTCGAGTAATTGTTAGCGGAGTCGGCGCAAGCCGCCCGGTTTTCATCCGTAATTCCCACGCAACTACCGGACGGCTCGCGCCGTTCCGCTACAAAGTGAGTGGCATTGGGCCCACGCTCGATGGTTCATCAGCGGTATCCGGCCCGGGTCAAATGGTGTCAATGAACTCCGGAAGGACTCGATCCGTCAGGATATCAACGCCTGCCCTCGCGAAGAACCAGTCCAGATCGCTTCCGCCAGTCAGTTTGTCAATCGCACCATCATCCCCAACGTTCACCAGCCGCCTCAGGGTTTCGGCATTGGAGCCTTGGGTTCTGAGCGCAAAGACCCGGTATCCATAGGTGTTGCCGGAAATCCACTTGGTGCGAATCGAGTCCCGGTTGATGACAGGCGTAATTATCCCGCCAATGAGAATGTCATCGCCCGATCCGCCATTGAGGATATCCGCACCAGTGCCACCAATCAGGAAGTCCCGTCCCGCTCCTCCCAAAAGCTGGTCATTGCCGTCGCCGCCCGACACGATATCGTTGCCCGCATTGCCCGAAATGATGTTGTCCAATGGGCTGCCATACAGACTGTCATTGCCTGAACCACCCAAGGAATTTTCAACCGTGTTCTCGGCACTAAGACTGAGCGTGCGATTGACATGCACGTTCTGGATCCCGGAGGGGAACAGACCGAAAGTGACGTCGGTCGTCAGCTGGCCAAAGTCGATCGTATCGTTCCCGCCGTTCTCATTCTCGGTCACCGTGTCCGCTTCGGGAGTCGATGCCGTCGCAAACACATAGTAGTCATTGCCCGAACCGCCGATCAGTGAGTCATTGCCCGCGCGCCCCGTCAGTGTGTCGTGGCCGCTGGAACCGCGCAAGGTGTTTGCCACCGAATTTCCTGTCAGAAAATCGCCGGCTGAACCACCCGTGGCATTTTCAAAATTGACAGATGAATTGAGACTGAGTACACGATTGACGTGCACGGTCTGGTTCGCTGCAGAACCCAGGTTCAGGTTGACCGGAGTCGTCAGCGAGTCAAACGTCAGCAAGTCAATCCCCCCACCAGGAAGCTCTGTCAGGGAGTCCGCTTCAGCAGCAGTTGCCGTCCCAAACACATAGATGTCATTGCCCGGTCCGCCAAGCAGCGAATCATTGCCGGCACCACCAGTCAGGATGTCGTGGCCTGCCAGACCCAGCAGCGAGTTAACACGCGAGTTGCCCGTCAATACATCATTGCCTGAGCCACCAATCGCGTTTTCAAACGCGGTGGCGGAGTTTAGCACGAGCGTGCGGTTGGCGTGCACACTCTGGATCGCTGTGGAGCCCAGCTTCAAGGAGACTGCTGTCGCCACGCCGCCAAAGTGCAGCGTGTCATTTCCGGCGTTGGCGTTTTCCGTCAGCGTGTCGCGTTCGGAAGTGGAAGCTGTCGCAAACACGTACATGTCATTGCCCGGGCCGCCAAGCAGTGAATCCAGTCCGGCACCACCCTCCAGCTGGTCATCGCTCCCATTGCCGGTCAGCGTGTCGTTGCCCGCGTTGCCAGTCAGGATGTTGGGCAGCGAATTGCCGATGATCGTGTCGTTTCGAGCCCCGCCAACCGCGTTTTCAAAGGTGCTGGCGGAACCCAGAATCAAACGCAAGTTCGGATTCACGACCTGTTGTAGCGTCGGAACACCCATATTGAGCGAAATCCCATGCGAAGTCGTCGGCGAGAAATCGAGCGTATCGGTCCCCCCGGCAACTTCGTCAAGCGTTATGAGACCCAGCGGGCTGTCTGCGTCAAACCGGTAGGTGTCACTTCCGGAACCACCCTGCAGCAACAGGCTTTCCGTGTTGCTCAAGGTCAGCGAGAAGCCGTTGATCAGGATTCCTGAACTGGAAACGTCGGTCAGATAGCTGCCATTTCTCAAACGGACTTTCACCGAATCCATACCGGCCTGACCGTTTACCGTGACTGGCACATTGATCGGAAACGTACCGAGATTGGTTTCCGTTCCACCATTGGTGGCAATGGCGATCGCGACAGTACCGGCAGTCATCGAATAGGTCAGGGAAAACGCGTCATTCCCACTCGTCCCCACAACGTTAGCCAACAACTGGCGGTCTTCCAGTCGTTCGAACCGCAAGGCGGATCTGGCAGACTTGGCTCTAGTCTTCACGGACCGCTTCCCCAACGAGTGATTCAATCCCGCCGAGCCCCGAGAAAACCACCCACGACGACCGAAAGGTAATGAATGAAACATGCTGGTAGCCCTTAAAAAAGTAACTTTGTGGCGGAAAATGCAAGCAACGGCGATTCTGTTTTGCCCGCTCCACCAACCCCATCGAGATCGGTAGCCAGCAGCGGCCAGAATTTTGGGAAATTACCAGTATTTTCGGGCAGTACCCAAAGAAAAACGAACGGTGCCGGAGAATAAAGAGGTAGGACGGAAACGAATGGGGACGGAAACGAGCGGACAAACAAACGTTTCCAGGCAACTTCAAACAAGTATAGCCGTCGCATGTTACCGGTTTAATTTAGTGACTGCGTTTGCCCCGATAGCTAAAACGTAAGCACCAGTACGTACGTAAACTGGCATAACCTTCACCAGTCGACACAACGGGAGAAACGAACATGGATTTACAGGATTTACAGGATGATCGTCGATCCGACTTGCAGTTTGGAGGGAAACGACCGGGGCCAGGCAACTGCAAATAACAATTGTCGTTGCATGTTAGCAGTTTAGTTAATGCATTTGCCCCGATAGCAGAAACGAATCGAAAAATGCCTCAACGCAAAATGTCTTGGTGTGGCCCCAGCTCTCTTTCCCGATAAGTAACCCGTGAATCATTCATGATGTGAAGATACCGAGTTTCCGAGCCTAAAAACTTAGCTCGCGCAGCCGCAAAATCCCGGCAACAAGGATCTAAGCGACGTCGACCAGTCGCTGCTCGTCGGGTCGGCGCGCAGTGTCAGCGCAGTTGGTCATGGGCAAAATCTCCGCAAAGCGAGAATGGCAGGTACTTGGCCGAGCGCGGCCTCTCTTGTTTACCTACCGGGCAGAGGTGCGAGTTGACGGAGAAACGATTACAATAATTTGCTAGGAGAATTGATGGTATGAGCGAATCCGATAGAAATGATGTAACCCGGGATCAACTTGCCGGTCCCGTGACGCATGATGACAGCGACCTTCGCGAACACCCCCAGCGGATCGGTCGCTACCGTATCGAGAAGGTGTTGGGTAAAGGAGGCTTTGGGCTCGTCTATCTGGCTCAGGACGAGCAACTGAATCGGCGGGTCGCCATCAAGGTGCCGCACGCCAAGCTGATTGCAAAGCCAGAAGACGCAGAAGCGTATCTGGCCGAAGCCCGGACGGTGGCCAACCTGGACCATCCCGGCATCGTGCCGGTGCATGATGTCGGCAGCACCGAGGACTGCCCCTGCTACGTCGTCTCCAAGTACATCGAAGGGACCGATCTCGCCGCGAAGCTGAAGCAGCAGCGAATCCCTTACCGAGAAGCTGCCGAACTGGTGGCGACGGTGGCGGCCGCCCTGCACTACGCCCATAAGCAGGGGCTGGTGCATCGGGACGTGAAGCCGGGCAACATTCTGATCGGCAAGGATGGCAAGCCCTACGTCGTGGACTTCGGACTCGCCCTGCGCGAAGAGAACGTCGGCAAAGGGCCGAAGTATGCCGGGACTCCGGCGTACATGAGTCCTGAACAGGCTCGTGGCGAAGGGCATCGCGTTGATGGTCGCAGCGATGTTTTCAGTTTGGGGGTTGTGTTCTACGAGTTGCTGGCCGGTCGACCGCCGTTTCGCGGCGACACGCAGGCAGAACTGCTGGAGCGGGTGACGAGCTACGAAGCCCGACCGCTACGGCAATACGACGACAACATTCCGAAGGAGCTGGAACGGATCTGCCAAAAGGCGATGGGGAAACGGGCTTCGGAGAGATACTCCACCGCCAAAGATCTTTCCGACGACCTGCGACACTTTTTGGCTGAACAGACGGCGATCCAGACCGGCACGTCGCCCGGCGGGATCACGTCGATCGGTTCTTCGGCTCACGGTTCAACACAAGCAACTTCAGTTGGCTCAATCGCTACATCTTCGGCCTCAACAGGAACAGGTTCCTCCGACAACCAGCCTATCAAGATCGTGCCGAAAGGCCTGCGGTCGTTCGACGCTCACGATGCCGACTTCTTCCTGGAACTACTGCCCGGTCCCCGCGATCGTGACGGCTTGCCCGACAGTCTGCGGTTCTGGAAGACGCGCATCGAGGAAACGGATCCCGACAACACCTTTACGGTCGGGTTGATCTACGGACCATCGGGTTGCGGCAAGTCGTCGCTCGTCAAAGCGGGACTGTTGCCCCGACTCGCGGAAGAGGTGATCCCCGTCTACATTGAGGCCACGCCCGACGAAACCGAAACGCGACTTTTGCATGGCCTGCGAAAACGCTGCCCTGCTCTCGAAGACAATTTGAGTCTCAAAGTAACATTGGCGGCACTCAGGCGAGGCCAGGGCATCCCGGTCGGCAAGAAGGTGCTGATTGTTCTCGACCAATTCGAGCAATGGTTGCACGCCAAAAAAGAAGAGGAAAACACCGATCTGGTTCAAGCCCTGCGGCAGTGCGATGGCGGGCGAGTCCAGTGCATCGTGATGGTGCGAGATGACTTCTGGATGGCAGTGACTCGATTCCTGCGGGAGTTAGAGGTCAAACTCCTCGAAGGTCATAACCTTGCCGCCGTAGACCTTTTCCCAGAACCCCATGCAAAAAAGGTGTTGTCTGCATTTGGCAGGGCATTCGGAACCTTGCCTGACAACATCGGTGAAACTACGAAGGAGCAAAAAGAGTTCCTCAAGCAGTCCGTCGCAGGACTGGCCGAGGAAGGCAAGGTCATCTGCGTTCGCTTGGCATTGTTTGCCGAAATGATGAAGGGCAAGCCGTGGACGCCAGCGACTCTCAAAGAAGTCGGTGGAACGTCAGGCGTTGGCGTCACGTTCCTGGAAGAGACGTTCAGTTCTTCCGCAGCTTCGCCAGATCATCGTTACCACCAGAAAGCCGCCCGTGCCGTCTTGAAAGACCTGCTCCCTAATTCCGGCACGGACATCAAGGGCTACATGCGGTCCCACGCCGAGTTGCTGGAAGCCAGCGGATACGGCAGCCGGCCCAAAGACTTCGACGATCTGATCCGCATTCTGGACAGCGAAATCCGGCTCATCACACCGACCGATCCCGAAGGCAAGGACGCCGATTCCGTGACACAGACTGAGGCGGGGCAGAAGTATTTTCAGTTGACGCACGATTACTTGGTGCATTCGCTGCGGGAATGGCTGACTCGCAAGCAAAAAGAAACCCGCAAGGGCCGGGCGGAATTGAAACTGTTCGATACTTCGGTGACTTGGCATTCCAAACCCGAAAACCGCTTCCTGCCATCATGGTGGGAAACCCTTAACATCCGGCTGTTTACGGACGCGAAGAAATGGACTGAACCGCAGCGCAAGATGATGGGCAAGGCGGGGCGGGTGCATGGCATTCGATCCGCCCTGGCCCTGGCTGGTCTGATCGCCTTGGTTTCCATTGGATCGGTGGTTCGCACGCAGTTTGCCAGACAGCAGGAAGCGACCCGCATCGAGGGCCTGGTCGGACGGCTGGTGAGTGCCGAGCCGAGCCAGTTGCCGGGCGTTATCGAGGAACTCGACGCGAACTCCGAGATCGCAGCGACTTACCTTTCCCCCTTGCTCACACAGCAAGCCGAGACGCTCGACGACAAGCGTTCGCAACTTCATGCCCGGCTGGCGTCGGTTGCCCGCGATAAGTCGCTGATCGAACCCCTGCTGGAAGACCTGCTCACCAACAAGGTGGCCTACATCGGCCCGATTCGTCAGCAATTGCGGCCGTACGCTGGAGAGCTTTCCGAAAGACTTTGGGCCATTCTCCGGGACGAGACCGCCGTAGCCGATCGTCGCTTCCGCGCGGCGCTGGCCCTGGCCGATTACATTCCGGAATCGGAAGCGTCCTCCTGGTCCAACGAAGACCTGACCTTCGTCGTCCGACAACTGGTCTCGGCCAATGCCGAGTTTCAGCCGCTGTTGCGTGAGAACCTCCGACCGATCCATCGGCGACTGCTGCCCAATCTCGAAACGTTCTTTGCCGACCCGACAGCCACCGACGGTCAGCGGCTGAGCGCCGCCAATGCGTTTGCCGATTACGCGGCCAGCGACATCGCCAAACTGTCGGAATTGCTGGCCGTCGCCACGCCGGAGCAGTATGCCGTGCTGTTCCCGATCGTGGCGGCAAGCCCCGCACCGGCGACCGTCGAGGACCTGGGCAAGATCGCCGCCACGCTTCCGTCGGACGACCTGGGTTCTTTCGCACGCGTACCGTTCGGCCAGCGGCGGGCGAACGCGGCGGTGACGCTGCTGCGGCTGGGGGAGCGCGAGAAAGTGCTGCCGGTGTTTGAAATGACGGATGACCCCGAGGCACTGACGCAGTTTATCTTTCGCTGCAAGCCTCGCGGGATCGGTGTTGAGCCGCTGCTCGATTTATTGGGTCTGGTTACAACCACTCCGGCGGGGAAGTTTCCAAGAGATGCGAGGTACGCCTTGCTGCTGGCGATTGGGGAATACCTGCCCAGTGAGATCCCGGGATCTCGTCGAGCAGCGTTGGTCAGTCAGCTTGCCGACTGGTACACCAATGATCCTGGTTCAGGCGTGCATGGAGCAGCTGGTTGGTTGCTACGGCAACTGGGCGAGAAGGAAATTGTCACTCGCGTGGACCAGACCCCGGTTCCCTACTCGCCCGATCGCGAGTGGTTCACGCTGGCCATCGCGGTTACGCCGACAGCGCCACCGCAGCCGGAACCAAAGCCTAAGGAGGATGAGGCCAGCGCAGAGGGCGGTGGGACACACGAAACCGCCACAACGAACAAAGGAGAAGACTCGACCGAGAATCACGATGCAGGTTCGACAGCGAAGGACAGAGACGGTAACGCATCAGGATCTGCAGAAACATCCGTTGCGGACCAGCCGGCAGATGCCGTTACCGGCGATCGAGATCCGGTCGAATCACCCACTACGTCATTGCCCAGCAAGACGTTTTACTACACGTTTATCGTATTTCCGGCGGGGGACTCGCAGATTGGCTCGTTCGGCGATGAACCGGACAGAATGAAACCTGAGGTCCGGCACGGCGTCACGCTAACGCGTCCCTTCGCGCTGCTGAATCGGGAAATCACGCTCGAGGAGCTGATCGTCTTTAATCCACAATACCGGCTGTTCATTCAAAAGTTCGATGCGAAACCGCAGGATGCCGGAATTGGTGCCCACTGGTACGACTCGGTTTCCTTCTGCCGGTGGCTGTCACAGCAGTTTGGATTAAGGGAGACCGATCAGGCGTATGCGGATCCGGAAACACTGGACAATGAGCAATACCCACGCGAACCGAATCCTGCATCGAACTGGGCTCCGCGCGACTGGCCGTTGGTGTTGGGTCGACGTGGGTTTCGTCTGCCGACGGAATCGGAATGGGAGGTTGCCAGCCGCGCCGGCGTAAGAACAGCGTACGGCTTCGGGAGCGACGTCGCTCTGCTAGACCGATTTGGCTGGTTTGCGGCGAACAGTGGGATGCACGTTCATCCCCCGCGCCAGAAACGTCCCGGCTCCCGCGGTTTGTTCGACATGCATGGAAATCTGTACGAGTGGGTGCACGATTGGTTAGGTAATTATGGAGAAACGACGTTGGTCGATCCCATTGGATTAGAAGGGGGTTCAAGTCGCGTTCGCCGTGGCGGCGGTTGGGACGACTCGGCAGCGTATTGCCGGTCGGCGCGCCGCAACCCGTTCGACCCATCGCTCCCCCCGATCATCAGCGGCGGCTTCCGCCTGGCCCTGAGTCCGTTCAGTCAGGAACAAGTCCCGGCGGAGCGGGGTCAGGGAGCGGAGCCAGCTGGCGGAGGCACGGAGGGAGCGTCTGCGGAGCAGCGACCGGAAATGCCGTAGAAGGATGCGCAGCGTTAACTCGACAGTCACAATTCCACAACTCTCTCCTAGGCAGCGAGAGCAACCGGGTTGTTAAGCAACAACGCTTGTTAACGAGAGAGTCAGAGAGTTCGAAAGGGTTGTTCCCAGGGTGCGAGGCCAACCTCCATGGTTGCTTCCGGACCCCGTAAATTGCTCCTCAAACTAGAGAGTCGAGGCGGGGTGCAAGAATCGTCGCAAACCCTTCGAAATCCACGCGTTAATGCAAAACGCCGAGAGCAGAGACTCTCGGCGTGCGCGGTTTACCAGTGTGTTGGCCAGTTTCGAGGCCAAAAAATCAGCTCCCCGGAAGCAACCCTTTTCGAAATTAGAATGCCGATTTAACAAGCGGCGAGAACGTTCTCGGTTAACAAGCTGACAGGCTGGTTAACAGAACTAACTGGACTTTTGCAAAACGCTAAATCAACCCCAATTGGAGCATGATTTATCGAGGATTGCGAGAATATTTTGTGGTTTGTTCGATGGCCCAAGTGAGGGTTGTTCGCAGGGTTTCAGTGGAGACGGCGCGACAAGCATGGCCGATGGCCGTCAGCCGTAGGATCGCGCAGTCTTTTGCGGCGTGGTCGTGAGATTCGTTTCACATGGCTGGTATTGAGGTCCAACGGAACTTATTCTCAATTTTGATTAGCGATGATGGATTGCGATATGGTGGTGGCACGGCGGCCTGCGGGATAGCAACTTGTTTTTGTCCATAGTTCGAAAATCTGGTTTTTGGAATGATGCGCGGTAATCTGATTTCCCGATCCCGCGACCCCCTCGATCGAAAACGTCGATCGCACGGGCCGGCCGGATCGTTTAAATTCGGGTTTTGCGATATGTTCCAAACTGCTTCATCGGGATGAGCCGCTAAGCGCTTCTTTGTTAACCGACCGGGGGGTTTAACAGGCGGAGGTGGAGGTTACTCGTCCCCCTTCGTCGTACCGCCAAGCCCAGCCACAAGAGGCTGAGGGTGGCAATACTGAAAGTGGAAGGTTCGGGAACGGCGAAGGGGGCACCGGTGATAACATGAAAGTCCCTGAACACCGCGTTGGCCGTACCGGAATTCCAACCGAAGGTTCCGTTGTCACTGCGCGCAAAAAAGGAAACCGCTAGTGACTCATTATCCCACAAGTTCTGGATGCCGTTAAAGGTCCCAAACGCTTCGGGCACATCATCACTGTTTGTGCTGACACCCAATATCACGTCACCGCTGGTGGCGACGTACGAGACAATGAAGCGACCAGTAGTTTGCCCGGCTAATCCAACGGGCAAGAACGGCTGGGTGACATCATTGACTCGGGCACCACCCCCAAACGTTAGAAACCCGCCGCTTTGGCTAGCCAAAATCACGCCAGCGGAATCCGACCCGTTACGATCCTCGCCAATACCCATGCCAATACTGAATCCGCCCGAAGGATTGCTAAAGGCGAGATTGAAGTCGACAGCAACTGAAAAGCTGAACGCAGGATCGAACGCCCACCCGACCGTCGAGTTGACGACATCCGTACCATTCACACTCTGATAACCGATATCCGTGCCGATCGGAATCGGGCCGCCAACAGCGCTTAAAGTAACCTGCGAATTCGAATTGACTGAGCTGTTCAAGTTTGGATGCGGGGGATCCTCCACGAGTGTCCACTCGTGGAAATTGGCGATATCGGCAGATGCCGACAATGGTACCGACAACGTGGCCAATAGAACGACCAGCGGTAAACTAACTCTCCATTCAAGTGGATTCATCATCGTATTTTTTCCCAATATAAAATGCAACTCGGTGATCTAAACGGCTCGTCTCGTGAAGTCTATTGGCCAGTTGATGATGTTGGCCAAATATCAGTTCGCGTGTCCGCGATGGATGAAGCAACTTCCGACTATGATCTGCCCGGCTTGTAGAAACAAGTGTTGGGCTGCATTTGAAGCCGTTATGGGGCTCTCGGTTGCAGCAATTGCAAGAGTTCTAACGGTGAAGACCAGCAATACATTACCTATCGCGCATTACCTTTTCCATGGACAAAGAACTGGTTTATTCATTACAGGGATGACTTTTGGATTCGGGCGGGAACTACAACCGCTTGGTGCTCTGCGTCAACAGAACCCAATGCGACATCAAACAACAATAACTAGATGGTCGGTTCCAAAAAATTGCCGATCCCAAACTGACGTTCCATTTCCGACAGCAACTCCATTTTGTACTCACGATCCAGGTACAACGAAACGGCTTTATAAGCGAGAATGTCGGAACGGGGGGAAAGATTGGGGCGGGAAAGATTGGGGCCACACCAACGAGTTTAAGACAACGCCATTCGTGTCAAGTACGGTTTTGGCGAAACAGGTAGGTTGGTGATTGATTTGTTGACAAATAAAAGGTGTCAAGTACGAATGGCGTTGTCCACGGTATTTCACGGTATTTTTGAGAACGCGGCGATCGCTGCGTGGTAGAGCCTCCGCGGGATGGTCATCAACTTGAGAGTCTTCTTTCGGCGTTTGTTTTCTCGTGGCTCGG
>JANNPW010000038.1:0-24305 GCA_031400405.1 Mariniblastus sp.
TGTCCGTGGCAAACAGCATAGTGTGATCGACCCAATCGAAGGGGTGCGCCATAACGAGTCAGTTCATTCTGCGAAGAATCCAAGACAACAAATGGTTCGACATCCCCGCTTGAACTGGGGCACAGGTAAACCGCCAATTTCGTGCCGATCAATTCGCGATTGAGAGGGTCCCAAATCGGACGGTTTTCCGCCAATCCGCTGAACAAGCTGCCTTGCTCCATAAACGGTAAAATCTGCATGCCCCAACCCCACCCGGGAGCAGCATCCCAAGTATTGGGATCAATGGCTGCCGAAGCCGGTCCGCTGCCATCCGAAGTCGGAAAACTCACGTAGCCCGAGGGCAAGTATTGCTTCGCGGACTCAAAATTCAAAATGGCCAAGCCGATCTGTTTCAAATTATTTTGACATTGAGTTCGGCGGGCGGACTCCCGCACTGCTTGAACCGCCGGCAGCAACAAGCCGACCAGTATTCCAATGATGGCGATAACGACCAGTAATTCAACCAATGTAAATGCCGGTCGCCGTTGCGATACTCGTATTTGCTTGGCTTCGGATTTCATAAATACTCCATAAATTATTATTATTTTAAACTGGTCAAAGTGTAGCCACGGCTACACTTTGACCACCACCCCAAGCCCAAGGCAACTGTCCCGCAACGACACGATGAGCCATCAATATCAATAAATGGGCTTGGATCGAAAACTACATCCCCGGCAAGTCAACCGATCCCACGCTCAAGACACTTTTTCACGGATTTTCTACCGAGCACTCTATCGCCATATTGTAGCCATGGCTACAATATCGTCAACCACTCTACTTGGTTCCGTTGAGAAATTATTTTGGGGCGGATTCGCGGCGTCCTGCCGAGGTCGACCGTATAACTTCAATTTCAGCTACTTTTCTTCGCCGGTACTGAGAATCGCCATGAACGCACTTTGCGGGATATCGACACTGCCGATCGACTTCATCCGTTTCTTGCCTTCTTTTTGTTTGGCCCACAATTTTCGTTTGCGCGAAATATCGCCACCATAGCATTTGGCGGTCACGTTTTTGCGCAACGCCTTAACGGTTTCCCGGGCGATGACCCGCGTTCCGATCGCCGCTTGCACCGCAACTTCAAACATGTGCCGGTCGATCTCGGCTTTCAGTTTTTTCACCACAGCTCGGCCGCGACGATCGGCGTCCGAGCGATGGCAAATGATACTGAGCGCGTCGACTTTCTTGCCATTGACGAGGATATCCATACGTACCAGATCGGCAGGAAAGTATCCGATAATGTCATAGTCCATAGTCCCATATCCGCGCGTAATACTCTTCAAGCGATCGTGCATGTCGTAGATCACTTCTGCCAGTGGCAAATCGTACGTCAACATCACTCGCGTTGCGGAGAGATACTCGGTGTTTTGCTGTACCCCGCGACGTTCCTGACAGAGTTGCATCACCGCACCGACATAAGACTCGGGTTGTAACAAATTAACCCGGACGATGGGTTGCAGAAATTCTTCAATGTCGCCGGGATCGGGCACTTCCTGAGGCCGGTGAATTTCCAGTTCATCGCCATTCTTTTTGATCACGCGGTACGTTACGTTAGGCGCGGTTTGGACCAGATCGACGTCCGATTCCTGTTCCAGTCGCTGTTGCACAACTTCCATGTGCAACATCCCGAGAAATCCGCAGCGAAATCCGAATCCCAACGCCTCACTGGATTCCGGGACAAAATCGAAACTCGGATCGTTGATCGCCAATTTGCTGAGCGCATCGCGCAGCTCCGTAAAATCCTGACCATCCGATGGATACAACCCGCAATACACCATCCGTTTTGGTTCATGATAGCCGGGCAGAGCCGCACCAGCCTGTTTGCCAAGTCCGGTAATGGTATCGCCAACGTTGACTTGATTAAGAGACTTGATATTGCAGACCAGGTATCCAACTTGGCCCGCGCGCAATTCATCGCGCGGTGTTTGTTTCGGTGTAAACTGGCCGAGTTCCAAAATCTCGTGCGTCGTCTTGCCTTTAAGAAACTGGATTTTGTCACCTCGTTTGACTGTTCCGTTCATGACGCGGACGTAGGTAATCGCACCGCGAAATTCATCGTAGTGCGAATCGAACACCATCGCCTGCAATGGCGCATCAGCTTTGCCTTGAGGTGGCGGAATGTATTTGATGATCGCATCAATCAGTAAATCAATATTGAGTCCGGACTTGGCACTAACCTTTACTAATTTGTCCAGATCCACGCCGAGCGCATGTTCCATCTCCTCGGCCACTTCCTCGGCGCGTTGATACTGCAAGTCGATTTTATTGATGACCGGGATGATTTCCAGATTATGTTCGATGGCGGCATAGCCCGTCGCCACCGTTTGCGCCTCCACCCCTTGAAATGCGTCGGCCAACAATAACGCGCCTTCGCAACAATTCAGCGAACGGGAAACTTCGTATTGGAAGTCGACATGTCCAGGGGTATCAATTAAATTCAATTCGTACTCTTGTCCATTGTGCAAGACATGCATGGCAACGGCTCGCGCCTTGATAGTGATTCCACGTTGCCGTTCGAGGTCCATATCATCGAGGAGCTGTTCACTCATTTCACGTTTTTCGACGGTTCCCGTAAACTCGAGCAACCGATCGGCCAGTGTGCTTTTGCCGTGGTCGATGTGCGCAATGATGCAAAAGTTACGAATATTTTCAACAGGAATTTTTGCCATGTTTTTTCAAAAGCCGGACGCTACAGGATAGCGGCAGAGGAAGAAATAAAATTTTGTTGGCTGGATCGAATCAATCAACCGCAGCGTAAGCGACGAGTTCAAATTATTTTTTGCGATATTGTTGACGGGCAAGTCCAGCGGCCCCGACATAACCGGCCGACCCTCCTAGCGCGGCAAATTCGACAATCAATTTTTCTGCCAAAACGGGAAAAACCAGTTTGCGTGTCGCTGCCACTACGTCGGCGATAAACTTTTGACCTAACGGATGGGCGCTGCCACCAAAATTCATCGCGCCGCCCAATACAAACGCCGCCGGGTCAATGATGTGAGCCAGCAAGGCGATTCCTGTTCCCAAATAGCTGGCCGTCTCCGCAATCATCTTACCTGCCAACGCGTCTCCTGCCGATGCCGCTTCCGCAATCATTAGCGCAGAAAGTGGAGAATCCTCACTAATTTGATCGTTCAAACGGGAACGGCCGTCGAGTTTGGTATCGACCGACATCGCTTCTCGCGTCCGATCTACCAAGGCCGTCGCACTCGCATAGGCTTCCAGATGCCCAGGCTGACCACAGCCACACATCCGCGCCCGCCGACAGGTATCAATCGTCATGTGACCGACTTCTGCACCATGACTATGAAAGCCGTCAATCGAGACGCCATCGACAATGATCCCGCCACCGACACCCGTCCCCAGTGTCAGCAACACCAAACTGTCATAATGATGACCACTACCGACCCAATACTCACCGAACGCAGCAGCCCCCGCATCGTTGGCCAAGGTGACTGGTTTGCCAACAATTTTCGCCAATTCGTCACGAATGGGCGAATGGTGCCAGCCAGGCAAATTCGTGGGAGTCAAAATTTTTCCGGTTCGAATATCCATGGGACCGGGCGTACCAAGTCCCACGGCACAAACATCCGACCAGGTGAACGAGGTTGTGGCGATCAACTGATCCAACTCGTGTTTGGCTTGTTCAAATGCAAATCGCGATGACTTGCCAGGATGGGTCGGGAACTTGCCATCGGCGATCTTCTGTCCGCGGTCGTCCACGATTCCAATCTTGATATTCGTGCCGCCCACATCCACGCCGATAAAAATTGGGGTTTGAAATTGGACGGCAGTTTTGATCGACATGAGAATCGCAAGGGGGAAATTGGCTGGGTACGGATTTCGGATCGCCGTAGTATAAAAACAGCCGAGTATTGGTTCAATGCGAATCCAGGCGGGATTCACGAAACATAGGACGAAAACCCTACCCGAGTTCGGTCATTTCCGGGTGAATTCGTCGAACCAATTGCTCATTGGCAAGATCTCATTGGTAAAAACGACAGATTGGATTTTCACCACGGGTCTTGCAGTGCTAGTGGTGAGTTGCGCAAGTCACGAAATTCTCACGCCAATGTCACTCGCCAAGCCAAGCAATCGCCGACGCAACGCACCAGCCAATCAAGACTTGCTGCACAAACCCTACGCCGTGGATTCCCGCCTACGCGGGAATGACGAGATCCAAAACTGAAAACCAACAACCCAACCTGACGCAGCAGCCTGCGAACTTTCAATTACTTATCCGATTGAATTTTCAGTTCATTTTTGAGCACATCAATTTTAGAGTTAAAATCTTGCTCTATTTTGATATCGCTCTTTTTTAGCTCGGTTTCCAGTTTCGCTGCCAGTTCTTTGACCTCGCGTGAGGATTCTTTCTTGCCGGAATCGATCAAGCGTTTTTTCTGATTGACAACTCGTTGACTGATTCTGGCTCTGCTCTCGGCCATCTTTTCCTGCTTCAACGCTTCGAGCAGCTTGATCTTTTCTTTAATGAGAGTTGTTTTCTCGGACAATTGACTCGCCGCATCATCATCCGTCGATGTTGCTTGGGGTTCCTCAGAGGCAGGAACTTTCTCAGCGGGCTTCGTTTTGGTTTGGCGATTCATTTCACTGTCGTCAGGATTCGCACGTCGTCGACCCTTCTGGCGGTTGTTTTCAGCGGGCTTAGCGGAGTCGAGCCGTGGCGATTTCGCCGCTTTTTCCGCGTCCATTTTCGCCTTCATTGCCGACTCTTCAGCTTCTCGTTTCGCTTCCATTGCCTGCTTGGATTTCAGCTGCACCATCTCCTTCAATTTACGACGGGCGGCTTCTTGTTGTGCATTGGCTTGGTCTGCTTTTTGTTGAGCGACTTCCAATACTGTTTCCATGGCAGCAATTTTTTGAGACAACGATTCGACCATCTTACCGGCAGTCTGTTCGGCTGCGTTCGCGGATTTTTCTGAAGCAAAGGCACGTTGCTCCGCAGCGCGAGCGCGCTCTACGGCTTCGCCAAGTTGTTTTTTCAACTCGGAAAGTTCCTGTTTCAACGCAACTTCAGTTTCGCTGGGAGCAGACATCGCAGCAGCGCTATTCTCATCGGTCGACGGTCGGACATCACTGGGCGAGGGATTTGTGTCGGCCAATTTATTGTCAATCGGCACAACCAACGGCGGCGAATTTTCGCCGATGGATTCATTGAGTACCGGCGGCAATAGCTGAACGTGGGAATCCGTGGCCACGACAGTCCCTGGCGTAAATCCCGATTCCACTGTATTCGGAAGATTGTAAATCGGTGGCGAGTCTTGCCCGTACAAGATCGAATTGCTCGGTGTCCCCATGGGAATAACTGGCAGGTTCGCCGGGTACATGTCGGCGACAGGAAAACTGCTGTCGACTGAACCGGCCGGAATTGAGTCCCAAGGTAGACTTGTTACCACTGGCGATGAATAAACAGGACCAACTGAACTCATCGCTGGAACGGCGCCGGGATAAACAAAATTTGACGACGTCGGCGGCAACGGATTTGAGTACCCGCCCCAAGGCAACGCGGGTGTTGTCTGCACCCAGGGCGCCGTCATATTGGAACCAAAATTGGATGTCGCGTTATTGACACAATTCGCACTATTCGACTGAGCCGCAGGATACCAAAACGCGTTATCCTGCGCCGTTGCGTAGGATAGCGACATCGTCCAACAACACGCAATCAAACTCACCAATGCAGCTGGGCGATTATTTCCATTCATTCGTTCTGGCTCCCAAAAAATAGTCTGTGAATCTAGCTGAAAAATCCGAATTTTGCGCGGAAAGATGATAATTGTACCACAAATCGAACTCAATTGGTCAAATTTTCGTCGTCGAAGAAGAGATCGGTTCGCCGACCGCTGTGGCAAACGCGGTCGCGAACAACCGGCAATGCGAAATACTGATCAGGATTTCGGAAATTCCCAGAGCGAGGGCCACCGCTGCCGCCGCCCCGCTCAATTGCACAATCGGCTTGCCACCTGCCTGATTGCAAATTTCGATTTCGGTCCATTGGATGCCTTGAGACCATCCGGTGCCCATCGCTTTAAGAATTGCTTCTTTGGCAGCCCACCGACCGGCGAAGTGTTGTGTCGCCGACTTGCGGCCCGCACAATACTGAATTTCGCCTTGAGTAAAGACTCGACTGATGAAAACGTCTTCATGTTTTTCGATCATTTTGGCAATGCGCAAACATTCCACAATGTCGGTACCAATGCCGATCAAGTTCGTTTGAGCCATCGCTAAACTCCGCAAGCTTGCTTGGCACGCGCTAACACAACCGCAGCTTTTTTGCGCGCTTCAGCCGCACCATGCGCCAGAATTTCGTTCACGTGCCGAGGGTCGGATTCAAGTTTGATTCGTCGCTCGCGCGATTCAGCGAAATAATCTTCCGCCGCGACGGCAATTTTTTTCTTGACATCGCCATACCCAAAACCGCCCGCGCGATACATGGCTGCCATTTGCGCAATTGCCAATTCATCACCGAACAAGGAAAACAATTGGAACAAATGATCCGATGCGGGATCCTTGGATTCTTCCATGGCACGGGAATCCGTCGCGATCCGCATCACTTTTTTCTTCATGTCCGAGACCGGTTCGAAGATCTCAATGAAGTTGTTGTAACTTTTGGACATCTTTTCACCATCCGTGCCGGGAACTTTGGCGCTGCTATCCAACACCTTGGCACGCGGGATCACGAACACTTCACCATAATGATGATTGAAAGCGGTCGCGATATCACGGCAGACTTCGATGTGTTGTTTTTGGTCCTCGCCGACCGGTACCACCTCGGAATCGTAGGCCAAAATATCAGCGGCCTGTAACACCGGGTAGGTGAACAATCCCGTCACGATTGGAAGTCCTTTGGCGATTTTGTCTTTATAGGAAACGCATCGTTCCAACAGTCCCATCGGTGTGCCCGACATCAACAGCCAACACAGTTCCGAGACTTCGGGAACATCGGATTGGATAAACAAAGTCGCTTGATCGGGATCCAACCCCAACGCCAACAGATCCATCGCCGTGTCCAACGAATTTTGTCGCAATTGCGACGCATCGCGGATCGTGGTCAAAGCATGCAAGTTCGCGATAAAGTAGAATGATTGCTCGGCCGATTGCAAATCGATATATTGGCGAATGGCTCCAAAGTAGTTGCCCCAATGGGGACGGCCGGTTGGCTGAATGCCGGAAAGTACTCTCATGCGAATCGTGGGCTTAAATGGGTTGGCGAAAAAAGTCCAAGGAACGACCAGCCAACCGATAAAAAACGCAACTCGGGCGTTACCAGTAAGCATCCGGCGGTCGGGTCGGAAGAAAGTCTATCATCCAATTCGGTGATTTCAAAGTAACCGAGTGACCGACAATCAACGCCCACGAGGGACGGCAGCCGGTCTCAGTAGCTGGACGTTTGATTCAAAACTCGAGCGGGTACCTGCCAGCGATCGCCGCCCGCGCGCAAAACTAGCCGGTTGAGAGCATTCAACCGGCTAGATTGTTTGTTGGAAACTGTGCGGTCATCCTTTACAGGATACCACCATGAGTTCGCATCGGAGTCATGTGGTCCGGTTGATCAAGGAACCAAAAGCGATGCCATTCTTCCCGCACGGCCCGCAAGTCCTCTGACGTATACAGCAATTGCTTGGCTCGTACCGCTGGATCGGCATCGTAAATGGGAAGGAAACAACCGACATTGCTCGTTAATGCAATTGCCATCAACGTTACGGCAAGAAAACGACGCATGATACTTCCTTTTTGATTCTTTCGATGTGCCACTGTAGACGTCCTTGCAAATTTTGATGGTGGCGTCGAAGCTAAACTCGACTTACTGATTTGATCGACAAGTCGCGTTCAAGAAGTTTAATCCGTACAGCCAGATTATTCGACAAAGTTTGACAATGCTGGCAAATCACGGCTAGCAAACCAGATGGGCCGTGCCAACGAAGTCATTGGCTTGGAATCAATAGCGAAAATTTTCGACATCGACTGGGGCTGTTTGCCGCTCGACTAAGCCTCGAGCCTTTGATTATTGAAATAGCCGATAGGCGGAATCGGCTGCCAAATTTGTCAAAACTTCTGGAAGCCACCTCATCTATATTTCACTCGTTGCCCAGTGGGAACACCTTGCCAATAGAAAGAGCATTGCTGGAATGGGCAATGCTCGGGGCAATTTTTTTCTTTTAAGGTAACTACGGTTGAGCTAGCGAGTTGCGGTCCAAATCGAAATAAAATCAACTGGCGTGCTATCAAGTGCAGACACTGGCAAATTCAAGGTCGATTTGTTGTCCGTCGGCTCGGCGGATTTTTCAGTCTCTTCCGATACCGTCTCGATCTTGGATTCAAAAAACGGATTGCGCACGGTGATTGGCATCGGTGCTGGCATCGAGAAATTCATTTCGACAGGAGCAATTCCAGCCGGTGCGGCGTACGGACTGATTCCATAAGGACGAGGTACGATGTGGCTATAGTAAACCGGCGGAAATTGCGCAAAATAGGGCGGTTGTTCGCGGGGTGTACCGCCACGGAAAAAACCACCACCACAATTCGATTGCCAACCCGCACCGAATTGATATCCACCCATATAATTTTGTGCGTGAGCAGTTACGTCGCCCATCAGCACAATCGCGGCAAGTGCCATCACTAACGCAAAAATTCGTTTCATCAGATTGTTCTCCAGTTGTATCCCAGGCTGTGATTTGAAAAGTGTGAAATTGGAGAGCACTTGGTAAATGCTTGTTGCCAGCGTTTTCCATTTCTATCTTCCAGCCTAAACGCCGCACTTTCCGTTTCAAGACTCCTGTCGATAACAACACATAAATACCGGAAAATTTTTGTTCGTGACTTCCACCTCGCAATTGACACAATCGTTAAAGGTGGCAGCCCGCCGTCTAGGCTTCGAATTGGTGGGAACCTGTCCGGCGGTTACGCCAACTGGTTTTCACCATTTCTCGCAATGGCTCGAAGCCGGCTATGCGGGCGAAATGCACTATTTAGAGGACCGGAAACAAGCCTATCAAAGTCCACAATCGGTGCACCCAGAAACGATGTCGTTGTTGATGCTTGGCATGAACTACCAGTCCACAGTACCCGCGCAGACGCCGATCGGCTTCGGGCGCATCGCGCGGTATGCCTGGGGCAACGTGGACTATCACGATTTGATTCATGAGCGTTTGAGATTGCTAAAAACGGAGGCCCTGAATTTGTTTTCCGAGGCCGGTCTAAAGCACGCGACCGCGCGTGGCGTGGTCGATACCGCGCCGTTGTTGGAGCGCGAGTTTGCTCAATTGGCAGGGTTGGGATGGGCCGCAAAAAATACAATGCTGATCAATCGTGATCAAGGGAGCTGGTTTTTCATCGCCGCGCTGCTGGTCAACATTGAACTGGAGTATGACGAACCATTTACGGCCAATCATTGCGGTACGTGCACCGCGTGTCTGGACGCCTGCCCGACGAACGCGTTTCCAGCGGCAGGAGTACTCGACGCCACCAAATGCTTCAGCTATCTGACGATCGAACATCGCGGCGCAATCCCGGTCGAGCTGCGGGACCTGATGGGTGAATGGATTTTGGGATGCGACATTTGTCAGGAAGTCTGCCCTTGGAATCGGAAGGCACCCATTTCGGTCGAAGCGCAGTTCAACCCAATCGAGGGACAAAATCCGATCGAATTGAGACCGTTGTTTTCTTTGACGGATGAACAATTTCGCCAGCGATTTCGCCACACACCGCTGTGGCGTCCGAAACGCCGGGGCATTTTGCGCAACGCCGCGATGGTATTGGGTAATCAACCGTCCGACGAAAATCTTCCCGCGTTAAATCTTGGCTTGGATGATGTTGAACCCTTGGTTCGCGGCGCCAGCGCTTGGGCGTTGGGTAAACACCGATCTCAGTCGGCAAAAGATTTCCTAATGCAGCGATTAATGTTGGAGCAGGATGCGGAAGTTCGCGCGGAGATCCAAATGGCGTTGGCACTCTCCTGAGGTCCGTCGCGTGATGCATTGAAAAACTGACGAAGCCCGCAGTCAATCGAATTGGGATTTGTCGCGGAGAATATGGTGATAATGTTGCGCAAACCGATGGGCTTCATCGCGCACGTACTGTAACAGCCGCAACGAAAACGCATGACGGCTGATACGAATCGGTTCGGACTCGCCAGGTCGATAGAGCTCTTCATTTTTTTTGGCCAACGAAATCAACACGGGAGGTTCGATTCCCAAATCTTCGAACGCCGCGACGGCCGAACTCAACTGTCCTTTGCCCCCGTCAATCAGCAAAATATCTGGCATCTTTTCCTGGTCATCATGCAAGCGTTTGAATCGACGTGAGACCACTTCATGAATGCTGCGAAAATCGTCAATGCCTTTAACGTCTTTGATTTTGTAACGGCGATAGCCGGGCTTGAACGGCAATCCATCAATGAACTGCACCAGGCTGGCCACCGTTTCCCCGCCCCCCAGATGCGCAATATCCACGCCCTCGATGGTGCGGGGAGTCTCTTTGAGCTTCAAAACCTGTTTCAATCCGGCCAGCCCTTTTTTTGGATCGATTTGAAATACTTCGGGCTGAGCGTGGGTCTCCAATTCACCTCGTCGGTCCAGCGATTCGAGCATTTCGATCTCGTCCCGCAACTTGGCGGCCTTTTCGAAAGCCAACTCCGTGGCAGCAACCAGCATCTCATCGCGCATTTGTTTCAGCAACTTTGTTTTGTTGCCTTCTAGAAACATTTGCAGTCGTCGAATGTCTTTCCGATATTCCTCTTTGGAAATTCGCAGATTGCAGGGGGCCGTGCACTGCTTGATATTAGCCAACAAGCAGGGGCGAAACCAACGCCAGCGATCATCGTTGGCTTCAATATCCAACGAGCAATTGCGAAATTTAAAAATTCGTTGCAACACCTGAACCGCGCCCCGCAAACTGCCAGCGCTGGCGAATGGTCCGTAAAGCTTTACACCCGTACTCGACGGTTCGCGTGTGATCTCGACCCGCGGAAAATCCTCGTACGTTGTAATCTGCAAATAGGGAAACGATTTGTCGTCCTTCTGAATCTTATTGTGAACCGGCTGAATGTCCTTGATCAAACGGGATTCAACCAACAGCGCGTCGACTTCACTTTCGCACACAATAAAATCGGCGTCGGCAATTTGATCGATCCAATCGGCGGTGCGGGATTCGAGCGCTGCCGCTTTGAGAAAATAACTACCGGCGCGCGAACGCAGATTGGTCGCCTTACCAACGTAAATGACGACACCGGCAGCATCTTTCATTAGATAAACCCCGGGACCGGTCGGAAAACCGCGGACCGTCGCGGCGGTTTTATCAAACGGAGTCAACTCGTCCGGCAAACTTGCGGGGCTAATTTCGGGCGAATTGCCTTGGTCGTCCAAATCAGAAAATTCCGCGACCGGCAAATCGACTGGAATGGATTCCGTCGGCTGAAAATCGGCATTGGCCGGATCTGTCATGGTCAAATTTCATTTTTCCGGGAATCTAACCGACGGATCCCACGCCATCCCACTTTGATGAACATCGAAGCCGAATCGTGGGATAAAGCTTCCGGTGAACTGTGACAGCGTAAATTTCGGCTTGGCGAAATCCTCCGCAGGGCGATAGCTCAATGGCACTCACTTTGTTAGCGGAACGGCGCAAGCCGTCCGGTGAATGCCCCGCAAATGCCGCGAAACCGGAGGGCTCGCGCCCTGCCGCTACAAAAACACATCGAAAGTGAGTGGCATTGGGCGATAGCCCCCGGTTTTTTCTTAACAAAGCAACCGGACGCTAGCGCGTTCCGGCTGATCCGAAATCCATCCTGTCACAAAGCACTTGCCTGTCAATCTTGTCATGACAAGCTGGAAGCTTATCCCACATTTTCCGCTGATTGCCTCGTGCATCTCTCCGAGACTGCATCCACACACCGCACATAACGTTTCCAGGACACTACTTGTGTTTTGTGTAGTGGATTTCCATTTGCTTCATCATCTTACCATCTTCAGGACTTGGCCCAAACATGGTCATGACGTGCGTCCCGTCAGCCTTGTGAACAACTGTCATTTTACCCTTCATGGGGTTTCCAGTGGGGTCCATTCCGTCGGTATCGTAGGAACAAGTCTTCGATGCGGCATCATAGCTGCCAGTCATTTTCATTGGAAACGGGCTCATGCTGTCGACCCAAGTGCCAGTAATCTTTTTTGTTTTTTCGTCGTAACCAGAAACGCCGTGTCCGGTAAACGGTGTTCCCATCATGTCACCTGAGAAATCACTGACGATCCAGAAATCGCCAATCATCTTGTTGGTTTCAGTACCAACACTTTCTGTCGGTTCACCCGGTCCCATCCACATTTTGATTTTTGCATCCCAGGTCCCAACGTCCTTTTTCATGACATCCATTACCGACGTAGCCGCCGGGTCTTGCGCGATTGCCAAGTTTGAAATAAACAACACACAAACGCAGGCGATTGAACACAAATTGATTCTCATAAGACACTCCCAAGTAGAAATTCATCCAACGACCAACGGCTTGGTCGACTCGCTTGATTCTACTGAATTCAAACTTGGTTGTCAGTCTTTTTTAAATTCTTTATCTGCTGTCGGCGGTTGAAAAACCACGCCATTCCCGCCAGCACGACCAACCACGGCATCAACCAACTGTATTTTCGATAGTTAAACGACGGAACCGTCGGGCTCCCGGCGATTTGACAAATTTTGTCCTCATTGGCAAAAGTTCCCAGCATATCGAGCCGGTGAATCAACAAGTCGGGGTCGACAATTCCAATGCCGTTTAAAAAATCACAGTACCGCTGGGCCACCTTTTTGGATCGGACAAAACCTGTCGCGGAATCGGCGACATCCCAATTTTGGTATCCGCTGACAACGCTATCGAATCCTGCATGTTGGAGGAACAGCAAGTGATCGAACTCTTCCTGCGGGTGAATTTTTCCATCGTGAATATGGACCGTCGGAAAGAAAACATCCTGGTTGCGAGTCTCAAACTCAAAGGCCATCGGGTGTGATTTGGCTTCCAATTCGGCCAGCTGAAAAACTGCAAACCCGAAATTGACGTAGCCTGGAATCAGGTCCCAAGTTGCTCGGGGTATCACAAATTGAGGATCGAGTCGTTCAAAGTCATCCAACGTGGGAACAAATGACGCCATGAAGTTACCGACTTGGTGGACTTTGAGAGCGGACCTACGGTCTCCCAGGGATTTTTCCGCGCTACAGGTAATTGAAATCCGATGTCTGGCCGGAAACGCGTTAATCAACTCATCAAAAAATCTGCTACTCTTGCTCAGGTCAACAAATCGAACACTCTCGTCTCGGGCCGGCAATCTAACCGGAAGTGGCAAAATCATGGCGTTGGTGACTTCCGATCGATACTCCATCTGGTAAACCAGCCATTGCGTTCCCGTACCGGTCAAACGCGCAAAAATCTTGGTGGCCGAAACGTCGAACACTGGATTTGCGAACATGCACATGTTTCACCTGTTTTTTGATAGTATTTGTGCTGACTATCCGGACAATGAAATTTTGATAATCATAATCGTGGCGTTGAATGGAAAGCCTGTCAACGGTTTCCTTCGCCAGGAAACAAACTCCCTGCCAGGATCACTGTTGAAGATTCGAGCGAACCATTGAAAGGAAATAAATTGTGGGTGAAATCGGCAAACTAATTACGACCGCACTGACCGAACATTGGACTAAATTTGCCGTGGGAGCGTTGTTGATGTCGCTCGGATGGTTGATCGGTTGGTGGCGGGCCAAGAGAAAATGGCAACGCAAAGAATTTTTCGAACGGATAAATTTCTCGTTGAACAGTTTGCAGGGTGGCAAACTTCGAATTCGGACCGTCATGGAGAAAGCCTGTGTCGAAGTATTTCTCAACCAGGTCGCCGTTGCGCAATTATTGGAAGCGGCCCAAAGAACGACCGTCGCAGATCCGATCATTCCGTTATCCCAGGACGACTACTGGTTTTTCTTGAATGCGGTTCTCAACGAAGTTTCCGAAAAATTCGCCTTCGGATTTTTACAGCGGGATGTAGGCGACAAAGTCCATTCCCACGACTACGTCGTGTGTCTGACGAATGAGCCGGATGGCTCGGTGCGAACCCGAAAGATTCGGGCGATGTTGATTCGACTGGAGGACTTGAAAAAACTACCCGAAAAAATGCCTCAATTGGAGAGCCCAAATCATGAAACCCGCTGGCGAACGCTGCAATTGATGGCTCAGCGTTACCATGAAAAACCGCATCAGTTCTTTCGTGTAGAATTGGTGTTTTGATCGTGTGCGGCAAAACTATGGCGCAGAGTAAGGCAACCGGCACGATTGTTGATTCCAGTCGCGCGCACGGCTGATGTTGCTCCCGGATAATACAGACGTCCGTACATTTCTCAAACGCGACACTGGTTGTGCTCCGTAATAGTAAAAAAATTGACAATCGACGAAAAAACGACTATTTTCATTGGACGGAACTCATATCCGGGCATTCGAGTATTAACTGCGTTCCGTAAGATCTTTGTTCACGTCGCGGTTGCTCGCTATGTATTCGTCTGCGGTCCGAGAAAAAACCAATGAAACGCAGACTCCTCGAGGAAAACGCTAAGTCCTTTGGCGACACCGCTTATCGTTGATCGGTTCGTTTTGCGGTGGACTCCTGGGCATGTGCGTCGCTGCCCTCATTGTGTACGCCATTGGCTCGAATTCGATTCCTGTGCTAATTGTTTCAATCGCCTGCGGACTTAATGTTGGGGCGATCGCCGGGCACCGCTTTCCTTTAATGACTGATGCTATACTGTGGATCGTTTCGCTATTCGGCTAGCCGGCACGACAAACGCGGCCAACATGATCGCGATACGGGCCGCTTTCCGCCGGACCCCTCCCACAACACCTAGGCATGCGGGGTCCGCACTAGGCGTTTCGTTTGCGCGCAGTGAGCTCCTACCAAATCGCTAGTAGACTGACCAGTCCTTGCGGTGTTAGATAGTCCGTGGAAAACGCCGCATGAACGGCGTAACTCGACGACCTGACCCACGGGCCTTTGCTGCTTACTGATACCATGGGTGCCGCCACCGTTCCACTACAGATCGAGGCAACTCGACGCGGAGTTCTTCACACACACCACCTTGCCTATACACACCGACCTGGCATCGGGTTTCTGTTCGTAACCTCGCAGATTTGACGTGAATGCGGCTGACGACGATTCTTTGTCAGCTTGCCGACACATTCGCAGGCTTCCTCCTCACGGGTCGTTGCCTCCCCGCAGTTGCCCTCGGCTGGTACTTGTTCGATCCGAGTCACAGTTGGTATACTTTCTTCCTGAAGATCTTCGTTCTCGTACAGGGGACTTGCACGCCATGAGTCTCATACGCCATGACAGGCGTACCAGGCGGATGCACCACAGCGGCGAAGTGGTGCGGTTTTGAAATAGTGGATCTCCCGTCGCCGCATGGTGATCCTGAACGTTCGGCAACGAGAGATCGGAATTATGAGCGACACATCGAAGCCGCCTTCCCGGCTAAGTACAGTTCCCGCTGCGATCATTTCCATTGTGGTCTCTGGACTCCTTGGTCTGGCCGCCGGCGCCAAAATGGACGACATTGTCGAGCCGACGGTCGGCACGACCGGGGCATTTGTGGCCGGTTGTTTGACGGTACTCGTGGTCTTCATGGGAATCGGTATAGTGTCCTACCGGTCGTTGACCCGCTAATACCGGAAAGATCCGCCGATCAAACCGATGAACCCAGGCGGCACACAATGTGTTTCCCCCGTGTCAGCCGCTTCTTGTACCACTGGGTTATTGGTAGCGTTCGGCGACGGAGTAAGCTTGTGACTCCAGGCGACCAGATCACGACCAATGAATAACGACCGTCAACAGCTCACCGCAGTGATTCGAAGCCGAATTCAGTCATACCTGGATTCCGGCCAGTGCATCGGTCTAGCCGTTGGAGTCCTTGCTGCTGGAGCGGAATGCGTGGTGTTCGGCGGAAAAGTCTCCGCGGCGCAGGCGGAGTCCCCCGATGAGAAAACTTTGTTTGAAATCGGTTCGATCACCAAAGTCTTCACCACGATGCTGCTGGCCGAAATGCATGTCGCCGGGGAAGTGACCCTGAACGACCGCGTGAATCGATATCTGCCGACAGAAGGACGGCTGGTGTATCGCGGTGGCGACGACGTGACGCTGTTGCATTTGGCCACGCATACATCCGGCCTGCCGCGCCTGCCCCCGAATCTCACGTGGAAGAAACTCGTGACCGACAATCCGTACGCCGACTATTCGGCGGAGGACCTGTATGCTGGTTTGGCCAGGTGTAGGTTGAAAAATCGCCCTGGAGCCAGAACGCGGTACTCGAATCTTGGAAGTGGACTGCTGGGCCACGTATTGTCGCGGATCGGGGGTGCCGATTATGAACGGCTGTTGATCGACCGCGTTCTTCGGCCGTTGGGCATGCACGACACGGCCATTCGACTGTCGGACGAACAGCAAATACGAATGGCGTTGGGCCACGCGGAAGGCAAGGCTGTTCGCAATTGGGACTTTCAAGTTCTGGCCGGAGCGGGAGGGTTGCGTTCGACGGTGCCTGACATGCTGCGGTTTCTGCGTGCGAACATCGACCCGGCCTCGACGCCGTTGCGCGCGGCTATCGAGCTGACTCACCAGGTGCAAACGCGATTCCGTTGGCAGTGGTACCGCGACTTTGGTTGCATGGGACCGATCGCATTTGCAGGACTGGCCGGCCTGCTCGCGTGGCAATCCTTCGGCTTGCCGCTGTGGTCACGGTTTGTAATTCCGATTGTCGTTCCCGGCGTGATGCTGGCCTTCTGGCTGACCGGTGTCATCGGCGGGATCGAAGACATGGCCGTGGGATGGCACTTCGATCGACTCGACGACGCTGACGCAAACGCCGACGAATGGGCGTTGTGGCACAACGGCGGTACCGCCGGATTTGCCAGCTATCTGGCATTTTCCAAACGGCACCGCGTCGGCGTCCTCCTGCTGGCAAATTCCGACCACGCACCTGACGCGATCGGCCGCGCGCTCTTGCTGGAACTTGTGCAACAGCAGGATCAAACTTCCAATAATCCGGTCACGGCGTCGTGATGCCGAAATCGGGTAAGGGTGGCTATTGCTGACCACCCTCCCGGCACCATCTGACATGCGGGTCCGCGTCAGGCGGTTCCTCGAAGCGGAGCGCGGTCGCACCCGAGTTGTTTGAGCGAAAGAAGGCCCAGCTGCTCCAGCCACTTGTTGGGCATCGCGTAGCGCAGGGCGGGTGTCCGTGACAAACGCCAATAGCTCTTGCGACTGATCGCGTGTTTGATCGCCAGGTCCAAATTTACGCCGAGTCGCACGAGGCTACGAACCTTCGTGCGTGGACGAAGCCACTGTTTCCAGTAGCACATCCGAATCCGGGGACGAATCCAGCCATCCCGATTGACGAATTCGGCAAACTGTTGAGCCAGCCCCAAGTAACCTATCCAGCCTCGCACGTAGCGATTGAGGTCGGTCAAACCGCGTTACATGGAGATCCCACGAATGCGGCCCGTGATCTCTTTGATACGACGATTGAAGGCTGTTAGTTTCTTCGGTGCGGCTGTGATCGTCACACGCTAACGAAACCAGTCGATTGGAACAAGGCATACGCCCGACTCGGAATTCTTGCGACGAGACGTGATGTCACATCCGAACCAGGGCATTCAAAATGAACGAACCAAATATCGAGCAGGTGGCGACGACCAGTCCATAAGCAATAGCGCGCTTCGGACCGAGACAACCTATCCAAACGCCGATCGCCAACGCAACGGACGTTGTCAGCACGCACGGCCATTGGCTTGTGCCAAAGTGCATTTGAAATCGAGCCATCAGCAAACCAGTTGGAAAGAAAGTCGGAAGTGCTACGAAAGCCAAAATTGTTGACCAGCCACCCTGCATCGTATTTTCACCTCTAAGGATCCAAATTTGCGGCGCAAATTGCAACCAGACAATCAGCGCGATCGACCAACGTGCTTGCTGCTGCCGAATCGCGATCCAAAATGCAGTTACCGCCACGCATGCGAAGACAAAACAAGCAACGGCCATCGGGAATGGAGTGCGACCGATCATTAATAACAGCGCAACTATCGTTATCGCGCTGATCAGTTGGCGAATATTGAATTGCCCAGACCCGTTCGTTGGACGATCTTTAGGCGGGGCTGCGAAATGAGACCAAATCAATAGTGCCATCAGTAGAATATCGACTGCAACAATCGCGAGCGCGACCCAACCGATAATCGGTGCCGGCCGACTCTGATCCGCTCCCGTCCAATCATAGAACTCAGGCACAAACCAGCCGGCCATGATCGAGAAAATCGCTAAGGCGATACCCAGCCAGGTTAAGTAGTTCGGGAAAGTTCGCTTCGAGTTGGCGGTTTGATGACCCATTCTAATACCGACCAGGAATTTTCTGCGCGTCCAAACGAGGCGGCTCGCCGAAATGGAAGTCCGGATTTCGATAGCGGTAGAATCTCTAAAATTGAGTTGGCAAACCCAATTTCCACTAGAATTCCATGTTCCGGGCTTGCAGAATAATCACCGCCACGAGAACGACCGACGCCATCAACGGTGATTTTTGGGATCAGATCCCGATCGATCAACTCGAACCCGTTCACGCCCCGATTGCGTAGGGTGCGTGAAGTCGGCATTTGTGCCACTGGTGTGTTACGCAAGTCAAGAAAATTTCAAATCAGAGTACGCTCGCCGCGCGAAACGATTTGCCGACGCAACGCACCATCCAGACTATCGTCTAAATCGTATGCCAAACAAAAGATTGTTCGTAGAGTAATCAAAGTCGCCCAGCGACAGTCCAGAGGTAGTATTGTCTACCGAGACGCTACGGGCTGAAAAGTAGCGGTACTCGCCATACAAATCCACTCGGCGTCGAATGGCTTTGTTGACCCCCAAAATTGCTTGAAAGGCGAGCGATTTGTCATTGACGTCGTAGGTGTCCGTTGACACTAGCGTGCCATCGACACTTACCGCACCGATGCCTCCGCCGGCGTAGATGTTCCAGCAATTGACCTGCCGCGGTTGGATATCGATCAGCAGATTCGCCATGCCGGAAATGCTCGATAATTGCCCGGTCGCGGGTGCCGTCACGCGACTCGTTACTATGCCGTCGGTAAACTGTTCGATAACCCATTGATTGGAGTCGTTTTGACGCCAGCTCGCTTCAAGCTCGTAGCGAACTTGCGGATGAACTTGGGAACCGATCGCGAAACCGGCAATTGTTCCTTCATGAAAACCACCGCTATTGGCATCCACTGTATCGGCGCCAATGTCGGCTTGCTCGAACCGCTGCATGCCGTTCCAGCCGCCAAATACACTGACGTAAGGACAACGCTTTAGAATGTCGCAGTCCGTACGACAGGCGGAGTCTCCATAGCAATCGCCCCCCCCGCAATTCCCGCCGCAATTCCCGCCGCAATCCCCACCGCAATTCCCGCCACAATCACTTTGAGCATTGGTGTAGTCGGTTCCGATTGGAAGGCTATCGTTTTCGTTGCTATAGCCATCGACTTGAGCAAACGCCAATCCGCTGACAGCAAACGACAATCCGAAACCGAGAGTTGTTTTCTTGAACACAATCACGCTCCTGACGATTTGAAACGGAAACTCCGGACACGGGCAGACTAATTTGCAAAACCGTTTCCAACACTAAAGTTGTTTCCATAAGAACAGTCGGCAAATTCGTAACAATAGATCCAAGCATTCGTATTCAAAGCGTTCATTTTACCTCGCTTAACAGTTGCCGGTCCAAACCGCACAGACCCAAAGATTCTCGAGCGGCCAATTCAAAAACCGGGTGGTCAAGCGGGTGACTGCATTTGTAGTGATCCCAAGAAACAGATCAGAAAAAGTTTTGGTTTGGCCTGAGTAAAACCCGGACATTTCCCACCGGTATTCACCACAGAGCAAATGTAGTCACAGGACTGTCAAAATCTACCGATCGAAAGTGCTGCCTTGGTCCGGTTCCGTTGCACTTTCCCTGGCGCAGCCGCAATTCCTTCATAAACCAGCGCTCGGAGATTCTAGACTTCGATTAACCTCACATCGGCAAACAGGGCGTCGAGTAGCCGATTGTCGTTACTCGGGCCGGACGTCAGTGCATACGACGTGGCTCCAATCTTCAGTCGGCCGATGTTCTCAGCCGCAAAAGCGAAATGGTCACCAGCAGAAGAAGTTCCTCGGACCGTTCCGCCAATGGTAATCGAAGCGATGCTGGATCGGATTCGAGTCGAATCTGTGACTCCGGTTCCCGAAAATTTTGCGTAAAAGCCCCCACCGTGGAAAAACGAACGGGAAAAACGAACGGGAAAAACGAACGGGGAAAACGAACGGGGAAAACGAACGGGGAAAACGAACGGGGCCAGACAACGCCAAATACGAATGGGCGTTTCATGCTAGCAGATTAGTGAATGCGTTTGCCACGATAGCAGAAACGAGTCGAAAAATGCCCTAACCAAGAATTGCTTGACAAGAATGGCTTGATGTGGCCCGGATGGTACTAGCCAAACACGGCTTGGTGTGGCCCGAATGGCACCCGTCGGCGGAGAGCCACACAGTAAAATCTCTCGACATCAACTTAGCGGAGACAGAAAAATCTCTCGACAATCACGTGGCAGAGAGCCTGAAATTTCAACTCTCACCGGATACACTGGATGATCGACTCCCACCAGACAAAAACGAACGGAAAACGAACGGCGGAAAACGAACGGGGCCAGACAAAAACGAACGGAAAAAACGAACGGGGCCAGACAACGCCAAATACGAATGGGCATTGCATGCTAGCAGATTAGTGAATGCGTTTGCCACGATAGCAGAAACGAGTCGAAAAATGCCCTAACCAAGAATTGCTTGACAAGAATGGCTTGATGTGGCCCGGATGGTAGCTTGATGTGGCCCGGATGGTACTAGCCAAACACGGCTTGGTGTGGCCCGAATGGCAGCCCGAATGGCACCCGTCGGCGGAGAGCCACACAGTAAAATCTCTCGACATCAACTTAGCGGAGACAGAAAAATCTCTCGACAATCACGTGGCAGAGAGCCTGAAATTTCAACTCTCACCGGATAAACTGGATGATCGACTCCCACCAGATGAAAGCGAAGTCAAACCCGTCGGGGCGGTTTATCATTATCCGATGCGTCAGCAGATCATGATCTGCACCGAAGCGAATCGTCGGCCCAGTTGGGCCGGTACGATGAAAAGCCCGCATCGACCGCAGTGGTATCCCCGGCCTTCGAGTTCACAGAGGTCGAATCCATCCAGGGTGAATCCATCGAGATACCATCCCCAATGATCATCAGCGCGAAAAACGAACGGAGCCAGACAACTGCAAATACCCGAACAAAAGGAGTTTCAGAAAGTTTTGAAATCGACTATTGACCAAACTTAAGCCCGTCGCTGATCCCCCTATTATTGCTTAGTCTCCCGAATAGGGCATCGAGTTGGCGTTGGCCCAGAGATACCAATAGCCTTCGATAATCCAACTCATAACTAGTCCTCAATCAACACATGCTTGATTGAGGACTAGGCAAGCTGCCATACATGCTTTAGCAAGGTGTGTCGCGTTGTTTTCATAGAATCCGTCTCCCTCGTGTTCAAGTTACTCAATTCGAATTGCAGCTGAAGTCTGATTGAGCGGCCAACACGGCATACTCTTTCTTCGGCCAAAGGCCACAGACGTCAACTATTCGGACTTCGTAGTAATATAGTCATGGCGCGCGGAAGGGCCATCTGCCGTTCGGTATAGAAGCTCCGACTTTTTCTACTGATCAGTCCGATGCGAGAAAACGCGTGATCAGCGAGTCGTAGTCGGCTGGAAATGACCGAGAAACTCGAAGTATCCCTCGGCTTCCAGTTTTTCTACCGGCACAAAACGCAATGCAGCAGAGTTCATGCAGTACCTGAGACCAGTCGGCTTTGGTCCATCTTGAAACACATGACCCAAATGTGAGTCGGCGAATTTCGAGCGAACTTCGGTGCGAGTTGACCACAGTTTACGGTCAACTTTTTCCACCATGTTGTCCGGAACCAAGGGCTGAAAGAATGACGGCCAGCCGGTTCCAGACTTGAACATTTCGCGTGAGCTAAAGAGAGGTTCACCCGATACGACATCCACGTAGATTCCCGCCTCTTTATTGTTCCAGTACTTATTTCGAAACGGAGCTTCCGTCCCCTGACGTTGAGTCACATCGTACTGAATTTCAGTTAGTTTCAACTTCAATTCCGCATCGCTCGGTTTGGAGTAAACGGTTTTCGCTGGAACAGGTTTTTCGGTCTGAACTGGTCGCATTTGCTCCCCAATCATGGCTTGTTGATTCACTGAAGGTGGAATCGCTTCAGAAGCGATACTTGAAGTCTGAGCCTGGGTACAGCCAGCATTTACGCTCAATCCCAAGGCCAGGAAAAAGTAAGTGATTGGAAAATTCTTAGTCATGATCTATACCCCGAGAACTGGAAACTGTTTGCGTGATTTGAACTTCTATGGAAACGTAGCCTAGTAGCCAGCTAATTTCCGAATGGTGCCTGCTCGATAACCTGGATTGTATTGAACAGCTTGGTAGCTTGCGGCTTGACTGGTACGTCCGTAGGCCTGGACGTAGAGGGAGTTCGAACCACCACTGAAGTTGTAATTCCCTCCAAAAGTGGATGTCAGGCTGCCGCCGTTGGCAACGAACGATACTCCGTAAGTCTGAGTTCCATACACAATCCCACCAAGGTAGGGTGAGCAAGTAGAGCATCCACCAGAACTTCCTGCTGTGACCAATTCAACTTCCCAAAGCGACGTTGCACCGCTGATGACAGCAAGGGTTTGGGCTGATTTTTCGGCTGCGGCCGCTTGAGCTTGAATCGTTTGCGTTTGGAGCTCTTGCAGATGAGCCTGCTGTTGATATCGCTTTGCCTCTTGTTCTTGAGCCAATCGTAGACGATTGGCTTGCTCAAGCTCAGCCTGACGCATATCGAGCCAAACATGCCACTTTGAGTCCAATTCAGATCGCTGATTCTTATCAAAGAAGACAAGCGGTTGAGTATTCGTCGAACCATCTTCAGTGACACGAATCACTTCGTCGTAAGTATAGGTTCTTGCTCCTTTGAGCTTACGCGCCCACTGAAGGAATTGCCTATCCGAAGGGAAATTCAAACCATCGAAGATTTCGATAAGCTTAACTTCCTTGCTTTTGGTTTCAACGAAGTGTTTTGGGATCTCGGTTCCATCGAAAAGAATTTTTCCATTCTGTCGACTAACTTTGAATTGATGTCGCTTGAATGATACACTCGATTCGTTGGCTTTCTTTCCAACGTCCAGCGAAGGTTCATCGGCAGTCAATCGACCGTCGATCAATATTAGTGTTGCCAAAGAAAAGAAGACCATTGCAGGAATTGACCGAACCATTTTGTGACTCCGATTTAAGGCTGATTGCGTTACAAGCGAGCGAGATACCCAGCACCGGGTTTGGATCTCATATGCATTGAGACGAATCGGGATTAATATCTCGTACCGATTTTCCTGCTCAAAGGAGTGTTCAGACCAAACGATACGGTCGAACAAGTTACATTCCGGAAATGCAATTTTGAAACGCTTCTCAAAGGTCACGCTTCAATTGTCACTGCTTCTGCGGCCGGATGAGATTGGCATGCAAGGATGTATCCGTTGGCTTCTTCTCCTCTGGAAAGTGCGTCGCGACTATCCATTCTGACGCGGCCCGTTGTGCAGCGTACTTTGCATTGACCACAGATACCCGAACGGCACTCCCATGGCAGGGTAACCCCCGCTTGTTCAGCAGCCTCGAGAATAGTTGTTGATGAATCCACATCAATCGTTTGATTCGATGTCGCAAAAGTGATAGTAGCTGTCAGACTGTTAAATGACTCGATATCCGTAGGCTGCACAGAAGATGACTGTTGATCACCAATGTCGGTTGCTCTCGGAGAAAAGAACTCTTCGGTTGATATCTGTTCATCAGGGATGCCAAGAGAAACAATTGCTTTTCGAACAGCTTGCATCATCGGATCTGGTCCGCAAAGAAAAATGGGAAGTTCGTTCAAATTTGGGACAAATGCACTTAAGTCAGCCGCGTTGATGTAGCCTGATTTGTCCTGCCATCTTTCGGTACGAGCGGAGCCGGCTGGTGACGGCACTTGTGACGGCTTGGATTGGCTGTAGTAGTCGAGGATTCTCAAATTTTCGAATCGATTCGCTAGACTCGCGAACTCGTCTGCGTAGATCCTATCGTCACTCGATCGCATCG
>JANNPW010000066.1:0-33727 GCA_031400405.1 Mariniblastus sp.
CCCAACCATCCGCAGGGCAAGCCTGCGGGATTTCCGGTCTGTTCGTCATTTCATGTTGATACATTTTCGTCAGGCCAGGTCCAGCCTGGCCCGACGTGGCGATTGGGACCGAAACATTTCGGTAAGATTGATCAATCGTCCAAAGGACATCCTTGACAGTCGTGCACCTAAACCATGGTAAACGGACAAGCATGTCCATTTTGCAGATAATTTATTTGCCGCCGCTCGCCTTTATCAGGCCTCGATTGCCCAGGATCGATGTTCATCCTCGCGTCGAATCTCGGCACAACCAAAAAAACCGCCTGTCGTTCGCGTCGACAGGCGGCCAATATTCGCATCGGTAGGTCGATAGTCGGGTCAACTAAAACCTGAAAATTCGTTTGAGCTTGACGACCGAATCTAGATTGGCGAACGCGCGATCCAATTCCACCATCGCCGCCTTGATAACGACTTTATTCGTCTTGCTGCTCGGCAGAGTTACTGTCGCAAGTGAATTCGCCAGGTTACCGTCTTGAATTGCCGCATCCGATAGAACCAGCGCGGAGGCCATTGTTGGAGAATTTAACAGCGAAACTCCCAGCTGCGATGTTGCGTTCTTGGTCACGTCGGTCGGAATCAGCATTTCGGCGGATCGGGTGCCCCATGTGCCGAGTCGAGCCCAATCTTGAACCGCCCGATTATCTGGCCAATCACGGCTCGAACCAACGCGACTTTCGTTTGGACTTGTCAACTCAGGTCGGAGAAAAGACCCACGCGCCGCTGGATCATCATTCAAAATCGTTCCTAGGCCTTGGCCGTCAACGATCGTGGCGTTTACCGCAATACCCAAATTAATAAAGAACGTTTCGTCTGGCTCAAACAGAGTATCACCATAAACAGTGACATCAATTGTTGTCGAGCTGGCGCCCGTCGGAATGATTATCGTCCGGGGATCCACATAGTAGTCACGTCCAGCCGTCGCAGTCCCGTTGGCTGCCGAGTATTTGATCGACACGAGTTGCACGGCCGGTGCTGACAGGGTGAGGGTAAAAGTAAACGTCCCAAACGGAGAATCGCCTTCATTGGCAGCAATATCATTGATCGAAATCGTCGGCAGGAAATCATCGTTAACAATTGTGCCAATGCCCTGACTGTCCGTAATCGTACCGTTGGTGGCCGTGGAAAGGTTGACGAAAAACGTCTCATTCCCTTCAATATTGTTATCGCCGTTAACGGTAACATTTATAGTTTGTGTTGTCGGGCCACCAGCCAAAAATGTCAGCGTACCGGACCTGGCTACATAGTCGCTGCCGCTCGTCGCCGAGTTATTGGCGGTAGCGAAATTGACGGTTACGGTTTGCGTGGGTGCCGACGAGAGACTGACGGTGAAGGCAGCCAACGAGGTCGTTGGACTGTTTCCTTCAACCGTACTTACATCGCTGATGGTGATATTGGGAGTCACTGTACCAGGCGGCGTAATGGCCAGCGCCGCATAAACATCGAGCCGCCCTCCGGTTACGGTGATTCCACTCATCGATGGCGTCGGGCGTGCGCTGGAGAGAATTGCGTTTCGGATGTTATTGGCCGAGGTTCCGGCGTACCTGGATGCGTACAACGCCACCGCGCCCGTAACATGGGGCGTGGCCATCGAAGTACCGCTATATGAAGCATAAGTATTGCTCGGAACGGAAGAGAAAATCCCGGAACCCGGTGCACCGAGGTCAACCTTGGTGGCCCCGTAGCTGGAGAACGACGATTTAGCGCCCGAGCTGGTAATAGAAGCAACCGCGATGACCGCTTCATAACCGGCACCGGCGACCGTTGAATAACCCGAAGGATAACTGGCCGTTGCGTCATTATTGGCATTGCTATTTCCAGCGGCCGCGACAAACAGAATTCCCTGGTTGGCGGCTCGCGTAATCGCATCCAAGAGCGATTGGGAAAATCCACCACCACCCCACGAGTTATTGCTGGCAACAATATTGATGCCATGCCGAACTTTCAGGTCCGTCAAATAATCCAAGGCTTTAATTGCACCGGCCGTGGATCCGCCGTTGGGTCCGAGGAATTTTGTCGAGATCATCGTCGTCGACCAGTTTACACCGGCCACACCAGTCGCATTTCCGCCTTTGCCGCCAATGGTCCCGGCCACGTGAGTCCCATGGTCGTCGGTCGTCCCATCGTAAGTACTGTTATCGTTGGTGAAAAAATCCCAGCCATGAATGTCGTCGATGTAACCATTGTTGTCATTGTCGATACCATCCACCAAATCAAAGGGATTGGTCCACGAATTTGCCGCCAAGTCCGGATGAGCGAATTGGAATCCTTCGTCAATGATTCCCACGAAGACATTGCTGGAACCGGTAAATCCATCATTCCAGGCTTTTTCGGCTCCGATGCCAAATTGATTTGTCGTTCCTGTCGGACCAATCGCGGACGGCGAGTCATTGCCATACATGCCCCAAAGTTGACCGCTGGTGTAATAGGTGTCGTTGCTAACCGCCGCAGTTTGGTACGTCCAGTTGGGTTCCGCAAAACGCACATGGGGATTTCGTCCCAGTCGTTGCACCGCATCCTCAACGCTTAAACCTTGCGGCAAAGCGAGTCGCTCCAACACGCCGCTTCCCGCGCGAACCATCGTGGCATTATGCAATGCGTCGGAAACGTGTGCTCCGGCCAAAGCCCGAACTTCGGCTCGCATTTGCTCCGTAACTCCCGGCTGAAACTGGACAAGGATTTCGCCGGGAACAAAAAGTCCGGCCAAAACCACTCGAGGCTCCAAGGGCTCAAACAGCAGGTTGGTGAAAGCGCGAGAGGTGTCAGAAGTTTTGCGTCGACGATTTCGAATCTGCATAGCGATTTCTCCAAACGGCATAATAAAATAGAGCAATTAAAGTATGGTTATCTCAACGAGAAAATAACAGCCAATCTTCCAAAAGAATCTGAGTTGCGATCGGCTCCGAACGGTCGAGCAAAAATCCGAATTTCGGTGGAACTCGTCATTTTTAGAGAATTGACCAGAGCTCGTGTTCTAACACAGTTCCGTTTTTTGTCAACGAAATTGCCTGGCCGGGAAACGAGGAATTGAGGCGCGATGCCAATTATCGTCGACTTTTTGACTATTGTCTTGTTCGGTAACATCGTTAGCGTCGAGTATCGCCGATCGCTAAAATCCGATATGTGATTTCAATTCGGTCGCCTGTTTTTTGATCGCCACGGATAGGTATTCCAATAGATCGGTCGCGATCAACGAGGCTTCCCCGACTGAATTGGCCGCCAGATCGCCGGCGAGGCCGTGAAGATACACACCTAATTTGGCTGCTTCCAAAGGCGCCAACCCTTGGCCGACCAATGAGGTAATCATGCCAGTCAAGATATCTCCCGCACCAGCCGTCGCCATGCCGGGGTTTCCGGTCGAGTTGTGGTAGATCTGTTGGCCATCGGTGACCAACGTGTGCTGACCCTTCAAGACGATGACCACGTTGGCAGCTTGCGCTAATCCAATCGCTCGTCGCTCAAGTTCCTGCCGATCGGTAATCGAAGCGCCGATCAATCGTTGAAACTCACCGGCGTGCGGTGTCAGTATTCGAGGCCCAGCATGATCAGCCAAATTGGCTTGAACGTCCGCCAACGTATTCAATGCATCGGCATCGACGATCAGGGATTGTCGTAAGGCGGCATAGAGTTTTGGCACAATCCATTTCTGGGCCGCGCCCCGTTCCATTCCCGGTCCCAGCGCAACAACATCGGCCCACGCCGCAGCGGTCTCCAAACTATCCAGACTGGCTCCATGGAATTCGCCATTTTCGGACAAACAACCGATCGTCATATAGCAGGGCGAGAACGACGCCACAGTCGCTTGAATCTCGCTCGGGACAGCGGCCTTGACCAATCCAGAACCGCAACGCAGCGCTGCCAGGCTGGCAAGACTGATCGCGCCCGCCATGCCAGCGGAACCGCCAATCAACAATACACGACCAAAATCTCCCTTATGAGCATCCATGGCGCGCGCCGGAAGGGTCGGCCAGGCCGTCGGAATTGTGGAAGTTGCCGGGGCGGACCGGTTTTCCGCGAGCGTATCCGCTAACGCTTCCGTCGCTGCCGTTGGCTGTGCAAACACAACTTGGGTGAACTGCGGCAAGCTCAATCGGCCAGCTCGAAATGATTTAGCGGCTTGCTGGAAATCGTGTTTATTGATCATTGATGGATTTTTAGGGCAACGGACAAACTCGCGAACGCCTCGTCAATCGGACACTGAAGGTCCCTCCCAATGTTAAACAACATCCGCGTCAATTACAATTTGCGGCTTCGTCAGCCGACCGTTAATTCAGGTAACCAACAACATGACAGATTGCGTATTGGCTTATTCCGGTGGATTGGATACTTCGGTCATTCTCGGCTGGTTAATGGATGAAGGCTATGCAGTCCACGCGGTTTACGTGGATCTCGGACAACCCTGCGAAGACCGCCAGGCGATTCTAAGAAAGGCCCAAGACGCCGGCGCCAAAACGGCTCGGATTATCGACGCCCGCGAGGAGCTTTGCCGCGATTTCGCCTTTCCGGTTTTAGCCTGGCAAGCGAAATACGAAGGGCCCTATTTGTTGGGTACTTCGATTGCCCGACCGTTGATCTCGAAGGTTTGCCTGCAAGTCGCACGTGAAGTCGGCGCGACCGCCTATGCGCATGGGGCAACCGGCAAAGGTAACGACCAGTGTCGATTTCAACTGGCCGCCGAAGCGCTCGATGCCAACATGGAAGTCATCGCGCCGTGGCGAATGAAAAAGTTCCGTGATCAATTCCCTGGACGCACCGAACTGATTGCGTTCTGTCATGAAAAGAACATTCCCGTCAAGGCTTCTGTTTCGAAACCATATAGCAGCGATGAAAATTGTCTGCACATCAGTTATGAAGCCGGGCAACTGGAAGAGTTGAATGTCAACGGTGTGGAGCTTGTCGAGTTCGGTATGGGTGTTTCACCGGCTCAAGCGCCCGACAAAAAAGAAACGGTTACCATGGATTTTGAAGCCGGAGTCCCAATCGCCGTCAATGGCCAAAAAATGTCGGCGCTGGGAATTGTCGAAACCGTGAACCAGATCGGCGGCCGCAATGGCGTCGGCCGGATCGATATGGTCGAGAATCGTTTTGTCGGAATGAAGAGCCGAGGCGTATACGAAGCGCCTGGCATGACGATTCTGTATCAGGCGCATCGCTGCATTGAACAACTGACCATGGATCGCGATCTGATGCACTTGCGCGATCGGATGTCCCCCGAAGTTGCTGAAATGGTGTACTACGGTTTTTGGTATTGCCGAAAGTTCGACGCCTTGTTGGCTTTCAATCGCGAAGCCCAAAAAAATGTCAGCGGTAGCGTCACCTTGGATCTATATAAAGGCAATATCTCCGTTGCCAAACGCTCGAGCCCGCTGAGTTTGTATGACACCAAGATTGCCACGATGGAAGGTGGCGGAACCTACAATCAAGATGACGCGGAAGGATTTTTGAGAATCCAGGGGTTGCCAGGCCGGGTTCAGGCGCGGGTCAATCCGAGAAGTTATTAGTTTTCAGTGGTTCAGTGGTTCAGTGGTTCAGTGGTTCAGTGGTTCAGTGGTTCAGTTATTTGGTGGTTTGGTGGTTTGGTGGTTTGGTGGTTTGGTGGTTTGGTGGTTTGGTGGTTTGGTGGTTTGGTGGTTTGGTTTTTGGGGGGATGTTTGGGTGACATATCGGTCTTTTGAAGAGCTGGAAGTTTGGAAACGGTCATGTAAGTTGGCTGTTTCGGTATATGGCATCGTTGATTTGTGGAGTGACTATGGTCTAAAAAATCAAATGCAGCGGTCGGCCGTTTCGGTCGCTTCAAATATCGCCGAAGGTTGTGAACGAGGAAGTAAAGATTTTGCTAGGTTTCTTCGAATTGCACAAGGTTCTGCCGCAGAGCTGCGCACCCAAACCTACATCGCCAAGCGAATCGGACTAATTCCCGACGACCAATTCCAGATTTTGGTCGATGAACAAAAAGAAATCTCCAAGATGATCACCGGCCTAATCAAATCGCTAAATAAAACTGAACCCTGAAAACTGAACCCTGAAAACTGAACCCTGAAAACTGAACCCTGAAAACTGAACCCTGAAAACTGAACCCTGAAAACTGAACCCTGAAAACTGAACCCTCAAAACTGAACCCTGAAAACTGAACCCTGAACCCTGAACCCTGAAAACTGAACCCTGAAAACTGAACCACTGAACCACTGAAAACTGAACCACTTATAACTGATCAACTGAAAACTGTACCACTGAAAACTGAACCACTGAATTCTAGATGCTCGAAAATCCTGTCCTCCAACGCGAACTTTTGGTCAACCTCCGGATGCCACGGGCGTTCGTATTATTGCTGTTGTATCAGGTCCTGTTGGCGGCCGTCGTTTATTTTGCCTGGCCCAAGGACAACATTCGATTGGATTTGACGGGCAGCGTGGGCACGACCAGTCGTTTGGTCGACTTGTTTTTTCTGGGTCAGTACATCTTGGCATCGCTGATGGCTCCCAGTTTTGCCGCCGGTTCGATCGCCGGTGAAAAGGAACGTTCGACCTACGAAATGTTATTGGCCAGTCCGATTCGTCCTGCATCGATCGTGCTCGGCAAGTTGGTCGCGGCATTGACGCACTTGGCGATTTTGATTTTTTCGTCCTTGCCGATTGTGATGCTATGTTTGCCGCTGGGTGGCGTGTCGATTTATGAAGTTCTCGCAGCCTACCTGGCCTTGATTGCCAGCGTCGTGACCTTTGGCATGATCAGTGTCGCCTGCGGCAGTTTTTTTTCCCGCACCAGTTCCTCGCTCGTAGTTTCCTATCTGACGATTTTGCCGATGGCGCTGGCGGGAGTACTTTTTTGGTACCTGTTGAGTGCCTACGGTGAAACGCGATTCAAACTATCGGTCGTAGTCATTCCCGGAATCGCCGCGTCGATCACGATTCCGCTGTTTTATATCTGCAGCGCTCGGATGTTGTACCCCCCGGATTTCGGCAGCGAGGGCAAAGAAGTTGTCGACCTGGAGAAAGAATCAGCGCAAGCCGTTGGCTTGGTCATCCAGCGCGACCAATTTCCCGATCGGTTGTTTGCCCCTCCCAAACGCGAAACGTTGATGGAAGACGGTACCAATCCGGTCTATGACAAGGAAATGCGCAGCGAAATTTTTGGCCAAGGGACCTTGATGTTACGGCTGGCCATTCAGATCAGCATGATCCTTGCCATTCCGATGATGGCCTGGTGTCTGTATATCCAACGTCATCTCGCGCCAGTCTATGTTTCCTACGTGGTCTTGTTCAATATTCTGATCGGACCGGTTTTTTCGGCGGGCAGCGTGACCGGCGAACGCGAGCGACAAACTCTCGATCTGTTGCTCACCACAATCATTACACCCTGGCAGATCCTGTGGGGCAAACTGCTGTCGGGTTTGCGAGTGTCGAGTGTACTGAGTTCTTTTTTGTTATGGCCCATGTTTCTCGCGCTCATCATGGTGTCGGACTATTGGTACAACCTGCCGACCATGTTGGCCTATTTGATAATTTTTATGTTGACTTGCCTGACAACTGCGGTGTTGGCACTGTTTTGTTCGACTCTGTTTCATAGGACCAGTACGAGTTTGATGGTGACCTACGTGGTAATCTTGGCTTTGTATTTGGCTCCGATTGCCACCAGCTTTTTTGGCAACACCTATTTTCCCGGTTCGCGCGGGACGCAGATTGCCAACATTTCGACCATCACCAGTCCGTTTGTTGCCGCGTTTCAAGTTCCAATTTATATCGACGATATCGACAATCGCAAACAAAAATGGGTGCGAGCTACAGGGGGAACCAACCACTTTTTTAGATACCCGCTACGAGATTTGGTTCATTTTGCCGGATACTGCACATTCACGTTGCTGCTCAACGGTATATTATTCTCAATGATGATTTGGATGTTTCATTCCCGTTGGCGCGTCGCTGCTTCTGCTGGCTAGATTTTCACGGCGGTTGAAGTTTGCGTTTAAGAATTCAGACTGCCGCAAATTGTGTCGGACCCGGAAACCCTTTGCATACCACCATGCGTCCCGCCCTATGAACACACCCCTTCGAGTAGGTCAGATTTTCGCGACGGCGATTCTGATGATTTTTTTTGCCTTGCCGATTTGGGCGCTCGGTAAACAGACGGAACCGCCCCAGGAACAGGCGACGGATCAACCAGCGGTTGAAGTTCCGGAAGTTGCCACCGATGAGAAAGTTGCAACCGTAAAAATCCCTCGTCCGCTCGATTCCTACAAAGGACGACAGATCGCACAGACGATGCATTTCATGGGAGCCGAGTGGCTCATTCGTGACGAACGCGAACGAGAAGAACGTTGTTCCTTAATGCTCGCCAACCTCGGAATCCGACCGGGGCAGACGATTTGTGATATGGGGTGTGGCAACGGATTCTATACGTTGCAGATCGCAAAAATGCTGGGACCGCAAGGAAGCGTTATTGGCGTCGACGTGCAACCGGAAATGCTCGGCTTCTTGCGCGAGCGCATGGAAAAAGAGGGTATCGAAAATGTCATCCCGATTTTAGGCTCCTACCACAACCCGCATTTACCCGCGGAATCGATCGACTTGATTTTGTTGGTCGATGTCTATCACGAGTTTTCCCATCCAGTGCAAATGTTGGCTGCCATGCGGGCGAGTTTGAAACCGGGCGGTCGAATTGTCTTGGTAGAATACCGGGGCGAAGATAAAACTGTCCCGATCAAGCCACTGCACAAGATGACGAAACGTCAAATCGAACGTGAAATGTCCGCTAATGGCTTCAAACTCGATTCCGAATTCGAAAAACTGCCGTGGCAACACATGATGTTCTACGGCAAAGACGAAACTTGGCCCCCAGCTGTTTCCAAGGCTGCCAAGTAGTTTGTTCGGGACGTCGTCCGAACAACCGAGCTTCTGTCAATTCGGGCACTTTTGGCAAACCCGACACCGAAGAGAACTTGGGTTAGGGATCATCCTGCGCCCAACCAGCACGGTGTTCGTTCAGGCGGCCGCGGCATTGGCAGGATTTTCGTCCCAGTCCGACTAATTTGCCAGACCGGAAATGTCGATACTTGGATAGGTCCGAATTCATGATTTTCGGGCTTGCTGGCAGCGATATTAACGACCGAAACATCCGCTCTCCCACGTACTTTTACTCTTGAAAACTTCATCTGCGAAACAGAAAGTCCGCCGCAATCTGGTTTGTTGCACCTACGAGGGCGGCTGTCACGCGCTCATGGTGGGTCTGAGCGAAACGTATTTCGCCGCTTTCTACATTGCGGTGGGAATGTCCGAAATCGGTGTGGGACTGCTGGCAACCGTGCCCTACCTGCTGGGAAGCGCCCTGCAGATGTTGACTCCTTGGGGAGTCAATTTGCTAGGGTCCTATCGCGCCTGGACCGTTTGCACTGCTTCGCTTCAAGGTCTCAGTTTGCTGGCGTTGTCGCTGCTGGCCTATTGCAACCGGGTCGACTTCGGCTCGCTATTGGCGATCGCGACGATCTATTGGGCGAGTGGTTTGGCCACGGGGCCGGCTTGGAATACGTGGATCGAATTTGTGGTACCCAAAAAAGTTCGAGCCCGCTATTTCTCGGTACGGATGAGGGCGTGCCAACTCTGTTTGATTGCCGCGATTACCACGTCGGGATTGTTGTTAAAAAGCCATGCTGGTGAATCGCAAAGGTTGCTTGTTTTCGTCGGACTGTTCGCCGTCGCCGGGTTGTTGCGATTGATGTCCGTAAGTGTACTCGCGCGGCAAGTCGAACAGAAAACCTGGTTGGCATCGAACATTGCCGCGGCGTTGCAAATCGGACAAGGCCCGGATGTTGGGAAATTGATCCGGTCGACATTGCCATTTTTTGTGGCGATGCAATTTGCCGTTTATATCTCGGGCCCCTATTTTGCGCCGTTCATGTTAAAAAACATGGGCCTGAGTTACACCGATTATATGGCCTTGATCTTGCTTGGATATTTTGGCCGCGTGATGATGATGCCCTGGGCCGGACGGATTGCGAAATACGCCGGTGCCGGGCGATTAATGCTGTGCGGCGCGATCGGGATTGTACCGATGTCCAGCCTCTGGTTTTTTCATCAATCCTTTGCCGTCCTGTGTTTGGTTCAAATGGCCAGCGGTGCGATGTGGGCCAGCTATGAACTGGGTATGTCGTTGGTGTTCATCGAGCGCATTCCCAGCCACCATCGCCTGCGAGTACTCAGTTGGTTCAACACATTTAATGGCCTGGCGATGGTCGGCGGCTCGATGTTGGGTGGATTGCTACTGACTCAGTTGGGCAACAACACGGTGGCATTCATGAGCCTGTTCGCACTGTCCGGCCTGTTTCGCATCGGGGCATTTTATTGGTTTCCCTTCAGCATTGTTGACAAACCCGTTACCACGAAGGATGTCGTGGGATTGCCGTGGCAAGTTTCCTCACCCATGCCCAACGGTCGATCGATTGTTCGTCCCTTCTTCATCTCGGCACAAAAACAAACCGACCCGGATTTTGAATTCGAGGCAACAGTTTCGGGCAGAGTCCAGCGGAATTCGATTGCCATCGACGAGTTCGCGGAAGAAAAAAACCAACTCAAAGCACCATTGCAAGTTCGCATCAACGCCAACGACGCGTTGCCAAAAGACCGGCCCGCAGGGGCGATGCATGGACGTGATTCGAGGTGAGTGAGGCCGTTGAGATTCAACTGCCAAGTCAAAATCGCTTTTCGACCCTGAGCGACGAAAGGCCGCCAGCGGACCAAGTGGTCCAACCGTACGGCCAGCGGACTGGAAACTCGAACTCAAAATTGTCGCGTTTCGATGTAACGATGACAGTCAATGCAATTGAGTGTCATATCAAAATACCGCAAGGCCGCTCCTTCCATGTTCTTGGCCACGGCGGCATCATGCAGTTGAGTGGCGGCGAGCTCCATATCCGCGCTGAAGCGACTGTACTCGGGAGTATCCAATACAAACCAGTGCTGGCCTTTGACAAGTAGCTTGATACTGTTCGCGCCTTCCGCAACCATCTGGAAATTGTTGGTGGTTAGTCCTTCCACGATTTTTTGATTACTGCTCAGTTTTCCACGCATGAATAATCGCCGAGCTTTGGCGCGGATATCACTCTGCGGATCTTGGTCGTCTTGGTCTTGATATCCCTCGCCTGATACCGCAGGCGAGATGGTGCTGGTGGGATGGTCAGTGTAGGCTAAGAAAAGTCCCGAAAAAAAGATGAATCCTGTACACAAAAGAGTCTTCATAACAACCTCCGGTGAAAAAGTAGTGGAACTTGTTGCGTGACGACTGCAAATTTTGGGCCAGCGTCGGTTTAACTTACCTTCGTCCAAACGACATTGTTTAACCCCCGAAATTGTTGCCAACACGTACCCCGACCAAACGAATTCGCGCCAAAGTGTGCCAATTCGCTCAAGTTCGATCCTCGAAATTTGCCAGGCGTGCGACCGGATCGGAATCGGACGAGGCCATCGCGCATAGGTTACAATCCAGTGGTTGAATCTAACGGTGCTGTCCGCCGGGCTGTGATTGGCACGTTGGATTATTTGCAAGTCGGGAAACGATTAACAGGCTGGAGTTTGGGAATGAAATCAAAAATTGTTCGCATTCAATTTCGATGGGCAGTGTTGACGCTGCTAATCGCCTTGGGAAATGGTTCGGCGACCACCTCGTTGGGCGATGATAATTCCGGTGCTACGACCGGTATCGTCCACTCGTTTCAGCGGCAAAATTTGACGCGGGTCTATTACAGCGAAGGAACTGCAGCCGGGGATATTGATGGCGATGGAATCTCCGATGTGGTCTATGGCCCGCATTGGTACGCCGGACCTGATTTCAAATTATCCCACGAAATTTATCCGCCGCAGCCGCAACCCATGGAAGGATATGCTGATCATTTTTTCGCTTGGATTCATGATTTCAACAGCGACGGACACAATGATGTGTTGGTCGTTGGTTTCCCGGGCACAGCGGCTTACGTTTATGAAAATCCTGGCAAGTTTGACCAGGAAACCAATGGAAAAGCCCAGCCTTGGAACAAGCATGAGGTGCTGGACGGAATTGCCAATGAGTCGCCCGCGTTCGTCGATTTGACGGGCGATGGCCAGCCTGAGTTAGTCTGCACGCGACAAGGCATGTTTGGTTTTGCCAAACCCCTGACTGGGAGTTTCGAGCCCTGGGAATTCCAACCGATTTCTGGAGCATCGGCACCAGATCGTTTTGGGCACGGACTAGGAACCGGTGATATCGACGGGGATGGGAAACTGGATTTGTTGACCAAAGATGGTTGGTTCCAACATCCCATGACACTTACCGACCAACTCTGGATCTTCCATCCTTTTGAATTTGCTGGACCAGGCGGCGCAGAAATGCATGCCTTCGACGTCAATGGCGATGGACTGAACGATGTTGTCACCAGTCTGGACGCACATGCGTATGGACTGGCCTGGTGGGAGCAAGTACGCGACGAAGCGGGAAGTGTTTCGTTCCAGCAACATCTGATCGTGGGCAGTCGCCCGTCCGAAAATCCCTACGGAGTTTATTTTTCCGAACCGCATTCGGTTCAAGTTGCTGATATCGATGGGGATGGACTGTTGGATATCATCACTGGAAAAACATATTGGTCGCATCACCGCCGGAGTCCCCGTTGGGATGCGGGCGCCGTGGTTTACTGGTTTAAACTCAAGCGGACTGCGGCGGGCGTCGAGTGGATCCCGCATTTGGCCGACGATTCCAGTGGCATTGGCCGGCAAATCGTGATCGCTGATGTCTCCGGCGATAAACTGCCAGAGATCGTGACCGGAGGAATGTTGGGCTGTCATGTACTACGGCACATGGCTGTTAAGCAAACCGGTCTCGCTTACGCAGCCGCCCAGCCCAAACCCCGTCGATCGCTGGTCGAAGATCTGTCTGGAACCGCTGCGGCCGATTACATGACCGTGCCGCAAGGTTTCCACGTCCAATTAGCGGCGGCCGAACCAGACGTGCATCAACCCGTGGCGATGGCGTTTGATCATCGCGGCCGATTGTGGATTGCCGAAGCCTACACTTATCCCGTTCGAGCACCCGAAGGGGCTGGGCTCGACAAGATTATTATCTTGGAAGATACCAACCACGATGGCCAGTTCGACAAACGCCAAGTGTTTGCTGAAGGTTTGAACCTGGTGAGTGGTTTGGAAGTCGGCATGGGCGGAGTGTGGGTGGGCGCTGCGCCCTATTTGATGTTCATTCCCGATGCGAACGGTGACGACGTGCCCGATGACAAACCCCAGATTTTGCTGGATGGATTTGGGTATGAGGACACCCACGAAACCCTGAATGGATTTAACTGGGGACCGGATGGTTGGTTGTATGGTTGCCATGGTGTGTTCACGCACAGTCGAATCGGTCGACCTGGAACGCCCGACCAGGATCGCACGCCAATGAACGCGGCAGTCTGGCGCTACCATCCAACCAGACATAAATTCGAAGTATTTGCCAGCGGCACCAGCAATCCCTGGGGCGTCGATTTTGATGATCGCGGACAAGCGTTCGCGACCGCTTGCGTGATCCCGCATTTGTTTCACATCATTCAGGGTGGGCGCTATCAACGGCAGGCCGGCCAACATTTCGGCGAGCATGTGTACGATGATCTCAAAACGATCGCCGACCATTCGCACTTTGCCGGCAGCATCAACGATCATGCCTGGTGGGGTCACGAACCCGATATCAAGGATGACACTTCGGATGCCGGCGGTGGGCATGCGCATTGTGGGGCCTTGATTTATCTGGGCGACAATTGGCCCGATCGCTATCGCAATCAGATTTTTTTCCACAACATTCACGGCAATCGCGTGAACATGGATCGGTTGGTGCGGAGCGGCAGCGGCTATGTGGGACGACATGGTGACGATTTGTTACTGGCCAACGACCGTTGGTTCCGCGGCATCAACTTGCGCACTTCGCCCGATGGCTCGGTCTATTTAATCGATTGGTACGACCGCAATGCATGCCACCGAACGAATCCCGAAATCTGGGATCGCACCAACGGCCGCGTCTACAATGTCGCGTATGGAGTTCCCGACCGAAAATCGGTTGATTTATCGCATTTGAGTGACGCGGAATTGGCCCGCCTGGCGCTGCACCGAAATGATTGGTTTGTGCGCATGTCGCGGCAGTTATTGCAACACCGGGCCAGCCTGGGCAAATTGGATGCACCGGCAGTTCGCGCAGAAATCGCCAAACTTTTACAACACGCCGATGAGACGCGAGTGCTGCGGGGAGTGTGGCTTGGACAGGCAACCGGACTGCTAGGCTCCGAACAACTGGTCCCGTTGTTGTCACATGCGTCGGATTACGTGGCCGCGTGGGCGGTGCAGTTTTTATGCGAATCGGAGTCGGTGAGCGGTTCGATCGTGGGCGAAATGAAACGCTTGGCTACCGAGAAACAATCGGATCCTATCCTGCGGTTGTATATCGCAGCCGCGCTGCAGCGTTTACCATTGGAGCAGCGGTGGGAAATCGCGGAGGCTTTGGTGCAGCACGGTGAAGACGTCAGCGACCACAATCTGCCGTTGATGATCTGGTATGGACTCGAGCCGTTGGTTGCCCAAGACCCAGCGCGCGCGTTGCGCGTCGCCGGGTTGTCGCAAATTCCCTTGATCCGCCAATACATTTTTCGACGTGCCGCCGCCGATCGACCCGGGTTGGAAATATTGTTGGCCGCTCTGCCGAATTGGGTGATCGAACAACAGCGCGAGTCGTTGCGCGAGGTGTTGCAGGCGTTCGAAGGACAAGTCAATGTCGCCCTGCCGGACAGTTGGGTGACAACCTATGAAAAACTGAACGCACTCGACGAAGACACGGAGTTAAACGATTTGGTCGATCGGTTGGCCGTAGTATTTGGTGACCAGCGGGTTTTCCCTCAATTGCGGGCCACGTTGGCTGATGCCGAAAGACCGCTGGGTGAGCGGCAACGGGCATTGGAGATTTTGCTGCAAGGCCGCGACCAGGATTTGGCGTCAACGTTGTTTGTGGCATTGGCCACACCCGAACTCCAGTCCGCGGCAATTCGCGCCCTGGCCGCGTACTCCGACGAACGGACGCCGAGCGCCTTGTTGGCCGGATATTCCCAGTTTTCGACGGCAGTTCGCGAGGACGCCGTTGCCACACTGTCATCGCGCGTTGGTTATGCCGACAAATTATTGGATGCGATTGAATCCGGTGCCGTCCCTCGGACTGACGTACATGCTTTTCATGTCCGGCAACTGGCAGCTTTGGCTGATGCAGAACTACTCCTTCGAGTTGCCAAAACGTGGGGCAGGGTTGGCGTCTCGTCGGCCGAACAACTGGACGTCATCCAGACGCTGAAGCAAAAACTTTCGCCACAGAAACTGGAATCGGCCGATGCGCGGCATGGTCGGTTGCTGTATCAAAAACATTGCGCCGCCTGTCATACACTCTTCGGCGCTGGTGAAAAAATCGGTCCTGATCTGACTGGATCCAACCGAGCAAATTTGGACTATCTGCTGGAGAACTTGATTGCACCCAACGCGGTGGTCGGCAAAGATTATCAAATGACGTTGTTGCAATTGATCGATGGCCGTGTCGTGTCCGGTTTGATCACACAGGAAACCGGCAGCGCGTTGACGCTGAAAACGATCAATGACGTTGTGGTGATTGCCAAAGCTGATATCGAAGATCGAAAATTGTCGGAGGTGTCTTTGATGCCGACGGGACTGCTCGAGACTCTGACGCTGGAAGAAACCAGTGACCTGGTCACTTACCTGGCCAGCCCAACCCAAGTTTCGGCGCGTGGTCCGCAGGCCATGATCGAAAAAGCAACGGGGAAAGTTCTCGATGGACTCGAAGGGGAATCTCTAAAAATCGTCGAGAAGTCGGCTGGCAATGCCACCAGTCAATCAATGCGAGAGTTCACTGGCGACCGTTGGAGTGGTAACGATCACTTGTGGTGGCAAGGCGGAACGGTCGGAGATCGGTTGGGCGTCGAAGTCGTCGTGCCCGCCGATGGGGAATATGAACTTCAGGTCGTCTTGACCCAAGCCCGCGACTACGGAATCGCACAACTGTATTGGGATGCGGATAAGCTGGGCGAACCGATTGATTTGTTCAGCCCGGATGTAATCACGACCGGTGTGTTGACGTTGGGAATTCGTCCGATGACGGCAGGCCCTCATCGATTGACCATCGAAATCGTCGGAGCAAATTCTCAAGCTGTGAAGTCATACATGGTGGGATTGGATTTCATTGTCCTGAAACCGCACCTGAGTAATGAGTAGTCACCGGGCAGCTCAATCGCGTTGGACGATGGTTCGGTCCGCTTAATGCCCTACGGCATCGACGACGCCACCATGCGAGGAAGCGCCACGCGCAATGGCGGCGAAGTCGTTTCCGTGCAGTTATGAAATTGATTGGCGAACCGCCGGTTGGAAAATTTGGCGAACCACCGGTTGGAAACATCGTCGAACCGCCGGTTGGAAAGTTTGGCGAACCGCCGGTTGGAAACATCGTCGAACCACCGGTTGGAAAGATTGGCAAACCGCCGATTGTCGGCAGATGCCTTTCCGTCGCAATAGCGACGGCAATTTTTCAGCCGCGAAGTCGGCGGCAGTTAGTAGCTGCGGGTGCCAACCCGCAGTTTGCGATCGCCCCAAATTTTTCAGCCGCGAAGGCGGCGGCAGATTGTTGAAGTCGAACTAGGATTTACGATCATCAAAATTAGACGATTCAGTTTGGTGCGTTTCCGATCGGTTCCTCTACGCAATTGAATTACCATGTTGTTTTTGGATCCAAGTAACAATTCGAACAAAAGTTTATTCATCGGCCAACCTGTCGCCGCTCTCGCGGTTTGATTTTTGGAGGTTGGCTGAGCTGCGAGTTGACACCCGCAGCTACGAACTGCCGCCGCTAACGTGGCTGAATCGGGATGACGATGGTCGAAATCAACGTATAATTGGATGACTGCCGCCGCCAACGCGGCTGAATTGAGATGACGATTGTCGAAATCGCTGAAATATCGAATGACAACCGACGCTGTTGCGGCTTCTTTGATTCATCGAATCACGGAAATTTTCTGAGATTTACAACTTATTCGACCATTTCCAACAGACTTAATTTTTTTCGGGCGCAGGGATTGCTAAAAAAAAAAAAAAAAAAAAAATACTCTAACGTAGCATACCTCTTTTAAATTTCTATTTCCAATCCGTGTCAGTCTCAATCTTTTGGGGTGATTTGTGGATTTTCAATCGGCATCCACCGAGCTGACTAGTGCCGACAAAACCGGTGGGTTCGACTCACCGGTCGAGCAGGGCAAAGCCGAATCATTGAAATCTTCACTGACCGCAGATCAGGAAACTCGCAAAGAGAAACCAGAGCGATTACGCCAATGGTGGCCTAGCAAACGATCAAAAAGTTCAGTCAACCAACGATCAATCATAGCAGGCCTGGCAACCAAGGTTCCGTTTTATTTGATTGCCATTTTGCTCTCGGCCACCGCGATGGCCAAAATCTGGATGTTGCTGACCGATCCATTTGCCGATATTCGAGTCGGCATTCCCAAAGAAATTTTGTGGATCACGGTGGTCTTTGAACTTTGGGTGGCGTTTGAGAATTGGCGAATCCGGGACCATCGGGTTTTGGCATTGATCAACACTCTCACGTTCGCAATTTTCGCGATTTTTGCGGGAACACGCTGGGCGCAGGGATACACGTCGTGCGGTTGTGCTGGAAGCATGGAATTTCCACCGTGGACCTTTATGATGCTTGACTTGAGCATCGTCACTTGGTTCTTATCGAGTACAGCTCGGCGGTCGGTTGAGTTTGATGGAGCGCTAGAATTATTGAATTGGTGGAATGGATGGTCATCTGGCGCCAAAGGTCGGCTGGCCGGATTGATACTCTTCGTGAGCTGTCTGGGATTCGTGCAATTGCCAATTGCGGCGCCGATCCGGGCAGCGGTGCTGAGCGAGCCACCAATACAACCGATCGTACAGTTCAATGGCGAATTAGTTGTAGGAATAGAGTCAATTGTCGAAGTCGAAATCTGGAACCGATTCATGCGGCCAGTAAAAATTGTCGGCATGCAACGTTCTTGCAATTGTATTGAACTTCCCAAAGGCACAATTGGCGAAATCATTTCAGGCAACGGACGCTTTTCGCTGCCACTAGTTGTTACACCTAAGAAATCGGGCCCGATGCATCAGCGAATCGTGTTGTTTTTGGATCATCCGTTACAGTTTCGGATGAACATAGATGTTCTTGGTTCTACTAAAGGAGAAAAGTGATGAAGAGTTTTTGGTCAAACATGTTGTTTTCAACAATTTCGTTGTTCCTACTTTTTGGGTTGTTTGTTGGCTCAGGAGCTGCGGACATCGGAACTAACGCAGCGATTCCACCGGTTTGCGACTATTGGACAGATTCGCCTCCCTATACTCAACATTGTACAAATAATTTTTTACGGTTTTGCTGGGGACCTGAAGTTTGTACGTGGGAAGACCCGTTCTTTCCATCTGAAGAGGGTTGTGGTTGTAACTAGTGTTCGAATAAATACTGTCGGACTGAGGAATATTGAATGAACTGCTTTAGCCTTGATCTGTTGTTTGCTTCCGCGTTGCTTATTTCACTAAATATTTCGGTTGTAATCGCGGACGAGGCGACGGTCGAACGAATGAAGGAGGAGGCGCCGAAAGGATGGAAACGGATCGACGCATTCTATGATGGTACTGAATTTTGTATCGAAACGGAGAATGATGGAAAAGTCGAGTCGGAAAAATTCCGTTGGAAAACGACCGTTGCACAGAAAGCACTCAACTTTCGGATACGATACGACTACGACCAGACAAGGAATCGAGTTGACTTGTACAATTCCAATCACCAGGCTTCCATCTCGTGCAGGGAGGATGGAACTTGGCAACTTGAAAAGTGTGAGCCCAGGCGCTGGGTTGGTTTTGGCGACTTGGCTTTGGGCCAACCCAGCCTCAGGGTTTTGGTCTATCATCTTCCAAGCACCATTTTGGGGCTTGGTAAGATACCGGAAGAAAACAAGTCGGCCTTGATCTTAAACGATGCCTGGCCAGCTGGTGATCATGCCGGAAACGAAACAATAACAGCCGAGTTTCTTCCTTGTTTTAGAACTGAAAACGGCGAGTTCGCTGTCAATAAAGAGATTGCTATTGGATTTGTCCTGCAGGTTGATTTCGCGCCGCAACGAGATTGGTGTGTCGTGAAGGTACGCAATGAAAGTCCTGCAATTGACGCAAGATCTACAATGGAAGCGTCGTTTGCAGACAATGGCTTTCATCCAATTGAAATTCGGACCTTTACAGGCAAAATTGGAGATAGTTCCGGTCGCAATTCCAAGGAAGTGTATACGGAACCAGTACAAATTTCATTGTCAGAGAGTCAGTTTTTGTTGACTGCATACGGGTTGCCAGAGCCATCAAATCTAGCGCCGAAAACCAATTATTTCATTTGGGTTGCCGGGACGATCGTCGGTCTAGTTGCCTTATTAATTTTAGCGAAGTTTTTGAAGCGATCATTCAGCCAGTGGCGAGCCTAGCGGACGTCTTTCGCCCCCGGTAGCATGGCTGTGAAAACTGCCAAATGGAGACTTAATGAAATCAACTCGGATAGGATTCACCCTTGTGGAGCTTTTAGTCGTCACTGGAATCATCGGCGTGTTGATCGCCATTTTGTTACCAGCGGTGCAGATGGTTCGTGAAGCGGGGCGGCGGACGGTTTGTGCGAATAATGTTCGGCAGCTCGCGCTGGGGTTGTTGAATTACGAATCGGCCAATGGTCAGTTGCCGGTCGGGCTGGTGGGGCTGGGTGGCGGTCCCGGTGCCGGTGAATTTTTGGGGATGAGCTGGATTACGCGGATCTTGCCGTTTATCGAACAGTCTCCGTTGTGGGACCAAGCGATTGAAGATTATCGTTTTAATCCGGTTCCATTTCGTTCGCATCGAGGGATGCAGACTCCCGTTGTGACGCTGGGCTGTCCGAGTGATCCCGAAGCGGGAAAAGTTCAGTGGACACACGAAGGTTACCTTGTGACTTGCACGGATTATCTGGGAGTTAATGGAACCAATTATCAAGCCCGCGATGGACTGTTTACGTTTGATCAATCGACTCGACTGGGCGAGATCTCCGATGGGCAATCGAATACATTGCTGATAGGCGAACGCCCTCCGTCAACCGATTTCTGGTACGGCTGGTGGTACGCGACTGGATCGGGAAGTATTTCGACAGGAGATGTGACACTGGGAGTTGCCGAACTAAATCCATCGGCGACGCTGCCTCAATCGTATCTGCAAGATTGTCCTGCTGGACCGTATCGCTATGGTCCCGGTCGCAACGAGCAATGCGATGCGCTGCATTTCTGGAGTTATCATTCTGCGGGTGGCCATTTTGCTTTGGCCGACGGTTCAGTCCGCCTGATCCCTTACGGCATCGCTGACGCCACGATGCAGGGTCTCGCCACGCGCAGTGGAGGCGACGTCGTTTCGGTTCAGTTTTGAAAATTGTTCGCGAACCGCCGGAACTAACGATTAAAGATTCCCCAACAAGATGTCAAATTCAAACAAGCAGCAAGCAGAAAATGCGTGGGATAGGCTTCCAGCCTGTCTTGACAAAATTGACAGGCTAGAAGCCTATCCCACGTTCGAACAAGAATGTTGTCCTGAATTTTAAGGAGGTAACGGACGAGAATCAACGTTGGCTGGCAAGCTGTCGATGGCGAACTGCTGCGGGATACTCACCATAAAATCGTTTGATCCAATGCCGCTGGGGCGAATCCTCCCGATGACGGGCCCAACCCAATCGTTGCATCAGTCGATCCGAGATGGCAACATTGGAAAGTTCGGCCAAAATGGCATCGGATTTCTTTAGGAATGCAATTTCGTCCAGGATTTCCAATGCTTTCACGATACTCCTCCAGCGTGTGTCGCGACTGGATTCGATATAGTTCAGCGTCAAATAGTTGCGATGCAGTCGTGGCTGATTGTAGTACAGCCGACAAACATCCCGCCGATTCCAGTTTTGTTTCCAACCACTGATCCAACGGGCTTCAACGATCGAAGCCAGCTTGGGCCATGGTTTTAGTTTGATATGAACCAATTGTCCGGCGGCAACTTCAATCATTCCATAGGCGCGCTGCCGCAGGATTTCCGCTCCGGAATCCAGATTCCGCACGGCTTGAAATAGAGGTTTCATGCTGCGTCAGCCTCACTCAGAAATATCGCTTTGAGCCATTGGGTCAACATCAACAACAACGGCATCAAGATTAACGCAGCCAACAGGACCACGAACATCCAGGGACCGAGAAAAAAGAATTGCTGTGACATGGTTGGCCAAATCGAAGACCAACCGAACAACAGGATGGTGCACCCCAAACACAGGTAGGGACCAAAAGCCAATTCACTTTCCTTGGTCACGAGGAAACACCCGACCACAATTAGCAACGCCGCAATCGCGGCAAATGGTAACGTCAACAACGTTGCTTGCCATCCCAAAAATGCACCAATCATCGCCATGAGCGTCACGTCACCAAATCCCATGGCCTCTTTTTGCAGGGCATACCGTCCCACAATTCGAATCGACCAAATCATGCCACCGCCAAATGCCAAGCCGACCATTGATCCAAACAGGCTGTCCCAATGCAAGGGAGGCAAGGACTGTTTGGAAAACACAATTGCGAAAAAACCACCCAACCACAAAACGCCCAAAGCCAGGGTCATCGGCTCCGGGCGTCGTTGTTGACAGCGAATTGGGCAAGAAGTTTTACGCGCTGGTCGCAAGCAACTGCCGACCATGATTTTCAATCCCCGTATGAAACCGTAACGCAACGTGCAAACTTTGGGAAGCAAGGCCAGGATCCAACACGTGAAAATTCCGATCGCAACCCACAAACCCAATTGGTCGTGATGCCAATTCGGTAACGGACTGCCCGAGGCAAAGTGGATTGGCACCAACGCTTGCCCGGCCAAATTCGTCGTGACTTCTGGCAACCTGAACCAGGGACAGCCGGCCGAAATCAGAAGAGCCAACACCGTCCCCGGAATTGTGATGTAGTCGGGAATTGTACGTTCATCGAAATCGATGAACGTCGCAATGAACATCAGGGCAATCAACATCGCCTGGGCGACAAACCAGGTTTCGATGAAGCTGGACCAGCCCACCGGCTCGGGCACCGGCAAACCCCCGGTCAAACCTCCTGCTAATTGCCAAAAGTAAAACCAGGGAAGTCCGATTAGCCAAACGATTTCGATCAGCATCGGTCGAATCCAAAATCCATTACCATGAATCTTGTATTCGCGACGAAGTCCCAACCAGCCGACGACCGGAATCTGATCGCTCCATTTACGTGGCGGCGCTTGCGGATCAGGCGGCAACCAGGGGCTAATCGCCCGTTTCAGAAAATAGGGCCAGGCATAAATCGCCCGATTCAGAAATGCTCCAACGATGGCCCCGACCATCGCCAGTAGCAGGATTCGAAGGATGGGTGGCAAGGCCGATAGCATGGATGTTCGGGGTGTTCGGGAAGTTTATGTTCGTCAATCTGTTCAGCGATTCTGCTCGGAGTGCTTCGTCAGGGTGGATTCTCTCGCACCTCAACCTGCTAAACCCGGACGAGGCCTACGTACGTTTGTTATCGACCGCTTGCCACCAATCGACGATGTGCGCGGCAATTTGTCGGGGCGACAAATCCGAAACGTCGATTGTGTAATCCGCACAGCCCGCATAAATTGCTGCACGCGTGCCTAATATCTGCTCGACTTCGGCCAGTCCGCCTTGTTCCGTTAGGTCGGGTCGTCGCTGTTGTGAAGTCGGATCGGACTGAATTCGGCGCCATAAGATCTCGGGCGGGGCAGTCAACCAAACTGTTTTTCCGTTGGCGGCCAGCCAAGCCCGATTCGCTTCGGCCAGTACCGCCCCACCGCCCAGCGCTACGATCCGGTTTCCCTGAGCAGGTAAGGAACAGATGACTGACGTTTCCAGGCGCCGAAATTCGGCTTCACCCGGTTGTAAAAAAAATTCGCGAATTGGTCGTCCGACGCGATGTTCGATCAGTAGATCGGTATCAACATATTCACAGTGCAAGTGACTGGCTAACAACGGTGCGACGGTCGATTTACCACAGCCCCGATAACCGATGAGATACAAGTTCATGGTTGTTCAGTGGTTCAGTGGTTCAGTTTTCAGTTTTCAGTTTTCAGTAAACAAATCTAATAGCGTGCTGCGCTAATTGCTCGTTTGACTTCGTACCGAATGGTTTCGATATTCGCTTCGATTCCGGTGAAGAATTTGAATTGCCTGGCCGCTTGACGGACGAACATATCAATACCCGTGACGGTCAGGCAGCCGGCTTCCCGGGCCTGTTTAATAAACAAAGTTTGTTCTGGATTGTATACGGAATCAAAGACGATTACTTTTTTGTCAAACCACTCCGCATCGAACGGCGTTTCGTCCATGTTGGGATGCATGCCGACAGGCGTGCAGTTGATCAAAATCTGGCACTTGAAATTTGCTCGACGAGTCCAGTCAATGGAGGCACAATCCAGGTCAGCCGCCAGAGACTCGGACCGGCGATAGTCCCGGGCACAGAGTGTGACGAGGGCTCCCGCGCGCTTCGAGCCGAAGGCGATTGCCCGGGCGGCTCCGCCAGCTCCCAGGATCAGTACGCGTTTTCCGGTCAGTGTTTCGTCACCTTCGTGGCCGCGATCCCGCAATGCCTGTTCGAGGCTCTCGAGGGCGGCCGAACAATCCGTGTTGTAGCCAAACGTATTGATGTCACGGAACACCACCGTGTTGGCCGCGCGAATTCCCGCGACTTGGTCGTCCAGGACATTGATGTACTTGATAATTTTTTCTTTATGCGGAATGGTCACACTCAAACCACGAACCCCCATCTCGGGGCAAGTCTGGATAAATTGTTCGAGATACTCTTTGGGAACCCGGAAGGGCAAATACAACATATTCAGTTTCTTTTCCCGAATGCAGACATTGTGTACACGCGGGCTGAGGCTCTGAGCGACCGGGTCGCCGATCACGCCCAGGATCACAGTTTCATTGGTGATCGAGTCATAGCGAAATTCATCCCGCATTTGTTGGAAGGTCAGCATTCCAGGCGCCAACTTCCGTTCATCGCTAAACGTCGCATAGGTCATGGGCGAACCCGCTCGACCGCAGAGGATCCGCGAGGGCAAGCCCATCTCACCCATGCAAAAAGCCACCGTCGGGATCTCCGAATTGCGACTCAAACGCAGCGCGCGAATGTTATCAATCGGATTGTTGGCCATCGTGACAATCTTGATGATGTCCGGATCCAGTTGGGCCATCTGATGATGAATCTCCTCGAGGTTGGGAGGAGTTTCGTCCATGTTGTGATAACTGACGATTCGCTGGGTGTGACCATACCGCGGAATCGTTTTGGCAACATCCATTTCCATATCAACATAATCCGCGCCGTCGGCGATCGCGGTCCGGAGCGCCATCAGGCGATCGGGTTCTGACTTCATCCAGCGTCCACCGTCTTGCGGGCGGCGACACGTAATAATCGTGGGACAAGCGCGATCGGCGAGCAGTCGTTTGATATTGACCGGCCGGCGGAGATAGTCCAACCGCAACTCCACCAACTCAACGCCTTGTTCGGCCAAGTGTTGATGTTCAGCGATCATCATGCGGTGTCGACCGCGACCAATACTTACGCAGATCATAGGTAGAAAAACTTTCGAGAGTCAACGATCGGAAATGGGGCGCCGCAGTCCATCGGACATCGGCTGGGAGACAGCGGGCGAATGACCGGCAATTTCCGTTACCTCCATTGTGATTCGGAACGACCAGTTTTCAAATACGGCTAAATTCGCTTGAATCGGCGATCCAATTCTGCTCGGGAAAACACCAATGACGTCGGGCGACCATGGGGGCAATGATGGGCATCCTGACACAATTCGCGGTGGTCCAGTAACGCATTGATTTCCTCGGGACTCAGCCGATCACCGGCTTTTACCGCTGCTTTACATGAAATCATGTGCAGTAACTCATCAACCAGATCCCGTTGCCGCAAGTTCTTGCTGTCGCTCATCAATTGATCGATCACTCCGCGCAGCATTTCCGCCGGGTTTTGATTGGCTAACATCGCCGGGTAGGCGGTGATCAGAATGGTGTCCCCGCCAAACGGTTCCACTTGAATTCCGATTTGCCCGAGCAGTTCCGCTTCTTCCAACACCGCTGCCGCTTCGGCCGGTGGCAGGGTGACCGGCTCGGGCACCAGCAGTCGTTGCGATTCCAGTTTTCCAACCAGAACCTTCTCGCGCAGTTGTTCATAAATAATTCGTTCATGTAACGCATGTTGATCAATGACAACCATGCCTTCCTCAGTTTCCTGAATCAAGTACGTGTTGTGCACTTGGAGCGCCGGACTCAAGCGATGGCGCCCGGTCGCCGAGTCGTGGCGGTGATCGGGGCGCTGGAAGTCTCGTTCGACCTGGTCGGGCGAGGGCAGTGTCGTGGTCGGCGAGGGTTGCCACGGCGACTGAGGAACAGCTGTCGCAAACTCCTCGCGCGGTGCGGGTTGCGTCCAATCATGGACCGGTCGCGGCGACGTAAAAGGAATGCGGGTTTGATTCGGCAGCGATTGAGGACTTGCCAATGCAAAACCCGCCGACTGAAAATTGCCCCCGCTAACATCGGGGTGTGGTTTGAATTCTGGCACCGAGCGTTTGGTAAGTTGGGCGTATGCCGTCAGGTCGGTCGTCAAGAATCGGTTGCGAATCGTGCTTAACAATTGACTATAGATCTTGCCGCCGTTTTCAAAACGAACTTCCAGTTTGGCGGGATGCACATTGACGTCAACCAGGGAAAATGGCATTTCCATTTCTAAAAAACAAATCGGAAACCGTCCCGTCATTAACAATCCGCGATAGGCTTCGCTGAGCGCATGCTGCAAACTGCGATCCCGAATATAGCGATGATTCAAAAACAGATATTGCAGCCGATTATTGGCCCGACTGACTGAGGGATCCACCACGAATCCGTGAATTCGAACCTCTTCGTCGTGGTTGTTGACGGGAATCAGCGAGTCGGAAATTTCAGAACCAAAAAACGCGTCGATCCGATCGCGCCAGATATCTGTCGGTGGAAGTTGATAGAGGACTTTGTCGTTATGCACCATGGTCAGCTGAATTTCCGGGTGGGCCAACGCGATCCGAGTGAAGGCTTCGCTGATGTGTCCTTTTTCCGTCTGCGGTGTGCGCAGGAACTTTTCCCGCACCGGAGTGTTGTAGAACAGTTGCCGAATTTCAATCGTCGTACCGACCGGGCAGCCACACGGTTGTTCTGATTCGCGATGACCACCATTGATCATCAATTCATAGCCGCATTCCTGACTCGCCGTACGGGAACGCAGCACCGCTTGGCTGACTTCGGTGATCGATGCCAGCGCCTCCCCGCGAAACCCAAACGTCCCGACCCGAAACAGATCATCGGCGTCAGCAATTTTGCTGGTCGCGTGCGGGGTCACGGCCAATTGCAATTGATCTTGAGGAATTCCGGAACCATTATCGGTGATTCGAATCAGTTCAGCCCCCCCATTGAGCAGCGTCAACTCAATTTTCGTGGCGCCGGCGTCGACAGAATTTTCGAGCAATTCTTTCACGACACTGGCGGGTCGTTCGATCACTTCGCCGGCCGCGATTTTATTGATGACGCTGGCTGAAAGCTGTCGGATGGGGTTCATTTTAGATCGTACTCTTTCAGTTTCCGATATAAATTGCGTTCGCTGATACCGAGGATGTTGGCGGTTTCTTCGCGATTATGATTGGCCAGGGTCAAGGTATGTTCAATCGCCCATCGTTCAATTTCTTGCAACGATTTCCCAATCAAAGGGGACGCCGTTACCGAGTCCAGCGAATTCACCGGAGTCGCCACTAACGACGGCTCGGCGGAAGAAATCGAACGGTTACCAGGAATGATGGCCACGGCGTGGGAACTGGGCATGGCGATGGGATGCGATTCAATCAAATCCGGTGAGAGGTCATCGGCATCGAGGTAGTCATCGATATCCATCACCACCAGGCTCTCGACGACATTCTTCAATTGCCGCACATTTCCTTTCCAGGTAAACTCCAATAGCCAACGGCGCAATTCAGGTGAAAACCCTTTCACTTTGCGGTTGTGGCGTTTGTTCGCCTGTTTGCGAAAATAATCCGCCAGTGGCAAAACATCTTCGCGGCGTTTATGCAGCGGATCCAGATGGACGGACACGATCTTTAAACGGAAATACAAATCGCTGCGAAATCGACCGGCCTCGACTTCTTTTTCCAGATCCTTATTGGTGGCCGCGAGGACTCGCACGTTGACCGCGATCGGTTTGTTATCACCGACGCGGGTGATCTCGCGTTCTTCGAGTACGCGGAGCAGTTTGATTTGCGTCGGCATGGGCATGTCTCCCACTTCATCGAGAAACAAGGTACCGCCATTGGCATACTCGAATTTTCCCAGGCGATCGGAAATGGCATCGGTAAACGCGCCTTTGACATGGCCGAATAGTTCGCTTTCAACCAGATGTTCGGCGACCGCGGCCGTGTTAATGGCCACAAAAGGTTTCTTCTTGCGGGGACTGTTTTGATGAATCGCTTGAGCGACGACGTCTTTGCCCGTGCCTGTCTCGCCGGTGATCAAGACACCGGCGTCTGTCGGCGCGATGCGACGAAGACGATCGACGACGGCTTGCATACTATCGCTGGCGAAGATCAAATTCTCAAAGCCAAACCGTTCATCCAGACGTTGGCGCAAGTTCATGTTTTGTTGTCGCAACTGAACCGCGTCGACAGCCTTGGAGACGACGGCTTGCAAGCGTTTGGGCGTGATCGGTTTTTCCAGAAAATTGAACGCTTGTTCCCGCATCGCTTCGACTGCCAACGGCACCGTGGCGTGGCCGGAAACGAGAATGACCTCGCAATCAGGTTGAGATTCTTTGGCTTGCTTGAGAATTTCCATCCCGCCAATATCGTTCATCATCAAATCGGTAATGACAATTTCGAAATTGTTTTCTCGGAGTAATTTCGCACCCTCCGGGCCAGATGTGGCGGACGTGCAAATCAAGCCGATGCGTTCGAGGCTTTCCTGCATCGCCAGCGCGAGATCTTTTTCGTTGTCGACAATCAAGACGCGCACGGGAATCGCGTTATTTTCAGATGCTTGTTCCATTACCTCATGATACGAAATTGAATGGCGGGGGCGAAGGGCGGCGCAAGCTGAGACGCCGTGCTTTTTGCTTTGGCGGACTTAAAATATGTAGTTGTTCGGAGAGTACAGTCGACGGTTAAACCAAGGCTATTTCCATGGAGGAGGCACCATACCAACCACGATTGACTTGATAAATAGGCAACAAGAATTTTATAGGAACCGAGCGAATGAGCGAGCGAAATTTTGTAATTGTTGGTGGTAGTAGCGGCATCGGACTGGGTTTAGTCCAACGGTTGCTGGCAGCGGGAGATCGCGTCACGGTCCTCAGTCGTCATCCGCGCGAATTGGCGGACTTGGTCGGGGTAACTCATGTGGCGATCGACGTGACTCAAACCGAGGTCGACAAAACGATGCTGCCCGAGTCGATTGCCGGATTGGCGTATTGCCCCGGTTCAATCAATTTGAAATCATTTCGCGGCTTGACTCCCGCTGCCTTTCGGGAAGACTTCGAGTTGAATGTGGTCGGAGCGGTGAAAGTAATTCAGGCCGCGTTGACCGGTCTGAAGCAAGCGAAACATTCCAGCGTATTGTTATTCAGCACCGTCGCAGTGGGGCAAGGGATGCCGATGCATGCTTCCATTGCGGCGTCGAAAGGAGCCATCGAGGGCTTGACTCGAACGTTGGCGGCGGAGCTGGCACCCGACGTGCGCTTCAATTGCATCGCACCGGCTTTAACCGACACGCCATTGACCGCTCGGTTTTTCTCCAGCGATGAAAAAACCGCAGCGGCCGCTCAGCGATATCCGTTAAAGCGCACTGGAACAGTGTCCGATATTGCCGCCTTGGGGCACTTTTTGCTGACGGATTCCAGTGGCTGGATCACCGGGCAGGTCCTCGGCGTGGATGGCGGCATGTCAACCTTGAGAGTCTGAGCAGAACCAGGACGAAATCCACGTCGCCTGCTTCAACTGACCTTTGCTTTGCGTGTGGATTGTGGGTATCATGAGTCGGACGTGTTTGATTGCCGATTCTCTTCTCTTGACTATCGAAACAATGCCCGCCACAATTCCCAACGCGCGCCCGATGTTCGTACTGCATTTCCAACAATTGACTCAACATTGGCTGTTAACCTTGCTGGCCCTGGTGTTTTGCGCGCAGCCCTTAACGCTGCCGAAACGTCATTGCGGATGTATTGACAAAACGGGCGCTGCGCATGTCCAACACACCCGTTGTTGTGGCGCTAGCGAGTCCGCAAACTGCAAGTGCCAGGGTGGTTGTAAATGCGGTGCCAATGAACAGCCGGTACCTGAACCGATCTCCCTACCGCCAGTTGATTCGACGGATCTCGTATTAGTTTTCGAGGTCAATTTCTTTGTTACGGTGAGCGCCGATGATTTATTCGGCGCGCCGATACGGTGTTATCCGATCGGTGCTCTGCCTGGCCGTTCAGCGCTGCAAACGTGCATCTTGCTGGAACGATTTCTGTGCTAAAGCGCGGAAGCACAGTCGTGCTGCGCGCATAACGAATGGTTTTGCGACTGATTCGCAGCGCAAAAGCGATTTTCGTTTATCCGGTTATCGATGCCATTTGCGGATCGTTTCGCGCGCAACGTCGCCGCATTGGTCAGGGCTAGCGACCTCAAGTGAATCGACATTCCACAAGATCTTACGGTCAGAGTTCGTTCGTTTTCCATCCACACAGTTGTCAAATCCCACGTCGGGGAATTCAAACCAGGAAAATTCCAATGATTCGCAGAACCTCAATAACAAATGACATGTTCGTTGCCTTACTAGGCGGAATGGTACTTGTTTTCAGCGGTTGTTCGCAATCGACCCCAAAAACATCATCATTCGAACCGCCGTCCACTGCGGCCAACCAAACGGAAAATCCTGTTGCTTCGACACCCGATTCCGTGGATGACAGGGGCGAAGAAGTGCACCCCCATATTCCCGGAGCGCATGGTGGATTCATCGTGCCGATCGGGCGGGACAGTTACCATGCCGAAGCGATTTTCGAAAAAGAGGGCGCGATCAGCCTCTACATGTTGGGCGCTGATGAGTCGCGAATTCACGAAGTCGAAAATCAAGACTTGATCGCTTATGCCAAATCGGCCGGTGGATCGGAGGCCACGCCGATTGAGCTTAAGCCTTCGCCGCAAACGGGTGACTCAACCGGCAAGACCTCGCGGTTTGCCGGTACCTTGCCGGAATCGCTGTGGGGTCGACCTGTGGAAGTGACGATTCCAATCCTGCGCATTGGAGCGGATCGGTTTCGCCTGGGCTTTAGTTCCCAAGTTGAGTCGCATAGCGGCGAGGCGATGCCCGCCAAGGTCTCCAGTCAGGAAGAGCAAGATCTGTATCTGACGCCAGGCGGAATTTATACACAAGCCGATATCGAAGCCAACGGCAATGTTACTGCTTCGCAGAAGTTTGCCGGATTCATCGCAGCGCATGATCTGAAACCCAAACCGGGGGACAAGATTTGTCCAATTACATTGACCAAAGCCAATGCGAAATGCGCCTGGATCATCGCCGGCAAGCCCTACGAATTTTGTTGCCCGCCGTGCGTGGATGAATTCGTCAAACTGGCCAAAACGGATTCAGCAAAAGTCCTCGCTCCAGCGGACTATGTCAAGCAATGATCGCCGAAATTACAATTCGAAAACTGGCGGCTTTCATGCAGATCGGATGTTTTCTTCCATTTGCATTGTTGGCAGCGCCAGTCCCTGTGCACGAAGGCCACAAGCCTCTGCCGGCCAAAGGAGTTGAGGTCAACGTAGTCCGAGGTTCGGTGTTGTTGACCCAACCCGCCCGCGATGCGTTGGGTGTGGAAACGGCCGAAGTATCGCTCGAGTCCGGTGAAGATCGTGTGCAGGCCTATGCCCGGTTGGTTTCGCCGTGGCAACAGCGCGCCTTTGTCGCCTCGCAAATTCGCGGCAAAATCGTTCGGCTGTACATCCAGCCGGGTGATGTTGTCGCGGCCGGTCAACCGTTAGCCGGTATCGATAGCCCCGAACTGCAAAACTTGCAATTGGATTTGATCAACGCTCAGAACGCCTGGTTGTTGTCCAAACAATTGGTCGAGCATTTTCAATCCATCGGTGATGGAGCTGTCGCCGGCTCGAAGTTGCAGGCTGCTGAATCCAATCACCGCGAAAATTCCAATACCTTGGAGACAGCGCAAATAAAACTGATGAATCTGGGTTTTTCGTCCGATCAACTGGAAAAATTGCGAACGGGTGGCGAGTCGAGTCGCCCGGCGGAATTGGCGATTCGCAGTCCGATCGCCGGCACCGCGTACCACAGCGATTTGTCGATCGGCAAGGTCGTCAATCCGGCAGAGCACTTGTTTGAAATAGTTGACCTGTCATCAGTTTGGGGCAAGATCGAAATACTGGAACACGATTTGCAACGCGTGGTAGTGGGTCAGTCGGTCGAAATTACACTGCCAGCCTACCCAGGTGAAACATTTGGCGGTGAGATCAAAGTCAAAGAAGTCTACCTCGATCCAGTCACGCACTTGGGCACCGCCTGGATAGATCTCCCCAATCCGCCGGAACGAATGTCGCGGTTGCTACCCGGGATGTTTGGCCAAGCCCAAGTGATCATTGCCGCGTCGGAAAAATTATTGACGGTTCCCGAAGTCGCGGTCGCGCGTGACGGGGCTGAACGGTTTGTTCTGATCCAGGAGGAAGCCACCGACAGGTCATCGCAGTTTATCAAACGCAATGTCGTAGTTGTACGACAAGCGGCCGGCAAAATTCAATTTCGGGCCGAACAGGTGTTCCCCGGTGATCGAGTGGTGACGGTCGGCACGCACGAACTGTTCAATTTTTTTGTGCAGGGCGTATTGCGATTAAGCCGGGAAGCCAAACAGAACATTGGATTGCGAACGGAAACGGTTAGCCGTCAATCTGTGGGTGCTGGATTTGCAATTAATGGACTGGTCGAACTGCCAGCGGCGGCGCGCGACAGTATTTCTGCTCAACTCAACGGTACTCTGGAAAATATCTCGGTGACCCGCGGTCAGTTTGTCCACCGCGGGGACGTCATTGCAGAATTGGCGAGTCTGGAGTTTCAAGATTTGCAATTGCAGCTGGTCACCGCACAGAACGATCTGAACAATCTGACAACCACGCTCAATCGCTGGGAAGCCTCCCGCGAAACACAGGGAATTCCACAGCGTCAACGGTGGGAAACCGAGAGTCAGCAACGGACCCAGCAGAATCTCCGAGACAATTTGCAACGAATGTTGGAAACGGTAGGATTGAACTCTGACCAAATCAAGGCGTTGGTCACCGAGAAAAAATTCGTCCGGAGTTTGCCGCTACGCGCCACGATCGATGGATATGTCGTGCGTTTTGACAAAGTGATCGGACAGTTCGTTTCGGCCGGCGAAACGCTGCTGGAGGTGCATGACCCGAATCAGGCCCGCATTCGTGGCTTTGTTTCCGAATCCGAATTGACCCGTGTAACAATTAGTCAACTGGCACGCATTCGGTTGGCCGCTGTACCGGACTTTGTCGGCCAAGCCGTAATCATCAGCAGTGGGCAAGGACTTGATAGTGCCAGTCGTGCGCTAAGTGTTTGGCTGGAATTCAAGGAGCGTCCGACGACTGTGTTGCAACATGGCATGTTAGCTCACATCAATCTGATCGCCGAAAAAACCCCGACAACTTTGGCAGTATCGAATGAAGCAATTGTCAATGAAGCCAGTGGTCAATTCGTGTTTGTCCAGTCGGCCGATGGAAAATTCGAACGACGGTTGATCAAAACGGGCCGCTCGGACGATCGCTTTGTGGAAGTCATCGCGGGATTGTCTGCCGGCGAAGTCATCGCGGCGTGGGGTGTCTCGGATCTTCAATCAGCCTATGCATCACTTCGTTAGGGAACATTAATGCTCAACCGAGTTATTGGTCTCGCGCTACAGAATCGCCTCATCGTTTTGGCAACGGCCATGGTTCTGGTCGTGTATGGGGCAATTCAGCTTCCCAACATGCCAGTCGATGTCTTTCCGGACTTGAATCGACCCACGGTGACGGTGCTCACGGAAGCCCAGGGTCTGGCGCCGGAAGAGGTCGAAATACTGGTGACTCGGCAGATCGAATTTTTGCTCAATGGCGCGACCGGCGTACAACGCGTCCGTTCCGCGTCCGGCATTGGGCTGTCGATCGTTTGGGTCGAGTTCGAATGGGGTACCGATATCTACCGGGATCGACAGGTCGTGGCCGAAAAACTTCAGCTGGCCAAATCGCGTTTGCCCCAAAATTCTAATCCCGTGATGGCGCCGATTTCATCGATCATGGGCGAGATCATGTTGATTGGAATTCGGTCGACTGCCGAGCCAACAACTGCGGAACAACAAGAACAAGTGTCGATGGAGTTGCGTACACTCGCAGAATTTACCGTTCGCAATCGCTTGTTGGCCGTCGAAGGAGTTTCCCAAGTCACTGTGATGGGTGGCACGCTCAAGCAGTTCCAGATTATCACGTCGCCGGCGCGACTGGCCGCCCAAGACGTTTCGTTG
>JANNPW010000069.1:0-38607 GCA_031400405.1 Mariniblastus sp.
GCTAGTCTCACTGCACGGAACCAAAATCCGATGGTTCGGGTATATACTGCGTTCCGTATAATAATTGTTAGGCGGCAGCGAGTCATCGGGTGTTACAAACGATTTACACCAGATTTGTATCCGAATAACGCGAAAGGACAACGAATATGAAGAAAAGCCCGAACACGGCACAGAAGGCAGAACCACCACAACTCGTCTGGCACAAATTGAATTCGTCCAGTGCGGGAGGCGAATTCTTCAAATTGGGAGATGTCTATCGAACGAAAGTTCCTGGGGGCTGGCTTGTCTTGGTGACCAACAACGCCAGAGGCATGATGTTTTACCCGGACCCTGAGCACAATTGGGATGGGGGGAGTCTGACCGCCTAACTAATCGGTGCACGTGCGTACTGGAAATGGTTTGAGAACAAGTGGGTGCGACTCCCACCTGAGTAGCTCTTAGCCGGAGGCTCAGTATCGAGTGTTGCAGCGTGTCTGGTAACAGGCACGTTGAAGCGTACACAGAAAGGTAGCGAGGATGAAAGGTATCGACTGACTGTCGAACCCTGAACGGTATTGAGCTCCGAAAACTTTGTAACTATTGGATTCTGCCCAAGGTGTGTGCATGCTGGAAGGCAACATTCTTCATCGCGTCACGGCGAGTGATGAGGGAAGACCCGGAGTCGAAGGCCCGTTCGCGTTACACAATTTGTTTTCAAGGCAACCAGTGAGATCCCGTCGTTCTTTAGCTTCGAGCTGTCGTGGCTAGAGTATGAGACCCCAATCCTAAAACGAGAGACAATCAAACGACGATGGGAAGTCGGAAGGCTGCATAGTACCGTTGAAGCCGGGTAACTCTGGTGGAGGGAAGGCGGCCAAGCGATGGAGGCCATTGGGCTCGAGCATCCTCTGGACACAGTGCCAGGCCTGGGATGTTTAACTCGACCTGATTGCAGAACGTGCTGAGCAGTCAGTACGGGATAGCCATCGTGGGGAGCCGGATGCGTTAACGGCGCACGTCCGGTTCTGGGAGGGGGCGAAGCTCAATCGACCAAGCCCAAGCTTCATGCTAAGCTTGGAAGAAAGAGCTAGCTCTACTCACCGCGAGTTGCGGATCACGCGTTTCCTGATGGTAGAGTCACTTGGCCGCAACCGCGTGATTTTGTTCGTTCTGTAATCACTCCCACTGTAAGCTCGCGTCGAAAAGGACCGCTGTGATGTACGACGCATTGAACCGCTCCACCCTCGCATTCGTTGCAGCACTTACTCAAGACTACGCTGGCGATCCTCGAAAGAGAGACCGCCACGAGGGATCGATCGGGCGGAAAGTGAAATTGATTCATCAACGGCGCAGCGTGGTTTGCCCGGAACTATTTATTGGCCAGGAATTCTGCCAGAATGACTTCGGCGTCAACTGAAACCCGGCTCGTGATAGGACTACCATGATGAGACAAATCGGACCCGTAGTATTGTGCCTCTGTTTCGTCGCGATCTCAGCCATGGCGGCGGCCCAATCGTTGCCGCGGGAGACCTATGACGCCCTGCAATGGAGGATGATCGGGCCGCATCGAGGTGGACGGACCGTGGGAGCGACGGGTGTTCCCAGTCGGCCCAGCGAATTTTACATCGGCGTCAACAACGGCGGCGTTTGGAAGACCACCGACTATGGGCGCACGTGGTTGCCGATTTTCGATGATCAGCCGACCGGTTCGATCGGAACGTTGGCGGTGGCTCCTTCGAACCCCGATATCATTTACGTGGGGAGTGGTGAAGGTTTGCAACGGCCCGATTTGTCAACTGGAGACGGGATCTACAGATCTTCCGACGCGGGCAGGTCCTGGACTCATTTGGGACTCCGCGATGGGCAACAGATTGGTGACATCATTGTAGATCCTCAAGACCCCAATCGCTTGTTCGTCGCCGTACTCGGACATCCCTATGGTGCAAATGAAGAACGCGGCGTTTATCGTTCGTTGGATGGTGGCGTAACTTTTCAAAGCGTGCTGTTCAAAGATGAAAACACTGGCGCGATCGCGTTGGAATTCGATCCGCGAAATTCACAAGTTGTGTTCGCGAGCTTGTGGGCCGCCCGCCAAGGGCCTTGGGAAAACGGGCAATGGCAGGGAACTACCAGTGGTTTGTTCAAATCGGAAGATGGCGGTGACACTTGGCGGCAACTTACGAAAGGTCTGCCGGAATCGCCGGGACGTATCGGCTTCGACATTTCCCTGAGCAATCCGGAGCGGATGTTTTCGATTTGTTCCCAAAACGTTTTTCGCTCGGATGATGCGGGAGAAAATTGGACGCTGACTAATTCGGATAGTCGTGTCGCCAGCCGTCCAGGAGATTTTGATGAAATAAAAATTCACCCGCAGAATCCAAACATCGTATATTCGGGAAACGTGGCGACCTATCGCTCGACCGACGGCGGAAAAACATTCGCGTCCGTTCGGGGTGCGCCCGGCGGCGACGATTACCACACGATCTGGATCAATCCACAAAATCCCGACATTATGTTATTCGCGTCTGATCAAGGCGCCATCGTTACCGTGAACGGCGGTGAGACGTTTAGTTCGTGGTACAATCAACCGACGGCGCAGTTCTACCACGTGATTACGGACAACCAGTATCCCTATTGGGTGTATGGCGGGCAGCAAGAAAGCGGCTCCGTCGGAATTGCCAGCCGCGGCAGCGCTGGACAAATCACGTTTCGCGAATGGCACCCGGTTGGCGCTGAAGAATACGCCTACATTGCACCTGATCCGCTGGATCCGAATATTATTTACGGAGGCAAGGTCACGCGGTTCGACCAACGAACCGGGATCGTCGAGCAAGTCGGTCCACCGGGGCAACACCGGGTCTTACGAACGGCTCCGCTGATTTTTTCTCACGTTGATCCACGGGCGTTGTACTACGGAACTAACACGTTATTTAGGACAATCGATGCCGGCCGGAATTGGTCCGAAATCAGTCCGGATTTATCGCGTGAGCAACCCGCGGTTCCCGACAACATCGGCATCTATCGAACGGATGAAATGGCCACTCAAGCGCGGCGCGGGGTCATCTACACCGTGGCTCCTTCCCGGCTACTGGATCAAGCCCTCCCTAGTACTTGCTCAGACGCCTGGATCGCATCGTTTCGTCTGGGATTTTTATCACACACCCGTCCCTACCGACCGACCCGAGTTTCCGATCGCGGCCGTGTACCGCAACACGCCACCCAATCCAACGAGCGCCCGCGCGGAACCGGGAACTTACACCGTGAAACTGATTGTCGACGGCAATTCGTTGGTGCAACCATTAACGCTTCAACCGGACCCGCGTGTTTCACCACCGACGGCAAAGTAGAAAACGGCAAGAAAAGATTGACGCACGAAACGCGAACATATCAAAAGCACGATTGGGGATCCAGTTGTATCAGACTGCCTAAATCACTCGAACCGAACTTTTTCCGACAACGCCAGCGACAGACTGCTGGTGGCTTCATGGTCGAGAATATGGCGTTGAACAATCGACTGAATTTGGGCTTGCTCGACTAGCGTGACAACATGTCCACCCCGTTCGTAACTAATTAGCTTCGCTCCAGGAATCGTGGCAGCGGCAAACTCGGCGTTGTGATAGAGCTGCAAAGAGTCATCTCGCGCATGAATGATTAGCGTGGGAGTCTTGATTGCAGCAATTCGATCACCAGGGAGCGCTGCGGCGTTGTCAAAAGCGACACCCGCAGCTCGCGGCGCTACCGGATTCATGTAATCAATTAGTCGGCTAATGTCTTGCCGTTGCCTGGGTGTGAGTTTGGCAGCAACTGACTCAGGCGCCCCGATCATGGCCAGGAACTGTCGCCGCAACAACTTGGAGATCAACCAATAAAACAAATCATATTGGTAGATCAGTCTTAACAGGTCACCCTTTCGATTTGCGTGCGACTGAGCGGCGTTGGATGAGGCCACCACTCCGCAGGACAACAGCGTCAGCGAAGAGACTCGATCCGGATGTAATACGCAGAACAGCAAGGCCGATGGGCCGCCATGAGACATGGCCACCACGGCGACGCGCGTGATTTTCAGATGATCAAGCAGAGAAATATAGGCCCCTGCTTGATCGTCCCAACGAGCTTTCTCCGGTAGTGCTGATTTCAAATAGCCAAACCGCGAAGGTGCAATCCAATGAAACGCGTTCCCCATTCCAAGAATGGACTGTGCAATCAGTTCACCCTGATCGTATCCACCTCCGCTGCCATGAATGACCAGAACCGCCGGTCCGGTTCCGCCATCGAGAAACTGAATGGCACCGAAGGGCGACGCTATGATCTTTCCTCTTTCGCCTATCCGACAGTAAGCGCAGTGCAAATCCCGCCGATACGCCGCACCACCGACTCCCAACGTCAAGATCAGTATTCCGGCCAGGCAAACGAGGGCAATCAGCAAATTCCTACTCCTTTTTGCAACACCAATCGACTTCTATTCCAGCCAAAATTCGACTGGACTCACGAACTCGCGCAACGCCAACTGATTCGGTCAGTCTTAAATACTCGGACGCCGCCCAGTCATTACGTTTTAACGCCAGGAGGGATTTCCAAGACATCAACGACCGGCCGCCGTAGTGAAAACGGTAATGCCTGTCCTCTGCCGAATCGAATTACCAGATCCGGACGGCGTTCTCCGATTCCAAGCCACTGCGAAAATTCACCGCGAATGGAAGCGACTTCAACTGGTTGATTGATATGCGAATGTAGTATGTTTAAGGCGGTGGCCTGAAGCGCAAAACGTTGAAAACAACGTCCGAGGTTGATCCAATTGGCGGGACTCTCGTCACGGGCAATAAAAACAGCTACTCCCGCTGAGCTCTGAAGTTGCGATTCGTATTTGGCCGTCTCTGCGGATACCGTGAATACGAAATCGATCAAATTGGAAGCCAGCCATGCAGGCAGAACCGGTTGATTGGAACATTTTCCAAACAGCCCATCACCGGTCCGAACAGCATCCGCATAGCTGAATCGCATCCAGTGCTTTAGTTCTCGTACAAACGCTTCGTCTTTCAATTGACGGCGATTTCCCTCGATCACAAACTCTTTGATTCGTTGGAGTTCATGGGGCTGATTGAAAAACAGCACCTCCACGTCTTCCTGCCGGCAAGCGGCTTTGAGCTGTTGCAATTCGGCATTCGAAAGACTGCTGCCATCGAATGGACAGCGTGAAGTCTGACGAACCGGAATAGCCTGAAACAAGTCGGATTGATTCGGAGTCTGTTTTTCCAATTCAAAGCGGATGGATGGATCGCCGCGATCGATTGTGACCGTGGTATGACGCCCGAGTGCACTGGCAGTTAAGACTGCATTTTCACAAGCGCAACCGAGACTCACCCAAAGATGATGGTCGTCGGGATCAACGACGGGACAACGTCGAGCAAAATCAGGGAAGATCGCAAACGATTCATCTGAACCTTCAAATTTCCAGGGCTGTGTATTATGACTGTTCGGGGCCAGTGTCGCGTAACGTACAATTTCTGATAGCAACAGCGACTGCTCGTTGGCACTTTTAAGAACTCGTCGTGATTCCCGCAGGTACTCCTCATAGGTCGAATTGCCCCGCGATTGCCAAACAGAAAATCCCACAGAAGTTGCTGCTACGACACCTGCCGTAGCGACTGTCCCCTTCAGGAATAAACGGCGGTTTAGCCAAAACTTCTTCTGGGATGATTCCATCGTTTTCGAGCCGTTGAAAAAATCGAGTTGTTAGTATCTACGATGCGTTTTTGCCCAAACGCAGCATCTCTTCGAATCTCGCTTGGGCCTGGGACTCGTTCAGTTTTTCCACCTGTCCGATCAGCAACTCCCGCACGGGACTGAAACCGACGAACTTCAAGACTTTCCGATTCAGTGAACGAATTCCATGATTCCAGAAATACCATCGGTAGATGGCAGCCGGCATTCCCATCGTGCACACAATGCGAGCCGTACGACCGCCGAGACCTTTGGCTCCCATGGCATTTTTCCCGACAGATTTGAACGCGAATCCCGGGCGAAGAAGTTGTTCCAAAAAAGCCTTCAACATGGCCGGGGCCTCGCCCAGCCACAACGGGAAAAAGAGAACCAGATGATTGCACCAACTCAAATCGTCCTGGGCCGATTGCAGCGCTGCGGGGACTGCACCATGTTCGAATTCATCTTTGGATCGCAGAAAAGGGAATTCCAGCTCGGCAACAGTAATGATGCGTACAGTGTGACCGGCGCCTTCGGCGCCTTGCGCGTAAGCGTTTATCAATGCATGGCCAAAGTGTTGCTTCGATCGATCCGGATGGCCTTGTATCAATACAATATTGGACATAGTCCTTGAACCTTTTTACATGAGTTAGTAGACCCCAAATTGGCAATGTTGTCGTGACTTACCAGCGGCCCAGACGTGATCAAATTTGATTGCGTACTTTCCGTAATTCAAAGAATTTCCGATGGAAGGTTCTGCTCCCGTTTTGAAGCTACCTCACACAAACCCAGGTCGGTCATTCGGGATTTCTCACATAGACCGACGAACAACCATCCGACTTTTGCAAGTTTCGCGCCAAAAGACTCTTAGTTATTCGATTTCCGTTGGCCATCGGGACATCAGCAATTTTACCAAGAGTTTGACTAACGTCTGACGGTTCTATCAGCAGTCGGTTCTCGCATTTTTGCTGTCGTCTGCGAGCTATTCCGCACAATACGCCAAAATGAGATCAAATCGAGATCGCCAACAGGTCCAATCGGACGTCCGATGCGCGCAATGAGTAACCAAGAGATGATTTGCGAGAAGTTTTTTCGAAAGTCTTCAACGCAAAGGTTACAAATTTGAATTTCCAATTTCCAGGCTGCGACCTGGGATCGGTTGGACCGGGGCAAGCCCAAGAGAGTTGCTTGGACGGCAGCCACCAGGAAATCACTAGTCATCAACGTACGGATCCGAAACAACATCGTGGAAAAGGAACCGGTTGGTCATCCAACAATATTATCAAGCTTTTCCAAGAAACCGAATGTTGACCTCGCAACATCGAGGCACTGACCGTGAACCCACCGTAGCGCGTCGTCGCCAGATCACCCAACTTCATTTTTTCAGATTGAGTGATCTGGTCAAACAAGACACTATGGCCTGATCAAAAAGAAACATGGTTGCACGGGAAAAGCCGCGTTGGGCGAGCGATCGTATTGAATTTCCAGATGCGGCACAATGATCCCGATTTTTTTGGTTGGGACTGTCGCTCTGCGCAGCTTGTTTAAATTGATGCCGGCCTTGAATTAGCAACTGATTTTGGTCCACGATGGGGGCGCGGTGCAAGTGTCGGAACCCGGGCCGCCGTTGACGGTTCCCAGGATCGCGAAGGCTGTGTCGACGTTGATCAAGTCGTTTCCGGCGAGCGCAAAGATGCGAACGGAATCGTTGACATCGTTGATGATCGCGTCGACCTCTTCGTCGGTTGTCGCACCCACTGCTCGTCGACGAAACGTCGCCGATGTTGCCGACCCGTATTGCAGTCGCAGATCATCCGCACCGGTAGTACCATAGAAGAAATAGCTGTCGGCACCTGCTTCACCGTTCAAAAGATCGTTTCCCAGTCCACCGTACAATTGATCGTTGCCCTCCCCGCCAAACAGTCGGTCGATCTGATCGGAGCCGCGAAGTAGGTCATTACCACTATACCCATACAGGAAAGTTCTACCGCTGAAACCAACGGCCGACAGTTCGTTGTCTCCAGCGCCGCCACTTAGCACCGCTGATCCGAGGCTGTCGAACAGGATTCGTCCGCCAGCGGCACTGGTCACTTGTGAGTCGTTGATTTGAAAATTGGTATCGCCAGCGACGCGCAATTGATCCAGTCCGGATTCCGAATGAAACCAAAAATCTCCTCCGGTCGAGGGCAACCGGAGATCGGCATTGTTGACAATCAACAGGTCATCACCGATTCCCGTATACAGATCAAAGTTGCGCCAACCCACTGCCTCAAGGCTGTTTTCATTAAACACAAAACTATCGCCGTCCGCCCCGGCAACGTCAAAGATCCCAATATCAATGGCAACATTTCGGACGTTGTCAAAGGTGAGCGGGACAATCGCTCGACCACCACTGGTCCCACTGACTCGTGTACCCATGGCACCGAGCGAGCTCAGTTCGGCTGAAGCGGTCAGGATGTCTCTACTACCCCTGGTCACTATTTCCAGTCGTTCCATGTGCGACAACGTCGATTCCTCGACATTGGAAAACGAAATCGTGGTTGACGTCAGGTCGACAGTTGAATAGACACTAATGGTGTCTTTGCGAATTGCATTTTCCGAAGGCAGATAACCAGCGGTCTCGGCACTGTTTCCGATGACCGACAGCACGTCATTACCGATGGATCCGCCATCGTAGCGAATTCCCTGAGACAAATAGAAATAGCCACCCGATCGATAGTCGATTGTTAATTTGTCGTGCACCTTGTTGACTCCGGTAATCTGTGCACCGTAGATTTGAGCAAGTGGTTTTGTGACCAGCACGGTGCCGGTTGTTTCGTTAACCAACTGCACGTCCACCCCATTTCTCCGCAAAATAACTCGGTTATTCGCAAACAGCCCCGTCGAAAACAACAGCTCTTGCGTGAGTTTCGACACGAAAATGTCGTTCGAACCCAAGGCGGTCAAGTTGTAGGTTCCGCCCCTGGGGTCGAAGTCCGCGATCGCCTCAAAACCACCGGTTGTCAAAATGTTGTTCGAGTTATCCAAAGAAATTCCGCTTGGGTATTCCGATCCAGCGCCTCCCAGTCGTCGTGCCCAGACATAGTTTCCATTGGAGTCCAGTTTTGAAATGAAAGCGTCCCAAGAACCGCTACTGGTCATCTCGAAAGTGGATGGCCCTGGATTGAAATCAGCGGTCCAGGCAAATGGTCCGACGGTGTAGGCGTTACCCCACTGATCCAACTCGATGTCGACACCATAATCCTGCCCGCTCCCTCCCATTTTCCTGGCCCAAATTAGATTGCCGCTCGAGTTAAGTTTCCAAACAAAGGCGTCATCACTACCCGCGCTCACCAGCGAACTCGTGCCGGCGCCTGGATTGAAATCGACCGTGTCCCGAAAACGCCCAGTGATCAGAATGTTTCCGCTGGTATCAATTTCCAGGGCTTGTCCGGCTTGATATCCACCGCCTTGAGTGCTCTTGACCCACACAAAATTCCCGGCCGCATCCAACTTTGAAACAAAGACATTGGATGATTCGGACACAAGATTGTGGGTCCCCGCGCCAGGATCAAAATCGACCGTGTGATAGTAACGACCCGTCGTATAGACGTTTCCCGCACTGTCTGTAGCAACACCCTTTGATTGCGAACCATGAGTGCGATTGGCCCAAACAAAATTTCCGTTCGTGTCAAGCTTGGATACGAAACTGTCCGAATAGGCTGGATCGGCAGCGGTGAGGTTATAGGTGCCTGCGCCAGGGTCAAAGTCGACGGTCGAGGCAAACAGCCCGGTGGTAATGATATTCCCTGAATTGTCGATGGCGACCGAACTCGAGGCTTGTTCGCCGGGGCCGCCAAATTTCCTGGCCCACACGAAGTCGCCATTGGCGGCAAGTTTCAACACAAAAATGTCCAATGCAGTCGCCGTCAAATTCGAAATTCCGGCACCTGGATTGAAATCCACGGTTCCCGAAAAGATTCCCGTGACGGCCGGCTGACCGGTTCTGTCGATCACCAAGTCGATGCCACGGTCCGACAATGTTGAACCGAACGATTTCGCCCACACCAATGCTCCACTCGAATTGAATTTCGTTAGGAAAACATCGGAAGCGCCGGCGCTGTTTAGATTGAAAATCCCGCTGCCCGGATCAAAATCAACAGTGCCGGTAAAAGACCCAACCGTGTAAACATTTCCGGTTGCGTCTGTCTCGATCGAGTTGCCATAACTCCCAGTCGTCGAGCCCATTCTGGCGGCCCATACAAAGTCCCCGGTTAATAGTTGTCGTGATTCCAGCCGTTCGAATTGCCAGCCTGTTTGGCTTCGAAGTCGGTGGCGTCTCGAAGTTGTTGGGAAACGGAAATTCTTGAACCAAGAATTGTTTGTGTGTTGTTTCATCGGGCACCTGCCAGTTGGAGACTTTGGTTGGATCTAAATTTCCTCCGAAACCGATGTTTCCAGTACCGGGTGACAACCACCAGAAACTCAGAGAATCGTTTCGGACCTAATGCTGTATCGCGATTGGTTCGGAAAACGCACAAAACATTTGCGAATAAGTTTAGATCGCAACCAAAAGAGCCGTTTTTGGTGTTATTTGTGGGGTGACCGTCGGTTGGGACGAGGTTTCCAAATTGCTGGCGAAACAGTCGACAGCAGAGAATCTGCTGGGTCTATCGGCCCGACGGCGATGTTCGATGAACCGACAGCGAGACCGATGAAAGTCGGAATTTGCAAACCGCTCGCAGCTATTTGGTTTCGTCCGTCGGTTTGAGAGCCGGGTCAGATTCACTTGGCGGAGGAACGCCGATAAGGTTTTCGGCTTCGGCGCGAAACAGTTTTAACTCGCGAAGTGAGCCCGGCGGAAATGTGGCGGCATGCGCGTCTTGCGTTTCGATGCCATGGGACAACTGTTCCAATGCCAAATCTCGGTGGTTGAGTTTTGCATGACAGCAGGCCAACGCAAAAAAGTCATAGGTCGCAGTCGGATGAGTCCCGTCACCCAAACTCTTCGTCAGCGTTTCAATCGCAGTCTCGAATCGACCGCAGCGGTATTGGGCAATACCAAGCGTATTGGTGTAGTTGCGAGCATTGTTTCCTTCCACTGCTTGAGCGGCGTATCGCAGGGCTTTATGTGAATCCTGGAATTCAAGAGGCGCTACGAGTAAGCTCCACGCAAAAGTATTCAGAACATCTGGCTCGCCGGGGCATAGTTTGCAATTCTCTTCCAACAACTCCAAGCCTTGTTGCCAATTGTTTTGATCCATTTCCAAAAGTGCTTCCAGCTGAATTTGTTCGGCGACCAGTTTCGTGTACACCCCATTCGTTTCGATTCTGAAATCACCAAACGATGAGGTTTGCGACGGCTGCCGTTGGTCTTCGCTGACGACGAATGGTTCGTTTGGGACTTGCGACAGAGTTGGAAACTCAATTCCTAACGATCGAAGTTCGCGTGCTAGCTTGGAGAGATCCCAACTTTTGATAACTGTCGGCGGATCTTTGGCGAGGCACACGATTTGACGTTGGTCTGGCGAAAAAATTAGGCAGCTGGTTCGGCTCGCGTACAGATCCTGCAATTGTCCGACCGACTCTTGCGACTCGAGGTTCCACAATTGGATTGATCCATTGGATCGCGAATTGACCAGCCACCGGGCATCAGGTGAAAACGCAAAAGCAAAACCAGTTGCCGAAGAATCCGCAGACTCCAATCGATTGGCGATTTTCCAATTCGTTGTGTCCCAGACTTCTCCGCCCCGTGGAGTAGTGAACAGCCAGCGACTATCGGGGCTAAATTTAAGATCACACAGGCTGCCGGTTTCCAGGCAGGTTTCCAATCGCGAATCTGCAATCCGCCAGATTTTCGCCCCACCAGTTCCATTCCATCCGCCAGTCGCTACAAATTTGGAATCCCGACTGAACGACGCATTACGAACGTCTTGATGCGGCCCGAGCAAAACGTCGCGCCCTCGTTCGACCAACGATTCCAGCTTCACCTCGGAGACATTTGACGTGAGCATCCAGATTCCGTCATAGCTCACTTGAATTGGATGAAAACCAGCAGACGCCCGAAAGAATTCGGGAGCGGAGATGCCGGATTCCAAAATATTCCAACGGAGCCAGCCATCAGCAACGATTGCCCCAAGACGACCGGCGTCATCAAAACTGACGCGATTGAAAACCAGAGGTCCGACCGGCAGTTCGGCAATTAAATGCTTGGTGGAGGCATCGAACAATTCAATCCCACGGTCGGTTGAAACCGCCAGCCAGCGACCGTTGGGACTGCAGTCGCCGACGAATCGAAGGGTCTTCGCGCCGGTGTTTGTCGCAAATTGTTGAACGACACTTTGCGATAGAAATTCCCAAACTTGTATTCCGTCGGCAACCGAATCAATCCACATTTGGGTGCGAGCATCCGGCCCGGAAGTGATGAAGCCCAGAACATTAACCTGAATCGAAAGCAATTCCTTTTCCGACTCCACGTCAAACACGCCCAGGTAGCCACCCCACGCGGAACCGGCAATCAGCTCTTGGCCTCGCCGGTCAAACGCAAGGACAGGAAAGCTCCCGCGGATCGAGTATCGCCTGACGATTTTTCCGGTTTTCGTATTCCAAAGAGCAATCTTACCGTCGGAATAAGTTGCGGCCGCCAGACGTTCATTGTCGGGATGCCATGCCAGACAAAAGGAATTGGCGATCGTCGGTGGGGCTTCGAAATCGACGATTTTTTCCCCCTTGGAAATGTCGACCACATACAGCGAGTGGTCTTGCACCAACGCCACTTTACGATTGTCACATGAGAAGGCCAGTGGCACGATCGAAGAGAGTCCTGGCAGTCGATGTTCGATTTTTAGTAACTTGAGATCGAGCACAATCAGCGCCGCGTTGTCAGAACCAACCAATTTGTCGCTCGCCGGAGTAAACCCCCACCATCCTCCCGACAATCGGGTCATGATTACTTTGGGAGGAGACTGTTGCAAGTCAAACAACCGGACTTTGTCTCGCCAGCTAGCGAGCCAACGGCCATCCGGGCTCAGGACCAAATGGTCGGCATCCTCTGCCTCGATCTCAACAATCAACTTTGATCCGAAATCTTCCGTAACGATAATTTTTTGATCGCTCGTTAGTTGGGCAACGCGATTGAGGGATTGGTCAGCTGAAGTTCGACCGTCGTTGGCCACCGGCGAACCTTTCCAATCCGCGATTTTGTTGATGTCCGGCAGTGGCAGGCTGGCGGCGGCGGTATCGCGCAGCGCGGCGATTCGCGCAGGTGTCCGTCCGACTTCGTCGATCAGCTCCTGAGCATCTTTGACTGCGACGAGGGAATTCATCCGTTGGCCAATCCGACCGGTTGCTTGTTGTGCGCGGGCTTTGGCAATCAAAGATTCCCACAAGTGTTCCAGCGACTTCCTGTGCGCGGCCGCCTCGCCTCGACGAGATAGTTCGGTTGCATTCAGCGATTTTTCCAATTGGGTTCGGCTCCAAATTGTCAGACCCAGGATCGTGAAGAGCGCGATGAAGACGGTGCTGCCCAACGCGGCGATGGTCTTGTTTCGTCGACACCAGGCTGCGGTGCGCTCCAGTACAGTGCTGGACCGGGCGGCGATCGGCATGTCCTTTAAAAATCTTTCCAGGTCGGCAGCGAACAAGTTCATCGACGTGTATCGCGCCGACGGTTGCTTGCGTAGGCATTTTAGGCAAACTGTCCGTAGATCGACGGGCACCGAACGCGGCAAGGCGGGTGGTTCGTCTGCCAAAACGTGCTGTAAAGTCTCCCAGGGTGTCGATGCCAGAAATGGCGGACGGCCGGACAACAGTTGATATAAAATAGCGCCTAGTGCGTAGACGTCGGTCCACGGTCCAGCCGGGTCATTGTTTGTCTGTTCGGGCGCCATGTAGCTCGGTGTGCCGAGCATATCACCAGCCACGGTCAGCGCTGGCCCCGACAATGCCTGCTCGTCGCCTAAAACTTTGGCGAGCCCGAAATCGGCAATCTTGGGAACGAGGTCGTCCAGCCTTGTATCAAGGGAAATGGGCGGCGACGTTTCTTCCGACGCGCGATCTCGCCGAGCAAGCAGTATGTTTCCAGGTTTCAAATCGCGGTGAATAATGCCCCGCAAGTGGGCTTGGTGAACAGCCAGCGCCAACGTTCTTACCAATGCCGCTGACTCATGCGGCGATGGATTCTGTTTGCGGATGAATTGCTCAAGCGTTCCCCCATCAACATATTCCATTACTAGAAATGGCTGTCCTTGCGACTCACCCACTTCATCAATTTGAACAATGTTGGGGTGCCGCAATGACGCTGCCGCTTGCGCTTCGGCGCGAAATCTCGCTCGATGCGACGTTGAAGCAATGGTTCCGCCAAGGAGCAACTTCACCGCGACTTTACGATTGAGTTTTGGTTGATGAGCGAGGTAGACGACCCCCATGCCGCCTCGTCCCAAAGGTTTCAACAGGTCGAGTCCCGGAATTGACAGCCAATGGAGAGACTCGCCCGTCGGCGTTTCACAGTCGGCATGATCGTCGACTTCGGTTGCGAATCCGTTGTCGCTGGGAGTCCCTGTGGCTCCGCCGATGCCAGTCATATCACCAGGTCGAGTCAACGCCTGATGAAAGTAAATTTGACGACGAATTTCTTGAGCGTGATTTGGGAATTGTTCGCAAAGTCGATCGGCAGCGGCTGAGTCACCGTTTTTTTCCGCTTCCAAAAACTCCGCAAAGACAACATCCACGATTAATTCCGGATCGTCGGGGACGTGCGATTGGGCCACAAACTGTTGAGCGGTGATGGGCTCACCGGCCTGTCGACGCCGCTTGAATTCCAACAGTATCGACATCCCGGACGGACGCGAGCGTGGTCCATTGGACGCTAGCAACGAGTGCTCGATCGGCCGATCGGCTCGTTTTGGGCTCTCATTGGAGTTTGGTTTGGCGGCCATTTTTGCGTATTACATGGGACAAAACTCACGCTCGTGCGATTGAGGTACACGCCCCCGCGTTGATATTGATCATATCGCGGAAAAAAAACCAAACGCACAAAAAATTTGTTTCCAAATGCCAAAAAGGGCGAGTTATTCCAAGTATCTATTGGTCACCAATACCCAACGACGCGGTCACCCGGTCAAATGCGCGGGCTAGTTGCATGCGGCGGCTTTGGGCGGTGCCACCCAAAATTTGAGCGATCTCATCCCAGGATTTGTGTTGGCTCCGCAAGTCAGCCATCGTGCATTCTTCAGCGCTCAATTGCTCGCGGGCCTTGGCGACCAATTCCAATATTGTGACGGCTTGGCTGGGCGTATCGGTAAACTCGGGAATCTGTTCCAACACCATATCGTCAACATCACGACGATGCCCGTCGCGTTTTTCACTCAACAATTTCCGAGCGCTCGAGGCAAGTTTGTTACGAGCCATCGAAACAAGTAACCGTACGAGATCTGCCGGCGCATGCAGCTCGTACTGACCATCACTCGCCCGCAAGAAAAAACTTGCCATCACGGCCTGTGAAAAATCCGTTGAATCATAAATTCGAGCCAGGCGACTATCGACCATATGCATGCGCACTTCACGGCGCACGATCGGTTCATAAAGTTTCACCAGTTCTTCCGCTGCCGTCGAATCACCCGCTCGAATTCGGCTGATAAAGGATTCGAATTCTTCCGATTCTGCCATGGGTACTACTCGCCGGAACGCCAGGAACAAAGGAAACAAGTCTTCATTTCCCCCTGCTTACAAACTACTAACCACGCCGAAACTGGAACCGTTTCCAGTTTCGGCAGGTCGGTACGACGCGGAAAACTCCCCTATGAAATTCAATTGACGATCAAGGTTTACGAACGTCTTGCCGTCAAACGTTTTGGCAACCTGTCGGCCAGCTATTTCTGGAAGTAAACCCACACCGATCCCGTCATTTCATCGCGCACGATTGTTTCGCGTTCGCTCGAGAGTTCCTGATACTCATCCATGACGGATTGATATTCTTTGGTGGCAGCGGCAACAGCATCAACCAAATCCTCAGCTTCGGGCTGGTCAGATTCAACCGAAACTTCGTCTTGGACTTCTTTTAGGTCTGAATCTGAACTTGAATCGGAGGGGTCGCTCGCACTATTTTCTTCGACCTGTTTCTCCGTTGCTGCCAATTGGGCTGCCGCCAGCGACTGTTGCGCGGCGGTTAATTTCAGCATCACTGCGGTTTGTTTTTTTTCCAAGTCCTTCAGTTTGTCTGCCACTTCGTCTTCGGTCAGTCCCTCTGCAGGAAACGAAAGGTTCAACGAGTCGCCCACAATCAGATCCAATTTGCTATCGCCGTTGAGATCATCGACCCAAACGCGAGTTGCGGTCTGCGGACCCGCGATGTGAGCATCGCCAAAAATTGTTTTGCTGCCGGATTCTTTTGCGGCGTGGACCAACTTTTTCATTTCCGTGAATTCGGGCTTTTTAGCGGTGCCGTCATTCAACGAGATCGACACACCTCCGCTCGAGGAACCGCTGATCAAATCGAAATCCCCATCCTGATCCCAATCAACGAGAAATGGATCGCTGTGGTAATCAACGGCAATCGGTTTTTCGTCGGCCATCAATTGCGCTGGCGTTGGCGCAAATTTTCCCTTGTCCGTGCCGGAAAACACAAAAAACGTTCCCTCGAAATTTCCCACAACAAGATCGAGATACCCATCACCGTCGATATCCGCTGCGGTCGGTCGCGTACAAATATTTCGAATCATGGTTTCTTCGGTGGCTGGTATAATCAGCGGCTCGTCGTCGGTTCCCTTGACAACTTCCGCCGCCGCAAATTCACCCGCCTCGTTTCCCCAGAGCACCTGAAACAGGCCCGCCATACTTTTCTCTATGCGCGAGTAGGAGCCAGAGAGAATATCCTGATAACCATCGCCGTTAAGATCCACAACCTGTGGAGTCGAGCTGGTACATCACCAAACACCTGGAACCACGGCCGGCTTACCGTCGACTTCCAGCCATTCGCCCTCGGAGAATTTTCCATCGCCCAAGCCAGTATAGATTTTCATTTTGCCGCCACTAAACTGACCGACAATCAGGTCCTTGCGACCATCGCCATTCATGTCGGCCAAACTGGGCGCAGCGTATCCCGGACTTTCGACCCGGATAAACTCATCACCACCCTTCAGTTGAACCGGATTGTCGAAATCAGCGATCGCCGATCCATCGGATTTTTTATCAACATCCTGCGCATTGGAACTAACGTCCATCAAGGACGTGGAAAACACAATTGCAATAGAAAACAGTAACTGCGGTTTAAGCCAATTGAACTTCATGATTGATCCCATTGGTTTGGACAGAAAGATGAAAATGAAACGGCCGGTTTTCCGCCATCTCGTTGGTCGCCTTTGCCAATATTGTAGCAATGGTTCGAGTTGGAAGTTGATTCTCGACCGATATTTTCACAAGATGAGGATGGGTTCGAATATTTCTGGAATTCGTGATACGCGCGCGGCAGGTGGAATTCAAGCTGATTTGTCAGCGCGCAGAATTGCCAGTATTTGGTCGTGCAATAAATGATTGGAACCGACCGAATCACCGCCGTCAAACGTGGGTACGTTGCGCCAATCAGTAAACCGACCGCCGGCTTCTTCAATGATTGGTTGTACTGCCGCGGCGTCCCATATACTCATCTCGGGATCCACCATGAAATCAGCGCGTCCGGTGGCGACCAACAAATATCCATAGACGTCACCCCAAGTCCGCGCGAAACGGACCTGGCTGGCCAATGACAAAAATGACTGCGAAGATCCTCGTTTGGCGAATCCCTCGATCGACGAGGTTACAAACACGCTGTCCGATAACGATCGTGTTGATGAGACTCTGGCCCGAACCGGTTCACTGTCGCCCCGGTAATGCCAAGCCCCCTGCCCTGTCGCGGCAAAGATTCCTTCGTCGAGTCCAGGAATGTGGATTGCCCCGATCACCGCAGTCCGCTGTTCCCGATCCCGTTCATCGAGCACCGCGACCATCGTCCCGTACAGTGGGACTCCGGTGATGAATGATTTCGTACCATCGATCGGATCCAGCGCCCAACAAAAACCCGAACTGCCGGCGGTTGAGCCGAATTCTTCTCCGACAATTGCATCCTGTGGAAACGCCCGCAGAATTTCATCGCGCAAATGGGTTTCCGTTTCCTGATCTGCAATCGTGACCGGTGAGCCGTCACTCTTGCGGATGACCTCGAACCGATCGGTTTGAAAGTATTGCAATGTTAGTTCCCCGGCGGAACGGGCCAGTCGTTTCGCAAGTTCAAATCGAGGTTGAATTTCAATTGTCGGCATGTCGCGGCTCGTATCGGGTTGGGATAATCCAATCTGCCGCTGGCCCTCAGGGCCGGCGGGAGCGTTGGGTTGGAGATTAAGGAACGCAAAAAAACCAATTCGGACGCCAAATCGCCATCGAATGTTGTCGGAATCGTCTGCGAACTGACATCGAACTTACCCGGGACGTTCGATCTGACAAGGCCTGATTTTCGATAGCGGTTTTATCGCTAGAATCGCTAGGGTCGCTGCCAGATCGTTTTAGTTCGTTTTTCGGCTCCTCAGACCCGATGAGGATACAATGATCGGACCGTCTTGAATGTCCCCGGGATCTCAATACAACCCAGGTTGGATGAAACTTTCACGAATCATTGTTGTACTTTTGTTGCCGATGCTCGGCTTTTGGGGGGGATGGTACGTCTCAAAATGGCCGACGACGAATTTCGCCTGGGACCAGTCCACAACCGACTCGGCTCCGGAGATCGTAAAAGTCGTCGCGCATGGTCGCATCCTGCCTAAATCAGGCTTGATCAATGTTTTGTTGCCGCCAGGACAGCGAATCGAACAATTGTTGGTTGCCGAAGGGGACCGCGTGGCGGCGGGGAAAACCGAGTTGGCGACTTATGTCGGTCAGGACACGTTGCGGTTGCAATCCCAGTTGGTCGAGTCTCAGGGCAGCGATGCGGAGCGCGAACTCGCGCAAAAAATACTGAGCGCCCAGAGCAATCTCCTGGCCGCGGAAAATTCGGTCGCTGCCACCCAACTCCAACTCCAACAAGTCACTTCGAACGACCTGTTAACCGTCAACGAAAAACAACTTCGGGTGGCAGCGGAAAAACTGGCGCGTCTCGTACAATTGGCCAGCGATCCCAGTACCCAACTGTATGTCGCTCAATCAGCCGTCGAAGAACAACGATTGACGATCGAACAGTCTCAATCGCAACTGACGACGGCTCGCCGTCAGCAGGAGTCTGCCGTCAAGTCGGCTGAATTGGGTGTCGAGTTGGCAGAAAAGTCTCGCGACCAGGCCCGTATCCTGTTGCGTTCGCTGGAGGAGTTAAGCGAACAAAATCGGACCGTGACTCTGACCAAGACCATCGCTGACATCGCGGTCACCAATGCCAAGTTAATTGCCCCGATAGATGGCAGCGTGCTAAAGGTATTTGGCAAACCGGGCGAGGTCGTGGTCAATTCGCCACTGTTGCAACTGGGTGATCTGTCACAAATGATCTGCGCGGCAGAAGTCGTGGATCGCTTGGTTGGTAAAATTCAATTGCAGCAGCGTGTGGAAATTGCCAGTGCGGCGTTGCCTCGACCGTTGCAAGGGACCGTGGTGGAAATTGGTCGCGTGGTTGGCAGTGGAACATTGCCCGATCCCAATCCGCTGGCTTTGATCGATCGCAAGACGGTTGACGTTCGAATTGAAATTGATGGCGGCGACAATGAACTGGCCAGCCGACTCGTCAATCTGCAAGTAACCATTGAGATCATTGTGGACCCCTCGGTGACTGGCACGCCGGTCAGGTAATCACGATGCGTACCAACCTGGCGCTGCTGAACATCCTGAGCAACATTCCCAAGACCGTGCTGTCGGTGGCCGGTATTGGCGTGGCGATTGTGTTGATTTTCATGCAACTCGGCTTTCGCGGCGCTGTCGAGGATACCGCTACTAATATCTATGGCAAACTGGATTTTGATCTGCTGATTCGATCACCCGATTATTTGCACTTCATTGATTCGGGTACCATTGAACAGCGACTGCTGGATGAAATTGCCGGATTCGACGGTGTCCAAGACGTCAAAGCGTTGCGCGTGGCGGTGGTCAATTGGCGGACTGAACGGGGAGAGATGCAAGGGATTTTACTGTTGGGAGTCGACCCGGATCGGTCACCGTTTCGCGACCAGGCCATCGATCGGCAATTTAACCGGCTGAATTCGGTCAATGCGTTATTGATCGATCAAAAATCGCATCGTGAATTCGGGCCACTGAATCGACGCAAGTTTGATTCCGACGACGTGGGTCGCAGTTTCGAAGTTGCCGATCGACCAATGACGATCGCCGGGTTGTTTTCCATGGGAGCCGGGTTGGCGGCTAACGGAGCGGCGATCGTCTCGGAAAAGTCCTTTGAACGCCTCGTTCCTCAACAAACAGTTCAGCAGGTTTCGTTCGGACTGGTCCAATTGCCGGACGGAGCCGACGTCGAGGCGATTTCGAAAGCAATTCGGGGCCGCTTCCAAAGATCGAGCACGGACCAAACCGTCGGCGTGCTCACTCGCGAGGAAGTAATTCGATTGGAACTGGAGCGTTGGATTGGCGAGACTCCAATTGGGTTTATTTTTACATTGGGTGTCTTGATCGCGTTGCTGGTCGGTGCTGCAATTGTCTACATGGTGTTAGGAAACGATGTGGCGTACCGCTTGAACGAATATGCGACGCTGCGGGCGATGGGTTACTCGAATCTCTACCTATCAGCCGTGGTGTTGAAACAATCGGCCTATCTGGCGCTGTTTTCGTTCGTACCAGCCCTGATGTTGTCGTTGGGTCTGTATTGGGTGACGAGCTTGTTGGCCAACATTGCGATGGAAATGAACTTGTTGCGAGTTGGATCCGTGTTCGTATTGACCGTTGTCATGTGTGGCCTGTCGGGAGCCTTGGCGCTCAAAAAACTGTGGCAGGCGGCGCCGGCCGATCTGTTTTAAGGCCAGGTTGCGGTAGGTGGTGGTCGGTTAAGTTGTTCGTATCGAGACAGCAAGTTTGAGGCCCCTCAATTGGTTGTTCCATGAAGACCCCTGTTCCCCTAGCTTGGAAAAATCTCACCCACGACCGACGTCGGTTGGCGGTAGCGGTTGGCGGAATTGCCTTCGCGGTCCTGTTGATGTTTCAGCAGCGTGGTTTCAACCATGCGTTGTTTGACAGCACGGTAGAAATTGTTCGCGAACTGGATTGCGACTTGATCATGGTGAATCCCGCTCGATTTGCGCTCACCAATGAAATTCGTTTTCCAGGATCGTGGTTGGAAGTTGCCGGTTCACAGTCGGGCGTGGATTCGGCGGAGCCGCTGTTTATGGAAAACCTCGCGGCTCGACTGCGGCAGGATGGAAAACGAGCCCGGCCGATTCGAGTGTTGGGATTTAATCTCGATCGACCTGTGCTGCTGGACAGTCGACGCGAAATTCTGTCGCAGATTAACGAATTGCGCGAACCGAACACGGCGTTGATCGACCGCCTTAGTAAATCAAGTTATGGATTTGAACTGGCTGCCAACGCAGAATTTCCCCAACTGGGCGAACTGAATGGAAACAGGATTCGTTTGATTGGAACGTTTCAAAGTGGACGCGATTTCGCACATGAAGGCAACTTGTTGATGTCAGCCGAAAATTTTGCAACGTACTTCCGCTATCGGGGCCCTGATCCGTTGTCGTTGGTGGATTTGGGATTGGTCAAAGTCGGCGCAGGAGCGTCGACCGAACAGGTGTTGCGATCACTGCGTGCCACGTTAGCCAACAATGTAGCCGTCATGACACGACAACAGTTCATTGACAAAGAAATTGCTTTCTGGGCGCGGAACACGCCGATCGGTGTGATTTTTCTGATCGGAACCTTGATGGGTTTCGTCGTCGGTGTGATTATCTGTTACCAGATTCTCGCCAATGATATCGCTGAACACTTGGGTGAATTTGCCACGCTCAAGGCGATGGGTTATGGCAACAAGTTCTTTTTTGCTTTGGTAATTCGGCAAGCAGTCTATTTGGGATTGTTAGGGTTCATCCCTGGATTATTCTTCTCGTGGTTATTGTTTGAATTCAATGCCGGGATGACGGGACTGCTGATGCAAATGTCGATTCCACGCGTCGTCACGATTTTACTGGCGACACTGTCCATGTGTGTCGTCTCGGGTTTGTTGGCGCTGCGGAAATTGTTGGCGGCTGATCCCGCAAGTCTGTTCTAACCAAATCGATACTGGAACACGAAACGGCGAGGCAACCCATGAACCAAAACCAGTTTGATCTCGCAGCATTAATTGCGGCTTGGGAGCCTGCGCGCGAACAGTTGAGTATTCAAGTCGAGCATTTGAATCACTATTACGGTGAGGGCGAAATGCGCAAACAGGTGTTGTTTGACAATTGCCTGAAAATTCGCCAAGGGGAAATCGTGATCATGACCGGTCCGTCCGGATCGGGAAAAACAACCTTGCTGACTTTGATTGGGACCTTGAGAAGCGTTCAGGAAGGAAGCTTGCAAGTCATTGGTTCCGAACTCAATGGGGTATCCGCCGGTAACACGACCGAGTTGCGAAAAAAGATCGGGTTTATCTTTCAAGCGCACAATCTGTTTGAATCGCTGACCGCCTTTCAGAACGTTAGTATGTCCACCGAGTTGCAAGGGATCGCATCCGACTTGGCCCGACCGCGCATCGAAGCGACGTTGCGCAGGCTGGGCCTGGGCCAGCGAGTGCACTACAAACCGAAGTCACTTTCCGGAGGGCAAAAACAACGCGTCGCCATCGCGCGCGGCATCATCCATGAGCCGCGCCTGATTTTGGCCGACGAACCGACCGCCGCACTGGACGCCGAATCGGGTCGAGAAGTCGTCACGATCTTTCAGGAATTGGCTCGCGAGCAAAATTGCACAATCCTGATTGTCACCCACGACAATCGGATCCTCGATGTGGCCGATCGTATCATTAATATGGTGGATGGCCGCATTCATTCGAATGTGTTGGTGAAACGCAATGCGACGTTGTGCCAGATTCTCAACGGCTTTCCCATTTTTCGCGATCTGACGCCCCAGGCAATTTCGCAAGTCGCCGACAAAATTGCCATGCGGCGTTACCCCACCGGTTCAGAAATTATCCGTCAGGGTGAAATGGGCCAGGAGTTTTTCGTTATCGGCAGCGGTGATGTCGACATCGAAGTCGATGGCGTGCAAGTCAATACGCTGAGCCAGGGTGCTTTTTTCGGCGAGGTCTCGCTGGTCAAACAGCAGCCTCGCAATGCCACGGTCCGCGCCCGCACCGAGGTCGTCTGTTTCCTGTTGAGCAAAGACGAATTCCAATCGGTGCTCGATAGCAGCACGACGTTCGAAGAAGAACTACGAAAAGCCATTTTTTCGCGGCAATAAGCCGCGTACTTAACAAACAAACTAACTCACTCACTATCGTGCTGAGCTCGGTGGCAGGTGGCCCGTTTCATCCTGTCCCAGCGCTTGATCCAGTCGGACTCGTTCGATCTCGATGGCCAATGATTCGTGGATTATTTCGGAGCTCAACCGTAACTCTTCGCTCCGTTGTGCCAATCGTTGTTGGAAATCGACAGGTCGCTCGTCTTTGGCTTGAGCCGCCGAGTCAAGCGAAGCGCGGAGACTGTTCAATCGCTCCAGTTTCAGATTGAGTAGTTCGCGATGGTGACGAAGAGCATGCAGGTGCTCGCGAACTTCCAGGCGAATCTGATCTCGCTTCGCGGTGACCAGTTCGAGCAATTGTCGTTGACGTTCCGATCGTTCCAATTTTTTCAGACATTCGATTTCATCCCGCAGCGCACATTGCCACCAGTTCGCCGGGCCCGGCAAGGTCGGCGCGGATCCGGCCAATGGCTGCATCGATGAAAGTAGGGTCGCCAACGAATCGGCGGACAGACAGCGCGCATCACCGGCCAATTGTTCCAGCGCCAACAAGTCCCCGCGTTGCGAATGGGCCTGCGAAACGGCCGCCGTTTCGGCTGGCTCCGGCGCGCGAACCGATGCGTCGAAAGGTGTCCAGATCGGCGCGCTCGGATCCGGCGCCAATTGCAATAAAGTATCCAGACCGTCGTTCAACCGGTTTTGATTGAGCCTCAACTCGGAAACCTGCTCTGCGACCACAAATCGTCGTCGCTGCAATTCGCCCGGATCGGCGGGCACGGCGATATCCGCCGCACGAAACTTCGCCAATGTCGATTCTGCGTCGACAAGAATTGCGGTTGTCTTGTCGACAATCGGTGGTTGCGCGTGTACCTCGGTGAGCTGGAGATAGGTCTCCAAGGCGCGAGTCGTGTGTAGGCTCCTTTCATATTTTGCCTGCAGTGTCAAGGCGCTCGTTATTGCGACCGGCGTTCGCTTCAGCTTCAACAGCCAATCGCGATGCGATTCCAGTTGACGAGCGACCGGGGAGGCCGTTGATGCCAAGGCTCGACATTCGAGAAATTTCAGATCGCGAATGACAGTGAGCGGTCGATCGGTCAATGGCCGCCCCATAATCTCGTCACCGATATCCGCCAGGATAATGGGCCGTCGCATTGGAAATTCAATTACGCGCAGCCCATTGCGCGGTTGCGGTTCAGACGCAGTGCCGAAATCGCCACCTGGTTCAGCGCCGGTTTGACGTTTGCCGTCAAGCAGTTTGAAACGGGGCTGCGCGCATCCGCACCAACCGGTAACCGCAAAGGCCACAACGGTCATCGAAAGCAGGACTTTCGGTGAACTGATTCGCATGGATCGTGAAATGTCTAAAACGAGTGTGAAGCTTACGGCGCGATGCGTGTTGTATCGACCAGCGTGACCCTGACGAATGAATCGTTTCCCCGCCGTGAATCAGTTAGGCAAACTCGGCAGTCGAAGAGTCAATACACCAGGCGGTTTGGGGCGACTTTGCCGGCTAGTGTTGGTGCCGGCGCTATTTGCCGGCGTTTGGGGAGTATTTTTTCACAATCCAGCGGGCGCCAAATGGAAAAACACCGAGCAAGGCAAAAGCCAACAGAATCTGCAGCATCTGTTGCGGAGAAAAGATCGCGTTGATCCCCTGCTCTGCCAGGACGGACAGATTGGGAGCATTCGAACCAGCGTAAATATAAATGGCAGTGCCGGGAAACATTCCCAATTGACTGACCCACCAAAACGTACGAGTGCGTATAGGAGTCAATCCCATGACCGCATTGATCACAAAAAACGGGACCGCCGGAATCAACCGCAGTGTGAAAAGAAAAAACGGCCCGTCACGCTCTAGCGCCTGATTGAAATTTGCCAATCGTGCTCCGAACCGGTTCTCGATCGCTTGACGAAACAAGTAGCGGCTGAGTAGGAACGCGACGGTTGCTCCCAGGGTGGAGGCAAAACTAACCAAGAGCAACGCTGGCGCCCAACCAAAATACCAGCCGTACAACAACGACAGGGGAACCGCGCCTGGTACCGACAGTCCGGTAACACCTACGTAAATCAAGAATGCGATTCCGACAACCAACACCGGATGTTGCCGTTGATATTCGCGCAATTTCGTTTCCTGGTTGGCCAGATTGGCGAGCGAAATGGAATCGCGAAATTGCCAATAAACCAGCGCCACCAAGAAGCCAACTATCGAGATGACGGCGATCTTTTTCCAGAGCTGTGAGGGTGGCGTGGGATAAGATGGTAACACAGTGATTCGGCATGCACTTGAAATGGACTACCACGGGCGAGAAAAAAAATGCCGATGGTTGCACGAAACCAGAGCATAGTATATCCCGCCGGTCAAGTCACCCCGTGGTTTTGAGAGTGGGGTTTATCTTCGAATTGTAACGAATCACGGCGAGTAACACGGCCAAACCAATTGTAATGCGATCACGACCAGACAGCTCGCCAACATCAACCAGCCATTGGCCGAGTGGAACAAGCCAATGATCAACGAAGCGGCGGCTGCGAGAACGAACCACCCGATGGGTTGCTTCATCCAGTACACCTATCGATTGAGTGCTGGACAGAAATCGGTACTCCGGAGAATTTTCAACTGGTTCATGGAAGCGGCGATCAAGCAAGACTGCAACCCAGCTCCGGCCATCGCTCTTTCGCGATGACCGAAACCCGGGAGCATTGGTAAACAAAATAAGTTACGCAATACGACGGCGACGCATCAGGAATCCGGCGGAGGCCAATCCGAGCAAGGCCAACGATCCTGGTTCCGGAATGGATTGAACGCCAAATGCCGGCAGCGCTAGCGTGTCGAAATCGGCTTCGTCCATCCCATGGTTCCAGACGATCCAGAATTTGTCGGACGTCAAATCCATGCTGCCAAAACCGTTGGAGGCGAAATCGGACTGCAGCTGAAACAATATTCCATAGGCTCCCAAGGGAGCTGTGACATCGTCCAGCAAATCCATTACGACGTGATCATGGATGTCGCCTAGTCCACCGCCGATGTCCGTGGCCAAGCCCAAGAACTGTGGATTAACACCGGAAGAAATCGAATCGCCGTCGAGAATTAGATCGGCCGTGCCAGCCGAGTTGTCTTGCACGGCGAGGCGTCCGTTAGCCTCCAACAGTCCGGTCGCAGGATTAAAATAGTTGACATATCCCACGCCGAACAACGACTCAAGATCAGCGTTCAGTACGTTTAACCAAAACCGATCACCAATATTGACATCGAGTCCTTCCGCTGCATTGGTGGCAAAGCCGGGCTCATCGGAACTGAAGTTACCTGGATCAAGTGGATCCAATTCTTCCAGGCCCGATTCAAATATTTGAATTCCTTCGGTCGTTACGTTGAGTTGTTCGATCATAAACGCCGCCGGTGCGCTCAGGCTGTCATATCCAAATTCAACATCCGAGTGTGGCACTTGCGCCGATACCGCGGAAGTCAGCAACGCAAATCCACAGAACAAGCTGGTCGGGAAAAAATAAATCTTCATCACTAGTACTCCAAAAATTTCAGGGTCAAAAAATTAATTCGCGAGACTTTCGGTCCGGCCATCGTCACGACCTCCGATAGCCCACCAAACTTCTCGCGAAACAGTATCCGTAACAAAATGGATTGAGCCGTCTACCAGGGCGAGATTGACTCCTCCGGCGTGGCGACTGCTGGGTGTAATTACAAAATCTCCTTCGGTAATACTCGTATTGAAATGCCCCATCAGTGTGTTGGGCGTTTTGACATGCAGGTAAGTTGGTCCAACCAATGGACAACCGCTCGACCAGGATCGCCCAATGTGATACGACTCCAACACGTGCGTGTGGGAACTCGACAGACTCGCGTCAATCGCAGCAAGCGGTTGGTATCGTTCGAGAATATGTCGCGAGCGCAGTCGAGGGTCGCCATTGGTGACCTGCGCCGAACTGTTGGCAGTTTGAATCAGCCGTTCGGCAATCAACGCCGTGTTTGAAGTTCCGTCGAGAATATCCTTCAACCCAAAACGGGCATTGGGATGCCAAGCCACGGGGGACGCTGGCCGTTCTAAAGGCATCGCGCCATTGAAGTCACCTGGCGTAGCGCGTTCTCCAGTGAATCCGGTTGCATACGAAGGCCAGCCTGCATTGGCCGCGTAACTACTTGGTGCGGGAATTGCCGTGCCTAACAATAGAGGATTCGGCGATGTTGGTGACTCCGAGGGACAGAGGAATGTATCGACCGGAGCGCTGACAGCCGCAGCATTTCGATGCGCGCTGCTGACTTTGTAGCTATTGCCATCCCCGTTATTTTTCGACAAGTCAAACAAGTTGTACAGATTTTGCTGTTCGATGTGCGGCAATAGCGGCACCAGCCAACTGTAATAACCCGGCCCGAAAACGCCGCTTCCAAGGGAAATCCCGGGGCCGATTTGATTGACCGGAAACCGCTGCAACGCGGATTCATGGTTGTGAACTGCCAGGGCCAGTTGGCGGATCTTGTTGGAGCACGACGTTCGCCGAGCGGCCTCGCGCACCATTTGAACGGCAGGCAACAACATGCCGATCAAGATTCCGATGATCGCAATCACGACCAACAACTCGACCAGCGTAAAACCGCGCATCAAACTGGTTGATGGCCTTTTCGCGAAGAATTTCATTTGGCACCACCTGACTTTTCTAAATCGAACAATCGGACTACTAACGCCATCGCTAATCAAACGAATCTGTCATACGGTAGAAAAAACCGTCGCAGGCAACCAACTAAATCAGTGGTAGTCGGACCGCTAAAATATCGCTGGCACACCTGCGACGGAATTTTTAGACAGAGTTACTCTTAATCGGATTTCCACCCGGAAACTGGGACGCCAACGGCTCCACGAAACAAACGATGCTGGGAACAGGAGACTACATTCCACTAACGCGCCGACTTGAAATCATCGCTACGATCAGTTCGAGGGAGTCCTCGATTACCAGCTGGTGAATGCGCAACACAAACGCGCGGACCGCAGCTGGGAAACGCCAGAATCACGAATCGAACGAGATCAGCAACTGCTCCGCCAACGAGGGCAGAAAATCCAGTGGACTGAGTTCAATCGGCACAGCAACTAGCTGCAAAAAGAAGGGGGACCGCGCGCGATCGCCAAAATAGAATTCGTCGAAGTCCAAGATTCAGACGAAAGCCAACAATAGCTGACGGGAACAACAGCCGCCAATGTTTCAGTCGTAGTTAGTGTCACCAAGTAGTTCTTGAAGAACTGACAAACCGCACAAGTATGCGACGATTTGGCCGTAAGCTGTGGGACAGACGGTTCGTGATTGTTTGGCGAATCAATTGAGACTGCCGAAACGGCGTGGTGACAACAACTGTCACGACACGAAGATCCGATACCATCGGCACTGGAATGAGAATGCAAACCCCAGAAATGCGCACGATGGAACGACGGGCCAAAGTTCAAAAAAAGAACTAAAAAGCTGAGGAAGGACCAGTTTTTGAGATGTGCTAAACGCATTTTGGTGCAGGAATAAGATAATTCCAGCGGTCCGACAATTTCACTATACCAATCTCTTACGCGGCGTCAAGCGAATTAGTTCAAGCGTGCAAATCTTTCTTCCGTGATTTTGTCCTCCGAGGAGAGCGATTGGCCTGAATCCAAACTGACGGCAATCTGGCAGTTGCCAAAAATTGAGGCGGAAGTTTCGTTTGACAAACGAATTAACTTGGGAGTATCCTGTAGCTATCCGATAGTTTAGGGTAGCTGATATCTAACAGATTGAGTCGGAAATCTTATAGGTATTGCGCCGCTGAATATTTGGCTGCACTTATGGGAATTTCCCAGGAGTGGAAGGGAGCTGTTTCGGCATAATCGTTGCCCAAGTAGAGATTTTAAATAACCTTGTTTGTCTAAAGGAATCCGGCAATATGATTAAGATTCACCGGACCGCTTTCACACTCGTCGAACTGCTGGTCGTGATTGCAATTATTGGAATTTTAATATCAATGCTGTTGCCTGCTGTTCAACAGGTTCGCGAAGCAGCGCGGCGAACAGATTGTCTGAATCGGCTGCGTCAAATCGGTTTAGCGACCTCAATGTTTCATGATTCAAATCAGGCTTTTCCGCCGGCGCGACTGTTTCCAAAGAAAGATGCGGTTCCGCCATTACACCGCGGATCGGACGAGCCCTCCTGGTTAGTACGGATTTTACCATTTTTGGAACAGCAAGCTTTTTTCGCGGAATGGGATGTCACGGCTTCGTTCAAGATTCATCCAGCCGAAGTTAAAGCGCGCGCAATGGCTGCTTTTGTCTGTCCTTCCCGGCGCACCATGAGTGAGGCCAGCGCACCAGATACGATCGAAAACGTCTATTTGAGTGCCCCTTGCGGTTGTGGCGGCTGGTACCAGGTCGCTGTAGTCGGCGGTGCGACGGGGGATTACGCCGGCAACCACGGCGATTTGTCTCCCGGCTCGATCGGCGCTGCCACGGATTTTTATTATGGTGGCAACGGTACCGGTGTGATCATTACGTCGCAAGTTATTGAGAATGAATTGGGAAAAATTAATTCTTGGGTCGATAGAATTGATTACGCGAGTATTCTAGATGGGACTAGCAATACAGCATTGGCAGGTGAATTGCATGTGACCCAGGGAAACCTGAACAAGATTCCTTACAACGGTCCGATTTATAATGGAGAGGATTTATCGGCGTTTGCCCGCATTGGTGGCCCTGGCGTACCTTTGGCTCCCAACTCGGAATACGATGGATCTCTGATCTTGGGATTCGGAAGTTGGCACCCAGGTACTTGCAATTTTGTCTATGCAGATGGCAGTACCCATTCGATCGCGAATTCGACCAGCACGGTTACACTCGGACAGATTTGCAATCGGGAAGACGGACAATTCCAAGAATAGTCGTTCCTGTTGGATTGCAAATGGCGATTCGAGAGATCGGTTTTCTCGTTCGAGCGGTCATCAATTCACGCCCGGTTTTTCCTGACTCGATAGCTTTTTTGCTGGTCTGTTCCATGATGTTCAATCGAGTGTTGGTCAGTGGAATTGTCGCACTGTTGTTGCTGGGCAGTGGTTGTGACGATGGGCGACTACCGACCTATCCAGTAATCGGGCAGTTCAAATTTGATGATGGTACCGTCCCCAAATTTGGTGACGTGGAGTTCTACAATCAAGCACACGATATCAACGCCCGAGGAAAAATCGGACGTGACGGAACCTTTACCGTTACCACCTTCGTCGACGGAGATGGTGCCGTCGAGGGTGCGCATCAAATCGTATTGATGCAGAACGTCGCCTCGCCCCTGACTGCGAAACTGGATGCGAAGATCAATCACGATCACGGCATGTTGTTGAGCACAGAGTACTTTGATTATCGAACGTCGGATTTGAAATGCGTTATTTTGAAGACCGAGAATCGGCTGAATCTCGTAATTCGAAAGAACAAATCTCAAACGGAAGACGGTCTACCCAAGAAATAGCGTAGCGACACCAAATTCACAATCACTTACCGTCGAATGAGAATCCTCGCAGTCCATCTCCGTCGGTATAGTCCTGTGGGGCGTCGAGTCCGCTGGTCAACAATAAGCCTGCCACTTTGGCTTCCGCTTGTGCCAATAACCCCTGCGATCGAATGAACTGGATCGTCGATTCATAGTACGCGCGCCGAACAATTAATACTTGTAGAAAGGCGAGTTCCCCGGCACGATACGCTTGCTCAGACAAGTCGAGGCTTTGCTTCGCTTGCGGGATGATCTCCAATTGATAGCGCTGGACTGCGGCGTAGGCCGAATCGAACTCTTGCGATGTTCGCGCCAGTCGAGATTTGATCGCCATTTCAATTCGGCGAACGTTGTCGAGTGCTTGGTGGTAATCAGCTTTGGCTGCCGCAATGTTTCCGGCATTCAGATTCTTGATCGGAATCGGCGCGGATACTTGCAAGTTGAGCATTTCCGATTGAGTTCCGAAATCATATCCGACGCCCATCTGGCCATTCACATTGGGAATCGCCTGGACTTGTTGGCGATTCAGATAGGCCAGTTTTTCGCAAACCAACGCGTTGGCCACGCGCAGTTCTGGACTTTCCAACACAATTGTGTCGTAAACGGTTGGCCAATTTTTTTCACCGGGAGAGTGTTCCATGTCAACGGTTAATTCACCTGGTGCCATTTCCGGCACACCGGCAACGGCGGCCAGGTCCTGCCAGGCTCCCCGAAAATTGGCTTCGGCCTGTTCGGCCGCCAACGACACTTCACTCAACAAAGTTTGTGCCTGTAACACCTCTATTTTTGTGCCCTCTTCAGCCTTCAACAAATCGCTGGCGACGGAAACACCTTTGCTGGCGACTTTTTCAAAATCGCGTATCGCATTGCGTTCAGCTTGGGCCGTGGCAGCTTCATAGAATCGAAGACGGACATCGGTCAATACACGATAGCGTTGCGTCTCCATCTCCCATTGTTGCGCTTTGATGGTCTGATTGAGCACGGCTTGATTGAGCGCCAGTTTGTTGCCTCGGACAAACTCCTTTTCAATCACCAAGCCAACTTGGTCAGTATTTTTGTCAAACAGCTGTTGACCAAATGCCCCCATTGTCGGATTGGGACCCGTGGTGACTTGTTGACGGAGTCCAGCAGCTTTTCGGACGTTCGCGTGCGCCGCCGAGATTACGGAGTTGTTGTTAAGTGCCAGTTGCTCGATGTCGGCCAAGGTATAGGCCGGTGCTGCGGAGTCACTGCTGCTGTTCGAATCAATCCGTTCGGTTTCCCGCGGTAAGCGGGGCGCGGCCGACGTCGCATTGAAGGGTTTTTCGAATCCCGAATCGATGCCAGTGTCGGCAGATTTTTCATCGGCCCGAATTCCAGCGCTGGCGTCCGGATCGTCATCTTGTTGAAAGTCCACCGTTTTCACTGCGGACGGCGTCCGTGGTTTATTGACCGTTGCTGGTGAAGTTTGGGGATGGTTTGCAGCTGATTGAACGACTAGACCGGCACGCAAGGCTGCTGGATGAGTTGGCGCCGCAACTCGCCCCGTTTGTTGGATCTTGGTCCTGACGTGAAGGCAACCCACGGATACGAACAGCGTGATGCTGATTAGAGTCAAACCAAGTGTCGTAAAATTTTTGACGCGATTCATCGCATGTTTGCCTTGCCGAATGACTCAGACGAACGCAACGACGGATCGTGTTCCGATCGTCGAACGCAGCTCAACTCACGCTGAAATCGACCCATCGTTGAAACCGTTACGACAGTCGCCGTTGGATTAATCGGCTCCACCGTTGTGAAATCACCATCAGATAACGGCGAATCGTCCGACAAATTGGATCCAGGATCGCTGCGATCGCTGCAATCGTTAAAGTCGACGTCCCTGTTGATCCCAACCAGATCTACGGAAATCAATGGTGATCGTGATCATTCGCTGGCTCGACATTTGGGTCAACCACAATCGAGGCCGGCAAATCAAAGAGCACAGGTTCCCAAGATTGCTCGATCGGAGTGAGAGAAATCAACCAGCCCGCAGCATCGACCTGCTTGGCTTGCGCGATTTGGGCGGCGACTTGTTCACTCGACACGTTCCAGCCTTGCAGCACCGCAATCAATCGATCGGGCGTGACACCGGTTCCGTCTCTTCGTTGGGGCATGTCAGAAAACGAATCGATCGTAAACGCGACCCAACCGGCAGGTTCGCCATACCGCGGTAGGTCGCGCTCAAAGGCTTGATAAAAGCAGGCGACGCCGATCAATGGCGATTCCGCTGCCAGGGCGTCCAGTTGTAACGTAAAATCGCGCCAGCATTTTCCTTTGAAACAAGCCACCCCGCAACAGATCGTATCCTCATCGTCCGCTTCGCACTCACCGACGAAAATCGGAATGACTTCCGATGAAGTGGCCAGCGATTTTATTGTCGCGACAAATTTGGCCGCCGCATCCTGGCCCAGCGGCGTTGCTGTCTTGATGGGGCCATAATCGGCCGTCCAGCGACAGAGCGGATGTCCGCACCCGCACGCCGATGGAGCGCCTTGTAAATCATTCAACCAGATTCGCTGCGCGGCAGGTTTGTTGGATAGCAGCTGCTTGATTCGATCGGAGTGCGCCTCGAACGATTCCCGATACAGCACCGGAACCCAGGGAGAATTCTTGATTACTTGACGATCGGTCGGTTCGGGCACATCGGGAAACAAGCGGCGCCACTCGGCGTGACCTTGCAAACTGGCCATCCACTCGGGATGGGCCGCTGCCAACTCGGGACAGCGCCCGACTTCAATAAAATAATCCAGCTTCAGCCCGGCCGCCAATATCTGATTGGCAGCCGTCGTTTCCGCGACCGAGCTTTTTTCGTCGGTCAACATCAAGGCTACGTTCACCGATTGCTGTTTCCAATCAGCCAATGCCGCTGGCGTGACTTGTTCCGCTGTGACGATGACGCCATTAATCGGCTCGCCGCGAACCAGAGTTGCGGTATTCTTGGCGAAGTATTGATCAGGTACCGTACAACCCGTGTGCAGCGCGAGATTGGTCGCAACCAGCAATAATAACATTCGGCGCAGTTCCACTCGTTGCATTTCGTCGTGTGCCCTTCTGGTTCAACGGTCATATCGTGGTCGCCGTCCGATCCTATCGATTAACGATCGGGCCGGATGAATTTGCTTCAACCGATTAATTTTACACTCGACTGCATTTTCGACTATTTAACGTCGCCGTCGGCGTTGTTGCCGGAATAGAGTTTGGTTTGGGGATATTCATGGGTCCAAGCGTACCAGCGGCATGCCACCGAAGGCGCCCATTCCAGCTCGACTCCGCGCAGTTTTCCATCGATGCCGCGCCCCGCCACCGACCAACGCGTGCCAGTTTCACGATCCTTGAACGGAGCCGTTTCGGGAGAAATGCCATCGGCGTACAAGGTCAACGGTTGTCCATCGTGCTCGGCATAAAAAGCGACGGCCGTCTGCGTTGGGCCGTACCAGAATACCGCGACCCGTCGACCATCGATAGTTTCCATTCGGCAATTTCGCTCGCCTAAACCACTGAGGGAAAAAGCCAGTTGTTCATTCGTACCTTCGACGCCCAACACTTTGGTAAATTTCTCCAGCCGCTCGTCGACTGTCCCGATGGTTGCTAATGCATCGGCGGAAATCTCAGTCGGCAATTCGGCCAGCGGATATTTTTTCCCGTCGAACAAATCGTATGCGGTTGATTCGGGATGCAACATCAGCCAATGTTTCCAGGTTGTCAGCAAACTGGGAACCCGTTCCAGTCGTGTACCCTGTAGCGGTCCTTCGATGGCGCGACCGGAAAGTGCGGACCACGACGTTCCATCCCGTCCTTGAACTACCATCACGCCACCGCGCCAACCATAAAAATGATAACCATAATCTTTCTTAAACGAGGCCACATAGCCCCCATCGGGATCGTAGAAGAACAATCCATAGGTATCATTCACGACTCTCGGCGCGGCAATGAAATGTCGCAACGGCATCGCCCCGCCATTATGGGCACCGCGAATCCAGGCCATTACCACATCGTCATCGCGAACGAGTTGTTTCAAATTTTGATTGACGCAATAGGAACAGGGTGGCTCCGTTAACGGCTTAAACAAATCGGGTTTAACGATTTCTGGCGTTTTCGAATTCGCAGCGCCCGGCGGTTTGTCGGGTTCTTGGACACCCCCAACAACTCCTGGTTGAAAAAAAATCCAGATTAGTGCGCCGGAAAAAATTGGGGCGCTTCGAAAGAAATTTGACATCGTAGTGACCTAGCTCCTAGGGTTGCTGGTTGAGATCCAGACACTGCGCTTATATGTTTTTGGAAATTTTCTGTAACGCCGAATTGGAACCAGCCACCATCAATGTATCAGAATCTTTGAGCAGTTGGTCCGGGTCGGGCGGTACTTTAAACTTATCCATCAATATATCGTGAACGGCGACGATCGTCACTTCAAACTCTTTTCTGAGCTGCAATTCGCGAATGGTCTTGCCGTTCCATTGATCGGGCACGCCCATTTCCAGGATGCTGAACTGAGTTCCCAATTTAACGTAATTCAACAAGGCCGGGCCGCTAATTCGCATCGCCAAGCCAATGGCCGAGTCGCGTTCGGGAAATACGATATCGGTAACTCCGATTCGATTCATGACTCGTGCGTGTTCATTCGAAATGACTTTGACATAAATGTCTTTGACCTTTAAATCACGCAGCGCCATCGTGGCCAGGATACTGGAAGTAATGTCATCCCCCGTTGAAACAACCCCGACATCGGCTTCCGCACCGCCGATCCGGCGCAAGGTCTCAAGGTCTGTTGCATCACCCACGGCAGCTTGGGATACGAAGGCTGCCAAGCGATCAACAACGTCGCCATCCAGATCGATCGCGACCACATCATGTCCATTTTCAGCCAGCGATTTCGCGATCGTAAAGCCGAAATTACCTAAACCAACGACTATGAAACGTAACATTTGTGTAACCTTTTGATTCCCAAAAATTGATAAAATCAACCAACGATCACGTCTTCATAGGCGAGGCGATATTGGCTCTTGGCTGAAGCTCCGATGATCAAGGCGGCGGCAATCGACAATGGTCCTGTTCGACCGATGAACATCAAAACAACCATCAACCACTTCCCGGGAGCAGAGAGTTCAGCAGTGATTCCCATCGAGAGTCCGACGGTATTGAAGGCGCTCACAACCTCGAATAATCGCTCGAGAAACGTGTGGTCCTTATTCATAAAATCACCGATCGATGACAATAACAACACGCCAATCACCACAATCCCGGTGGCAATGACGAACAAGCCTGTGGCACGTTGAATGGTCTCTTCCGGAATCGAGCGATTGGCAAAGGTTACGGTGGGTGAGGATCGAAACCTCGACCAGGCTAATAAACCAAGCAGGACAAAGGTGGTGGTCTTGATGCCGCCCGCCGTTGAACCGGGTGACCCGCCGATCATCATCAACATGATTGTCAAAAAATTAGCACTATCCGAAGCCTGAGCGTAATCAATGGAATTAAAACCTGCCGTCCGCGGCGTAACGCTTAAGAAAAAAGCATTGGAAAATTTGTCAATAATGGACATCTTGTCGAATACGCCGTTCCACTCAAATAACAAAAAGAGAAGCCAACCTCCGACCAGCAGGTAACCCGTCGTAACAATTACCAATTTACTATGAACGGAAAGACGTCTCCGTTGTTTTAGGTTGGACCGGAAACGCAAATAGAGTTCTTCCATTGGAATAAAACCAAGTCCCCCGGCAATAATCAAGAGGGATATAATCATAATTGTCGCCGGTGAATGCTGGTACTCGATTAGTGACAACGTGTTGGTTGAAAATCCGGCGTTACAAAACGCGCTGACCGAATGGAAGATAGCCGGCCAAACTGCCTCGCTCCAACCCTTTTGAGGTACCCAGATAATGTATAACAACATTGCTCCCAAGGCCTCGATAATAAAAGTAAACTTGACGATGTCCAATATCATTTGACGGGCTGGGACATGGGGAATAATACTCTGCGAATTCGCCGCCACCAGTTCGGTACGCAACGAAGGTCGTCGACCTAAAGCGCTAAAGATAACGCTCGATAGCACCAGTATTCCCAAGCCACCGAGTTGAATCAACAGTAATACAAATGCTTGACCAGCAAATGTAAAATAAGTGGCAGTGTCCACGACAATCAGTCCCGTCACGCAAACCGCACTGGTGGCGGTGAAAACCGCATCATGCCAGCTCAGTGATTCCGACTGATACAATCCGGGCAGCAATTTCAACCCGCAAGAACCGAGAACAACCAGGATCAAAAACGAGCCCACAAAAAGTTCTGCAGCGGAAAGTCTCCGGCGACTCTTGACACGTTCGAATTTGGGTAAATCCAGCCGACGGAAAGATTTATATTTTCCAATCCGTTTAACAAGCCTTTGTCTCACAATGGGTTGGACCTCTAACTAACGGACGGATCTTACAAATTCGTTGTTGTGATGCTGGTGATGCTGGTGATGCTGGTGATGTTTCTTGCCGAAAAGTATTAGAGTGGTACGAAAGCGTTGTATCAAGTAGCTGAGCAATTCGGCCGGCGGAGCGGAACAAAGCCTTGCAATTCCTCCAGGAAGGGCGCGCGGCTAAACAGCTGCGACATTCCACTTTAATCTTGTACAATCAATGTTTTTGTCTAGTCATCGCAACCGCAGAAATGCATGGAAGAAACAACAAAATCCTGGTTTATTTCCGATCTGCATCTGCTGGCGCGACGCTCAACGGGTCCAGCGTTGGAGTCCCGAATTCATCAAGCGGCCCGACATTCCCACACCTTTGTTTTGGGTGGTGATATTTTTGATTTTCGCTGGCGAACTCAGCGCTCGTTTCAAGCCGCGATTCAGGAAAGCATAAACTGGCTGAAACGATTGATCGAAAACAATCCGGCTTGTGAGTTTTACTACCTGTTGGGGAATCATGATTCGCATCCCGAGTTTGTCGAACAACTGCAACAACTCGCGGCCGAGCTGCCGCAGTTGGCTTGGCACCGGCACTTGTTAAGAATCGACAAGACGATTTTTCTCCATGGCGATATTGTCGATCGTCCCATTCGACCGGGCGAAGTCCACCACGAGGTGCTCGATGCGCGACGCTTGGCCGGCGAGCAGCGTTCCAACCCCTCCCAAATTTCTCATGCCCTCTACGATGCCGTCGTGGGCGTTGGATTGCATCGCGTGGCTGTCCACGTTGCCAAACGAAAGCTGGTTGTGCTTCAACGGTTGACGGAATATCTGCAGGCGCAGGAGTTGGGAGCCGCCGCAGGAATCGAAAATGTTTTTTTTGGACATACGCATCGCCGGCTAGTCGGTGTTCCCTACGGGGGGCTCCGTTTTTACAACCCAGGTGCCGCGATCAAGGGCTTGAAATTTGACCTACTCGATGCGGGTCTGGTTGATCCACGCCAGTTGACGCATCCCTAGTTCAAGTTTTAATTGAATGCGAGCCTATCCCGCGAGCGTCGCCAAGTAGGTTAACCGCTCGATAGAATTAGTGTTGGGTATCAGCTGACTCGAACGGGCAAAGCGAACTTGAACGCTGACGTGACAGAAAGTTTCGAACGACTGCGGTCGAACGTCGATATCTGGCATGACCGCATCCGCAAGAGGTTTCGTTGCCGCGAGTTGTGCGGGACGTTCAAGGCAGCGGATCAGCCAAAGAAACGAACGGAAGAAACGAACGGGGCCAGAAGAAACGAACGGGAGAGAGGACCGAGAGAATCGAACGGAACGAACGGGGCCAGACGGAACGAACGGGGCCAGACAACTGCAAATGCAAAAAGTCGTTGCATGCTAGCATTTTAGTGACGGCGTTTTCCCCGATTGCAGAAACCAATCAAAAAATGCTATCACGAAAAATGACTTGGTGTGGCCCGAATGGCATTAAAATCATCGTAAGTCATTGCTGGGCAAGCTCTTGCTTAAGCTGGCAACGTGGTTTGTTCATCAGCTGGTAATTTTTGGGGCGCCGTTTTCTGACGCGTGGTTCATAACGATCGGGGCGGTCAGGATTGACAACCAACAGGTGTAATGGATCGCCAGCTAACGCAGAT
>JANNPW010000099.1:0-4239 GCA_031400405.1 Mariniblastus sp.
TTTTCCGCTTTAGTCATGGGACACCTTTTTGTTGATTGTGCGACTGACGACGAGTTGTTTGAGCGACGAACGACCGAGGTCACCCAGCGGCGATGAGTGACTCTCCATTTCAAAAACGCACCCAATCGCCGCTTATCGTCAACCGCACAGTCTACGAGACGCTGCCGACGTGGGAGCCGAAGGGAGCTCGGAACAAAGGCAGTCTCTCAAATTGTGCGGCAAAAATCCAGCTTTATTTTTTATCCAAACTAACGTTGAACTCACTTGGGAACGTTTCCCACGCAAAACTTCGAGCCGACCGCTGACGAATCATCGCCGCTGTCGCAGTCTGTCACGCGACTTGTCGTTATGACGGACCAACGACTTACCCAAGACCTCCGCAGCGGTCGGTTCGGTTTTTGACAAAACGAATTCTCAGATGACGACTTCTAATAAAAGACCATCGATAAGCACTTCGCGTTCAAAAACCTCTCGAAGCTTTTTACAGACTCCAGTTTAACTCAGGTTCTTTCAAACCATGAACAAAATCTCTTCAGAATTGCAAACGACTGAAGCTCCCAATTCAACCAACTTGGTTGATGGAGCCAATCAGATTGACGAAGCCATTCAGGCCGACGGCCCCACGCTACGGATCGGTATCGACTGGGCGGATGAAAATCACGCTTACCACACCATCACACCCGACGGCAAGGTCTGCGCCGGAATCTTGGATCAAGACCCCCAAGCCATTGCTGACTGGATCGCGCAATGGCGAAAACAGTTCCCGGGTTGTCAAATCGAGATCTGCCTGGAGACTTCTCGCGGTGCCTTGATCAATTCTCTGCTGGAACATCAGCTGACGATCTATCCCCTCAACGCCAACGCGCTGGCCAACTACCGCAAAGCGTTTGCACATGGCGGTGGTAAAAATGATCCCGTCGATGCCAAGCTGATCTGTCAATTCCTGATCCACTATCACGACCAGCTCAAGCCCCTCAATCGTGATCAACCCCTGACTCGGGAGCTGAGCGCGCTTTCGCGAGATCGACGCAACCTGGTCGACCAACGTGTGGCTTTGGCCAACGAATTGACCGATCTGCTGAAGCAATATTTTCCGGCGATTTTGCGTCTCAAACCATCGAAACGTTATGCAGAATTCATCGTTCGACTGCTGCTCAAGTACCCCACCTTGGCGGCCCTCCAAGCCGCTGGAAGAACCAAGTTGCAAAGATTCTTTTTTGGAGTCGGCAGCAAAGCCAACGCGGGGAAACGAATTGAAATGTTGCTCAGCGCCACACCGCTGACGACTGATCTCGTGTTGCTGCGAACCTGCGGACGCTTGGTGCAAACCATCTGCGGACAACTGCAAGTTCTCAACACCGCGATCAAAGGCTACGACGCCGAGCTGGAATCGCTGGTCAAGCAGCATCAGCGGTTCGTTTGTGTGGCAGCGTTGCCGGGTTCCGGCTCCGCATCTCACGCGCGCATCCTGGCGGCATTGGGCGACGATCAAGAACGATACCCGTCAGCCAGAAACTTGCAAGCCGCTGCGGGCATCGCGCCGTTGACGACACAAAGTGGAAAATCAAAATACGATTCCAGTCGGTGGGCCTGTTCCAAGTTCATGAAACAAACCTTTCATGAATACGCCGGACTGTCGATCACCAAGTGCCGCTGGGCCAAAGCTTATTACGATCGACAGATCGAACTTGGTAACACCGCCCAAATGGCCAAGCGAGCTTTAGCTTACAAGTGGATGAGAATCATCTTCAAGCTCTGGCAGACCAACACGGCCTACGATGATGCCAAGTACAACCAGCGACTTAAAGACTGCGGATCAAGATATTTTCAAGGCGTTCTTCTCGCCGATCCAACACCTCGAAAGAGCAAACCTGAATTGACAGTAACCACTTAACCGATCTTCGAAATCAACTACGCTTCGACAGTAACTACTGGTCCAACAACAGCTTCTGCAACTGACGATTTTCGCTGTGCAAAACCTGTTCAAACCCAGTAAACAAATTTTTCAAAAACGTATTCAATCCAATTGACACGATGACTCAGATGTCTTGGGTGCACCGTTTGATTCGTCGGGATTCAAACTGGGGAAACGGTTTCCATCATCGTCCGCTAAAGTTATATTGCATGCAAGAAGATCGGTGTGACGCTTAAATGCTTTGCTTGTCCACCGCGTTAATTAGACAATATTTTCCCGAACCCGGTCGAAAAGGACAATCGCCACACCAAACCAAAGGCACAAGTCGCCAGGACTAAATAACCATTCTCGAAACGGAATCCAGTCTGCTAAAAACGAAAACTTTGTATTTTTGTGCATTACGTCGTACCTGTCTTGGAGTTCCGGTGGAATTGTATCATCCCTAGCTGGCATTCGGCCTCGATTAGCCCAAACAACGAACAGGTTTGCACACAAACCGCTAGTTGCAAGTACAAGTCCAATAAGTCGAAGCCAGCTCGACCGATCTAAATCTGATCTGCACAGAACTGCCAAGACAACGAGACTGTGAATCATTGGCCAGTAGTGAAAGCTTAACTTTTGATTCCGCAGTTTATTGTTCATGGCCATCAAAATTCTCGAAGGGCCCGGCTTGACGAACAATTATTCGTCGATGTGCAATATCCCAAGAGGCTATGCAGTTTTAGCCGCCTCGGTGTTCTGCGTGGTGATCATCTTAGTCCGTCTCCTGAAGGAATAGTAGCCCCAAATTGCTCCGATGATGATCGCCAACATCCCAGAAATTACAGCAAAGATGATGTAAATGAAGTTCTCGATTGCGGGCCAGTATCCGTCCACATTGGGTGACGGGTCATTGAGACCAGGGTAATCAATGGTTAATCGATAAGCGGCGGAGAATAAAAGGTGTCAAGTACCGTTTTGGCAATTCAAAGTTTTCGGAGCCCAATACCATTCAGGGTTCGACAGCCAGTCGATACCTTTCATCCTCGCTACCTTTCTGTGTACGCTTCAACCGACCTGTTATCAGGCAAGCTGCAACAGTCGATACTGAGCCTCGGGCTAGGAGCTACTCAGACGGGCTTTCATTCCCGCTTGTCTTCAAACCATTTCCAGTCCGCACGTGCATCGCATTGTTACGGCTTCCTGTCGCGAAGATGGGTGGTCGTGAAGGCCTTGTGACAGTAGTTACGCCCGACGCAATTTGGCGTTGTCGAGCCGCTTTCGCTATTGCATGCATGTCCCCACCCGACGCATCAGCAATTCGCTCTCGGGCCGCCCGAACCTCCGCCACCACGGGGTCAATCATCATAAGCCTCCAACAATTCATACGGGGTACAAATGACAGGCGGTTCACAACCTGTCGCACGGCAAATCTGTTCGATCTTTGGACGATTCTCTGGATTCGCAATGTGCCTGCAATTCCATGTCAGCAACAATTCTAAGCCATGGACCGCAGCAATGGAAATGTGGAATGCGTCGATTCTTGCTTTCGCTGGTATTTGCAGGCTTTGGGCAATCTTCTCAGCTAGTAGCTCCACCGGTTCGTTCATGTCGAGTACGGAAACACCATTCAGGAACGCCCTCCTTTCCATTGCCGCAACTGGATCACCTTCGTTGCATTCGTCAATCACAAACTGAGAGACGAAAATGTCAAATTCATGTCTAAAATCCGTCCACCATTCACGAGTGGTCAGCTGATTGGATGCAACGCGAATGTCTCTGCTATCTCTCATAGCTAAGTAGCCAATAATCGTCGTTTCGAGATAGACGGATCGTGCCATTCGGTTGTTTCACTTTCTGCCGTAACGCCCGCATTGACCGAGTGCGAGGAGTTGACTCAACGCAAGTCAGAAACCATCGACCGAGCACTTCGGTCCAATGCTTGGTTCGTCCGCAATTCTAGTATGAGTGCCTACTATCGTTTCACATTTCGCTTCAATGTCAATCGTGCAAAAGGTGAAGCCTTCTTGGACTTGTCAATGTTATCGATTTCCCACGTCCAGGTTTCGCTCGCACGGTCGTATTTGAAAGTATTGTGAATGCCGCTCCCATCGGCCGATTTCCAAACGAAAGGGATCCGGTCTCCATCTGATTTTGCATGTCCAACACCCTCCGGTGCAAAATTGGTCGTGGCGGTGTTGTCTAGCCACATCACTACATATTCGGCTTTCTCTTTATCCCATGCGATGTGTATCCAAGCCTCATAAGCGGGCTCGCCGTCTGCATCCTTCTCGCGTGAAAGTTCATGGATACGGACATACTGGCGTTTTAGAATTCGGTCGACG